>JAFRQS010000025.1 GCA_017428495.1 Bacilli bacterium | reverse complement strand
TTGACAGAATTAAAAGATTATCAAATTGCTACTTGTGAACCAGTTATTCAATCACGTAGACCAAATAATCGAATAGATAAAGTACGCCATATGTTTAATAAAAAAGAAAATTAAGTTACTATTCGCTAAATTACAATTTATTAATTAGTTCGGAAGATTAAGATATTATGATTAGGTAAATATTTGACATAATTAAAAAAATAAATTAAAATTATATTGTCAAAAAAGACAACTGTTCTTTGATTTGGTAGCAAGTGTGTTATAAAATGCTAAAAAAATTTTTAGGGAAATTTTAGGGATTTTTTATAAAAAAATAATTCAATTTACTTAAATTTATTTAGATTTACTTTTACTTACTTTGATTTTAGAATATTCAATATTCCTAGTAAAATAAGGGAAAGTGGTAAATTTTAAGTAATAATTGAATTTTGAGCTTTTTTTTCATACCCGGTGGGTCGAGGGTTCGAATCCCCCTCTCGCTACCATGAGAATAACTCGAACACATTGTTCGAGTTTTTATATGCCTAGTATAATATGAATAGTTAGAAATTATGTATGGTGAATATTAAAATTTGTATGATATAATACTTGTATAAGGAGGAATTTTAATGAAAAATAAATTTTTGGTAGGTTTTTTAGCAATTATTATGTGCTTTACTTTGGTTGGATGTGGTAAGAAACCAGTTGAAAACTCTCAACCAAATGAAGAGAATAATACAAATACTGTAGTTGAAGATACAAAGAAAGATAGTGCAACTACAACGGATAATAAGACTCAATCAACTGGGGATTCAATATCTATATCAGAAGTTAAAGGAGCATATCTTAATGATCTTCCATTAGGACTTGAAAATAATTATCTTGCAGTTAATGGAAATGATATAGTTATAAGAGTACAAACATCTGGAAGTTCAAAACAACAAGCAAATGGTCCATATTACATTTATTATAATATTTATGTAGGTAATGATGCTCTTGGACTTAATTGTGTAAGAGATGCAATTTATCATCTTGAAGGATATGGTATAGAGATGTTAAAAACATTTGATGAAGAGGAAGATGCCGGAGTTAATTATGAATTCTTTGAGTGGGATTTTACTTCTTCAACACATAAGGGTAAGGATAAAGAGTACGCTGTTATTTCTTTTCCTGCTGGTATAGCAGATAAAAATCAAGCAAGTCTTATGATAACTACAGATGATGGTAAATTATTGGGAGAATTTATAGCTGACGTTATACATGATATTAACATGACAGGGCCAGATGTTGAAAAATATAGAAATCATAGTGGAGACATTGTTTTTAATTCAATAAAGGATGGCAATATTACTTACTTAACACCTACTTCAGCAATGTATAAAACTGATTCAAATGGTAAAAAAGTTTTAAATAATTCACTTGATATACTTGAATTAGAAGAGCATTCTGTAACTATGGATAATAATAAAGCTAATGATACAAAGACTAATAATATATATAAAATAACAAATGCAGCAGGAAAGACATTTAACTTTGGAGAATTTAGGCATCTATAATTTAAAAAAAACTCGAATGATTAATTCGAGTTTTTATTTGTTTTAACGTATAAAAAAAAATACAAATTTCTCTATATTGTACACAACCAATCATATTATACTATTTGTGAAAAAAATAGTCTATAAATTCATAAAAAATACTTTTAAAATATATAATGGAGGTAAGTTTTTATGAAAAACGTAACAGTAGTTTTGGGGGCATTTTACGGAGATGAAGGAAAAGGAAAAGTAATAGATTATTTATCTGCTGATAATAAATATGCTGTTAGATATTCAGGTGGAAATAATGCGGGACATTCTGTAGAAGTAAATGGAGTAAAATTTGCGTTTCATTTATTACCAAGTGGGATACTATATGATAATGTTAAGGCTATACTTGGTAATGGAGTGGTAATAGATCCTAAAGTGCTTATTGAAGAAATTAATAATTTAAAAGAGAAGGGATATAAGGTAAATAATTTATATATTAGTGAGAAAGCACATGTAATATTACCATATCACATCCTTTTAGATGAAACATTAGAAGAGGCAAGGGGTAATAAACTTGGTACTACAAAAAGAGGTATAGGTCCTGCATATTGTGATAAATATGAACGTTCTGGTATAAGAATGGAGGATTTTATAAGTAGAAGATTTAAAGATTTATTGAGGGAAAATATAAGAAGTAAAAATATTATATTAAAAGCATATAAGAAACCAAAAATAAAATTTGATGATATATATAAAGAATATAAGGAGTATGCAAAAATTTTAAAGCCATATGTATGTGATACTATCACAATGTTACATAAAGCAGTTAAAAATAATGAAAAAATATTATGTGAAGGAGCTCAAGCGTCTTTACTAGATATTGACTTTGGTAGTTATCCATTCGTTACATCAAGTAATCCTACTATAGGAGGAGCAATAACAGGAACAGGAATTGGTGCAAAATATATTGGTGAAGTATATGGAGTAATTAAAGCATATTCTTCAAGAGTAGGAGCTGGTCCATTTGTTACTGAATTATTGGATGCCACGGGTGATAAAATAAGAGAATTAGGTCATGAATATGGTGTTACTACCAAAAGGCCACGAAGATGTGGGTGGTTGGATACAGTTGCACTAAGCTATGCTTGTATGATAAACGGCCTTACGGGCTTATGCGTTAATCATTTAGACACAATTGGTAAATTTGATAAGATAAAAATGTGTGTTGCATATGAATATAAGAAAAAGAAAACAACTGATTTTACAACAAACATAGAATTTTTATCAAATTGCAAACCCATATATGAAGAATTTGAAGGTAACTTTGGTGATATAAGTAAATGTAGAAAGTTTGAAGAACTTCCAATAAATGCGCAAAAGTATATTAATAGAATAGAAGAATTAACAGAAATTCCAGTCAAGTTTATAGGTGTAGGAGCTGGTAGAGAGGAAATAATAGTTAGATGAGTGAGTTATTAAATATTTCAGTTATAGATGGAAGATATAAGCAAAAGGTAAAAGATTTTGAAAATTATTTTAGTGAATATGCATTAATTAAGTATAGATTATTTATAGAACTATCATGGCTAAAATTTATTGTTGAAGAAAAAATAATAGATGAAAAACTAAGTGCTGATGAAATAAAAAAAATAGATTGTATTTTTAATGATTTTAATATTAATGAAGCTTTAAGAATAAAAGAAATTGAAAGTAAAACTAAGCATGATGTTAAATCAATTGAATATTATATACAAGAAAAGTTTAAAGAGATAAATCTTGGTAGATTAATACCTTTCATTCATATTACTCTTACTAGTGAAGATATTAATAATACAAGTTATAATTTAATGATTAATGAAGCTTTAAATAATGTATATTTTGATAATGTAAATGAATTAATAACTAAGATAGATAAATTAAGTGATGAATATAAAAGTATTCCCATGCTTGGACATACCCATGGTCAAATAGCAACACCTACAACAGTTGGTAAAGAATTAAAAGTATTTTCTTATAGATTAAGTAGTATATTAAAATTAATAAAAGAAGTAAAACTTAGAAGTAAATTTAGTGGTGCAGTTGGTAATTATAATTGTCATATTGTTGCATATCCAGAGGTTGATTGGATAAAAGAAACTAAAAAATTTATTGAAACTCTTGGATTAGAGTATAATCCTTTAACCACTCAAATAGAGTCTCATGATTTTGTATGTGTATTATTAAGTTATTTAAAAATACTTAATAATATTATTAAAGATTTAAATAGTGATATGTGGCTATATATAAGTAAGAATTACTTTCATGAAAAAGCAAATAAAAATGAAGTTGGCTCTAGTGTAATGCCACATAAAGTAAATCCAATTAATCATGAAAACTCTATGGCTAATATAGAGATTAGTAATGGGTTAATAGATGCATTGGTTAATAATTTATCAATATCTAGAATGCAAAGAGATTTATCTGATTCTAGTAAAATGAGAAATCTTGGAGTGATTTTCTCTCATAGTTTGATTAGTATTAAAGAAACTATTATAGGTTTAAATAAAATAGAAGTTAATGAAGAATACTTAAATACTGAACTAGATAGTCATTATGAGGTATTAACTGAAGCAATACAAACAATATTAAGAAAGAATAAGATAGATAATGCGTATGAATTATTAAAAGAATTGTCTAGAGGTAAAACTATAACTAAAGAAGATATTACTAATTTTGTTAATAAATTAGATATTAATGAAAAGGATAAAAAAGTATTATTAAATTTAAAACCTAGAGATTATATAGGTTTATGTGAAATGATTGTCGAGAATAATTAGCTGATAAAAAGGGAGAGATAAAATGGAAAGGGATTTTATAAGGCAAGGACTAATTCATAGTGGCAAAGCAAATAATGTATATGCTACTAATTACCCAGATTATTTAGAATTAGAATCATCTGATAGAATTTTAGCTGGTAATGGTGCAAAAAGAGATATAATATTAGGAAAAGGAGTTTTAAACAATAAAATTTCTTCAACAATATTTAAATATTTAGAAGAAAATGGTATACCTACACATTTTGTATGTGAAGGTAGTAATGAGGCTTCAAAAATTGTTAGAGCAGCACAGATGATTCCACTTGAAGTAATATGTAGACTATATGCTGCAGGAAGTTTTTCTAAACGTTATGGGCTTGAGGGGAAGAAATTTAGTGAACCACTTATTGAATATACATATAAATCTGATTTGTATGGTGATCCAATAATTGATAGAAAAACAATTTTGGCAATTCCAGAAAAGACATTAATTAAGAATGAAAGAGAATTGAATTTAATTGACTATTATACAGCGCGTACAGGCCTTTTATTGTCTAAATTTTATTATGAACTAGGAATTAAACTTGTTGATTTTAAAGTGGAATATGGAAGAATTTCATCAGATCAAATAGTATTATGTGATGAGATTTCTCCTGATACATGTAGATTAATTGATATTGAAACAGGAGAGATTTTAGATAAAGATCTTTTTCGTAAAGATTTGGGGGATGTAGGTAAAGGATATAGTAAGGTACTTAGACGAATTACAAAAAAGGAAAAATAGAATGAAAAAGTTAAAAGAAGCATGTGGCGTATTTGGTGCATATAATCTTGATGGTAAAAACATAAGCAGTGTGATATATTATGGCTTATTAGCACTACAACATCGAGGCCAAGAAAGTTGTGGTATTGCTGTTAGTAATACTAAAAAAGATATAAAGAATATTTTATGCTATAAAGATATGGGGCTTGTAAGTCAAGTTTTTAATAAAGAAAGAATATTAGAATTAAACGGGGATTTAGGGGTTGGACATGTTAGATATTCTACAATCGGAGAAAGTATTAAAGAAAATGCTCAACCATTAGCATTGAAATATATAAAAGGTACATTAGCATTAGCGCATAATGGTAATTTAATAAATACTGAGGAATTAAAAGAAAAATTGCAAAGAAATGGTGCTATTTTTCATACTACAATAGATTCTGAAATTATTGCATATTATATTGCAAAGGAAAGGGTTAAAACAAAAAGTATAGAGGATGCTGTCTCAAAAGTGATGAAAATTATAAAGGGAGCATATTCTTTGATTTTGGTTTCACCTAAAAAATTAATAGGTGTTAGAGATCCTCATGGTTTCAAGCCATTATGTATAGGTAAGAAGGATAATACATATATATTGTCAAGTGAAACTTGTGCATTGGATTCTATAGATGCGACATTTATTAGAGATGTAGAGCCGGGTGAAATTGTAACAATTACAAGTAAAGGTATATTATCAGATAAAAGAAATTGTATTACTAATAATCGAAGAGGAAGATGCATATTTGAATACATATACTTTGCTAAAGAAGATAGTTATATAGATAGTGTAAGTGTCTATAATGCACGTATTAAATCAGGAGAGTTTCTGGCAGAAGATTTTCCGGTAGAAGCAGACTTAGTTATAGGAGTTCCTAATTCTGGAAATACTGCTGCTAAGGGGTATGCTAGAATAGCAAATATTCCATTTGCAGAAGCATTTGTAAAGAATAGTTATATCGGCAGAACGTTTATAAAGCCTGATCAAAATGAAAGAAACATAGCTGTAAAGTTAAAACTAAATGTATTAAAAGAAGTGGTAAGAGACAAAAGAATAGTTTTAATAGATGATTCAATAGTAAGAGGCACTACAAGTAAAGAAATAATAACACTCTTAAGAGATGCAGGAGCCAAAGAAGTTCATATTCGCATTAGTTCTCCACCATTTATGTGGCCTTGTTATTTTGGAATAGATGTTCCTAAAAGGGAAGAGTTAATAGCATTTAATTATAATAAAAAAGATATATGTAAAATTCTTGGTGCAGATAGTTTGGAATACTTAAGAGTTGATAGATTATCAGAATTAGTAAATAATTTAAGCATATGTAAAGGATGCTTTACAGGTAGATATCCTATAAGAATAAAAAAATAAATATATAAAAAAACTCCTTATGGAGTCTTTTTTGTCATTAATTTATTAATTATGTCATTTAATTTAAACTTATAAACTGTTGATATTCCAATAGCTGAGTATATTAATGCTAATAAAACATCTTCTAATATGTGTTGATGAATAAATAGCGTAGATAGTACTATAAGCATTAAATAAACAATGAATAAATATTTCTTATTAATATTACTCTTCATAATGTAAAAACCAGTAATAAAACAATAAATGCAATGTACAGAAGGTAAGCAATTTATAGCAGGCGTATCTGTTCTATAAGTAAAATCTAATATCCAATCAGTAATATTTTTTACTTCAATAGTTGGTCTAACTATAATACTCGGATATAATATAAATGTTATTTGAGCGAATAGTGCGCATAATAGTAATGATGGTATATAATAATAAAATAAATTTTTGTTATGTTTATATATTAAAAACGCACAAATAATTATGAATGGATACCATGAATCATAAAAATATACAAATGATTTTACTAATGGAATATCAATAACAGAATTAATAGTATTATAATTATTAATAACACTTTTAATTAAAAAATATATTAATGCTTGAGAACCCATTGTAAAAATAATTAAAATAAAAAAATCTCTATACTTCTTCATAATATGATTATAACACTAATTGATTGAAATAATAAAAATATTTGGTATAATTTTAATAGAGGTGATAAGATGGAAAAGCCAATAGTATATTTTACAAAGGAGATAACTCCAGAATCTTTAATTAAAATATATGATAAGTTAGGAGTAGAATTAAAAGGAAAAATAGGTGTTAAAGTATCAACAGGTGAAGATGGTGCTAAAGGATATTTAAAAGCAGATTTAATTGGACCATTTGTTAAAAAATTAAATGGTACTATATTAGAATGTAATACTGCATATCCTGGTGCTAGAAATAATAAAGAAGATCATATGAAGGTTGCTGAAAAGCACGGATTCACATCATTTGCAGATGTAGATATTATGGATGGGAATGGTGAATTTAAAATACCAGTTAAAAATGGTAAACATTTGAAATATGATATAATTGGTGAGAATTTTAAGAATTATGATTCAATAGTTAATCTTGCACATGGTAAAGGTCATGCTATGGGAGGATTTGGTGCTAATTTGAAGAATCAGTCAATAGGAATAGCATCAAGAAATGGTAAAGCTTATATTCACAGTTGTGGTCAAGACGAGAATCCTGATACAGCATGGGGAAGACCTTATGAACAAATTGAATTTATTGAATCAATGGCTGAAGCTGCAACGGCAGTGGCTGACTATTTAAAGGAAAATAACAAACAAATAGTTTATATAACAGTAATGAATGCATTATCTGTTGATTGTGATTGTGATGCACATCAAGGAGATCCTGTAATGGGTGATTTGGGTATAGTAGCAAGTTTAGATCCAGTTGCAAATGATCAAGCATTTATAGATATGATATGGAATAGTAATGATCCTGGTTCCCAAAAATTAAAAGCAAGAATAGATAGACAACAAGGAAGAGAAATACTTCCATATGCAGAAAGTTTAGGATTAGGTTCAAGAGAATATGAACTTATAGATATAGATTAAAAAAGCAATTTATTTGCTTTTTTTTTAAATTAGAGTATAATAAAAATGAAAATGATTTTCAATTTGGAGGAATTATGACATATAATACTAAGCAAAAAGATAAGATATTAGATATTATTATGAAAAAAGAACATGAATTTACTATAAAAGATATTCATACTGAAATACCTGAAGTTGGACTTACTACTATATATAGATTAATAGATAAATTGGTAGAAAATAATAGTATAAACAAATATATTGGTAAGGATAATATTACATATTATCAATATTTGGAAAAATGTGATGAAGATAATCACTTTTATTTAAAATGTGAAAAATGTGGAGATATAATTCATATAGATTGTGATTGTATTAGTGAATTGAAAAATCATATATTGAATAATCATAAATTTAAATTAAATAAAGATCATATCATAATAAATGGTATATGTGATAAATGTGGTGATTAGATGAAAAAAATATTGGGATTATTTCTAGTTTTAATTTGTTTAAGTGGTTGTAGTAGTAATAATAGCAAAGATAATATAACTATTATTTCTACTAGTTTTCCAGGATATGATTTTGTAAGAGCAATAACAAAAGATAGTAATATTGAGGTTAAAATGCTTATTAAACCGGGTGTTGAAATACATCATTTTGAACCAACTCCAAAAGATATAATAAATATAGAGAGTAGTAATTTGTTTGTTTATGTTGGCGGAGATTCTGATGAATGGGTATCTAATCTATTGAAAGATATGAATAAAGATAAAACTATTAAACTTATGGATTTGGTAGATTTAACAAATGAAGAATTAAAAGAAGGTATGGAAGGTGATAATGAGGTCGAATATGATGAACATGTATGGACTAGTCCAATAAACGTTATTAAAATTATTAATAAATTGAAAGATGAAATAATATCTATAGATAGTATTAATAAAGAATTATATGAAAAGAATGCGAATGAATATATAAAAGAACTATATAGTATTGATAGCGAAATAAGAAATATAGTAGCTATGAGTAATAGAAAGGAAATAATATTTGGAGATAGATTTCCAATTAAGTATTTTACTGATGAATATAATATAGATTATTATGCTGCATTTAAAGGATGCTCTCATGAAACAGAGGCGAGCGCTAAAACTATTGCATTTTTAATTAATAAAGTAAAAGAAGATGATATACCTGTAATATTTAAAGTAGAATTATCTAATGGTAAAATAGCAAATACTATAGGAAAAGAGACTAATACTAAAGTTTTAGAATATAATAGTGCACATAATATTACTATGGATGATTTTAATAGTGGTATTACATATATAGACATAATGAAAAAAAATATAGAAGTATTAAAGGAAGCGTTGTTATGAATTTAATAGAATTAAAGAATTTAACACTTGGATATGATAACCATATTGTATTAAAAAGTATTAATATGAGTATTGATGATGGAGACTTTATATGTGTAGTAGGACCTAATGGTAGTGGAAAATCAACACTAATAAAAGGGATTTTAGGACTTATAAAACCAATTAGTGGTAAAGTTATATATAATAATTTAAAACAAAATTTTATTGGTTATATGCCGCAAGAAACATTAGTAGATAAAAATTTCCCAGCATCAGTTTATGAAATAGTTTTATCTGGTACATTAAATACTTTGACTAAATCTTTTTATACAAAAAAAGAAAAAGATTTAGTATTATCTAATATGAAATTACTAGGTATTGAAAAATTAAAAGATAAGAATTTTTGCGATTTATCTGGTGGAGAAAGACAAAAGGTATTATTAGCAAGAAGTTTATGCGCAACATCTAAATTATTGATACTTGATGAACCTTCTAATAATTTAGATAGTAAATCAAAAAAAGATTTATATGAAACAGTGATAAATTTGAATAAAAAAAATAATATAACAATTATAATGATTACACATGATTTAGATCATGATAATTTGATTGGTAATAAAATATTGTCATTAAGGGAAGATGAAATATTCTTTGGAACTACTAAAGAATTTGTAAGGAGAGTGCATCATGAGTAATATTATAGAAATGTTTTCATATTCTTTTATAATAAAAGCATTTATTGTTGGAATACTTATTTCTTTATGTGCATCACTTATAGGAGTATCTTTAGTTTTAAGAAGAAATTCTATGATAGGAGATGGACTATCACATGTAGGATTTGGAGCATTTGCTATAGCTTCAGTACTTAATTTTACTCCAATATATTTTGCACTACCAATAGTAATACTGTCATCATTTTTAATATTGAGATTAAATGAAAATAGTAAATTACATGGAGATTCATTAATAGCTTTATTATCATCTAGTTCTCTTGCAATAGGAACGTTTACAGTATCTATAACAGGAGTAAACACAGATATAAATAATTATTTATTTGGTAGTATATTATCAATTAGTAATATAGATATAATAATAAGTATAATATTATCTATATTTGTAATTAGTTTATATATCTTTTCATATAATAAAATATTTGCTATTACATTTGATGAAAAATTTGCAAAAAGTATAGGTATAAATACTAATTTATATAATATATTATTTGCAGTATTATGTTCAATTGTAGTAGTACTTGGCATGAGACTTATGGGTTCATTATTAATATCTAGTTTAATAATATTCCCTACATTAACGTCTATGATGATATATAAAAAATTTAAGAGTGTAGTAATATCAAGTATAATAATATCAACGATATCATTTATAATTGGTCTTATTAGTTCATACATTCTAAATACACCTACAGGATCTACAATAGTAATTATTAATCTATTGGTATTCATAATATTTAAAATAGTATCGAATATAAAATCAATTAAATAGTATATAAATTGTAATTAATTTATATATTTTTTTTCATTAATAAATACTTGTCAAACACTTTAAATAGATGGTATAATAAAAGTAAGAATAGGAGTAATATATGAAGAATAGAAAAGGATTTACGTTAGTAGAGTTATTAGCAGTAATAGTAATATTAGCAGTAATATTAATAATTGCAGTACCACAAATAATGAATACAATAAAAAAAACAAGATTAAAATCTATGGAAGATAGTGCAAAACTAATAGCAACAAATGCAGAGAAAGATTATCTAGCACAACAAGCAGTAAATCAAAATTATAACGCAACAAGTATACCATGTAGTGATGTAGCAAAACTATATGATAATTATGCATCTTGTTCTATAACTTATAACTCTGATGGAATAGCTACAGTAAAATTAAAAGGAACAAATAATGGAAAATTTAGTAATATAAAATGTAGTGGAACAAGAGAAAATATGAATTGTACAAAAATAGAACCATTAGAAGGATACACAGATGCAGTAGAATATTTAACACAAAAATACAATAATGGAACAAATAGTGAAGGATTAATACAAACAAATGGAACAGAATTAAGATATCAAGGAAGTAATCCAAACAACTACGTATACTTTAATTGTACAGA
>JAFRQS010000024.1 GCA_017428495.1 Bacilli bacterium | reverse complement strand
ATTTCCATTGTTGATGTCTACTTCACATGTTTGTTCTATTAAATCTTTACTATTTTTTATTACTTCATGAATACTTTCAATAATCTTCTTAATATTATTTGCTAGATTATCCTTTTTCACTACTAATGCATTAGCTATTACTTTATTAATATTATCTTGCATGTCCAACACCTCTTTCTATATCCATTTCATCTCTTAATCCCATTACTTTTTCATACATCTGTTGTTGTTTCTCACTTAGGTCTTGTAATACTATTTGTTTTCCGTTTGATATTTGATTTATTGCCAGTCTTATTTGCATTATTACTTTATCTGTTATATCCATTTGTTGATCATAATTATCTATTTTTGTATTAAACAATAAATCTCCTATTATTACTTTATCTCCATATGTATCATATATTATTGCAAAATTTGGATGTAATATTATTCGCGTCGTTTCTGGATGTAACCAATAATTTTTTGCTATTGCACTAACAAGTTTAGTTCTATCGGTATTCATATTGACTGATGTATCCAGATAATCATATTCTTCTTTTGTTACACCTTCTAATTTTTCAAGAGTAAGCAATTCTTTTTCAGTAAAATTAGTATCATCATATTCAATGTATGTATCTGAATATAATGTTAGTGTTTCACCACTATATTTCTTTCTACCTTCTCTTTCTTCAATTATATATTGTTTTCTTGAATCACTTATATATAGTCCTCTATTTAATTCTACAGGAGCTGCAAATGGCAAAGGCCTTGAAAGTGTTCCTTTATCTACCGGTAATGTTTTTAAAGATCCTATAATATTACTATATCCTTCTCCAGTTGATATCTTTTTAAGTCTTAATCCATCATATTGTTCTTGAGTTATCTTTCCACTTTCTAATAATTCTTTATATTCTTTTTCATCTTCCTCAATTAATTCATGAGCAGCCATTTTATATATATCTAATATATCATCTGTAAATTCGTTTCTAATTCCAGAATCTTCACTACCTCTTGGAACACCATGATCCCACATTTTTTGATCTGGTATTTCTATATTATCAAAACATAATACATCTTTATTTCTCCATACCCAACTTTGTGCAACCACTTCTCCAAGTTCATTTGTTATTACAAATACTCTACCATTTTTATCTACCATACTATGTTGCATACACATTTCAGCAGGCTCACCTAATCTTTGGCAACAATCACTTTCATAACCAATTGACATTGCCCTTGGATCATCTAATCTTAACATTTCATAATGATATTTTCCAGTTTTAAGTTCCACAAATCCATTCGATTCAATTCTTGGAATACTACTAAATACTCTTTGCTTTCCATAATTGTATATTTTTTGAAGTGTTTCAAAATCTTCTTGAGAATACCCTTGTATAGCAGCAGTAGTAGTGACTCTTTCATTTCCTGGATTTACTTGTTCATAACGATTATTAGTAATATAGCTTAATGCTAAATCTAAGGTTAATGTAACATTTGAATATACAGCTTTAATTTCTTTAAATCTTCTTTGTATTATAGCAATCTGAGATAAATACTTACTATCACTCATAATAGTATCGT
>JAFRQS010000023.1 GCA_017428495.1 Bacilli bacterium | reverse complement strand
GTCTCAGTCCCAATGTGGCCGATCAACCTCTCAGTTCGGCTACGCATCATTGCCTTGGTAGGCCGTTACCCTACCAACAAGCTAATACGCCGCAGGCTCATCTTTAAGCGATGCTTTAAAGGCATCTTTCAATACAGAAAAATCATTTCTTCATCATATTCGGTATTAGCAGTCGTTTCCAACTGTTGTCCCCAACTTAAAGGCAGATTACCCACGTGTTACTCACCCGTCCGCCACTAGGAGAGAATCCAAATCTATCTTTGTGCAAGCACTCCAACTTCAATGGGTCTCCTCGTACGACTTGCATGTCTTAGGCATGCCGCCAGCGTTAATCCTGAGCCAGGATCAAACTCTCAAAAAAAAATAAATTATATTCATAATTTAATTTAAATAGTTTGTTTTTTCCTAGCTACTCAAATTGACGTTTTGCTCAGTTTTCAAAGATCATTCTTTGCGCTCTTTTTTCAAAGTGCACGTATAATATATCAAATAACTCAACCAATGTCAACAACTTTTTTTAATTTTTTTAAAAAAATTGTTTTTTTGACATTAACACCAATAATAATTGGGTTTTCTTCTGGTTGCATAATTCATTATAGCACAGAAATAATAAATGTCTAGCAATTTTTTTATTTTTTTATATTTTTTCTACTTTTTTTGACATAGATATATACATATCATAATACTTTTTCAAATAATCATAATCAAATGGGCCTTGTTTTTCTTTGTATATATTTATCAAATTATTTAACTCAGTATTTACAATTTTATCTATTTCATCACTATAATGCATCTTCTCTTTATGATATTCATATTCACCCTTATCTAGAACTCTAAAAGTTCCATCAGGGAAAACTCTTAAATCTAAATCATAATCAATATACTTAATTGTATTATCCTCTATTACATATGGACTGGCTATATTACAATAATAGTATATGCCATTCTTTTTAAATTGTGATATTATATTGAACCATTTATTTTTATAAAAGAATAAGATTGCAGGTTCTTTAGTAGTCCACTTTCTACCATCTATTTCAGTTACCTTTACCCTATTGTTGGCACATACAATATAATTATCATTTACTTCTATGACTAATGTCTCATCCCAGTTTCTATATATTTGGCCATTATGTTTATAACATTGAATTTTTAATATATCTCCTTTTTTTATATTATCCATAAATATCTCCTCAATAACATTATAACTTTTTTATTTAAAAAAATAAACCTATAAAATAAAAAGCAGTTACCTGCTTTCTATTTTAATAAAGATTTAATAGCCACTTCTAATTGATTATCATTATCAAATGTCGGATTCTTTAAATATACTTCTGATTGTTTTGCTACTATAGTAGGAGTTATACCAACTTCATTTATCCAATTTCCATTAGGCGTCAACCATTTCTTTGTAGTAAGTTTAGCTTTACTACCATCTAAAACATCTATTGTTTCTTGAACCGTACCCTTACCATATGAAGTAACACCTATAATTTCTGAATTCTTGTTTTCTTTAAAACAAGCAGCCAATATTTCAGAAGCAGATGCACTAGCATTATTTATTAGCACAGCAACTTTATAATTTCTATTTTCATCTGTTTCATCTTTTCTATCAATTGTAGAAGTTTTTGATTCAGTACTATACAAAACATCTCCTTTATTCATAAACAATTCTAATATGCTTGTAGCACTAGATAAGTATCCTCCTGCATTGTCTCTAACATCTATAACAAGAGCATCAATACCATTTTCTTCTAATTTATTCAATTTCTCAGAAAACTGTTTAACCGTATTAGCTGCAAATATAGATATCTTTATATAACCTATCTTTTTACCTGATGTATCAAATATATTTGTTGACACAGACGGAATAACAACTTTTTCTGGAACAATACTAAAATCTAATTCCCTTCCATCTCTAGAAACTAACAATTTAATTTCATCTTTACTTTTAGATACCAATCTAGTAAAGAATGAAGCATCATTTTCCTTCAAGCTTTCATCATTTACTTTGGTTATTATATCATTTGCTTTTATTCCTGCATTATAAGCAGGTGAATCTTTAATTACATTTACAACTAAAATGCCTGTATCATTTAATGTTAATACTTCAAGACCAACACCATAATATTCTCCTGTTATCTTATTATTAAAATTATTTGCTGCCTTTTGATTCATATAAGAAGTATGTTCATCTAGTACAGACAACATCCCAGATACAGCTCCTTCTACCAACTTATCTTTATCAACTTCATCATAATACTCATTAACTATAGTATTATACATATTATCAATTTCTTTTATTTTTGATACTTGCCTATAATCATATGCCTTATCTATTTTATGATCAATAGAATACATAGCTACTCCACCACTAAGCATACCTATAAACGTAGAAATAAATACTACAAGTATAATATCTATTAATCTTCCATTGCCCTTAAACATACAACACCTCTCTATCATAATAAATTATATCATAATTATTCAAAGTTTTAAATTTTTTTACATAATTACTCAAATAAAATATAAAAGATTGTAAATAACTTACAATCTATTAATATTATTTTAACGAATTAGCAATTACTTGTGATGACCCCTCTACATATAATACATTCTTTCCTTCTTGAACTTTCATCAATGTAGCGTCCTTAACTTTTAGTTCTGAAGCTTTTGAAGCTTTGCTATTAGTTTCATTACTAACAAATTTTTTATTGAAACCATTACCTAAATCAACTTTATATATATATTTGTTTTCTAAAGATGCATATGTATCAAATAAATAATCTAAATATACTGCTTCAGGTCCATCAAAATCATAGAATAAAACATAATATTCATGAGGAAACATAACGAAAGTACTATCTGCTAGTATTTCTTTATATTGTATTGTTGCTTCAGTCTTTTCCTTTTCAGTTGTATTCAATTTCCTATTCTTATTATTTATTGCTACTGTTAATAAATAAAATAGCAAAATTACAACTAAAACCACACCTATAATAATAATTGTTGTTTTAGTACTTTGGGTAAAATCATCATCATAATTTTTCTTTGTTTTTCTTCTTTGCGCTCTATTTGCCATTTCAATCACCAAACTAATTATAAAACAAAAAAGAAATAGAAGCAATATCTATTTCATAACTGGTATTGTGCTTATTGACTTAGCTACAGATAGCATTTCTTCTTCTGATAATTTTTTAGATGTAATATAATATTGCATACCATTACTTATCCAAGACACTGAATCCTCAGATAAAAAACCTATTGTATCCATTAACATTGTTGGTTCACCTACTGTAGGAATTATTTCTACTTCATCAGGTATACTTATTGTTTCTTCTACCAAAACAAATGGCTTATCCCCTGCAAATGTAAGTATTATTCTTTCACCATCATTCTTTGCTATAGTATCTTTAGATTTTAAAGTTGTATTATCTGGTAAATACATAGGAAAGACAGCATCATCTATTTTAGTTACAGATTTTATACTTTCATCTATTTTAGAAACCTCTATATTTTTATTTAATGAAAAATATTCATCATTAAACTTAGGATTAGTATCTATTTTCTTAAATATCATTTTTATTTCAGCATTTCCATTTTCATTTAAAACATCTACTTTTTCTAAGTTTAAACTTTTATCAAAATATATATTTTGTTTAATTAAAATTCTATTATTTGGATAATTTACTTTAGACGTAAATACATAACTACCATTTTCTTCTTTAAATTCTAATGATTTATCATTCTTCATATCTTTTAATATAGAACCTAATAAATAAACTTGAGAATTACTATATGGCCACTCACTTTCAAATTTAAAACTTTTATTTAATGATGGAGTAAGTACAAATACACCTTCATTATTTTTTAATATTATTTGCTCATGACCATTTGATTCATTTTCTAAGCTTACCTTGTAAAAGTCTTTTGCTTTATATGATACTTTAATATCATATTTATATACATCTTCATTATTAATTATTTCCATGTCTCCTTCTAAATAATATGAATCCATAGAATTAATTTTTTTATTTATATCTTTCAATATATCCTTCTTTGTGGTTTTACCACATCCAGTAAGTAACATCAAAATAGCACAAATGCTTATTATTTTTTTCATTTTCCACCTCTTCAATAAATTATATTGGTATCATTTATAAATATTCATGTATAACTATTAAAAATATGGAAATTATAATAAGTGAATAAGGAGGATATATGAAAACATTACAAATAATTGCATTAATTATTACTATTATTGGTGCATTGAACTGGGGATTAATTGCATTGTTTAATTTTGACTTAGTTGCAACATTATTTGGTGCTGGCAGTTTAGTCACAATGATAGTATATGGTTTAGTTGGTATTGCTGGATTAGTTAATATTGGTTTATTAGTAGATTTATTTGATAGAGATTAAAAAAATTCACAAATGTGAATTTTTTTTAATACTCTACATTTAAAAGATATAATCCCTCAGAAGGTGCAATTTTACCAAAAGTAGTTCTATCTTTAGAATCTAATATCTTTTTTATACTTTTATTTTTAGTAGTTACTTCTATCAATGCCCCAACCATATTCCTTATTTGATATTTTAAAAATCCATCACCAATAAAAGTGAAAGTAACAAGTCCATCTTTTTCAGTTATATATGCATCATATATAGTTCTTACGTATGATTCTTTCTTATCTTCCATGTTTACAAAAGAACTATAATCATGTTTACCAATTAAATATTTTATTTCTATATTCATTTTATCTATATCTAATTTCTTATTATATTGGTATACATAATTTCTTTCTAATGGATTGTATTCATTAGTATTTAATTTATAAATATATGTCTTCTTTTTTGCATTGTATCTAGCATGAAACTCATTATCTACTATTTCTACTCTCTTTACATATATATCATTAGGCGTATAGGTATTTAGTGCACATTTAAGTTTATATAATGTTATATCTTTATTCAAATCAAAATGAGCATATTGATTAATTGCATGCACTCCTCTATCAGTTCTACCTGATGAATGAATAATTATATCTTCTCCACCACTAATAAATTTTAATGCCTTTTCTAATTCCCCTTCAACAGTTCTTAGTTTAGGCTGTTTTTGATATCCATAGAATAGTGTACCATCATATGAAAAATTTATTAAATACCTCATAAAATCACCTCTACAACTAAGAACAATATTAACACAAAAATATGAATTAATAAAATATTTTGATCTATATTTTTAAAGCCAACAAGCTTATATTTTGATCTTTTCCTATTAGAATCATATAATCTCATATCTAACACATTAGATATATCATCACTTTTCTTTAATGAAATATTAAAGATGGGTATTATTAAAGACATCAATTTATCTATTTTCTCTTTTAAACTACCTTCAAAGCTTAATCCTCTACTCATTTGAGACTTGTATACTTTATGTCCATGTTTAAATATGGTAGGTATAAATCTAACAGCTAAAGATATAGTAAGTGCTAGACTAGAAGTGTTTATACCAATTATTTGTAGTGGTGATAATAATTTCTCTAATCCATATGTTAAATCATTTGATTTAGTAGTAAATATATTTACTGATGAATAAAGTATAAATAATACCAATTTCATTATTGATATAATAGATGAATGTACGTTGCTTGTTAATATATTAATAATTAATATAAATAATATAAATGGTAAAATGTATTTAAAATTATCTATATATAATTTTATTGGAACTTCACTTAATACTATATATATAACTACAAGTATTGTTAGTATCAATAAAAATAATATATTATTAGTCATCAATACTAGAAAAGTAAACATTAATATACATATAAGTTTACATAATGGATTAATGTTATGTATTACAGAATTACCATTATAATATCTTGTGAGGTTATACATTTCTATACACCTCCTTAATTAAATCATTAATTGTTTTACATGGTAATAATCTTATGTTTTTTTTATCTTTTAAATAATTAGTAAATTTTAATATTCTAGGTATTTGTATATTATACTTTTTAAGTATATCAATTTCATTAAATACGGAATCTACATCACCATATAAAATTATTTTACCATTACTAAGTATTATTAAATCATCACACATTAAATACAATAAGTCTATATCATGACTCACTATTATTATTGTTTTATCATATCTATTTTTCAAATCTTTAATTAGATTAATAATCTTTTTTTTGTTTTTATAGTCTAATCCTATAGTAGGCTCATCAAATAATATTACTTTAGGATTATATATTAATACTGATGCTATTGCTATTAGTCTTTTCTCGCCATTACTTAAACTATCTAATTTTCTAGTCAAAATATTATCTTCTAAGCCAACAACTTTTAATACTTCTTTTAATTTTTTTCTCTTTACATGATAGTTTTTTGCAGCAAACTCTATTTCTCTTTTTACATCTATTTCAAAAAATTGTTCTTCTGGAAATTGAAATACTATACCAATATTTTTTCTATAATCTTCTTTATTTATGTCAACATAGTTTATTAATACTTCACCATCAGTAGGTTTATTTATACCACCTAATATTTCTAATAATGTTGTTTTGCCAGAACCACTTTTACCTATTATTCCACATATTTTATTATCATCTATTTCTAAATTAACATTACTTAAAAAATATTCTTTATCATATGGACTATGTTTATATGATACATTTTTTAAAACTATTGCCATAATGTATCCACCATCTTTTCTACGTCAGGTATTATTTCATCTAATAATCCATATAATTTTAATTTAATAGATAATTCAGTTTCAAAAGGCAACTCTATCCCTAATCTATTTAAAATCTTATCATATTCCATTACTTTTAATGGTTTACCATCTAACATTATTTCTCCATTATTAAGAATAATGAGTCTATCTGCTAGAAAAGATTCCCTTAAATCATGTATAACACTTATTATTGTCAAACCATCTTTATGTTTTTTATTTAATACTTGTAATATATTTGTTCTTTCCTCTTCATCTATCATAGATAAAGACTCATCTATTATTAATATTTTTGGATTGTGTATCAATGCTACTGCTAAAGCTACTTTTGCTTTTTCTCCACCACTTAATTCTTCTATTGATTTATTTAATAAATTAGTTATATTTAATTCTATAGCAATTTTTCTTATTTTTCTACTTATTTCATCTGGTTTATAGCATAGATTCTCTAATGTAAATGCAAGATCGTCTTCTACTGTTTCACATACAAATAAATTATCTAAATTATCAAATATTATTCCAATGTTTTTTCTTATATTTAATAAAGTTCTATGATTCACTCTAAAACCACATACAAATACCCCAGATTCAGTTTTTAATAAACCAGTAATGATTTTTATTAATGTGGATTTCCCACTCCCATTTGGGCCAGAAATGCACAACCATTCGCCTTCTTTTATATCTAAGGAGAATTTATCAAACACATAATTATCATTATATCTAAATATTAAATTATCAATCTTAACTATATCCATAAACCCTCCATTACAATTTATTATAACATTTAGAAATAGAATATCAATAATTAAAATGGACATAATAATAATGAAAGGAGTATTTATGGTTAATGACAATATAGATTGCACAGTTAAATCATGTAAATACTGTGATTGCAGTTTAGGAAAATGCAAACTAAACTGTATTAAAATAAGTAATTGTGGTAAAAAAGATACAAAAGAAAGCACTATGTGTGTAAGTTATAAAAAAAGGTAACATTGTTACCTTTTTATTCTAATATTAAATTCTCTATATTTATATCCTCTTTAGTAATAGTCTTTAATATATCTTTTCTCTTCTTATCTTTTACATTAGAAGCATGTTTTACTATAGTTTTTTCATATATATTTCTTATAAATCTTGCATTACCAAAATTTTTCATATTTCTATATTTATTAATTATTTCTTCTAAATATTCCAAAGCATCATCTTTTACTATAAATCCTGCTTTATTCATAAATCCTAAGAATATTTGCTTTAACTCATCTGTAGTATAATCATCAAATTCTAAAGTATAACCTATTCTTGATGCAATTCCAGAATTTGAATTTAAAAAGTCTTGCATTTCTTTTGTATAACCCGCAAATATAACTACTAATTTATCTCTATAATTTTCCATACATTGTATTAATGTAGCTATTGCTTCACTATTATATGTATTATCACCTTTTACTGCTAAAGTATAAGCTTCATCAATAAATAATACTCCATTTAAACTTTTCTCTATTACTGACATAGTTTTAGGAGCAGTTTGACCAACATACTCTGCTACTAAATCTTTACTAGATACTTCTATTAATTTATTTTCTTTCACATAACCAAGATTATACAAAATACTTGATATTATCCTAGCAATAGTAGTTTTACCAGTACCAGGATTACCTAAAAATATCATATGTAAATTAATATCATTAATCTTTAAAGTAGAACCTGCCTTTTCTTTTAATTTAATCATATCAACTAATTCATATAATACTTTTTTAACTTTAGATAAACCTACTAATTCATTCAATTCTTTAAATATTTCTTCTAAAGACTTAGGTTCTTCTTTCTTAGGTATTTCTTTATTAAATGATATATATCTAACCAAATCATTTTGATATTCAATATAATTAGATCCCTTATTATATGTATTTGATATATAATCTAATAATTCTATTCTTAAATTATCATCTAATTCTAATTTATTATTAACATATTCATATATATCTTGTACATCTGGATTTATTCCTACTAATTTAAATTCAAAATACTTATTCTTAATAGATTCTCTACCCAAAAAGAAATTAGTAAGTTCTTCATTAGTACCACTTACTAGCATAATAGATTTAGAATTTAATTTTAAATGTTCTTCTAAATTATGAAAGAATGTTTTAATATTTTTATCTTCTTCTAAATTTATACCATTTAAATAATTTAGTATTATAAATCCACAATTAAAATCATTATCTAATTCATACATTGATATTTCTTTTTTATCTTTATCAATGTATGAAAAATATAATGCAGATGTAGATAATATTTCCACTATTTCATTTTTAATAGCACTATTATTAATTTCTAATATTATATTAAATGGTATATAATTCTTTTCTATACCTTCATCATATTTTCTCATGTATTCAATAATTTTTTTAAGTAGATTTTTAGAATCATCCGTAACATACAGATTATTAATCTTTTCAAAGAGAGAAGTCATTTCTTCCTGACTTCCCTTTTTTATTTCTTCATTACTTTTTTCTTTTTCTACTCCAAAAAAATCATCATAAATACCTTCAAAGTAATTACGCGTATTCATATAAACCTACTTCTTATCTACTTGTATTTCCAACATTTTTGCTTTTAATTCTTTTTCTATTTCTTCTAATGTCTTTTCAGCTTCTTGTCTCTTTATTCTTCCATTCTTATGTATTTCTATTACTTTATCTAATGTTTCAATTAAATTTTGATTAGTCTTTTGTAATGTTTCAACATTAACAATAGCTTTTTCACTCTCTTCTGCTATTTCAACAGAACCTTGCTTTAAAGTCTCACTATTCTTAACTAACATATCATTAGTCAATTTAGACACAGCCTGTTGAGTTTTTAATGCTTGCTTTGCATTATTAATTCCAAGCGCAAGTACCATTTGATTCTTCCATAATGGTATTGTATTAGTTATTGAACTTTGAATCTTTTCAGCAAGTTCAGCTTCATTATTTTGTAATAATCTAATTTGTGGAGCCATTTGAATAGATATAATTCTTGTAGTTTTTAAATCATATATTTTCTTTTCAAATCTATTAATTAGATTTTCCATATCATTAACCTTTTGAGTATCCAACTGTTCTCCACTCTCTTTAGCTTGCTTTACAAGTTTAGGTAACTCTACTTCTCTTAATTCTGTTAACTTTCTTTCTCCAGCAATTATATATAATGATAATTCTTTAAAATATTCAAGATTCTTTTCATACATACTATCAAATACAGTAATATCTTTTAACATTTGAATCTTATCTTTTTCCAATTTATTTTCAATACCATCAATATTCTTTTCAATTTTGCTATATTTAGCAATTATAAAATCCAATTCTTTTTTAGCATTACTAAATATCTTAGCAATCAATCCTCTTTTGTTACTTTTTGTTATATCAGAATCAAATGATTTAATTTGACTAACTAAGTTGGCTAGTAAATCACCCACTTCTCCTGTATTCTTTGTTTTAACATCTTCTAATATACTATCAGAAAATTTAGATATTTTTTCTTGTGCAGCAGCACCAAATTGAAGAATTTGCGCTGAATCATTAATATCAATCATACTATTAAATTCATCAATTGCTTCTTTTTCTTCTTTAGATAGCAAATCATAATTTAATGATGATTCAATCATTTCTTCAGATACTTTTTTATTATTTGCTAATTCTTCTACCTTCTTATCATCCATTTTAGCTTTTACTTTTAGTTCCATACTCATATTAATTCTCCTTCAAATAATCTATTAATTTATTGTAAGTATCCATTTTTAAACTAGATACTGTACTTGTAATACTTTGAGGTACTCCAATACCTATTCCAGATACATCATATGTACCACCAGTAACACCAGTTCTAAAACCATATTTAGACCATGCAATTTGACCAATTTCTTTATCATTTAATGCTTCATATAGCTTTTTACCATTCTCAGTAAACACTGTAAAACAATGTGAATTCCATATTGTAGGTGTTGGATATAAAACCCTTATTTCATCCTTTACTTGATTAAATGCATCTGGACTAGAGTTAGCAAAATCAATCATGCTTTTCTCATAATCTACTATCATTGGTTCACCACCCATACCTGTCTTTAAATACCTTTCAAATAAATCAGCTGGTGTATTATTCATATATCCAGATTTAATATAAAATTCTTTTAATTTTGGTAAATTCTTTTCTATATTTTCACTTGTTACTTGACTTTCACTTAATATTGAAAGTAACAATCCATAATAAGTTGCACCTGGGCTTGATGTAACTGGGTCTGTAGATGCAATATTAATTGTTCCATATAAATTACTTAACCCAATGTCCTTCCATTTCTTACCAGTTAATATATAATTTATTAATTTATTCATATCAGTTATATAGTAAACACCATTATCCAATGTCACTATTTTTTCATTTATTAAAGCATCTACTACTTCTCTCCAACTATATATTACTATAGGTGTATTTAATGTAAGTCCTCCGTCTAATACTGTATATCTATCTGATTCACCTAATTCCTTATTTGGAAATAATTTATAGTAATCATAGAATCTTTGATCTGATGTAAACAATGCATCATATTTTGATACACCACTAGAATTAATTGTATATGTCTCACCTTCACTTATTTCTCTTGCAATAGCACTATCACCAAGTCCTACACTTTCACGAATAAGAGGTTTAGTAATTGTTTTACCATTACTCCATGTATCATAAACAACTTCTATTTTATATTTATTTTTTAAAATTTTCTTTACATCAGAATCAGCAAGAAAATCTTCTTTACCACCACCTGCTGCAACATAAATTGTTGTTAAATTACCGCTAAAAATATCCTTACCATTTTTATCTTTGGATACTTTTATAAAAATTATTAAAAGTATTAAAACTACAAATATTGTGATCCCTATAAACGTTTTCTTATTCATCCTTATCACTACCTTTCATTAATTCATCATCAACTATACCATCTGCTTTCAACATCATATCATATACCTTCATATCAGCATCAGCATCAATTAAATCCTTTTGATATAAAGAAGATAAAATAGTTTTAAATGCAGTATTTGTATCTGCAATCATTTTATCAGCTTTTTTCATGAAGTCTTTTCCTTCTTTAGAAGTCAAATTTTTATTTTCTACTTCATCATATCTATTTACTATTTTTATTAATACAGGTAAATAGAAATCAAAGAAATTGTCAATTCTTTTTGCTTTCTTAGGATTATTTTCAATTACTTCTATAATTTTATCTACAGTACTATGTATTTCTTTCAAATTGTATTTTGTTTCTTCTCTTTCAACTTTTGGTATTAAATTCAATATCTCTTTACTTTGTTTTTTTGCATCTTGTAATTTTAGATATAAAGGACGATTTGAGTCTTTAAGTATTTCTTTTGTATTACCTGATAAAACAAGTTCACTGGCTCCAAATGCAGCGCATCCAATTGCCAATGCTGGAAGAAGTGCTGTAGATAAAGCTAAATAAGGAACAGCAAAAAATGCACTTCCTAATATTGCTGATACTACTTCTTTATTCTTCATATTAGTTATAACTCCTTACTTCACTGAATGCTTTTAATAATCCATCTTTACCATTAAATACTTTAGCATTTGATAAATCTGCTAATGATTTTAATTCCCTTTCACTTGAATTACCGAAGGTAATACTGTATATTGGAACATCAAACTTATTATCTATATAATATCTACGCAATTGCTCATATGAACCTTCATTTGATTGACCATCAGTCATGAGAATTATTGTTTTTGTATACTCATTTGAATTATCTTTAGATAATATTTTTAAACCTTCAATACTTGGACTATAAATATTAGTTGTTCCACCAGTTTCTAGTTTATTAATATCCACAATTATATCTTTTGTTTCACTACCATATCTAGTATCATATATATCTTTTACATCACCATTAAATGTAATAATAGTTATTTTATCACTATCAGAAAATTGTAAATTATCTATACTTGCCTTATCATAATCAAGTATATAATTCATTGCCTCTTTTAATTCTTTTATTCCACTTCCATACATACTTCCTGATAAATCTAAACAGAACACTACATGTGTTGGTTTCCTGATTATTGATATATATAATCTCATTGCTTTAGTAATGACTGATTTGCTTGGATATTTCATATCTTTTAGATATTTAGTAGTATCTATTCCCCAATCAGGATTAAATACATTTTTATTTACATTAGTATTTGTACCACCATACCAAGATCTATATCCATAACCTTCTAATAATTTAATCACTTCATCACTTCTTAAATATGATTGAATTACTTTAAATCTATCCTTAGTAGTTGTATCATTTGAATCATTATTTATATATGCGAATGGCATATCATTAATCGCTACTCCATCAATTGGATATATTAAATATAAAGGCTCTTTTCCTTTTTTTATTAACTCTTTATTTAACTCAATTAAAGAACTCTCATAATTTATCATTGCATTATAATTTCCATTTAAATACATATCTTTTAAATATGACTCATCCCCAGATACTCTTTCAACACCTTTAAAGAAATCTTTTAAATCATTAGTTAATTCTTCATTATCTAGCATTTCCTCTGTTAATACTTCAGGACTTCCAGCAAGACTATTTAAAAAACTCAAATAACTAGTAGCACCTGTATTTGTCTTAGTAACTGAAGCCATTACATATTTTAATTTACCATCTCTAATAACATTTAACAAATCTTTATTATATACGTCATTATCAATAAATCCTAATTCTTTAGCTTTACTCTTTTCTATACCAATTACTACTGGATCTATAACTATAGACTTACTATCAGTAGTTAAATAACTATTATCAAGCATATAAAGCCATATAGAATTAGATATCCATACAGCATCATAGTCTTTACTATTATTATTCAATTTACTTACTATTTCTAAGTCTCCATAATGTTCTATTTCTACTTTAAATCCATCTTTTTTTGCATATGCAATAATCTTATCATCTAATGCACTAGTAGAAGTAGACGCAATTATTCTAAAAGTATTTTTATCTCTTACTCTTACTTTTTCATTATTATGAGGATTGCCTACTCTCATATTATTTACTAATGAAATAAATATATATATAATTATAATTATTAATATTGGAGAAGTTCTACTTTTTTTCATATATCATCCCTCAATTATAATAATACTATAAATTTTCTTTTTATTCAATTTAAAAGAGATAAAAATTATCTCTTTTTACTCTGTATATTATATGCAATTCTTGCCATCATTTTAGTAGGAATAAATCTAGTAAAAAAGATTCCTGTTTTCATATAGAATGATGGTATTATTATTAACTTATTTTTAAACATCTTTTTAATTGCATATTCTGCACAATATTCACTACTAATTGACTTAATATCAAATTTAACATTAGCAACATTATTAAAATTAGTATTTACTGGTCCAGGGCATAAAACAGAAATATGAACATTTGATTTATTTCTTCTAAGTTCTTCATAAATAGAAGTAGTAAGTCTTAAAACATACGCTTTAGTAGAGTAATATGTTGCCATTAATGGACCTGGTTCAAAAGCTGCAGATGATGCTACATTAAGAATATAACCACTATCTCTTTTTACAAAATCTTTTAAAAACAATTTAGTTAATATATGTACTGCATTTATATTAACATCTATCATATTAAGTTCCTCATCTAAATTAATATCAGTAAATTCTCCAAATTTACCAAATCCAGCATTGTTAATTAAGATATCAATATTTTCAGATTTAACTTTTTCATATAATTTCTTACAATTATCTTTAATACTTAAATCCATAACTATAGATTTACAATTTAATTTATCTGCTACTTTATCTAATTTTTCTTTATTACTACCAACAATTATTACTTCATGTCCAAGTTTCTTTAAATACGTAGCCATATCTCTTCCTATTCCAGAAGATCCTCCTGTAATTAATGCTTTCATATTATCACCTCATTATTAGTATACCACATAAAAAGTACTGAAATCAAAATTCAGTACTATTTAGTTCCTTTACTATATATACTTGGTTTTTTACTTATTTGTCGCATTATTTCTTCAAATTTTTCAGTTGATGTAGAACATATCATACCATCAGTAGCAACTGATACATTAAGCCCATCATCTTGCATTGTTCCAATCATATATTTAGTCAATATAGGCGTTATTTTTTTCCCTTCTATAACAAAAGCAATCGAATCATCATGCCTTACATTAAATCTTGACGCCATTCTTATTTGCTTTTTTGCATATGTACATTCATCACGTGTACCAAAATTTAAATCTCGAGATGTTAAATTTATCTTTTCTGGTGGTAATACTTTTAATTTCTTAGTAATCTCACTTCCTAAAGCAGCTTCTCTCCATTCCTCTAATAATGACTTCCAAACAATATAACTAATTTTATTTGAACCATTTGCAGCTTGCTCATAAATTATACTATCGCTTTGTTTATCTTCTTTCTCTAATTCTTTACTTGCTTCTAATAATAATTTTCTAACTTCTTCTGTCATATATATCACTCCTAAGTAATGCATATTATACATATTAAAGCTGTTTTGTCAAATTTAAAACAAATTCATAAACAGTATTATATAAAAAACTATTTAGATTTATTTTCTTCTTTTGTATTATTAACTATTTCATAGATTTCTTTTTTTATTTCACTAATAATTTTATCAGGATCTGATTCATTATTTGAGAGATTACTAGCGATAATTTCATTTATTAATATTTGTATTCTCTCTCCGTCTTTTGAAACTAAAACAATTTTTTGTATTCTTGGAGATATAATCGGAACAATGTCACTTAACATAGATAATTCATATAAAAATGATATATCAAATAATCTTTTAATTATATTATCCATTTGTTCATTATCATGCAAAGTAATGGAATTTTCATAATTAGTAAATATTAATTCATATATACTTGATTGTATACCACTAGAAGTGCTAAAAGCATATGCAATTGCTGATTCATCTGCATTACGCAATGTAGATGGTATTGTTAAAGATTGTGTAGTACAACCTATAAAAGATGGCTCATAAATATATTCTAATCCTTCATTAAAAATTACATTAGAAGCATGCAAAACAGGTGAAAACCAAGGGTTAGAATTTATTATTTCATTTGATTCACTTGCTACATCAGTAGATAAAGTTAATCTATCTTTTTTACCATAAATTGTATCTACTAAACTAAAGGTTTTAAGACTACTCGGAGTTACAAGTGTTTTTCCTAAAGATTTTTTTAATATTTCATCTTTAATAATATAATTTCTGGTATAAAAAGATAATGTAATTTTAGTAATTCCTTCTGGTATCTTATATTGTGAAGTTTTTTCAGTTTCTTTATCTGCAAAATAATTATATATCTGAACAATTCTATTTGTATCCTCATTAATAAAGCCTTGTCCCTGTTTTTCAATCAATATATCAAGATTATTTAGCCAGCAAACTGCACTTAGAGGGATTGTATTATTTGCGCTGATACCTATTCTAGGAATTTCTCTTGTAAAATGATATTGAAAATCATATTTAGCATTCTTATTAAAGTTGATTTTAAAATTATCAAAAAAATAACTCATTTCTTCATCACTACTTGCACTAAGTAATAAAGATAATTTAAAAATATCTTGTAGTATGATATAAAAATTATAACTATCCCCATTCTTTAACAATGCAACAAAGTATTCAATTATTTTTTTATTATCTTCATCTAATCTTTGATTGAGTAATGAATCTACCCCAGTAATATTTGTAGTTATTTTATCTAAAATAATATTTTCATAATATTTTAACTCTCTTCCTTCAACATTTTTAAACGGACTATCATTTTGTCTAACTATATCGATAGTTAAAATATCAAATTTTACTTCATATAATGGCTTTAAATCTAGTTCATGTCCACCATAATCATTTAAAACAAGAAATTTTATTTCTAATTTATTAATTTTATCTAATAACTTTTGTTTATTGCTAGGTGTTTTTTCTATTTTATCAATTTCTTCTAACTCTTTATTCAAGTCATCAATTTTAAGATGATTATACGCATACATTTCTAATTCCCGTTCTAAAATAGCAATTTTATCTAAAATAGTATATTCTCTATTTTTCGCTATTTCAAGTGCTATATCTGGTATAAAATATAAAGCATAATAACTTACATTATGATGATACATAACTAGATTATCAATTTCATTTGATGCTGAATCATTTGTTATCTCTTTTTTATAAGTCTCAACTTCTGCTAAAGCGGCATATACATTACTTTTAAAAATAATATATTTAGTAGTTAGATTATATATTTCATTTAAAATTGCTTCTTTCTTATCTTTAGTTAATTTTTTGCCTAATTCACTATATATTTCTCTTAAAGCAATTAATTGTAAATGTGTTTCATCCCACATTTCTCCCATTCTATCAATATATAGTTGAATTTTTATAGGATTAACTCTTTGTTTAATAAGTAATTCATTTTTTTCATAATTAGGCATTGTGTCAAGATTATAATTACTATCATGATTTATTACCAATCTCCCAAATAGTTCAAAATTCATAGCCATTTCCTGGCTAAAATCTTTTGAACTAATATCATGACTAGTAAAATGTTTCTTTTGCAATAGTATTTTTAAATAACTATTTTTATATTCATCTAATTCTTTAATCTTACTATTATCTAAACTATCACGCATAGGAACTGATACTAAATCAGTGGGTAAGGCTAGTCCTTGTTGCCTTGTTTTTGGTTTAAACAATTTATTTATTAATTCTTTTATACTCATATATTATCACCATAACTAATTAAATTATAGCATAGTAAAGCATTAAATGCATTAATTTATATAATACAATTAAAAAGACTGAATTATTCTTCAGTCTTCTTTGTTTTTCTTGTTCTAGGTTTTGCAACCTTTTCTTCTTTTACTTCTTTCTTTGCTTTAGCTTTCTTTTCTTCTTTTACTTCTTTTTTTGGAGCTTCATCAACTAATTTTAGGATAACCATTAGGGCATCGTCTCCCTTTCTTTCTCCTAATTTTAACATAGTTGTATAACCACCATTTCTATTTTTAGTACGTTCTGCTAAATCAAATACTTTCTTTGTAGCAACATTATCATTTTGAAGGAACGCTAATATTTTACGTCTAGAAACTAGACTACCTTCTTTTGCATATGTAACCATTTTATCAAAAGATTTTCTAACTTCTTTTGCTCTTGTTTCAGTTGTATTAATTGACTCTTTCATTATTAAATCTTTTGTTAAGTTAGCTAACATGCTTCTTCTATGTTTGTTATCTACACCTAATTTTCTATAAGCCATATTTTCACTCCTTCACTATTCATCATTTCTAAATGATAAACCCATTTCCTTGATTTTGTCCATTACTTCTTTTAGAGATTTTCTACCAAGGTTACGAATCTTCATCATCTCATTTTCTGATTTATTAACTAAATCTTGTACATTATTTATTGCTGCTCTCTTTAAGCAGTTATAAGCTCTTACAGATAATTCTAAATCATCAATTGATGTTTCAAGAATCTTTTGCTTTGGATCTTCTTCATTTTGTTTCATTAATCCTCTTATTGCATCTGTAAATTCTGGACTATCAATCTTATCTAATTGAGCCATTAATATACTTGCAGCTTCTTTAACAGCATCTTGTGGTTTTAATGAACCATCTGTCCATACTTCAAGTGTTAGCTTATCATAGTTATTATTTTGTCCAACACGAGCTTTTTCTACTTCATAATTAACTCTTTCAATTGGAGAATATAATGCATCAACTGCAATAGTTCCTACTTTAACATCTCCTAAAGTTTCCTTTACTTCATCAGCAACTATGTAACCTCTACCTCTACCAATAGTTAGTTCCATATCTAATTTTCCACCTTCAGCAAGTGTACATATTTCTTGATCTGGATTAATAATCTCTATTGTAGAATCTGTTACTAAGCTTGCTGCTGTAAGAGTTCCTTCTCCTTTAGCACTGATTTTAACTGTTACTTGTTCATCAGTATTTTTCTTAACAACAATTTTCTTTAAATTTAATACTATTGATGTTACATCTTCTATTACTCCATCAATAGTTTGGAATTCATGCATTACTCCATCAATTCTAACGCTAGTAATTGCATCTCCTGGTAAAGAAGATAATAATATTCTTCTTAATGCATTACCAATAGTAAGTCCAAATCCTCTTTCTAATGGTTCTAATACAAATTTACCATAATTGTTTCCTTCTATGTATTCAGTCATCTTATATTCTGGTTTTTCAAATACTAAATATGCATTTTTATCTTCACTAAAACCTAATTCAACTGATACATTTAATTTTTCAGTAACTTTTTCTGCCATTATAATTCACTCCTTTCAATTTTATCCACGTGGTCGTTTTGGTGGACGACATCCGTTATGTGGAATAGGTGTTACATCACTCATAGCTGTTACTTCTAATCCTCCAGTTTGTAATGAACGTAGTGCAGTATCTCTAGCTGGGCCTACACCATTAACATATGCTTCTACTTTTCTCATTCCTGCATCATATGCAGCTTTAGCAGCAGCTTCTGCAGCCATACCTGCAGCAAATGGAGTTTTCTTTTTACTTCCTTTATAACCAATTGTACCTGCTGATGCCCAGCTAACTGTATTACCATCCATATCTGTAATAGTAATAATAGTATTATTATAAGTTACATGAATATGTGCTTGACCTTCAGGTACATTCTTTTTAACTTTACGTTTTCTAGCTTTATATGCCATATTTCCTCCTTAATTACTATTTTTTCTTGTTAGCAATAGTCTTACCTTTTCCCTTACGAGTTCTAGCATTTCTATTTGTTCTTTGACCTCTAACAGGTAATCCTTTTCTATGACGAATTCCTTGGTATGAACCAATTTCCATCTTATTCTTAATATTTAGACCTACTTCTCTTCTTAGATCTCCTTCTACTAAGTATTTAGATACTTCATCACGAATTCTTACTACTTCTTCTTCAGTTAAATCCTTTGCTTTTGTATCAGGATTTACTTTAGCAGCTTTTAAAATTGTATTTGATAAATTTCTTCCTATACCATAAATATAAGTTAAAGCTATTTCAACTCTCTTATCATTAGGTATATCTACACCCTTAATACGTGCCATAATTCCTCCTATCCTTGTCTTTGCTTGTGCTTTGGATTTTCACAAATTACAAGTACTTTACCTTTTCTTTTTATGACTTTACATTTGTCACATATTGGTTTTACTGATGGTCTAACTTTCATCTTATTTCCTCCTATCCTCTTCTATAGGTTATACGCCCACGTGTTAAATCATAAGGTGATACTTCTACTTTTACTGTATCGCCTGGTAAGATACGAATGTAATTCATTCGAATTTTACCAGAAACGTGAGCTTCTACAGTAAATCCGTTTTCTAGTTCAACTTTAAATTTACCTCCAGGTAATATATCTATTACCTTTCCTTCAACTTCAATAGCATCTTTATTTGCCATTTAATCACCTCGCGTCAATGTTAATATTTCATATCCATCATCTGTAATAACTACAGTATGTTCAAAATGAGCACTAGGACTATAATCTTCTGTAACTATTGTCCAATCATCATCTAACATTACTACAGCATCACCACCTAAATTAAGCATTGGTTCAATTGCAAGGACCATTCCTTTTTTTAATACTGGACCAGTCCCTTTAACACCATAATTAGGTATTTCTGGATCTTCATGTAATTTAGTACCTACTCCATGACCAACTAGTTCTCTTACAATACCTAGTTTATGATCTTTTGCATAAGTACCAATTGCAGAACATATATCTCCAAGCCTATTACCTGGTTTAGCTTGTTCTAAACCAGCATATAATGCTTTTTGTGTATGTTCCATTAAATATAATTTATCATCACTAACTTTTCCTACTGGATAAGTCCATGCGGAATCGCCATGATAACCTTTGTAACAGACACCTATGTCTACTGACACAATGTCCCCTTCTTTTAGTTTCCTATTAGAAGGAATTCCATGTACTACTTCATCATTAACAGATACACATATAGATTTTGGATATCCATTATAATTTAAAAATGATGATGTACAACCTTGACTTTTAATAAAGTCTGCAGCAGCTTTATCTAACTCATTAGTAGTAACACCAACTTTAATATGTTTTTTTACTTCTAAATGAGTTAGATATGTTAATCTACCTGCTTCTTTAAGTAATTCTATTTCTCTATCACTTTTGATATTAATCATATTACTTACCTTCTATTATAGATTTTATATTATTGAATATTTCTAATTTATCACCCATACTTGAAACTGTATTTAATAATCCATTATTTTGATAATAATCAATTACCGGTTTTGTATTATTTAAATAAGTATCAAATCTAGTATTAAATTTTTCTTCTGTATCATCCATTCTTTTTGAAAGCTCATTTCCACAATTATTACATTTATTATCTTTAATATTATCAAAATAAATATTATAAATGCTTCCACAATTTGAACATGTGACTCTTCCAGTAGCTCTTTTTAGTGCTACTTCTTTATCTACTTCTAAGTAGATTACTGAATCAATTTTCTGATTCATATTTTCTAATAATTCATCTAACATTTCTGCTTGATGAATTGTCCTTGGAAATCCATCAAATATTATTCCATTAACTTTTAATGAAGATATCTTCTCTTTTAATAGTTTTAGCATTAATTCATCATCAATTAATTTGCCATTATCTATTAATTCTTTTACATTCTTTCCAAGTTCTGTCTTGCTTGATGCAATTTCACGAAGTAAATCACCTGTTGATAAATGATACATATTATATTCTTTCTCTAACATTTCTGCTTGAGTTCCCTTGCCTGCAGCAGGGGGAGCAATAAATATTACATTCATTATCTATAACTCCTACTATAGTTTCTACTTACTAGTATGTTTTCTATTTGATTATAAGTTTCAAGTGCAACTCCTACTACAATTAATAATCCTGTTCCACCAATTGTTACATTTTTTGGCATATTAGGTATTAATGTACATAAGATTGGTATAGCTGCTAGTACAACTAAGAACAATGCACCAACTATTGTTAATCTATTAAGTACTTTACTTATATAATTCTCAGTACTTTTACCAGGTTTAATACCTGGAATATATCCACCATTATTTTTCAAATTAGTAGATAATTCTTTTGGATTTATTTGCATAAATGTATAGAAATATGCGAATGCAAATATTAATAATACATAAAGTATAAATCCAACTGGTTTTGTATATGTTAAATAATTATTTACAAAATTTGTGAATCCTGTATTTTTTACAAAATTCGCTACAGTAGCTGGTATTGATATTAATACTGATGCAAAGATAACTGGCATAACTCCTGCTGAATTCAATCTTATAGGAATATATGTCTGTTCACCACCATATGCACTAGTAGTTCTATTTGCATATTGAAGTGGTAATCTTCTCTCAGCTTTATCAATAAATATAACCCCTACTATTATAAATATATATAGTAAGATAAATACTAAGTATATTAATAATCCTACTAATGTACTTTGCCATGTACTAAAATGTACAAAGTTTTTAAATACTGATATAAACATATTAGGCATATTAGCAACAATACCTGCCATGATCATTAAGGATATACCATTACCTACACCCTTTTGAGTTACTTGGTCACCTAACCATAGTAAGAATGAAGTACCAGCTGTAAGAATAATTGCTATTCTTAGATATTCCATTGCACCACCTGTTTGACCATAGATAGTGAATGAGAATACATATCCTTGAACAAATGCTATTGCAATACCTAGATATCTAGTTATTTCATTTATTTTTCTTCTACCAGTTGCACCTTGATTCTTTAAATCTGAGAAATATGGAATTATATCCATTTGCAATAATTGTGTAATGATAGATGCATTGATGTATGGTCCTACACCTAATGCAAATATAGAGAATGACTCTAATGCACCACCACTCATTGCATTCCATAATTCTAAGAATCCTAAATCTTTTGTTATTGATGATGTGCCTGGAACTGTTATAGCAGTACCAACTTTAAATATCAATAATACAAATAATGTAAATAAAATTCTTTTTCTTAAATCTTTGTTTCTAGGGCTAAATATTTGCTTTATTGTTGCAAACATATTAGATCACCTCAACTTTTCCACCTGCTGCTTCTATCTTTTCTTTAGCAGTCATAGAAAACTTATTAGCTTTTACAGTTAATTTCTTTTCTAAAGCACCACTTCCAAGAACTTTGATACCTGATAATTGATTTTTAACCATTCCTGTCTCTTTCAATAATTCTGGAGTTACTACAGTACCTTCATCAAATTTATTTAAATCTGATAAATTAACTACTGCATACTCTACTTTAAATTTTGCGTTACTAAATCCTCTTTTAGGTAGTCTTCTATATAGTGGTAATTGTCCACCTTCGAATCCTGCCTTTCTACTATATCCACTTCTTGCTTTTTGACCTTTATGTCCTTTACCACTAGTTTTACCGTTACCTGAAGATGTTCCTCTACCTACTCTGTTTCTTACTTTCTTAGATCCTTCTGTTACTTTTAATTCATTTAGTTTCATTATCCTAAAATCTCCTCTACTGTTTTACCTCTTAAAGCTGCTATATGTTCAGCACTTCTTTGAGAAGTTAATGCGCTCATTGTAGCTCTTACTACATTAATTTTACTATTTGATCCAAGAGATTTAGATACTACATCTTTTACACCAGCAAGTTCTAAAACAGCTCTTACTGATCCACCAGCTATAATACCAGTACCAGCTTTAGCAGGTTTAATAAGTACTCTTGCAGCACCGCTTTCACCAGTAGCTTCATGTGGTATAGTTCTTTCTTCAACTAGAGGTATTCTTACAACGTTTTTAGTAGCAGATTGGATTGCCTTTTTAACAGCATCTTGTACTTCATTAGCTTTACCAGTACCAAATCCAACTGTACCTTTTCTATTTCCTACAACTACTGTTGCAGCAAATCTAAAACGTCTTCCTCCTTTTGTAACTTTAGTAACACGATTAACAGCAATAACTAATTCTTCATATTCTTTCGCTTTAGGTTCATTAAATCTACGTTTTTCCATAGTCGCCTCCTAAAATTCCAAACCGTTTTCACGTGCAGCATCAGCAAGTGCTTCTACACGTCCATGATATAAGTAACCACTTCTATCAAATACTACGGTTTTAATTTTTGCTTTCTTTGCTTTTTCAGCAATACTCTTACCAACTAATTTAGCAGCTTCAATATTTCCACCATTAGTGATTTTTAAATCTTTATCTAAACTAGATGCTTGTACTAATGTAACACCTTTAACATCATCAATAATTTGACAACTAATTTGTTTATTAGATCTAAACACACTTAATCTTGGAGTATTTGCATCTCCACTAACCTTAGTTCTAATACGACTATGTCTAGCTTTACGAACTTCATTACGAGATATTTTCTTTATCATAACATAATCTCCTTTACTTATTATTTAGCGGCTTTCTTGCCCTCTTTACGACGAACAACTTCACCTTTATAACGAATTCCTTTACCTTTATATGGTTCAGGTTTTCTAACTTTTCTAATATTTGCAGCAAATTCGCCAACTAATTCTTTATTTATTCCTTTTACAACTATTTCTGTATTACTAACTTGTTCAACAGATAATCCTGCTGGAACAGTTATTTTTACAGGATGAGAATAACCTGCATTTACAGTAAGTGAATTACCTTGTACTTGAAAACGATATCCTACACCGATTATTTCTAATCCTTTTTCAAATCCTTTTGAAACACCATCAATCATATTTTTTATAATTGCATTAGTAGTTCCTTGCATTATATTTGAATTATCAGATTCATCTTTTCTTTCTACAGATAAACCATTTCCATCTATTTTAACAATTACACTTTTAGATAGAGGGAAATCAAGTGATCCTTTAGGACCTTTTACTGTAATCTTATCTTCATTTGAAGTTACCTCAACTCCTGCAGGAATTGTTAATACTCTATTTCCAATACGACTCATATTTTTTCCTCCTTGTAATTGTTACCAAATATATGCTAAAACTTCTCCACCAAGGTTTGCCTTACGAGCTTCTCTATCTACCATAAGTCCCTTAGGTGTTGAAATTATTGCTATTCCTAAACCATTTAATACAGTAGGAATTTCTTCTTTTTTAGCATATACACGTAATCCTGGTTTAGATATTCTTTTTAATCCAGTAATTACTCTTTCTTTCTTTGCACCATACTTAAGTTCTATTTTGATCATACTTCCATTTTCAGAATCTTCAATGCTATAACCATTTATATAACCTTCATTCTTTAAAATGTCAGCAATACCAACTTTTAACTTTGATGTAGGTACTAAAACTTCATTATATTTTAACTGATTAGCATTACGTATTCTAGTAAGCATATCAGCAATTGGGTCAGTTACTACCATCTATATTCCTCCTCCCAAATATTACCAACTTGATTTTTTAACGCCTGGTATTTGTCCGTTGTTAGCAAGTTCTCTAAAACAAATACGGCATATACCAAACTTACTCATAACTGCGTGTGGTCTACCACATCTTTCACAACGAGTATATTCACGTACCTTAAATTTTTGTGGTCTTTTTGATTTTACAATCATACTCTTTTTAGCCATATATATCCTCCACTACTTTCTAAATGGGATTCCTAGTCCACTTAATAAATCATATGCTTCTTCATTACTCTTTGCAGTTGTAACAAATACTATATCCATACCACGTACTTTAACAACAGTATCAAATTCAATTTCAGGGAATATTAATTGTTCTTTAATACCTAAAGTATAATTTCCTCTTCCATCAAATGCTCTATTTGATACTCCTCTAAAATCTTTAACACGAGGTAATGAAATTCTTATAAGTTTTTCTAGGAAAACATACATATTTTCACCACGTAATGTAACTTTACATCCAATAGGAGCACCTTCTCTTATTTTGAAGCCTGCTATAGATTTCTTAGCTCTAGTTACTACAGGTTTTAAACCAGTAATAAGTTCAAGATCTCTCTCGGCACCTTCTAAATACTTACTATTTTCTTTAGCATCTCCTACACCCATGTTAATTACTATTTTTTCAATTTTAGGTACTGCCATCAATGTTGTATAATGGTATTTCTCTTTTAAACTAGGAACAACTTCCTTAAAATATTTCTCTTTTAGGCGGTTCATAAATACCCTCCTTCCAATTAATCAATCTTTTCATTAGATTTCTTAGAAATTCTAACTTTTTTGCCATTCTTATCTATTTCATGACCTATTCTTGTACTTTTTCCTGTTTTAGGATCAGCCATCATTATATTAGAAATGTGAATAGGATGTTCTCTTTCAACGATTCCACCTGTTTGATTTTGTGCAGTTGGTTTTTGATGTTTCTTAACAATATTAACACCTTCAACTACTACCTTATCTTTTAATACATATAGTATTTTTCCGTTTTTGCCTTTATCTTTACCAGCAATTACGTTTACTTTATCGCCTTTCTTAAAGTTCATAATACCTCCTATAACACCTCTGGTGCTAGTGAAACTATCTTCATATAATCTTTATCACGAAGTTCTCTAGCAACAGGTCCTAATACACGTGTTCCTACTGGACTCTTATCATCTTTAATTAATACACATGCATTATCATCAAATTTAATATAAGAACCATCATCTCTTCTTACACCAAATTTTGTTCTAACTATTACTGCTTTTACTACTTTTCCTTCTTTAACTGTTCCATTTGGAGTTGCCTTTTTAACTGTACCAACAACTACATCTCCAATATTACCAGTTTTTACTTTACTACCACCTAGTACTCTAATTACTAAAAGTTCTCTTGCGCCTGAATTATCAGCTACTTTTAAGCGACTTTCTTGTTGAACCATACTTTATTCCTCCTTTATTAATTGGACTATAAAATTACTGCTTCTTCAACTATCTCAACTAATTTAAATTTCTTAGTTTTTGATAATGGTCTAGTTTCTACTATACGAACTTTATCGCCAATTTTAGCTATATTATTTTCATCATGTGCAGCATATTTCTTAGAATGTTTAACTCTTTTTCCATATAATGGATGTTTTCTATATGTTTCTACTAGTACAGTTATAGTCTTATCATTTTTTGCACTTACAACTTTACCAACTAATTCTTGTTTTCTAATTTCCATACTTACCTCCATTACTTTTGTAATTCTCTTTCTCTAATTACAGTTTTCATTCTTGCAATTTCTTTTCTAAGTTCTGGTATTCTTGAAGGTTTTTCAAGATTTCCAGTTGCTTGAGAAAATCTTAAGTTAAACAATTCTTCTTTATTTTCTTCAATTTTCTTCATTATTTCTTCAGTGGATAAATCTCTTATTTTCTTTGCATCCATTATTCTTCACCACTTTCTTTCATAACAAATTTACATTTAATAGGTAATTTATGCATTGCAAGTCTTAATGCTTCTCTTGCAACATCCTCTGTAACACCAGTGATTTCAAACATAATTTTACCTTTCTTTACTACTGCAACCCAATTTTCAGGTGCACCTTTACCTTTACCTTGACGAGTTTCTAGTGGTTTTTTAGTAAGTGATAGATGTGGGAATATATTTCTATATACCTTTCCACCACGTTTCATATATCTTGTCATAGCAACTCTGGCAGCTTCGATTTGTTGTTGAGTAATCCAAGCACCTTCCATTGCCATTAATCCATATTCACCGAAATGTAATTCAGTGTTTCCTCTTGCTTCACCATCATATCTAAGTCTGTGAGGTCTTCTATATTTAGTTCTTTTTGGTATTAGTGCCATTGTCATTACCTCCCTTAGATTTCTTTTGCTTTAGTATTTCACCTTTATAAATCCATACTTTTACACCGATCTTACCGAAAGTAGTATCAGCTTCACTTGTAGCATAATCTATATCTGCTCTTATTGTATGTAGAGGTGTAGTACCTTCAGCATATCCTTCACTACGTGCTATATCAGCTCCGCCAAGTCTACCAGAAACTTTAGTTTTGATACCTTTAGCTCCTGCTTTCATAGTATTTCTAATTGCTCTTTTTTGTGCTACACGGAATGATGCTCTATTTTCTATTTGATGAGCTATATTATCAGCAACAATTTGAGCACTTAAGTCAGGATTTTTTATTTCCATGATAGATATTTGAACATTTTCAGAAGTTAATTTAGATAATTCCTTCTTTAAATTTTCAATTTCTTCTCCACCATGGCCAATTATTACACCAGGCTTAGCAGTATATATTATAACTTCAGTTCTTTTTGCATTTCTTTCAATGACAATATTTGATACAGCAGCATCTTTTAACTTCTTACTTAAGCATTTACGTATTAATACGTCTCTATTTAAGAAAGTAGCAAAATCTTTATTAGATGCATACCATTTAGAACTCCAGTCTTTATTAATACCAGTTCTAAGTCCGATTGGATTTACTTTTTGTCCCATGACTACCTCCTATTAAATTTCTTTTACAACAACAGTAACATGACTAGTTCTTCTGTCGTTTCTTCCTACATGTCCTCTTGAATCCATTATCATTCTTTTCATAACAGGTCCTTCATTAACATAAGCTTCTTTAACATATAGGTTATCTTTATTTAAATTATTATTATTTACTGCATTAGCTACTGCTGAAGTTAATACTTTTTCAATAACTCTAGCAGCTTTTCTGTTCATATTTTTAAGAATAGACATTGCTTCATTTACTTTTTTACCGCGAATTAAGTCAGCAACTAATCTAGCTTTATCCGCAGACATTCTTACATTTTTAGCGATTGCTTTTGCTTCCATATAAGCCTCCTAATTACTTCTTCTTGTTTTCGCCGTGTCCACCAAACTTACGAGTTAATGAAAACTCTCCTAGTTTGTGACCAACCATATCTTCAGTAACATATACAGGAATAAATTCCTTACCATTATGTACTGCAAAAGTATGACCGATAAAATCAGGATAAATTGTTGAACGGCGAGACCATGTTTTAATTACTTCTTTTTTACCAGTTTCATTTAATGTTTTAACCTTTTTTAGTAATCTTGCGAATACATAAGGTCCTTTTTTTAAACTTCTTGCCATATTTTTACCTCCTATTTATCATTACGACGTTTTACAATAAACTTAGTTGAAGTTTTTCTATTCTTACGAGTTTTCATACCAAGAGCAGGTTTACCCCATGGAGTCATTGGTCCACTTCTACCTATTGGAGCTCTACCTTCACCACCACCATGTGGGTGATCATTAGGGTTCATAACAGAACCACGAACTGTTGGTCTAATTCCCATATGACGTTTACGTCCAGCTTTCCCTAATTTAACTAATTCTTTATCTAAGTTTCCAACTTCACCAACTGTTGCTTTACAAACACCTAATATTTTTCTTGTTTCTCCACTAGTTAATCTTATTAAAACATAGTTTCCTTCTCTACCAAGAATTTGAGCACTTGAACCAGCACTTCTACAAAGTTGTCCACCCTTTAAAGGTCTCATTTCAATATTGTGAATTACAGTACCTACAGGTATGTTTACTAAAGGTAAAGCATTACCTACTTTAATATCTGCATTCTCACTACTTACTATTACATCTCCAACTTTTAATCCATTTGGAGCGATTATATATCTTTTTTCACCATCTTTATAACTAATTAAAGCAATATTTGCTGTTCTATTTGGATCATATTCAATAGCACTTACAGTACCTTCTACATCTAATTTATTACGTTTAAAATCTATAATTCTATATTTTCTTTTAACGCCTCCACCTTGATGTCTAACTGTAATCTTACCTTGATTGTTACGTCCAGCATTTTTCTTAACAGTAACAACTAAACTTTTTTCTGGAGTAGTTTTAGTAATTTCATCATTAACTAAAGTACTCATTTTTCTTCTTGAAGCAGTTGTTGGTTTATAATTTCTTACAGGCATACTATCCCTCCTATAAATCAATCTTGTTACCGCTTACTAAAGTAACGATTGCTTTCTTATATTTGTTTGTCATACCACTATGTCTTCCAACTCTTTTCTTCTTTGGATGAACATTAACAGTATTAACGCTTTCTACTTTTACGTTAAAGATCTTTTCTATAGCATCTTTAATTTGTGATTTATTTGCTTTAACATCTACTTTAAAAACATAAGTTCCTTCTTTAGATGCAATAGCTGTGCTTTTTTCAGTTATAATTGGTGCTAATATGATATCTCTATAATTTGATAACATTAGATAAGCACCTCCTCAATTGCTTTAACAGCATCTTCAGTAGCTACCATATTCTTATATGTAGCTAAATCAAGAACATTAACTTCATTAGGAAGTATTACCTTAACACCTTTGATATTACGAGAAGCTAATATCAATTCATCAGTTAATTCATGTACTACAAATAAAACTGAATCTTCTAATTTTAATCCCTTCATAACATCAAGCATTCCTTTAGTCTTAGAATTTTCTAATACTAAACTATCTAATACTTTTAATTCACTATCTATTACTTTATAAGATAAAGCAGACTTTAAAGCTAATCTTCTTTCTTTCTTATTCATCTTAACATTGTAATTTCTTTCAGTTGTTGGTCCAAATACTATACCACCATGTCTCCATTGTGGACTTCTTGTTGAACCTTGACGAGCATTACCAGTGCCCTTTTGTCTCCATGGTTTTCTTCCACCACCAGAAACTTCTGCGCGTGTTTTAACTTTATGAGTACCTTGTCTTAATGAAGCCATTTGTAATACTATTGCATCATATATAACAGCATCATTTGGTTCAATACTCCAAACTTTGTCATCTAATTTAATATCCTTTACTTTTTCACCTTTAACATTTATAACATTCATTTTAGGCATAATTTAACCTCCTATTCAGAAACTTCAGTAGTTTCTTCAACTGTTTCAACAGTCTCTTCAACTACAGGTTCTTCCTTAGCTTCTTCATATGTAATTAAATTAGCAGCTTCATTCTTAGCATTTGGATGCTTTACTGAAGACTTAATAACTACAAATGAGTTTTTAGGTCCTGGGATATTTCCTTTGATTAGAATAACATTTTCTTCTACGTCAACTGCAACTATTTCAAGATTTTGAATTGTAACAGTTTCATTACCCATATGACCAGGTAATTTCTTTCCTTTAAATACACGCATTGGTCTTAGTGTACCCATAGAACCTACACCTCTATGATATTGAGATCCATGTCCCATTGGTCCACGTGATTGATTATAACGTTTAATAACGCCTTGGAACCCTTTACCTTTACTTGTTCCTGTAACATCAACTATTTCACCAGCTTCAAAGATATCACATTTGATTTCTTGTCCTAGTTCATAATTGCCTTCTACACCTTTAATTTCTTTTAAGAAGCGCTTAGGTGCAGTATTTGCTTTTTTTGCATGTCCTACTTCAGGTTTGTTGCTATGTTTCTCTTTCTTAGTAGCAAATCCTAATTGAATAGCCTCATAACCATCTGTTTCTTTAGTTTTAACTTGCATTACTACATTTGGTTCTACTGAAACTACTGTGACAGGAATTAACTTACCATCATTAGCAAAAACTTGAGTCATGCCAATCTTTTTACCTAAGATTCCTTTCATACTTTTCCTCCTATTTGTTTTCTACTTTTATATCAACACCACTTGGTAAGTCGATTCTTGTTAATGCCTCAACAGTCTCCTTACTTGGATTATTGATTTCAATTAATCTCTTATGCGTACGCATTTCAAATTGTTCACGAGAGTCCTTATACTTATGAACAGCTCTTAAAATTGTGAATTTTTCAATTTCTGTTGGTAGTGGAATTGGTCCACTTATTTCACCACCAGTTCTTTTTATTGCCTCAACAACTCTTCCAGCTGCTTGATCAAGGATTCTATGATCATATGCTTTTAACTTTATACGTATCTTTGACATAAAAAAATCCTCCCTTCGCTTATATCATGTATAAACTTGCTCCGCGCAAATAACCTGATTTATTCTAGATTTTATTTGTACAACTTAACCTAGCGTATCAGCAACCTTGCACATCTAAGCCACAACATTCCTATACATTTTATCAAACTTTATGCAAAAAATCAATACAAAATTACAAGTTTTTAAAAAAAACAATAAGTGCTAACTTATTGCTTAATCTTCAATTAATAATTCTTCTGTTTCATTGATAAATTTATTTGTACTTTCTTCTTGAACAGGTTTGGTTATTGGTTTTTCATCAATTCTTATTCCACTATTTATAATATTTAATATTGTAGGATTTTCCCAATTACCAACAAGATCTGTCATTTCTTTTCTTACTAGTTCTATCTTTTCATTTTTATTATTTAAAGCTCTTTCTTGTAATCCAGAGAATTTCTCCTTTGCAACCTCAACTCTTATAACGCATTTTTCTGCTTCTTTCTTATTTAATTCTCTAGCTCTTTTAAGCGCATCTATCTGCTCTTTAGTTGGCCAAATTCCTGTATTATAGAAATCTTCTAATGATTCTCTTCCTAAAGCATATTCCAACTTGCCATTTATTCTTGTAGAAATAGATCCATATATATCATTATTAGAATAATGTTCCTTGTATTTTTCTATTATACAATGATTTATTAACTCTTTTGTTTCATCTATTTCAGAAGATAAACTTGCTATTCTAGATGTTGTTTCATTGGTTTTAAACATTTTGTTATGTAATCTTTCCCATTCTTGATTTTGTAATTGTGCAAGCTCATATAATCTATCTGTTATTATTGATTTAAAGTGTTTTAATGCCTTTTCATCATGTGGTATTTCATCTGAATACTTATAACTAGTTGATTTTAATGCATAATAACTTTCTTCTGCCCCATCTGAAAAATACATGCTTTCAACTGTTTCTTCATCAACAGCACTCTGAATATAGATAGATATTTGTTTTTGAATTTTGTCAAAAGTTTCATCACTAAATAATTCTTCTTCATTTATATCAGATAATGAGAAATTCATATTTGATGGAATTAAATCTCTTGCAATTATAACTCTTTCTATTCCAATTGTCTTAACATCACTTTGTAAATTTCTATATTCTTCTAGCAGTTTAAAAAATCTTGTTAGAGTTTCTTTATCCCTAGAAATATTTGCCAATACTTTAGCTTCATCATCTGCTAACGGAGCTATATTTGAAACAGTCTTTGATATACCTAACTTTTCTATTAAAGAAGATTTAATTTCATCTACAGCACATGTTCTAACTCTTTTTTGTTCAATTATAAGTTCATCTATTGAATCTTTAATAACTAATCTAGCCATTTCATCTGTTAGTGCTTCAAACTTAAGCATTTTTCTATTTATTTCTTCACTAATCTCCGCTTGTTTTTCTTCTCTATATTCTTCAATATCTTCATCGGACATTGATTCCATTCTTTCTCTTGCAGCTTCTTTTAATAAAGAATATAATCTATCTAGTTTAGAAAGTGCTAATCTTTCCATATATTTGTTATACATATATTCAGGATCATTTTCTAATGTATATAAACCGATTGCTGATTTATTCATATTTTCTTTCATAGCACTAGAATACATCTTTTCAGTATAACTCTTCGTTTCTTTATAAATACTTCTGCATTCTTCCATTGCTTTTTCTATATATTCACTAAATTCCTTTTTTGTCACACTATTCAACCCCCTCGTTTATTTTTGATATTAAGTCTTCTAATTCAGATAAACTCAATTCATTAAATATGCCCTCTAATTCTTCTTTTGTTAGAGATAAAAGCTTATCAACGTATTCTGTTTTAATTTCTCTATCCATCAAAAACACCTCTATTCTATTCTCAAATATAGTATATAACAAAAAAGAGTTTAATTCAATATTAACTAAACTCTTTTTTCTTCTGATTACCGCCTCTTTTATTCAAATAATCTTCTAATGTCTTATCAGTAAAATATAATTCCCACATATGATACCAGCCTTCAAATTTATCTTCACCTTCATTAACAGGATATAAATTAATATACTTTTGTGCTTCATTTATTGCTTGCTCACTAACATATGAAAGCACAAACGGATCTATTTTTTTGCCTTTCCATGAATTAGTTAATAATTTGTATGGATATGACGCAATTGTAGAAATTATTATAAATAAATCCTCTTCAGAATATGTATCTACTTTTTCATTAAAATCTTCTAACCAATCATCCTCAAATATCCTACTATCAAATTCATATAATCCGCCAAAATAATCTACAAATTCCCCTTCCACTTCTTTAGTAGGTTTTATTATTGCTCTATATACTGCAATATCTTCATTACCAGTATCTATACTTATTTCCATCTTTTTTATTGTAACAGGTTTATTTCCTACGTAACCTAAAGAATTAAAATATGATATTGCATACACATTATATCCTTCAAATTCAGTATATGGTAATATCTCTCTAATATCATTCAATAATGCGATTTCATCATATCCCACACTTCCAATATTAGCAGATTCAATTTGTTCTATTGTGACTAGTCCATAATCATTATTTATATGTAGTATATAATTTCTATTTTTATATGTAAATCTAATTAATATCTCATTATCATTTATATAACTACTTACATGTTTACAATCTATAATTCTAAGAGCTGTTTTCAAATATTTAACTTCTTCATCCATATTATTTTAGGTAATAATGATTTATTGGCTTTAGATTATCATCAAATTCATATACAATTGGATTACCAGTTTGTATTTCTAAAGCCATAACTTCTTCATCAGTTAAATTATCTATATATTTGATTAAAGCTCTTAAACTATTACCATGCGCTACTACAATTACATTATTATCTCTTAATTTTGGTTCTATTGCACTCTTATAATAAGGCACTACTCTTTCTATAGTATCCAATAAATTTTCAGTTAATGGTATGTTTTTTCTATCTACATCTTTATATTTAGGATCATTTAATGGATATCTTGGATCATCAATAGTTAATGCAGGAGGTCTAACATTTACACTTCTCCTCCAAAGATGTACTTGCTCCTCACCATATTTTTTTCTAGTTTCTTCTTTATTTAATCCCTGTAAAGCTCCGTAATGTCTTTCATTCAATTTATAACTATATTCAATAGGAATTTTCAATCCTAACTCATCTAAAATTATATCTAAAGTTCTATTTGCTCTTTTTAGTACGCTAGTAAAAGCAATATCAAAAGTATACCCTTTCTCTTTTAATATTTTACCAGCTTCTATAGCTTCACTTACACCATTTTCTGATAAATCAACATCTGTCCATCCAGTAAATCTATTTTCTAGATTCCATATTGATTCACCATGTCTTACTAAAACTAATTTTATCATATTACCACTCCTATATTTATAATAACACAAAAAAACTAATTTTTAATTAGTTTTTGCTCTATCTAGTCTAAGTTTATCTGCAACTGTTACTATAAATTCTGAATTAGTTGGTTTTGCTTTATCTATATCTACACTATGTCCAAATATTTCATCCATCAAATCCCAATCACCTCTATTCCAGCTAACTTCTATAGCATGTCTTATAGCTCTTTCTACTCTTGAAACAGTAGTACTAAACTTTAATGCTATTTCTGGATACAATTCTTTAGTTATACCACCAATCATATCTGGATTGCTATACAAAAGCGTTATTCCTTCTCTAATATATTGATATCCTTTGATATGGGAAGGAACTCCTAATTCATGTAATATTTTTGTAATAGATATTTGTAAATTATTATGATATAAATTTATATTTTTACTTTCTTTAAAATCCGAATTACAAAGTTCCAATATTCTATTTTCTAAATCTGATAATTCATATGGTTTTAACAAAAAATACTGTACTCCATATTCAGACACTCTTCTAATCATATCATCACTATTATATGAAGTAGATATTATTACTGGTTTATCTATACTCTTTTTCTTCATTTCTTCTAATACATAAATACCATCTTTATTGGGCATTATCAAATCTAAAATAATTACATCATAATCATCTTTTCTTTCCTCAATTAATTTTATTCCTTCTTCACCAGAATTAGCCTTTAAACTCATTTCTATATATTTATTATCCTTAAAATATTCTCCAATCATCTCAACTAAATTTATATTATCATCAATCATTAATATTCTTGTTTTCATGTTTCCTCCTATTTACATTATTAATATAATTATTATTGATATCTAATTTTGTCGATTAAAAAAATGTAGTACATTTTTGTACTACATTTAAAAGATATATTTTCTATGCCGCGTCTTTATATTCAGCTTCATAAGATTCATCTTTTGGCACTAAAGAATCAATATGTTTTAGCAAAGCCCTTCCTTTTTCATTGCTAGAAGAGTCTCTCCTAAAGCTATTTAATATTGAATTAACAACACTCCGTTCTTCAGCATTCATCAATTTAAAAGACGAAAAGCCTTCTATCTCATTCCTACCAATTGTTTGCCCAGCTAACAATTCTTCACTACTTGAAGCATCAGAACTAATCCCCATTTTGGCATATGTGGATCTCTTAATATCACTTCTAAGCATTTTTAGAAATAAAATTTTAGTTGAATTCATTTTATCACAGCCTTTCTACCTTTTACAATCTTAATATATCACACATATTTGTAGAATAAAATAGAAAAAACGCAAACAACGTGTAAATTTACACATTATTTGCATTTATTTTCTCACAACTTTTTTTAATTTACTAATCAATGATTCTTTTTTACTATCAATAGCCTTTTTATATACTTCTAGTATTTTCTGACCATAAAATTTAACAGAAAACTGAGACGCAGAGGAAAGAGCCTGTTTTGACATAGTTATATATTTATCATAATCATCATGTAACGTTGATATTGCTTTAATATATTCCCTCTTTGTTTTAAAAAACAATCCATTATAATCTTCTATAACTGCTATCTTAAAACTATCATCATTCATACATACTACTGGCAATGATGCAGCCATTCCTTCAATAACTGTTAATCCTTGTGTTTCAGTTTTTGAAGCAGTTACAAATACATCACCAATTTGATAATACTTAGCAACTTCATTCCATGGTACCATACCAGTATATATAATAGAGTCATCTTTAGCAGTTAACTTTTTAAAATATTCTAAATCTGGGCCATCTCCAACAATCAAAAATTTTATGTTTTTATATTTCTTATTTAAATTATTTTGACAATCTATTAAAAATTTTATATTTTTTTGTTCTTCAGATATTCTACTAACTAATAACAAGACAAAATCATCCTTAGATATTCCAAGCTTATTTCTAAGTTCTATAATTTCCTTTTTGTCAAAATTACTCTTTTTAAATCTATCAGTATCTATTCCCGTGGGAATTATATTTACTTCTCTTTGCATTTCATATTTTATCTTAAATAAATCATATGTCTTTTTAGTAGGTACTATAAGTTCAGATACTGTTTTATCACAATAAAACATTGTAAAGTACTCTAATAATCTTTTTGCAGGTTTATCAAAATGTCCTTTAGTTACCAAATACATATAATCTTCATACATAGTATGATATGTATGTACTATAGGTATATTAAATTGCTTTGCTAATAATCTACCATATAATCCCATACTTCCTTCAGTATGAGTATGTATTATATCTAATTTCCATTTTTTTATAATTCGAGTTGATTTAATTGGATAAATGCTGCTAACTTTAAAATGATCATAAATACCAGATTCAATTCCAGGAACCTTTAAAACCTTTTCTTTATCATCATATTCATATTTCATCTTATCCATATTTATTGTAACAACATATACTGTATGTCCTAGATCTTCTAATGATTTTTTTAGCATAAGTATACTTGTTACAACCCCACTTACATATGGCTTATACACTTCAGTAAAAATTCCTATACGCATTGTTATTCCCCCTTTAACGTCAAGAAAGTAAGACCACCAAATATCATTGGCACATAATATGTTAAAAACCTCCACAACAACATTATAGCGCTTAATTTAGCATCTATAACAAAGTATGAAAATAATGCTACAAAAGAAAACTCCATACCACCACTTGCACCTGGTATAGGTACAAATGATGACATAATCATTACTAATATAGTCATAACTATTGTATCAATAATACTAATATTTGATCCAATAGCTTTAAAACAATAATATGTAGCAATTCCTATACATATAATTTTAAGGCAATTTAAAATTATACATTTTATAATTACTTTCGGACTATTAATTGTTTCACGTGTTTGTTTTTTAAATTTTATAATTGAATTATTAATTTTCTCTTCAATACTTTCTTTATCTTTAATAATTTTAAACTTATTCAATATATTTAATATAAAAGAAACTATTTTGTAATTTCCTTTTCTAGAATGTGGTATATATATTAGGAACAATGCGACGCACAAATTTATAATCAAACCTAATCTTATAATCCTTATAACTATTGGAGAATATACTACCATGTTAAACAAAGAACTACAGATATAGCATATTGCGCCTAATAATATGAAAGCCATTTGATATGTATAAAAATCTTTAAATAGTATATTTGTACCATCTACATATCCTATATTATCTTCTTTTTTTAATACAAATAATTCGAATGGTTGCCCTCCTAATGAAAATGGTGTGATACCATTAAAAAAGTTTGCAGTTATCATCAAAGAAAGAGCTTTTTTAAAGCTGAAACTATATCCCGAATTTACTACTATTTTCTTTAATGATATGCTCTTAAACACATCTGATATAAATACAAAAATTAAAGATATTATTATATATAACTTATTAGAATTTAATAACAAATTCATTATTTCATCAAAATCATCTTTTAGTGCAAAAAATAATACTATAATACCAACAAAAATTATTAATAATATATTTCTTTTAAATTTCATTATTTATCACTTATTGCACTTAATCCAGGCAATTCCTTACCTTCAAGCATTTCTAAAGTAGCTCCACCACCTGTTGATATATGTGCCCTTTTATTATTAAATCCAAATTTATTTAATGCAGATATTGTATCTCCGCCACCAACTACTATTTTTGCTTTAGAACTTGATAAAATTTCTACTACTTTCCTAGTTCCTTGAGAGAATTTTGCTATTTCAAACATTCCGATAGGACCATTCCATATTATTGTATTGGCATTCATAAGTATTGATTTATATCTACTTATTGTAGCCATACCAATATCTATACCAACTTCATTGCTTCCAATATCAGCATATGTTGTAATTCTTGTAGATGCGCCTTCTGATATTGAAGACGCAACTACAATATCCTCTGGAAGAAGGATTTTATTTTTATATTGAGAATAAATATTTCTACAAAATTCCAAACTACTATCATCTACAATTGATAACCCAACATTATATCCTAAAGCCTTATAAAAAGTATATGGCATCCCCCCACCTATTAATACATAATCAGCTATTTTTACAGCATTATTAATAACGCCAATCTTATCACTCACCTTAGCACCACCAAGCATTATAACTAGTGGTCTTTCTGGATTATTTAGCGCACTTGATATTTTTTCTATTTCATTTTTTACTAAAAAACCAATACCACTTGGTAATAATTTTGCAATTCCAACATTAGAAGCATGTGCCCTATGTATAGTCCCAAATGCATCATTAATAAATATATCTCCTAATGAAGCCCAATAATGTGCAAGTTCACTATCATTTCCGCTTTCTTTATTACCATTTAAATCTTCAAATCTAGTATTTTCAAGCATAACTATATCTCTAGGTTCCATAGAATTTATAGCATTTTCTACCTCCATACCTCTAGTATATGGTACAAACTTTACAGGCCTACCAATTAATTCACTTAATTTATCAGCTACCGGTCTTAATGAATTGGTTTCCTTATCTTTTTCTTCTTTTACTCGACCCAAATGAGATAAAATAATTACTTTAGCCTTAGCACTAACTAAATGTTCTATAGTTTCTAGACAGGCTTTTATACGTGTATCATCTAAAATAACGCCATCCTTTATTGGTACATTCAAATCACATCTAACAATTACTCTCTGATTTTTTAATTTAAAATCAGTAATATTTTTTTTCATTAACATTCACCACCCATATATGTGTATATATATTTATTTCCATTTTTTGTAACTCTTACATTATTAGAAGTTGAAATATAACCTTCTTCATATGGATTTTCTATATTCATTTTTAATAAACCTTCATCTTGTAATTCCCCTATTGTAATATCAAAATAACCATTAGATACAATATCTTCTTCAATAGTTTCTATATGCATATAAGTATACGCTTTTGCTGCTTCCTCCGCACTTGTCACTATACTTGCGCAAGCTTTAGCTTTATTATTACCAATAGTAGTTGTTACCTTAGGAATTATAAAAATTGATAATACTCCTAACAAAAGTATCACAACAGTCACTTCAATTAAAGTAAACCCTTTTTTCATCTACATCACCAATATAATTTTAACACATATAGTAGAATAAAACAATCAAAGAAAAATAAGTGCTTAGCACTTATTTACCTATTCATTAAATATTTAGCAGTTCTTACCATCTGACAAGTATAACTCATTTCATTATCATACCACGCAACTACTTTAACCATATCACCATCAGGAGTAGATATTACCTTTGTTTGAGTGGCATCAAATAATGAACCCCACCTAATACCTATAACATCACTAGATACTATTTCATCTTCTGTATACCCCAATGTATCATTTGCATTATTCTTCATTACTTCATTAATTTCTTCTTTTGTAACTTTTTTATCAAGTACACAAGTAAGCTCAACTAATGATCCCGTCGCAACTGGTACTCTTTGAGCACTTCCATCTAATCTACCTTCTAATTCTGGAATAACAAGCCCAATAGCTTTAGCTGCGCCTGTACTATTAGGTACAATATTCTCAGCTGCTGCTCTTGCCCTTCTTAAATCACCCTTTCTATGAGGTGCATCTAATGTATTTTGATCATTTGTATATGCATGTATTGTAGTCATAGTACCATATTTAATTTTAAAGTTATCATTCATAACCTTAGCAAGTGGTGCCAAACAATTTGTTGTACAAGAAGCAGCTGAAATAATTTCTTCACTACCATCTAATATATTTTCATTAACCCCATATACAATTGTTTTAACATCACCCTTAGCAGGTGCTGAAATAATAACTTTCTTAGCGCCAGCTTTAATATGTGACATTGCATCATCTTTATTAGTAAAGAATCCTGTACATTCAAATACAACGTCAACATCTAGTTCCTTCCAAGGTAAATTTACAGGATCTTTCTCAGCATATATTCTTATTGCTTTGCCATCAACTATTAAATGATTATCATCATAAGTTATTGTATGTCCTTCATACCTTTTTTGTGCAGAATCATATTTTAACAAATGCGCCAATGTATGAGCATCTGTCAAATCATTTATTGCTACTATTTCAAATTCTTTTGTACCAAATGTTTCTCTAAAACATAATCTTCCTATTCTTCCAAATCCATTAATTGCTACTTTTATCATATTTCCTCCTATTCAAAACAACTTCCACCAATAAACTCTCTTAGCAATGAATCAAGCGGTATTCCTTCACTTGGCATAGGTAGTATTAATTTCAATATACCTATCAATCTAATTGCTTCACTATAATATGGATCTAGTTCATCAACAGAGAATAGTAATGGCTCTGCATAAACTTTTAATACACACAATTCATATATCAAAGATGTATTAAGAACAATATCTGCTTCATCTTGATATGGGAACACATACTTTGTTTCCCCTGCTCTTACACTATCCCATGTTGAAAGCGTATGACTTGCATTATATCCTCTTGTTAAATTATCTCTTACCATCCTTCTAAGCAATCTACTATCTGTACTATTTAATCTATTGTGATCATCCACATTTAAACCAGTAAGTGGTGAAATATAAATTTTATATTTCTTATCTCTTTCAATAGATTCGGTTAATACATCATTTAATGTATGTAAACCTTCTATTACTAATATTCCATCTTTATCCAATTGTAATTTCTTCTTATATTCTTTTTTTCCAGTTATAAAATTAAATGTTGGTATAGTAACCTCTTTACCATCTATTAAATCTTTCAATTGCTTATTAAATAAATCAATATCAATTGCATTTACCGATTCATAATCTTTATTACCATTCTCATCAAGTGGTGTTTCATCTCTTTCCTTAAAATAGTCATCAGTCGATAGCATTACCGGTTTATATCCTCTTCCACTTAAAAATAATTTCAATTTATTTGCAGTTGTAGTTTTACCAGAAGATGATGGACCAGCTATTAAAATTAATTTAATTTTATCATCTATTTTTTCAACTATATCAAGTAATGACTTATTATATGATGCTTCACTCATAAATACCATATCATTCCATTTGCCTTCAGATATTTTTAAATTTAAATCAACAAATGACTTAATACCAATCTTATCAGTCCAATTTATATAATCTAATACTGAATTAAAAAACTTTTCATGATGCGTATAATCATTTACTCTCATATTATCATATATAAATGGTAGCATAAGTACAAAACCATTATTACCAATATATTCAAGTTTAAAATTATTTAAATATGATGTATTAACACATACTTTACCAAATATATAATCATACATACCATCTATTTTATATAAAGTTACATTATTCTTACTCATGTACTTAAATACACTTGCATTATCATCATGTATTTTTTTAAAATATTCAATTACTTTTAATCTATTTACGCTTAATTTTTCAATAGGAATAGCCCTTTCAACTAGTTCATGCATTTCTTTGGAAATATTATCAATATCTTCTTTTTTTAATCCATCTATTGTGCAATATATGCCTCTATCTATAGAATGTTCAACTTTTACTTCTTTATTCAATATATCCCTCACTGCTTTTACTAAAACAAGAATTGCTGTTCTCTCATATGCTCTAAAACCTTTAGATGATGATATATCATAAAACTTTACCTTTGAATCTTCTCTTATTTCAAAATCTAAAGTTACAGAGTATTCATTAACTATACCTACTAATATTGGATATTTAAAATCCTTTTGAAAATCTTTTGCAACATCTAGTAATTTAATACCTTTAGGATACTCATAGAACTTATTATTATAATACACTTTTACTTTGTCCATATTATCACTCCTACTATAAGTATATCATATAAGTAAAAACTTTGTCACATATAATAGTGTATATTTACTTAACTTTATACCTATTATAATTATAGGTGATATTATGAATTTAATTCCTACTGTTATAGAGAAAAAAAATAATAGTGAAAGAGTGTATGATTTATATTCAAAAATATTAGAAGATAGGATTATATTTATATCAGGAGAAATAAATGATGAATTAGCAAATATAGTTGTTGCAGAATTGCTATATTTAGATTCAATAAATAATGATGATATATGTATATATATAAATTCAAATGGTGGATCTATAACATCTGGTATGGCTATATATGATACAATGAATTATATTAAAAGTGATGTAAGTACAATATGTATAGGAATGGCTGCTTCTATGGCTGCATTCTTATTATCGAGTGGAAAAAAAGGTAAACGATATGCACTAAATAATAGTGAAGTGATGATCCACCAACCATTAGGAGGTGCAGAAGGACAAGCTACTGAAATAAAAATTGCAGCAGAAAGAATACTTAGAATTAGAAATAGAATGAATAAAATATTATCAAAAAATACAAGTAAAAAAATAGAAGAAATAGAAAAAGATACCGAAAGAGATTACTTCATGACTAGTGATGAAGCATTATCTTACGGTATCATAGATAAAATTCTTTAATTATTTCTTCTATTTATTTGTAAAAATAATCTTAACATTTGAGCAAAACTAGCAAAGAAAGAAGCAAGATACGTCATAGCAGCAGCATATAACATACTTGACACATTTGATAATTCTTTTTTTGTTATTATTCCTAATTTTACCAATTGTTTTTTTGCTCTATTTGATGCATCAAATTCTGTTGGTAATGTTACTAGTTGAAATATTAAAGTTGCACACATCAATATCAACCCAATAAGAGCCATATTAAATATTGATGCAAGTACTCCTGCAACCATTATTGCATAACCCAATTTAGAAGCTATATTTACGACTGGCACTAATGCACTCCTTATTACAATTGGTGCATACTTTTCTTTATGTTGTATTACATGCCCACACTCATGTGCAGCAACAGCAACAGCAGCAACACTAGATCCACTATATATATCATTTGATAAACTGACTGTATTAGTTCTTGGATCAAAGTGATCAGTTAAAGTACCTTCAATTTTAACAATTTTCACATTAGATAGTCCATTAGCATCCAATATTTCCTTTGCGGCCTCAGCTCCCGTTTTTCCACTAGCAACTTCATATTCATTATACTTAGCATATGATGAATTAATGTACCACTGAGATAACATAATAAATATAATTGGTATAATTATAAGTAACAATTCCATATTTTCACCTACCTTATTTCAAATATAGTACCTTCTCTAGTATCTTTTATTACTACATTCATTTCTAACAAATCATTTCTTATCTTATCAGCAAGTTCATAATTTTTATCTTTTTTAGCATTATTTCTTTCTTCAATTAGTTTATTTATTTTATAAATTAATTCATTATCTGCTTCTTTTTTATTTTCTATTAAACTCAATGACAATACTTTATCAAACTCTTCTACTAAATATAATTTAGTATCATCATTAATATTATTATCTTTTAGAGCTTCAAATAAAACTGTTAAAGCATTAGATGTATTTAAATCATTACTAAGAGCATCCTTAAAGCTATTTATATAATATTTTATTTTTTCATCATTTAATGTTTCATTATTCTTAACTAATGATTTAATCCTATTTTTTAATTTATTATAGGCACTTTCAGCTATATCTAATGAATCATAACTAAATACCAACTGATTTCTATAGTGAGATTGCAAACACATGAATCTATAACTTAAAGGATTATAACCTTTTTCTTGTAATAAAGAAACAGTTAAAAATTCACCTTTACTCTTACTCATCTTTCCACTTTTATCATTCAAATGTTCACCATGTATCCAATAATTACACCACTTATGACCAATATAAGCTTCAGATTGTGCAATCTCATTAGTATGATGTGGAAATATATTATCAACACCTCCACAATGTATATCTAAATATTCACCTAAATATTTTAGTGATATTCCAGAGCACTCAATATGCCATCCAGGATATCCAACTCCATAAGGACTATCCCATTTCATTTCTTGATTATCAAATTTTGACTTAGTGAACCAAAGTGCAAAATCATATGGGTTTCTTTTTTCAGTATCTTCTGTTACGTCATCTCTAGCACCAATTATTAATTCTTCTTCATTTTTACCTGATAATTTATAATAATCTTTTGCTTTACTGATATCAAAATAAACATTATTACCAGCCTTATATGCATATCCAGTCTCTAACAATTTATTTATAATTTTGATATATTCATCAATATTATCAGATGCTTTAGAAACAATATCTGGTTTTTTAATATTTAACTTACTTGCATCACTAAAAAATGCTTTAGTATAAAAATCTGCTATTTCATAAACTGTCTTATGCTCCCTTTTTGCTCCCATAAGCATTTTATCTTCACCAGTATCTGCATCACTACTTAAATGACCTACATCAGTAATATTCATTACTCTATTTACGTGATGTCCAAGAAAGTTTAAACTTTTCTCTAATACATCTTCAAATATATATGTTCTCAAATTACCAATATGAGCAAAATGATAAACTGTAGGCCCACAAGTATACATATTTACTTCTTTACCATTATTAGGTGTAAATTCTTCTATAGTTTTGCTCAACGTATTATATATTTTCATAATATTTCCTCCAGTATTTTTTTTATACTTTCTAAAACCATTTCCTTGTTCTTACAACGCTCATCATACAAAACAGTAACAATATCAGTATAAAACTTATTATTAATCCTATCATAAATGCTTATAAAAACAACATTATTTTCTCCACTATTATTATTTTTATCTACTCTATTTAATTTACCAGTAACACCTATTCCATAATCAGAATTAGTATAATTAGATATGGTCTTACTCATATCATTAGCAACTTCCATACTATATACACTATATTTATCTATTAAAGATGAAGATACTCCCATCTTTACCTTATACTCATTTGAATAAGTGACAGCGCCAAACATAAATATATCACTAGCACCAGGTACATTAGTAATGGCATTAGCAATATATCCTCCAGTACATGATTCCATAGTACTTATGCTTTTATTTAATTGTATTAGTTTATTTACTATTTCATACATATAAATCACCTAAAAACATTATAACATAAAAAAAACAAAGTTAGCTTTGTTTTTTAGTAAGTGTTTTTAATAATAGTCCAGTACCAACAGCTATAAGTCCAACTATTAATAAATAATCAAATAATGACGTAGGTACAAATCTCAATTTAACACTCATAATTATAGCAACTACTATAAATATAGAACTTAGTATTACTATTAATTTAGGAATAAATGATTTTGGATATACAAAACGCAAAATTATTCCAATCATAAGTGGTATTACTATAGTACCCGTAGTTAAATCAAAATTACCAATTGAAAATATACTAAATCCACTAGATACTATTACTCTTTTACTAAGCATAAATAAACCTACTGCTAAAAAAACAACTCCTAATATAAATTCAACTAATTCATTATCTCTTTTCATAATACCTCCAAATACAATATAATTGTATCTTTTTTTTAATATAAAAGCAAGATTATATCTTGCTTATTCTTTCCCTTATTCTATCTTCACCAAGAATTCTCATTATTTCATATAAATCAGGTGTCATAGACTTAGTAGTAAGCGATACTCTTATAACCATACTGATATCTGCAACACTACCCTTATATTTATCTGGATTAACCTTATACTCCTTCATATCAGATGCATATCCAAGTTCATCACATAACATTTTCATCTTATTAAACCATGTATCTTTATCATCAGATGAAGAATAATATTTATTAATGTATATATCAAGAATATTTCTTATTTCATCCAAATTATTTATTTTTTGAAAGTCATAATTTAAATTAGTAAATAATGAATCATACATATACCATATTTCTTTTCTAACATCACTATAACATCCAATATCTTTTCTTGGTTTCTTCTGTTCTCTTTCAATATTCAATATACTAGTTGAATATTCCTTATCTTTAGTAAATATTTCATAGAATTCTTTATCATATTGTTCTAAATATTTAGAAACTTTATCATACAAATCAGTAGCTTTTAATCTACTAATATAATTTCTAGATATATTATTTAACTTATCCAAATCAAATAATGATGGACTCTTACTAATTTTCTTAAACTCAAATTTATAATCATCTATATTACTATCTGGATTATGTATATACCACTCTTCAAAACCACTGCTTGTTATAGTAGCAAGATATAATCTTACTGCCTCATATGGTATACCTAACTTATGATAATAACTCATTGCACATTCTGGATCTTTTCTCTTACTTAATTTTCTTACTCCACCAGTTTCTTCATCCACTTTAGCAAGTGGTGCAATATGAGCATATTTTGGTCTTTTAAAACCAAAGGCATCAAACAATTGATAATGAAGCGGCAAACTCGATACCCATTCATCAGATCTTATTACATGAGTTGTTCTCATCAAATGATCATCTACTAAATGTGCGAAATGATAAGTAGGAAGGCCATCTGCTTTATTTATAACTATATCTAAATCATTTTCTGGGAATAATATATCTCCTTTTATTTCATCATGACATATAATCTTCTTATTATAATCACCATTAGATCTAAATCTGATTATAAATGAATCACCATTCTTTATTCTTCTTGCACACTCATCATTACTTAAATTTCTACATTTAGCATAATTACCATAATAACCAATACGTAATTTATCTCTTTCCTGTTCTTTTCTTATTTCATCTATTTCTTCATGAGTGCAAAAACATGGATAAGCTTTTCCTTCACTTATTAAATGCTTAACAAAAGCTTGATATATTTCTTTTCTTTCACTTTGAATATATGGACCATAATTACCTATACTCTCATTCTCATTAATAGGGCCTTCATCAAAAGTAACTTCAAACTCTTTTAAACCATTAATTATTTCCATAATACCATTATCAACAGTTCTCTTAGTATCTGTATCTTCAATTCTTAAATAAAATACACCACCAGATTGTTTTGCAAAAGTTTTTTCAGTAAATGAAGCAAGTAATGCTCCAATATGTATAAATCCTGTTGGACTAGGTGCATATCTAGTAACTATAGCATCATCTTTCAAATCACGTACTGGATACATATTCTCATAATCTTCTCTAGTTTTTGTTATATTAGGAAATATTAAATCTGCTAATTCTTTATTACTCATAAAATCACTCCAAATTCATAATTATTATAAAACAAAAAAACAGTTTAAACAACCCTTACAGTATTTAAACTATTAATATGAATAACACTATTACCTGCCGATAATTTATCAATAATTATAGGTTCAATGCTTTCCCTAATAATTTTATATATATTTTTTGTTGTATCACCTTCATAATTAATAGACTCAACAATTTTATTTTTTATTTCAAGAGATAAAATTATCTTCACTTTATATTTATCTTCTAATTTATTAAGGTATTTATCAACAACCATAATTCTTTCCTTTTCATTTAAATTATCAAATTGTATTATTTTAGTTATACTACCTATAAAATCCCTACCAAATTTCCTATTTAAATAATAGTATTTATCATTTGATTTATCAGAAAATCCAAATGATTTATTACTTATATCTATATTAGCAATCATAATTATAATAACATTTTTAAGACTTATATCATTACCACTATAATCTTTAAAACTTCCATTTTTTAATCCATCTATAAATAAATTTAATATATCATTATTACATTTCTCTATATCATCAAGTATAATAACAACTCTAGATTTATTTTTTATTTCATTAAATATACCACTATTATTTATTGCATTAACAGAATACATACTACTTGTATCTAAATAAATTATATTATCTTTTCCCACTAGTAACTCAGCAAATAATTTAGCTACACTACATTTGCCAAGACCTTTATTACCACATAATAACAATGATAAACAATCATAATTTCTATTAAAAACTTTGCACATTTTTAATATTTCATTTATTGCATTAGTATTCCCTACTATTCTTTTTGTTATACAATTTTTAATATAATTTAAATAATTATCATCAATATTTAATATTGGAATATTAACTTTAGATTTTATCACTTCTAGAATATCATTTTCAGATACAGATTTAATTATATTAGCATTTTCTATTTCCAACTTATTTAAAATGGAATTCATTTTATCTTCAGACTTTTTTAATTTATATGCCTCTTTAAATTTATTATTAGAGATTAATATTTCTTTACTCTTTATTACAGTTGATAATTTACTCTTTAATTTTAGTATATTCTTTTCTTTTTTGTTATTCTTTAATGCTACTTTAGAACAAACTTCATCTAGTATATCTATAGACCTATCTGGTTCTTTTCTACACTTTATAAAATTTTTAGAATAAAAAATTATTTTATTTATTATTTTATCATTTACAAGAACATTATGATGCTTGCTATATATATCTTTTAAATTCATAAGTATATTCTTTATTTCACAATCATTTGGTTCTTTTATTTCTAATTTTTGAAATCTTCTATCCAACGCCCCGTCCTTTTCTATATATTTTTTATACTCATCAATAGTAGTTGCACCAATGCATCTCATTTTACCACGTGCTAAAGATGGTTTAAATATATTAGAAGCATCAATAGCTCCTTCTGCACCACCAGCACCCATTATAGTATGTATTTCATCTATAAATATAATTATATCTTCATCATTTTCTAACTCATCTAAAACCTTTTTCATACGTTCTTCAAATTCACCACGATATTTAGTACCAGCAACTGAAGAGGCCATATCTAAAGAAATAATTCTTTTATTTTTTAATATATCAGGAACATTCCCCTCCACAATTTTTTTTGATAAGTATTCCACAATAGCGGTTTTACCAACTCCTGCTTCTCCTATTAAAATTGGATTATTTTTAGTTCTTCTACATAATATTTCAATCATTCTATTAATCTCTTTTTCTCTACCTATGACTGGATCAATCAATCCATTCTTAGCTTTTAAATTTAAATCAACACCTAATTCATCTAAAATACTTTTTTTATGTTTTTTCTTAGATACATTTTTAATCACATTACCATATAACTTATCTATATCTATTTTCAATTCTAAAAGTATTCTTATTCCAACACCATCACCCTCAGAGATAATACCATTAAAAATATTAGACAATGATATTTCACCACCATTATCTCTTTCTTCAACAACTACATTTTCTATTATTTTTTTTAATAAAGGAGTATATAAATACAAATCATTTGATACACTACCAATTCCAACTATCTCAATTAATTTATTTCTAAAATTCTCATAATTAACACCATACTTTTTAAGCATATCAGTAATGCAATTATTATTACTTAAAATACCAAGTATTACATGTTCTGTTCCAATATAATCATGTTTTAAACTTTGCATTTCTCTTTTTGCACATATCAATACTTTTCTAGATTCCTCATCAAATTTTTGAAACATATAATCTCCCTTCTATATAATTATGTGTTTAAAAGGTATTTTATATGCAAAAAAATAGTGATTTAAATCACTATTTTTAACTAAATATATATGGATTATCAGTTGTACCTTCTCCAGCAACTTTAACAATTGATTTTAAGTATACTGATGGATGTACTGGATGTGCAACCGCCATCTTGGAACCAGTATTATTCTGAGCAACCGAATACCAACCATGTTTCACAGTGGATGCGGTAGTAGTAATAGTCCAACCATAATTAGACATCCAATTATTATCACAAATACCAGTCGAATTAATATTGTCCTTGCATGAATAATTTGCTGAAGCATATCCAAAATCAGATGGATAGATCAATCCAACTTTACCTTTCCATGTATTTGTTCTTTCTACACCATCAGTCGGATTTGCAAAATGATCCACTCCTCTTTCTGCTAAATATACTGAGGCTAATGAATTAATTGCGGTCCCAGTAAACGCACCTAAATGCCATGTTGTATCAGCTATTAATTTTTTTGAATCTTGCTTTAAAACATAATCTTTATTAAATACTGCATCCTGCTGTCCATCTTCACCATTATACCAATTTGTATTTGCGGATAATGAAGAATTCAAATAGTCACCATTCAATTCCAACATTAAGTCTGCACCAACATATGTTCCAGATGGTCCCCATTGATTTATTCCATCGCCACCATTTATAGTAGAATCACTTGAATCCCATGAATAACTGCCCAATGACTCTTCTCTAACAATCTTTATTCTTTTATCCCCATCAACAGTAAATATCCCTACTATCCTCCATGTTTCATCATTAAATGTTACATAATTACATGGATTTGATCCTTGATATCTCAAATCACCGTGATCATCTCTATATAATCCACATTCACCTACTTTAGATGCAAATATATCACTTGCATTTGGTAAATTTAAATCAACCAATGCATTTGGATTATTCTTATCATACTGATACATATATTTTATATTACTCAAATTTGGCTCATAATTACTCTTTACAGGTATAGTCATTACTACATATGAATTTAGACCTTCATTATCTGATGAATAACTGGTAATTAGCATATCATCATAAAACTTATACTCACTTGGCAATTTTTCCTTGAAACTTCCATATGTTATTATACCATCCTCTTTATTTAAAGTTGTCCTAACGGTTCCTCTATTCTCAAATACAATATCATAACAACTATCTCCACATGGAGTTGTAGATAATATTTTATCAGTTAAAAAATCATATTGTATCTCATTATTAATTGCTAGATTAAATGCTTTAAATGAATTTATTGCTAAATTCTCTTTTTGTTTTTCTTGAATAGACAATGTAGTTTTAAATAATGCTAATGAAACTGCCGTAATAAGAACAAAGCTAACTATAACTTCTACTAAAGTAAAACCTCTTTTATTCATACTATCACCTATTATAATTATATAACTTTTTACAATTTTAAACAATATACATATTATTAATAAAAAAACAAAGTAGATATCTACTTTGTTATATTAATGTTGCTACAGTAATAGAAATTAATGTTGCCACAAATACTGCTAATACAAATTTCCATATATATTTAACCCACTTACAATAGCCTTCTTCAACATAAGCAAGTCCAATCATTAGTAATATACTTGATGGAGCTATTAACATTACTGTATTATATGTTGTCTGAATTATTAATCCATATAAACTTAATAATTCTTGTTTATTCACTGAATAGAACAATGTTGACATTAAATATTGTAATGCATAAGTTTCTTCTGTCATAAATGGTGCACCTACAATAGAACCAATCGCAGCAAGAGCTACATTTCCATTTTTAGCTATTGAATTTAGTATAGTACCTACAAATCCTGAATTTAAAGAGAATATTACTATTAGACTCATTAAAGCAGTAAGAATTGCTAAACTCATTACCTTTTTTGCACCTTCAATAGCACTTTCAAACAATTCTCCTAATGATAAATGTGTTGACAATGAAAGTACTAAAATGCCTAACCCTATAGTTGGATATATTGAATTATATGTCCAACTTCCAAAAACTTCAAATTTACCTAATATTGCATCAAATACATTAAAGTTAACTAATTTTACATTTTTAATTGCTGTATATGCTTTACTAAATACATCTGCATTACTCCAAGGTGTTAAACCAAGTACAAACACAACAAATGTAAGACACAAAACAATTGCTAAAGATAAACCTTTTACATTTACCTTCTTCTTAGCATCTCTTGCTTGTGGAACAAACATTATGCTATCTTCTTTTTTCTCATCTTTCTTTTGAGAAACTTTAAGAATATACAATATTGTTAAAGCCACTAATACTACTAATAATGGTACTTTTATCCATAAATATGGATTATCATTTGTACTAGCCATAGCTTTTATCATACTATTAGATATTTCTGCTAATAACCCAATAGTACTAGCGCCTACTGTTGCGAGTATACTTTGAACTTTATTGTATTTAAGTCCAATAAGTACTGCTATTGACAATGGTATAAACATAAACATTTGGAAATATATTCCAGTTAATGCTGTAACAAGTGAATAGAATAAAACTGTTACTATTACAAACAATGCTTTTCTTTTCTTAAACTTTGCTACTAAATAATCAACTAAACCTTTTAATGCTCCAGACTTATTAGCCACCCCATAAAACATACCAACAAATAATACAAATATTGCTGGTTTCAAGAAATATTGTGCAACAACTTCAAGTGATGTAAAAATATCAGCCCAACCTGTTGGCGCAATCTTTCCAATAGTTACTCCATCACCAATTATTGAAGATGGAACAACCCATGTCAATATAAATGTTATAAATAACATTATACCAAACGCTTTTAATACACTTTTGTTTTTCATAAAAACCTCCTCTATTTATTTTTCATGTGTGGGAATAAAATTACCTCACGTATATTTTCAGATCCTGATATCATCATAACAAGTCTGTCAATACCAATACCAAGTCCACCTGCAGGTGGCATACCATACTCTAATGCTTCTACATAATCTTCATCCATATCATTAGCTTCATCATTACCAAGATTCTTCTCTTTTAATTGGTTTTCAAATCTTTCTCTTTGATCAATTGGATCATTTAATTCTGTAAAAGCATTACCATATTCAGAACCACAAATAAATATCTCAAATCTTTGAGTAAATCTTTCATCTTTACATTTTTTTGCAAGAGGACTTACTTCTATAGGATACTCACATACAAATGTAGGCTCAACTAATGTTTCTTCAACAAATGTTTCAAAAAATGCATTAATTATATGACCCACTTCAAAATGATCTTCTACTACTACATTATGCTCAACCGCTAATTTTTTAGCCTCATCTAATGTCATCTTTTCATAAAAATCTATACCTGTTTTTTCTTTAATTAAATCTACCATTTTAGCACTCTTAAATGGCTTAGAAAAATCTATTTCATGACCCTTCCAATTTAAAATATAACTTCCAGTAGCATCATAAACACATTTTCTAAATATATCTTCACAAGCTTTTTTCATACCATCTAAATCGCTATATGCTTTATACAATTCAACAGTTGTAAATTCAGGATTATGTTTTCTATCCATACCTTCATTTCTAAACAATCTACCTATTTCATATACAGCATCCATACCACCTACTAATAATCTTTTTAAATTTAATTCAGTAGCTATTCTCAAATACATATCTAAATCTAATGTATTATGATGAGTAATAAATGGCCTTGCTGCAGCACCACCTAAAATAGTACCTAAAATAGGAGTTTCTACCTCTACATATCCATTACTATCAAGATATTCCTGTATACTTCTAATAATTTTAGGACGCATAAATGCTATTCTTCTTGCATCTTCATTCATTATCAAGTCTACATATCTTCTTCTAAATCTTTCTTCTACATCAGTAAGACCATGATATTTTTCTGGTAGTGGTCTTAATGCTTTTGATAAATGAATATATTCTAAAGCCTTAACGCTTAATTCGCCCATATGAGTTCTAAAAACTTTACCTTTAATACCTACTATATCTCCAATATCTGCCATATCAAATAATTGATATTCTTCTTCACCTACATTATCAAGCTTTACATAAATCTGAATTTGACCATATTTATCTTGAATATGCATAAATCCAGCTTTACCCTTACCTCTTTTTGTCATAATTCTTCCAGCTACAGATACTTCAATATCTTTTTCTTCTAATTCTTCATTAGTACATTCACCATACAATTCTTTTATAGTTTTTGAATCTGATGTTACATCAAATTTAGAGCCAAATGGATCTATACCTCTTTCTAACAATTTTCTTGCTTTTTCTCTTCTTACTAGCTCTTGTTCTGTATACTCACGCATAAATAACACTCCTTATCTCCATTTTATACCAATTTATAAGGCTTGTAAATAAATTAAAGCCTTAATATCTAAATTTTTCCAATATTTCTAATACTTCTTTTTTAGTAGTAGATTTAAATATTTCTCTTTTTACATCATTCGAACCATTTAAACCTTTCAAATACCAAGCAATATGACTTCTCATTTCGAGTATTGCTGTTTTCTCAGGTTTAAATTCTAATAAATAATTCATATGTTTAATACACATATCTATTTTTTCATCTTTTGTAATAGCATTACATTCATTACCATTTTCTAAATATTCCACTATGTCTTTTATTAACCAGGGATTTCCCAATGCTGCTCTACCTATCATAACAGCATCACAACCTGTTTCATCTAGCATTCTTTTAGCATCATAAATACTTTTTATATCTCCGTTACCTATTACAGGAATACTTACATTACTTTTAACTTCTTTTATAATATTCCAATCAGATAACCCTTCATATCTTTGATTTCTAGTCCTTGGGTGTACACATATTGCACTTGCACCAGCTTTTTCACAAACACGTGCAACTTCTACAGCATTAATATGATCTTTATCCCATCCACTTCTAATTTTAACAGTTACTGGAACAGGAACTGTTTTCACTACTGCACTTACTATCTCATATATTTTTTCTGGATTTTTTAATAATGCTGCTCCAGCCTGAGCGCCTACTGCCACTTTAGGTACAGGGCATCCCATATTTATATCTATAATATCAGGTTTCATCTTTTCATATACTATTCTTGCAGATTCTACAAATGATGTAATATCACTACCAAATATTTGTTGACTTATAGGTCTTTCATAATCAGTCATATATAGCATATCAGTAGTCTTTTTATTTTCATATACTATTGCCTTATCACTAACCATCTCAGCATATATAAGACCAGCACCCATCTCTTTTATTATTCTTCTAAAAGCACTATTACAAATACCTGCCATAGGTGCAAGTACTACTTGATTTTTTATTTCTACACTACCTATTTTCCATTTCATTTTTATCACTTCCTATAAAAAAAGAAATTATATAACTTCTTTAATTTTATCAATTAACAAATCTATATTATCACCTACAATTGGTATACCATTAACTATTACGAAAGGTTTTTTAGCACCAACAGCACACATACTTTGACATCCAATTATTATTTTAGCAGATTCATCAATATTCTTTAATTTAGCAATAAGTTCATGAAAATTAAATCCTTTACATTTATTACATACTTTAAACTCATTCACTAATTATTTCCCCAATATCTCCATCATTAATAAAATTAGCATTCGCGTCATCTAAATCTAAATGAGCCTCAAAATAAGCCTCATCTGTAGCCTTTATAAACACATTATCTAATGTACCGCCTTTAATACTATTTACTTTTAATTTAACTATTTGATTATCTTTAAAACCATATTTATCCAAATCACAAGTTCTAATATGAATATGTCTATTAGCAATTATACAAGAATTTTTTGCAAATATCCTATTGCCATTATATTCTATATAAACAGACTCAGAATTATCTAAATCACCAGATCCTCTAACAGGTGGATTTAATTTTAACTTATATGAGTCAGTCTTACTTATTTCAACTTGAGTATAAGGTCTTATTGGCCCAACTATTCTTACATTATCAATCCTACCACCATCAGTTATAATACTTACTTTTTCATTTGCAGCAAACATAGTAGGTTGATTTAAATCTACATATTTTGTTAAATGACCATCTTTACCAAATAATGCTTCAAAATCTCTTTGGCACAAATGAACATGCCTTGCAGATATACCAATACTAATCTTCATAATATCACCACTACAATTATATCATATATATCAATTTCTTTCATATAATTTATTGTACATATAGACTTATTTTGATATAATTTATATGAATAGAAGGTGTAAACATGGACTTAATTAAATTATTATTAATTATATTAATATTATCAGTTATATTAATTTTTGCATTTTGCTTTATTTATAATAAAATCAAAGTACAAATACTAAAAATTAATACTGCAGAAAGTGAAATTGATGAATCATTGAGAATTAAATATGATTTAATAACAAAGATAATAGCAGAAATTAAAAAAATTGATAAAGATAATAAAAGTTTTAAAGATTTAGATAAACTAAAAGATGAAGAATTATCATCATTTGAATTTGAAAGAAAACTTGTTGATATAGAAAAAGAAATATATACTATTAAAAATGAAAACAATCAAATTCAAAAAAATACAGCTATAAATGATTTGTGGTATGAAATAACTAGCACAAATACAAAGATAAAAGCTGGTGAAAAATACTACAATGAAAGCACAACGCTATATAACAAATTAGTAACAACTTATCCATCAAAATTAGTTGCCCTTATTATGAAATTAGAAGAAAAAAAATACTTTGATGGAAAAGATATGTATGATAAAAATATAAAAGACTTTAAAATTTAAAGTCTTTTTTCTTATTCTTATCAGTTTTTCTGGCTGGAGCATATCCATACCTAATTTTTAACATTTCAACCATTTGTATATAAGATTCTTGAGCACCATCAAAATCTCCCATAAGCATCATTTCCATAGCAGGATGTATATAGTCTTCTTCCATACTTCTTACTATATCACTTCTATACATATCAGCTTGTAATCTAACCGCAAGAATAGGTCCAATAATTTCATACTCTTCTAAAAATGGTCTACCTTTTAAATCTTCTACCATATATTTGTCTCTAAGAGCAATTAAAGAAATCATTTCATCGCAATTATATGGCAATTTTTTTATTTTACAATATGCCGTCATAACATAAAAATTAGGTTCAAAATCTCTACAAGTATAATCATCACCAGATACATATTCTCTTTCTTTAGTACAATAATATTCTCCATATCTATTTCTATCCCTAGGATCAATCCATGAACAATCTGAGCATCTTAAACTTGAAAATCCAAACATAAAATCCCCTCCCAAAAACAAGTTTTATATTACCATTAAAAAGAAAAAAAGTAAATAATTACTTTTTTAATACACCAACACATATAAGTGCTAATTCTTTTTCAAATATTTCTATATTTTTTTCTCTACTTAAATTTCTCTTATAACTTTTTATTATACTATTCATCATTGTAGATTCAATTATATCAAGGACGTATCCTAAACCAAACTTAGATGCTATATTTAATTTTGAACAATCAACATAATTTATTATTAAGTTAAGTCCATCATTAAAATTAGGCGTAAACATACTTTGAACTTCATAACTCATATTTAAAAATATCTTTTCAAAATATTCTTTATTATTTTTATTATCTATCATATCTAATATGTATATATATAGATGTCTATAAGCCAAAATTATATCTCCATTATTATTTCTTAAGTCTTCAATTAAAAACTTTTTAATGTTATTAGAATATTCTTCTATTACATAGTAGTATGAATCTTCAATATCCTCAAAATATTGATAAAAACTGCCTCTTGGAATACCAGCTTCTTTTACTATATTAGACACTAAAGCATCTTTTAATGACGCTCTGCTAAATTCTTTCTTCAAAGATTTAATTATTTTATTTTTCTTTTCTTCAGGTAAATTAATAAAAGTTTGTTTAGCCATATAATACCTCCAATTAAATTATAACTGACATTGTGTCATAAGTCAATTGTAAGTTTAGAAATAACAACAATTCTTTTATCAACATAGCCAAACTTACACGTAATTAAAGTAAGCAAATTTTCACCAGTATCATCCAATATATAACTATCACTATCATTTACTACTTTAACATCTATAACCGCATACGTATATTCATAGTTATTATAGACTAAACTTATTAAATCACCTATTTCTAGTTTAGATATATTGTTAAATAATGCATTACTGCCTATTCCAGAATGTGCACCTATAACTGTATTAGATCCATCCTTATCTGGTCTCCCACACTCACTATACATAACTATACCATTAACATCATCATCCAAATTTACTATACTATATTTTTCATCAATACCTATCTTAGCAATAACAAGACTATTATCTCTTACATCAGTATTAGTACATCCAGTTAAATTTAATAAAATAAATGCAAATATTAAGATTTTTTTCATAATATACCCCTAAAAATGGTAACTTATCTATTTTTTCTGAAATTTTCACACTATTTTCAATATTTACACTCTCTTCTTCCATTACTGGATCTTCCTTTATTACTGGATCTTCCTCTATTACTGGATCCTCTTCTATTACTGGATCTTCTTCTATTACTGGATCTTCCTCTATTATTGGATCCTCTTCTATTACTGGATCCTCTTCTATTACTGGATCTTCTTCTATTACTGGATCTTCTTCTATTATTGGATCCTCTTCTATTACTGGATCTTCTTCTATTACTGGATCTTCTTCTATTATTGGATCTTCTTCTATTATTGGGTCTTCCTCTATTACTGGATCTTCCTCTATTATTGGATCTTCCTCTATTATCGGGTATTCTTCTACTACTGGATCCTCTTCTATTACTGGATCCTCTTCTATTACTGGATCCTCTTCTATTACTGGATCCTCTTCTATTACTGGATCTTCTTCTATTATTGGGTCTTCTTCTACTACTGGGTCTTCCTCTATTATTGGATCTTCCTCTATTATTGGGTCTTCTTCTACTACTGGGTCTTCCTCTATTATTGGATCTTCCTCTATTATTGGGTCTTCTTCTATTACTGAGTCTTCTTCTATTACTGGGTCTTCCTCTATTATTGGGTCTTCCACTACTACTGGGTCTTCCTCTATTATTGGATTTTCTTCTATTATTGGAGTTTCATCATCAGAATCAACCACCTCATAAGAATATCTTTGTGTTAAGTTATTTACTTCACCAATAATCATTATTTTTTGGGAATCTGGTGCTACAAATATAATATTAGAATGATTCATATCATATTTGGTTTTTAAATAAAAATCATTTGTACCAACTTCATATGCTTCAAATATTACATTATTATCTATAGAATATATATTATTATATGACTCATTTATTATATCGAAATTATCACTTATTTCATTTAAATCATTTAACTGATTTGTTGTATTTAAATCAAATATAAAGTCACTATCAAATCTTGGAAATAGTGCATATCTATTTATTCTTTCTATTATTTTTAAAGTATTATCATACAAATCTATTTCCCTACCTTTTCCTTCACTTTCAGCAGTTATTTTTACATTCATACCCAAATATTCCCATATTAGTTTTTGTGTAGCGACATAATCTTTTAGTAAATATTCACCATTATATCCATATCCAAAATATCCTGCTAATATAACCAAATTATTTTCCTGAATTTCACTTGTCGATGTATACTCATACTTAGTTATAGGATGGTATATATCTAGACAATATGCTATCTTACCATCCACATAGGCATATGCAAATTGACCCCAATATGTCATACCATCCTTTTTATAACTATAATACATATTAGGTATCCACTCTAATTTTAAATTTACTTTTTCTTCAGCACGTACTGTAACAACTAATAATAGTAACATTACACTTATTAAAAACTTTTTCATTTTATTCCTCCTTTAGTGCAAAGATATCATTTTTAAATCTTTAATTCAAATTACAAAAATACATTTTTTGTAGTTTATAAGCAATAAAAAAAAGATAAATATTTATAGAAATATCTATCTTTTGTTAAATTTAAATCAAAAATATACTTTTTTTGTAAATTTTAATTATTTACTTTGTGTGTAATCATAGGTGTATCATTAGTTATTCTAGCAAATGAATATCCTTTGTTCTTTGAATCTTCAATAATGTTTTTCAACGCTTCAACAGTCTTAACATTATATCCTAAATCATGCATTAAAACCACATTTGATCTATTAGGTATAAGTCCTTTCATAACGTTATTATACACTTCAGTACTATTCTTTGCTACACCAGCATCTCTACTATCTACATTCCAATCAAAATAATGATATCCTTGTTCTTTTACTGCATTTACTAATCTAGACATTATACCTTTATTAAAACTACTTATAGTATTGGAACTTCCACCCGGAAATCTTATTATAATTGAATCTATTCCCGTTGTATTTTTAACTTTATTTTTTAAAGTAATTAAATCATTAAAATATGACTCTTCAGATGCATATATAATCTTATAATCATGTGTATAACTATGTAAGGCAATAGTATGACCTTCATTAACTATTCTTTGCACAAGCAAATCATATGCAGAACCATAATTAACCACAAAAAATGTTGCTTTAATATTTTCACTTTTTAATATATCTAATATCTTAGAAGTATTTGAACTTGGCCCATCATCAAATGTTAAATATATTACACCATTATTGTTATTTAACCTATTTACTATTCTTTTAATAGAATAACTATTACCACTAGAATCTGTAACACTATATATTATTTCATACTTGCCAACTTCATCTAAAATATTATTTTCTACTTTTACTTTATTAGTTATATCACCATCATAATTATCAGTAGCAGTATAACCTTGTTCAGCATATTCTATACCTCTTGATAATGTCAATTCAGTATTTCCCTTTAATTCAATTATAGGTTTTATTTCATCTATTACATTAACTATCCTAGTAGCATATATGTCTTTTCCAAAATATTTTAATGAATACTTTACGTTATATGTACCCACTTTATTAGTATCCACATTATTATCTACTTTAACTGCTTTTTTTAATTTAGTAGAGTTCGGATGCTTTATTTCAAATCCTTCATCATTATATTTATCAAATACAGATATGTTTACTATTTCACTACCATTTATTTTTAATATAGGTTTATTTAAAATGCTATATCCATAATATCCAACAAATAAAAGAATAGTAAAAATAAGTATTGAAAAAAATATGATTTTCTTAATGTGTGCCTTTCTATTCATAAAAATAAAAGCACCAAGTATAACTAATAATAAAATTAATACTACATATATTCCTAAATACAACCCATTCATACTACTACTCCTAATTTTATTATACATCAAAAAATAATAATTAAATATAAACAATAAAAAAATGTACATATTGTACATTTATTTATTTAATATATAAAATCCTAAATTTAAATATGTTGCAAATAATATCCACAATAAATATGGTATTTGTAAGTATGCTGCTATTTTATTATTTTTATAAAATTTTACAATCATAATTATTACAATAATATCTAATAATATTATCCATATAAGTGCTAATAACCTATAATCTAATACAAAGAATAATATTGGCCATATAAAATTAATTACTAATTGCAATAAATATGTTTTTAAAGAACTATTATCATCACCTGATTCATATATCATATAAGAACTTATTCCCATAAGTATAAACAATATTGTCCATACAATTGGAAATAATATACTAGGAGGAGCTAATGGGGGCTTAGTAAGATGCATATAAGTATCCATACTGCCTCCTGTAATTAGTGCAGATAATCCACCAACTCCTAAACTAATTAATAAACTAATAATTAAATTTTTCATTTTATCACCATTAAATTTTATTCTAATACATTTAGAATTTTTCCTTTTTTATTTCTTTCATAAAAATTTATCTTACCATTAATATCAACAGTACTTAAAATTATATCATCTATTTTTTTACCTTTTATCTTCAATTCCTTATTTAACCATTCTACATCTTTATTTATCACTTTTAAATTATGATACATAATTTTACCATCAATAATTACATTAGCACATAACCCTTGTTTTTCCACTTTTAAATTCATATCCTTAATAGTAACATTTCTATTACTACCATTAGGCATTATACTTAATTCTCCATTAGCTTCTACAATTGCATACTCAATTTCTGATATATCATAATATCCTTTTATTCGACATTGCTCAAGCATATCATTAATATCATACCTAACCTTATAAAAACTATCCTGAAGTATTTTTCCATGTTCAATTAATATTGTAGGTGTCCCCATAAAAAATCTCCTTAATTTAATACTTTTTATTGAAAGAATAGATACCAAATATGCAATTCCACCGAAAATAACTACAGCAAGTATCCCATATATTTCTTCTGATTCAAGATTAATAGTCATTTCTGCAGCAAAGTTACCTATTGATATCCCTATAACATAATCAAATAAACTTAGCTGAGACACCTGTTTTTTTCCAATCAATTTTGTTACAAGAAATAATACAATCAAAGAAATCAAAGCTCTAAAAACAACATTAAGTAACTCATTAATATTTATATTCATATAATCACCACTATTAGTATGCACTTATAATAATTAATAATTCAAATAATAAAAAAGTAGAAAAACCTCATAAGATTTTTCTACTAAATTTTAATATCATTTATGATTATAAACTCATACAGATAAGTCTATATTACTAACCCCAACACAAACATGTATTTGTCTTTGGATCATAAGTACCATCATATGTTGCGCCTGAGAAAGATTGAACACAAGCATCCTTACAATTTGGTACTGTTGCTCTAACACATTGTGAACTAGATGTTGCACCTGTTCCTGAAGTTGTATATCCTGATGGGCAACTTGTACAACTTGCTGCGCCACCTGTTGAATATGTTCCTTTTCTACATGATGGGCATACACTAGCTCCTGAACTTGAATATGTTCCTGCTGGGCACTTATTACATGAACTTGTTTGATTATAATATACTGTGTGTGCTCCTTTATATGTTCCAGCTCCACATGATACTTGGCCACCACCAGCTCTAACAACTGCATGACCTGCAGCAACATTTATATAACAATAACTTATACTTGTTGCTCCTTTATTTGAAGTATAACCTGATGGACATGATACACATTTATCACCTGATTTATATTGGCCAGCTGCACATATTAAATTTGACGCCCCATTTGGTTCACATTTACCTGCTACCATTTTATAACCATCATCACATAAACAATCTATTTTTTGACCTGCAGAACCTCTAGCCTGAGAATGTGCTGGGCATGCATATGATTTATCATCACCTGGGCAATACATATTTGCTGGACAATTCTGACATGAAACTCCAGTATAATATTGTCTTTGTGGACATTTTGGTGTTGAATTTAATTTACATGTTACACAACCATGACCTTCTGTTCCAGTTTGAGTTCTACCAGATGGACATGTCAAATAATACATTCCTCTACTTTCACAATATTGTCTTGACTTAGACGTTGATGAACCATTACAATTTCCTGCATTTGCACCAACTGAATTTCCTGTTGATGGATCTTGTACTGATGTAGCTATAGCACAATTAGTACTTGGAGCTTTATCAGTCCAATAATAATTTACGCCTTGACTTCCACCACAAGCATAACACTTGTATCCTGTAGAAGCATTCTTACATGTTACACATCCATATGAATCTTTCTTATCTACTTCTTGACCTGATGGACATGTTAAATATTTCATGTTTTTATTTTCACAATATTCTCTCATTTTAGATGTTGATGTTCCATTACAGTTATTAGAATTTGCTGCCACTTGACTTCCTGTTGCTGGATCTAATACAACTGTAGCAACACCACAATTAGAAGTGTCTGGAGATTGTGAAGCCCAATAATATCTTACTCCTTGACTTCCACCACATTGATAGCATTTATAACTTGTTGATGGAGAAGGTGCTGGTGTTGGTTCATTTGATGCTTTACAATCAGAAGCTGATTTAGAACCTGCTGGGCTTGTTGTACCAGCTGGACATGGTGTACAACTTACCATACCCTCTTTATCAGCATATGTTCCTGCTGGGCACATCTTTATTCCTTGATCTGTTGCATCACTTATTGGATATGATCCTCCAGAACATTCACTACCAACTAAACATTTCTCACATTTATCTTTTGATTTTGGTAAATATTCACCTGGTGCACAAGTTATAACTTGCTTACTTACTTTTAATGTACATGTTGCACTAACTTCACCTATCTTAGCAGTTATTGTTGCTTCACCCTCTGCTTTTGCAGTTATTTTACCATTTGAATCAACAGTAGCAACACTTGTATCACTACTAGACCATGTTACTTCTTTATCATCTGCATCTGCTGGTATTGGTACAGCTTTCATCTGATATGTTTTTTGTGGTAACACTTCTACTGATGAAGGAATACATACTCCTCCATTTGTTACTTTATTGTCATTGTAACTTATCTCTACTCCTGTTGCTGGGTTATTTGATGGTGTTACTGTTGCTTCACCATTTGCATAACCTTCACTTCTATTTCCCGCTCTATCCACTGACCATACTTTTACTTTATAATCTACATTTGATGTAGTTGTATTAGCAGGTAATTTTATTGTTCCATTATAATTTGAATTTCTTACACATAAGTACTCTATCTCTGTATATGTATTTGGATCCTTATTACTATTTGGATCTACACCACAACCATTTGAGTTTCCTTTTGCATTTGTTGATAACTCATTTCCATCATTTAGTGTATATACAAATTTACCTATTCCACTTGGTCTTATTGACAACGCATCACTTGCTGATAAAGCCATTGATACAGAAGCTGTATTGTTACCAGTTATCTTTGTTATTTCTGGTGCATTTGGTTTTACTGTATCCATATTTGCATATGCTGGTTTTAATGTCCATTCACCTTTATTACCAACTTTATCTACTGCTCTTACATATACATATAATTGTTCTCTTGATGCTTCTGTATTCTCTTTTACTGTTAATGTTCCATTTGCTTCATCATATGTTGTTATATCACTTGCTTTCTTTGCTTTTACATCATCATATGTATATTCAAAGTGATCTAATCCTGATCCTGTATCTGTTGCTT
>JAFRQS010000022.1 GCA_017428495.1 Bacilli bacterium | reverse complement strand
GGTTCCGGAGTTGGCTCTGGAGTTGGTTCCGGAGTTGGCTCTGGAGTTGGTTCCGGAGTTGGCTCTGGAGTTGGTTCCGGAGTTGGCTCTGGAGTTGGTTCCGGAGTTGGTTCCGGAGTTGGATCTGGACTTGGATCCGGAGTTGGTTCCGGAGTTGAATATCCAGGATTATAATATCCTCCTGGATCTACCGATGGTGCTGGATCTGGCTCTGAAGTTGGATCAGGATCAGTTATTGGAGGATCTTCATCAATAGTTGCAAGTTCTCCACCATCTATTGTATCAAGTTGTGATGTATCAAAATCCAAATCAGTTGGAATTGTATCCTTACCTAAATCGCCTGCACTTCTTACAGCTTCTTTTGCTATTTCATCACTAGCAATTGGAACAGCAACAACTCCCTGTAATGGTCCAAGAAATTTAGCTATTGTAGGTGCAGCAACTCCTGCACCAGCCTGTTCAGCTGTTACTAAAGCTTCCGTAGCTGGATTTAATGCCATATATTTTCCTAATGCTAAACTTGTTAATTTTGATCCTAGGAACATAGCCGCTGCATCTCTTAAGCCACTTTTTAATCCTGTTTTAAATGCTTCATCATTACTTTGACCAGACATAAGTCCTAACTGTGTACCACTTCCTAAGCCTCCAATACCTGCTACTGCAGTATATGACAACGTAGTTCCACCTGTCAACCATCCAGCTGTTAAATATGAACCTGCCACACCTATGCTTCTTACTATACTAGCGCCTTTAGAAGTATGATCAAATAAACTATATTTATTTACATTTGATAATATACCATTTTCATATGCTTCATAAAATGCGCCACCAACTAGATCTTTACCAGCAAAATCATATAATGAATCAGAAACACCATCTAATCCTATAACACTACATAATTTTCCACCTAATGATAGTAGTCCATCACCTATATTTTCAATTCCAGTTAAGAATCCTTCAAATAGCTTAGTAACGCCCATGACTGCACTATTCCATAATTTCTTCCCCCACCATGCATCATTATAATCTTCTATCATTTGAGCTTTTTCACTAATCATTGAGGTTAAACTAACTAGTGTATTAGATATTTCTGTAGCAAAAGCTGGAATTCCATCTAAATTAACTTGTAATTCACCTGCACCTCTTGCACCTTTTATAGTATTAATAGCACTATTGACTTGTGATATAAAATCATTATCGACTTTAGATTGTGCTTGTTTTAATTTATGAATTGTTTCAGTTACCTTACTTGCATTATATTCATATCTACTCATTATCTACCTCACTCGCTTCCTTTATCTTGAGTGTTTTTTCCTAATATTTGTGTTTTACTTCCATTTTCTTTTTGCTCACGCAAATACGCCAAATATCGATTATATTCATTTACTTGGGAATTATACAAATTTTTCGCTGCTGCTGCTATATTTGAAGCACCACTTACTATTGCCTCAGCAGTTTTAGTTACTTGTTGAGATATTTCATATATTGTAGGTTGAAATGTTTTACCATCAGCAGATAATGCAGAAGCATCACAAATATCTCCCGCTTCCTTAATTAACTGACCACATTCTTTTAATACCTCAGCAACTTTTTTTAATTCTTCTGTTCCAGCACAAACTGTCTCATAATCAATAATTCGATCTTTACTTGTTATGACAAAAGACATATCATTCACCTCATATTCTTCATTCATTATAATAAATAAAGAAAAAATAGTTATTTTTCCCTTATTTATTATACATTATTTCTAATGTATAACATTTAGTATTATATATCATTACTATATTTTAATACTTGTTCTACTGCCATTCTTAGGTTAGATGCACTAGCAGCCATTTCTACTAAAGCCTCATCTACATCGCCACCATAATATTGATGCCAATTCTTAGATAATTCATCACCCCAAACAGTTTGAATACCACTAGGAATTGTATTATTAATTGCATCATTAAGAACTTTCATATCTTCTCTTATTTGATTTACAATAGAATCTATTTGTGATGCATCTTCAAGAGCTGCACCTGGTTTTATTGTTACGTTCATTATTTCCCTCCTATCTCATACCTGCACTTATATCACCAATAAGACTAGTGAATTTACTCTTTTTAACACCAGTATAATCTTCTGCTTCATTTATTGTTGCTTCAATAGCTTTAAATGTATCTCTTTTACTATTGAACTTGTTTAACAATTCTGTAGCAGGATCTCCTTGAATGTCCCCAGCAGTTATTTCTTCAATAACAGATTGTAATTTTGCTAAGTTACTCTTATAACTTTCACCAGCAACTGCTAATGCATTTTTTAATTTGTCTAGTGCTTCATCATCAACCTTTGTAATTTCCGCCATGTTTTCACCTCCATTAATTATTAAGAGCCATATTCTACCCTTACATAAATTAATATATCATATTTCCTTTTGATTTTCTATATTTTTTACCATTATTTACATGTAATTATTAAAAATATAAGTCAAATGTGATAAAATTATATTGAGGTGCAATATGAAAAAATTACTATTATTATTAATTATGTTTACATATACTCCAGTATTTGCAGATAAAGTGGATTGTGGAATTATATCTGAAATTACTAGACCAGCTGCTCATATAATAATGATTGCCGCACCAATATTGTTATTAATATTAGGAACTATAGATTTCTTAGGTGCAGTAACTGCAAATGATGAAAAAGCAATGAAAAAAGCTACTGATAATTTTATTAAAAGATTATTGATATGTGTAGTAATAACGATTTTACCATTGTTAGTTAATATGATAATAAGTTTTACTACATTTAAAAACTTACATTCTTGTTTATAAAAACACAGGTTGTTAAAAAACAATCTGTGTTTTATTATCTCTTAATTTTAATATTAGATATTTCATTATATCTATTTATAAAATAATCATCTGTCATTCCTGCAATATAGTCTAACACTATCCTACAATTACTATTACTATTTAAATAATCATCCGTCATTCCATTCAAAAATGCTTTATAAATATCATTATCTCTATCATTATTATCCATAGCTTTTTTATAGTGTTTAAATAAAGTATCATACATTTCTTCATAATATGCTATTTCCTTAGTAGCATTTATTACATTATATATTTTTTCATAATTAAATTTCATTAATTTATTTAAAGCATCAAACACTCTTTTCGATAACTTTATATATGGTTTATTTATACTATTATTTATTATATCTAAAACCAATGTATTGACTATCTCTCTATTATTATTGCCAAGTACTTCAGTAATGCTTTTAGGAATATCTTTTATTGAAATAATACCTAATCTAACAGCATCTTCAATATCTCTACCAGCATATGCAATAACATCAGATATTCTTACAACACAACCTTCTAATGTCATTGGTCTTAAACTTTTTGAAACACTTAAATCTTTATAGCAATCATAATATTCATTTAAAAACTCTTGCTTTGTCTTAGACACTGGATAATACTCTTTTTCTAGCAATTCACCATTATGGCATAATATAGCATCTAAAACTTGAACAGATATATTTTTCCCCTTTCCATTATCTTCTAGCATCATAAGTGTTCTAACACTCTGAACATTATGTGCAAATACACCCTCACCATTTGAAAGACTTAACTTATTAAGCATTTTCTCACCACAATGACCAAAAGGTGGGTGACCAAGATCATGTCCTAATGCTGCTGCTTCTATTAAATCTTCATTTAATCCTAATGCTCTACCTATTGTTCTTGCTATTTTACTCACAAATTGAACATGAGTAATTCTTTTGCTAACATTATCATTTTCTGTAAAAGTAAACACTTGCGTCTTATCAATATACCTAGTATAAGATAATGAATATATAATTCTATCTGAATCTCTAAAAAATCTAGGCCTAATATCTTCTAACTCTTCATATAAAGTAATTGCTTCTTCATCTCTACAGGCATATTTAGATAACTTTTTAGCATACATTCTTTTCATTACTAAATCTTGTTTTTTCATACTATTTTTTCTCTACTATGTATAATCTATCATTATCACGTATTAATACAATAGTTCCTTCCGTATCATAATCATTTTCTTCTTTATATTCCCATGCCAATTTAACTTCATAACCACTATATTCTTTATTTGCTATTTTATAAGTTGTCTCACTTATTTTTTCCAAATCAACTTTATTTACTTCTACATTACTGTTTATAGTTCCAACATATTTATATAAAGTATTTGATACATTTAATTTATAATTATCCTTTATTTCATCTTTAACATATTGTATACCACCAATATCATTTCTATTTACTTTATTATTTAATGTATATAAATCTATAACAAATAATTTAGATATATATTCTGCATATTTTTCATAATCAATAGTATCACTATCGAGTTCATCTTTAAGTAAATTAAATATTTCTTTATATAAACTATTATCTCTTTTAGCAAGTACATAACCATATTTTGTATTATCAATGGACTCTATAGTTTTATTTTTCTTTTTAGGTAATATATATAATGAAACAACAGCAGTAATTATTATTAATATTATTATTAAAAAACGAATAATCTTTTTTATTAAATCAATTTTTTTCATAAATCCTCCTATGCATTAGTATATCATTGTTTAATATCATTTTCAAATAAAATAAGTTATGATAATCATAACTTATTGTTCCTCAGAATTTGTTTCTTCAACTATTGTATATACTGCTTTTAATGTTATATCACTTGTTACTTTAGAAGCAAAATCATATGTAGTATTATTTAATTGCCATTCTTTAAATTCATATCCTTCTTTTGTTGGATTTTCTGGTTTTGTTACTATTTCATTTTCCTTTATAGTTTGTTGCGCAATTTTACTTCCACCATCTGTATCAAATGTTACAGTATAAGTCTTTATTTCTGATTCTTTCTCATATATGGCTTTTAATGTTATATCACTTGTTACTTTTGAATTAAAGTTATAAGTAGTTCCATCTTCTAATTGCCATTCTTTAAATGAATATCCTTCTTTCTTTGGATTTGCTGGTTTAACTACAACAGTATCTTCTTCCACTACTTTATTTTCTATTTTACTTCCACCATTTGTGTCAAAAGTTACAGTGTAAGTTTTAACTTCATCTTTTATATAAATTGCTACTAACGTTATATCACTTGTTACTTCAGAATTAAAATCATACGTTTTACCATTCAATTGCCATTCTTTAAATTCATAACCTTCTTTTACTGGTGGCTCTGGTTTATCAGCCTTTTCTCCTTCAACAACAGTATAATCCCCTATTTTACTTCCACCATCTGTATTATATTTAATTGTATAAAGTTTCATACTTGGTTCAATTACTTTTTCCTCTTCTTTATTTTTTTCATATATTGCTACTAATGTTACATCATCTTTAACTATATAATTTTTATCTATAGCATTATTGCCAATTGACCAATGCATAAAAGTATAATCTTTTTTTATAGGAATTACTAAATCACCAATTTTATTATTTCTCTTTACTTTTATACTCTCTACTTTATTTCCACCATTTGAATTAAATGTTACAGTTACATACAAATTCATTTTTGCATAAAATGTAACTCCGATTAATATTACTAATAAAAAAATTATAAAGTACAATATTTTATTTAAACCCTTCATATTCCTCACTCCTACCATAAATATATTGTAACACAATTATAAAAAAAAGTAACACCAAAGTTACTTTTTTTCTACTTGCATATTATTTTCATCCGTACCAGCGTTTATTATAAGGCCTATAGTAAAAACATATGCCAAAAAATAAACCCATGTAAGTAATATTATTATATTTGAAATACTTCCATAAAATATATCATAATTAACTATATTACCTACATAATATGAATATATTTGTGTAGTAATCATCCACATTATTGTTGTAAATAATGACCCTCTTGTTACGCTTTTACTTTGTATATCCTTACTAGGTGCAATTGTATATATTATCTTAAGTGTTACATAAATATAAATAAATGATATTGGATATTTTAATAAATAATATATAGTTAAGATTTCACCTTTCATGTGACTAAATATCTTTAAATTTGCAATAAAATCAAATATGAAATCTCCAAATGCAGGAATAAGTAGCATAAACAATATAAGTAAAAGCATAAATATTACCATAACAATAGATTTTACTCTTTTCTTTATTGTTCTCTCTTGTTTTATATCATAAACTACGTCAGCAGCAGTTATAACAGCATATGCTCCAGTTGACGCTAACCATATAGCTGCTATTAAAAATACAAATACACTAAAATCAAATCCCCTACCTGTAATAAGAGGTAACAACATATCACTTACAGCTTTTGGAAATGATGTAGAGATAAAACTTGTTATAGAATTTAATGATATTGAAAAAGTAGTTGCAATTATAGCAATCAAGGCAATTACGGGAATTATGGTTAACACAAAAGAGAAAGCAAGTTGTCCTGGTAATATAGACATAACTGGCTTTCTTACTATTGTTATTATCTTTTTTATGTATTCCCTTAGCTTTTTAATCATTTTTATCCTTACTATTTTTATTATTTTTTATATCTACAATGGCATCATTAATAGCATCTTCAACTAATTTAACATCATTTAAAATCATGCTATAACCTAAAGTTGCACCCTTCTCATGTGGTAATTCCTTCATTAATTTATACAATTTTCTCATATAAAGAACCACATGATCCTCATCATATCCAACCATATAAATCATAAATTCATTACCATCTGTTCTCATAATATCTGTATTTTTTAACTGATTATTTATAAGAATATTAGCGGCAGCTTGAATTACTAAATCACCATCTTGATATCCATGTTCATTATTTATATCTTTTAGTCCATTCAAATCTATTACTATTATAGACTGTGGATAAACTTTATTACTATCCCATTTATCTAAATGTGAATTCAAATAATTTCTGTTCTTTAAGGAAGTTAATGGATCTATAAATCTAGACTTTTCTTCATTCAATTTATCTATTTTTTCTTTATTACGTCTTACTATAGCTATACCAATGACAATTACACCTGCTAATATAACATAATAGAATAATGGAATATTGTCTAATACATTACCACTCATAACAGATGACATTCCTCTATTTCTAAATTCAGTATGATTTATATTTGTTAAATAAAATTGAAGTGCATCACTAAATGTATTATTAGTACTATCTCTCTTAATTAAGAATCCATAACTTAAATCAATCTTTCCTTCATATACTATATAGTATTCCCTTAATTTAGTATTTTTATAATAATTATAAGTATTCAAATCTAATAAAACTAAAGGTTCTTTATTTTTAAGTAAGTTTTTAATTTTAGAATATGTTTTTATAGTAGCTTTAGTATTATTATTCATATAATCTGTTAAAGCTGTATCCTTTAAAGCATATATTTCTTTTCCAGATAATGAAGCCCATGAATCAATTGTAACATTATTATTGATATGAGTAAGAATTACATATGAACTATCATATACACTTATTGTTTCATTACTACTTGAAGAATCAAATCCATAATAATTAAATATTATATCAACTTTTCCTGCATCAAAAGCTTCTTTTAAAGCTTTAACTGAATTATACTTTTTTAATTGAAACTCCACTCCTGCAAACTTTTCAAATCCATTCAAAAATTCTAGATTCATACCCTTATTATTAGATATTTCATATGGTATATTTTCAACATATCCATATATATACTTCTTACCTTTAAATGCAGTTATAGATCTATCTTCTATTTCTTTAGTCTTAAAATAAAAGTCATTCATACATTTAACATATAATTTATTAAAGTTATTCTTATACCATTTATTATATAATTTTGTAAATATACTATTTAATTTATTATTATTATCACTTAAAGACAATACATATTTATTTGACAAACTAGATAAACTATTTACTATATAATAATTATTACTTACTATCTCTTTTAAATATCTATTTTTAGGTATAATTATATAGTTTATTTCATCAGAATCAAATGCATTAAGTAACTGTACATCATTCTCATAATTAGAAAAAGTCAAATTATTACCATATGCTAAATACTCACTAACACTTGCAAGATTAGCTGTAACAATTCCTATTTTATAATCAGTTAATTTAGATATATCCTGAATTTTTTTGTTACTTTTACTAACAATAACAAAATTATCATTATAAAATAACAAATCATTTCTTCCCAAATCATCTGTCTCTTTTATAATTTTAAACAAATAATCAGATGTAGGTGTATCAGAAGATAAAGAATATGAAACTCTATTTAGTGATAATCCTGTCTCTGCTTCAAAATAATCCAGGAATGATAAAAATATATCATTTTCACTTGCAGAAAAGATTGGCAAATTATTCATAACATATATATCTATCATACTTTTCTTATTATCCTCAATCCACCTTTTTTCAGATAAACTAAGTTCATTTTTATTCCCATTTAATCTAATTATATATAATACTACTAGTACTAAAAGTAATAATATTCCCCCAATGATTGCAAACAATTTTCTATTGTTCTTTTTCATCTACTTCTACCTCACTTTTTACCAATTCATCCGATGTCCATGTAACATCATCATTAGAACTATTTTTATAACCTATCATAACAAAATTATTTTCTTCATTTTTTATAAATAATTGTATATCATAAAATGAAGATTCTTCTTTAGAAAAGTTTTTCAAAAGTTCATTTCCCTTTTCCTTCATTTTATCTATAGTATTATCTTTAGAATTAGTCTTAATAATTATATTTATAGTCTTACACTTTATATCTTGTACTTTTACTTCATCTATACTTTCATCTTCTTTTAAAGACTTAATTATTTCATTTTTTCTTGTACTATTCATCGGAACTTTTTCAATCCCTGCTAATGAACCACATACCACACTTTCATCATTTGGTTTCAAATAAGCCTTCATTGTTACAAACACAAATGCAAAAAATATTAATAATATTGCAATTATTATATATACTCTATACTTTACAATAGTTTTCATCCAATTAATCACTCCTTGGTACTTTATATTATACTATAAAATAGAAATATATTCAAATAATATTAAAAATAGGATTTAACTCCTATTTTTTAACTCTTCTATTAACATATCATTAGCTAGTTTAGGATTGGCTTGCCCTTTAGTTTCTTTCATTATTTGACCCATTAAAAATTTAATACTTCTATCAAGGCCATTGTTATAATCTTCAATTGCTTTTGGATTATTATTTAATATATTATTAATAATATCTTTTAACACTTTAACATCACTTATTTGTGATAATCCTTTTTTATTAATAATATCTCCTACATTACCACCATTCTCTAATAATTCAGATATTATTTCCTTTGCTATTTTAGAAGATATCTTATTAACACTTAACATATTTACTATATCTTTTATATTATCTAAAGTTATATTTAATTCATTAAATTTCAAATAATGAGAATTCATATATGAAAGTATTTCACTAGTCAATATATTTGCAGATAATATTGGATTAATATTACTATCTATAAGTTCATTTAACGCAATACTTAAATCTTGATTTTGAATTAAAGATTTAATTGTAACATCATTAATACCCAATTCTTTATATTTAGATTTTAATTCATTAGGCAACATAGGTATAGTTTTTCTAATACTTTCAATCCATTCATCAGATAAAACTACTTTAGGAATATCTGGCTCAGGAAAATATCTATAATCATTACCAGTTTCTTTTACTCTCATAAGAATAGTAGTTTTAGTTTTATCATCCCATCTTCTAGTCTCTTCTTTTAAAACTTTACCTTCATTTAACAACTCAGTTTGCCTTTCTATTTCATATAAAATACTTTCTCTTACGGCACTTATAGATCCTATATTTTTAACTTCTACCTTAGTACCTAATTTATCACTATCGCTTAATGATATATTAGGTTCACATCTCATGCTTCCTTCTTCAATCTTAACATCAGACACTCCAGCATATAATAACATTTCTCTTAAATTTTCTAAATATAACACTGCTTCAGTTTCATTAGAAATACAAGGCTTAGTAACTATTTCAATAAGTGGTATACCAGCTCTATTAAAGTTTAATAGAGTATGATTTCCTTCATGAATACTTTTACATGTATCTTCCTCTACATGTATTTCTTCTATTTCTATCTTTTTCTTTATACCATTATATTCTATTTCTACATATCCATTTCTACCAATTGGTGTATTATTTTGTGTTATTTGATAATTCTTAGGGTTATCTGGATAGAAATAATTTTTTCTATCAAAAAACATTTCTTTAGTAACTTCACAATGAAGCACTAGTGCACATTTAATTCCTAAATCTATTAATCCTTTATTTAATGTTGGTAATGTTCCTGGATATCCTAAATCTATGACATTAGCTTTTTTATTAGGTACTTCTCCATAAGTATTCATAGAGGGAGAAAACGCTTTACTATTAGTTTTTAATTCACAGTGAACTTCAATTCCTATAGTTGGTTTTAACATGATTCACCTCCGAAATTACTTTCTATATAACTTGCCAATTTATACATTTTTGCTTCTTCAAATTTATTACCTATAATTTGTAATCCAATTGTTTTATTATCATTAATTCCTACTGGAATACTCATACCAGGAAGACCAGCCATATTTACAGGTATAGTTAATAAATCATCTGTAAAACTCTTTACTGCATCATTTTGTCCTTCTCCCAATTTATAAGCATAATCTGTTGTTGTTGGTCCAATAATTAAATCATAAGTTTTAAACAAATTTTCAAAACTATCACTAATTGATTTCCTTATTCTTAGTGCTTTATAGTAATATGTTTTAGCGTTCTTACCAGAAAGAACATATGATCCAATCATGAGTCTTCTTTTAACTTCATCACCAAAGCCCTCTTGTCTAGTAAGTTTATACATATCATCTATATTACTATACTCTTTATCAGTTAAATACCCATATCTAACACCATCAAATCTAGCTAAATTAGATGACGCTTCTGCAAGTGCTATTACTTGATATAAAGGTACTGAATACTCTATATTTTTTATATCTACATAATCTATAGTTACTCCACTCTTAGTTAAAAATTCTATAACTTCATTTATTTTATCTCTTATTTCACTATTAATAACATCACTCATATAAAACTTAGGCACTGCTATTTTCATACCTTTTATATCTTCACCAATAAATCTAGTAAAATCCTCATTTGTTTCACTACTAGTTAAATCTTTCTCATCCTTACCAGTTATAATATTAAGAAGTAATGCATTCTCATACACATTTCTACTTATTGGCCCAATTTGATCAAGACTAGAACCAAAAGCAACAAGTCCATATCTAGATACTCTACCATATGTTGGTTTTAACCCTACTACCCCATTAAATGCACTCGGTTGTCTAATTGAACCTCCAGTATCAGTACCTAAACTAAATGGTACTACATTAAGAGCAACAGATACTGCAGAACCTCCACTACTACCACCAGATACTCTATTTTTATCATGTGAATTAAGTACAGGTCCATAGTAACTAGTCTCATTAGATGAACCCATAGCAAATTCATCCATGTTTAATTTACCAACTATAATCATATGTTTTTCTTTTAATTTTTCAACTACAGTAGCATCATAAACAGGTACAAAATTTGATAATATTTTAGAACCACATGTGGTTTTCAAATCCTTTGTAACAATATTATCTTTAATTGCTATTGGTATACCAAATAAAATATTATCTACTTCAATATTTTCTAACTCTTTTGCAGCATTTATTGCTTCTTCTTTATTTAATGTAATAAATGCATTATATTCTTTATTATTTTCTATTCTTTCAAAACATTCTAAAACCAAATCAATTGGTTTAATTTCTTTTTTCTTCAATTTATCATTGATTTCTTTTATACTTAAATCTAAATACTTAGTCATTTACAAACCTCTTTATTTCAATATAATTTCCATTTCTTTTTGGTGCATTTGAAAGAATATCTACATCACTATCTAACCCAATATCTTCTCTATATTCATTCTTATTATTAGATGGAGAAATCAATATATCTCCATCTACGTCTACTTCATTTATTTTTTCCATTTCATTTAATATTTGCTTTAATTGCACTTTATACTTTTCTACATCTTCATCACTCACATTTATTCTTGCAAGGTGCGCAACATGTAGAACTTCTTCCTTTGTTAATTCATCCATAAAATCACTCTTTTCTAGTAAATAGTATAACATTTTGGTATAAACAAAAAAAGACTAAATTGTCTTTTTTATGAAATATAATACATTAATATTAAATATCCAATTAATAATATTAATGCTTCAACTGCCATAACAACTAATACAGATACTTCAACATCTTTTATGTTTTCTTTTTCAACTGGCTTAGCAGCTACCTTCTTTGCAGCAGGTTTTGCAGCAGCCTTCTTAGCTACTGGTTTTGCAACTGATTTCTTTGCAGCAGGTTTTGCAACAGCCTTTGTAGTCTTTTTTGCAGCTGGCTTACTTGTAGTTTTTTTGGTTGCCATACTTTCACTCCCTTTTTATCATATATTACTTATTTAGTATATCATACTTTTCTATTTTGTGAAAGTTTTTTTGTCAATTATTGCTTTTTCTTAATCTTAAAACACTCTCTAATCTAGCAGCACGTAATACCTGACTATCTAATGTTGCATATGAAATATCTAAATTTAACAAATGACCATTATTAAAAACAATAATTGTACTATCATCATTTTTCCTATAATTTTGCAAATTCTTTAATGAAATCCATGCACAATTAAATAATCTTGGAGAAGTAGTAGGAAAAAAAATTATCTCATTACTCTCTTCTATTATTATTGGAGCTTTATAACTAATTCCTATTAAATTTTTTGTACCCAAAAATCTACCTTGATATGAACTGCCAAAATATTGACAACTCATATCTATTATTTTCATAGCTGATTGATTAACTATAAATGATTTCCCCTTTTCTATAATTTTTGTCCTACACTCATCAATTGGTATTACTGCTAACGTATCATTATTAATTTCATAATCACTCATACCTAAACCTCCTTCTAATTATAATTTCTATCAAAAATTATAATTTCCTCTAAAATATCAATTATTTTTATCGAATTTTGATGTTTTTTGCAAAGAAAAAAAGACATTTCTGTCTTTTATCGGAAGCCACCGCCTCCGCCTCCTCCACCGAAGGAACCACCGCCTCCTCCACCAGAAGAGAATCCACCTCCTCCAGAAGAGTAACTTTCAGCAGCACTTCTTGCAGCAGATGCAGCTTTTACGCCTTCGCTTGATAATGAATTTGCGAATAAGAAAGCATCATAATTATAATTATAATTTTCCATCTCAGTAAGAACTTCTGGATACAACTTCCTAAATTGTTTCATAACTTCATCAGCCATTCCAAGTATTTGTGCGAACATCAAATACTCATTCCATAGTTTTACCTCAATAGGTTCTTTTTCATTAATTCTAGAGAATTCTTTAAAGAATTGTTTTAATCCTTGTAACTTTTCAGCTTCTTCTCTAGCTTTACTTGTTATATCATATTGTTGATATTTATACTTAAATATCTTTCCACCTTCATATTCATTTTTAACTATTAAATGCCTATCTATTAATTCATCTCTTTCAAACTTTATACAATCATCAAACCAATTAAATATCTTAGTATAATTTTTCTTACACCACTTCTTAAATTCATCAGTTTCTAATTTACCGTCACCACTAGCTTCAAGCATATAATCATATAAATCTTGCTCTTTTGCATTAGCATCTAATGGTTTTTTAACAAATGTTACCACACTTTCTTCTCTTGTTTTAAACAAAACCTTTGTTTCTATTTTTTCAACAGTAACATTTCCATCATGTATCCATTTTAATAAAACTGCGCCCAAGAAATCATTTCTATTTTTTATTAATTCATATGTATCAGCAGTCCAAAAGGCATAATATATATCTTTATCACAAGGTATATCTCTGAAATTAGGAACATCCTTTATTTTCTTGCCAGCTTCACCAAAATTATACTTATTATTTTTTGCAGCTCTTGAACCAGTAACACTAGCAACAATAAATAAACCTACACCCATTAATACACCTGCTATCTTACCAAAGATTTCTGATAATTTAGATTTCTTTTTTTCTGTCTTATGTATTGATGGAGTTGCACCTTCTTGTGCCATATTTAGATAATATTCAAAATTATGATCTAAAATTGAATTGCTTTCAAATTTACCTTTAGGAAATTTAGCAAGTAATGTTAAATACTCACCACTTCCTATAGGCCCATCACTAGTCATGTATATTGCACCATCTTTTACATAGCAAGGTGCATCATACATTCCAAATCCCCATACATCTAATGTATCTGGATACTTATATGGTCCACTTATTTTTATTGTTACATTATCAGGTTGCGCACTAAAATCATATGGGAACAAAGTCCAATATATCATATCAGCATCACTTAAATTAGATATAAAATTAGTTATTTCATATTTAATTACATAAGTATGAGATCCATAACTAGTAATACCAAATACTATATCGGTTTCATTACTATCTGGTTTGTATATACCAGCTTTATATGCTTTTGAACTTAAACTTGAATTTTCATTCCAAAAATCAACTACTTGATATGAATGTCCATCCATACTGGCACTTATAACATTTATTTCAGACTTTCCAATATTATAATATGGATGCCATCCCTCTGTTCCATCTGTCACATTTGCATCCCATGTTTCTGTAACTATTGCCTTACCATTATTTGATAATACAATATCCATATCTACCTTAGATATACTTGATGCATTTGCTAAAAACGGAAATATTAATAAACTAATAAATAAAATAATTTTTTTCATATATTCCTCCTAAGAAAAAAACTTACAAAAGTAAGTTTTAGAATGATACTTTTGGAGCATCTTTCTCACTTTCAGCAACTTCAAAGTATTTCATTTCTTTAAATCCAAACATTGATCCAATTATATTAGAAGGAAACATTTGTAACTTATTCATATAAGATAATACTGAATCATTATAGAATTGTCTTGAATAAGCAATCTTCTCTTCGCATTCTTTTAAATCAGCTTGTAAACTTAAGAAATTTTCATTAGCTTTAAGTTCTGGATAAGATTCTGTTAATACCATTAATCTTCCTAATGCTTTAGTTAATTCACCACTAGCTTCCATTTCTTCTTCTGGAGTATTAGCAGATTTAAACTTATTTCTTGCTTCAATAACTTGATTAAGTGTTTCATTTTCATGTTTAGCATAACCTTTAACAGTTTCTACTAAATTAGGAATCAAGTCAAATCTTCTTTTCAATTGTACATCAATTTGTGCCCATTGATCTTTAACTTTATTTCTTAATTTAACTAAGCCATTATAAGTTTTAATAACAAATGAAACTAATAAAAATACTACAACTAAAACTACTATTAACCATGTTGGCATATTATCATCCTCCTCATATAATTATATTATCATATATAAAGTTTTTTGTAAATCAAATAAAAAGAAATAAGTACTACTTATTTCTTAATTTTGCTTTATAATCCTTTTCTATAAAATCTATAATATTATTAAATAACTTTAATACCTCGTCTTCAGTTAAAGTTTTTTCTAAATCTTGGAATGTTATTTTAAATGCTATTGATTTTTTATCTTTTTCAAAATTATTAAATACATCAAATACATCTACATTAGTAACCACTCTTCCACCTTTTTTATATATAGTTGATATTACATCTCCAACATTTACATTATTATCTAATACAAATGCCATATCTTTTATAATAGATGGATATTTAGGCACTTCTTTATACTTTATAGATTTTATTTGAATATCAAATAATTTATCCAAATCCAATTCACATACATATATATCTTTTTTATTAACATTTGGATGAGGTTTTCCTATATAACCAACTACATTATTATCAATTAATATAGATGCACTTATACCTGGATGATAAGAATTAGGTATATTATCTGTTGCTAACTTATATCGTTTTAATAATCCTAAATAATCAAATAAATTTTCTAATACACCTTTTATAGTATAAAAATCTACTATAATTTTATTTCCCCATGTATTATCAATATAATTACCTGTCATAAGTATTGCTAATTTATTAACTTCCTTATAATCATCTTCTAAATAATATATTTTACTTGTTTCAAATACACATAAATTTTTAATATTTCTTGAAATATTATAGTCAGCAACCTTTAATAATGAAGGTATAATAGAATATCTCATTATAGATCTATCCTCCGTTAGTGGAGATGCTACTTTAATATATTCAAAAGGTTTATCTTTAAATAATTCTATTTCCTCTTTATTTACTAAAGAATAAGTAATAGTTTCAGTTAAACCAAGAGAATATAATCTATTTTTTATATCTTTAATATACTTATTTTTAGGAAGATATTTACCCATTTTAATAGGCAATACAGGCAATTTACCTTTCATATTATCATACCCATGTATTCTTCCTACTTCTTCAATTAAATCTTCTTTTATACTTATATCTAATCTTCTAGAAGGTACATAAACATCAAAAAGACCATCTTTTTCCTTATAAGTAAATCCTAGTCTACTAAAAATATCCTTAATTTCCTCTATACTTACTTCCATACCTAATACATCATTTATCTTTTTAGCACTTATTGATATTTCTTTGTCATCAACATCTTTATCATTAAAACCTACTATCCCATGCAATGTTTTACCACTTGCATATTTATTAAGTAAATATGCTGCTCTATCAAGTGCTTCTTTTGTTCTCTTTGGATCTACTCCTTTTTCAAAACGAATACTAGCCTCACTTCTTAATATTTCTTTAGAAGTATATCTAATATTAAATGAATTAAATATCGCACTTTCAATAAGAATATTCTTAGTATCCATTGTAACTTCTGTATCAAGTCCACCCATTACACCAGCAAGCGCTATTGGTTTGTCTTCATCACATATTACAATATCAGAATCTTTTAATTTTCTTTCAATTCCATCTAATGTAGTAATTTTTTCACCATTATTTGCTTGTCTTATTACTACCTTATTCCCTACTTTATCTAAGTCAAAAAAATGTAAAGGTTGGCCATATTCTAACATAACATAATTACTTATGTCCACAACGTTATTTATTGATCTAATTCCACAAGACATAAGTCTAGATTTTATAAATTGTGGGCTTTCTTTTATCACAATATCTTTTACTATTCTTGACATATATGCTTTACAATTATTTGTTTTACATTCTATGTCAATATAATCTTCTGCCTTTTCACTTATTTCATCTACATCATTTTCTGGTAATTTTACTTTTTTATTATATATTGCACCAACTTCATAAGCCATTCCTATCATATTTAATAAATCAGACCTATTTGCAGTAAGTTCATAATCTACATATATATCTTTTAATGCAAGATATTCCTTTGCATCAATTCCTACAGGTGCATCTTCTGGAAGAACATATATTCCTTTTTTATCTTCCTCTCTTACATATTTAGATTCAAGTCCTAATTCTGCTAGTGAACAAATCATACCATTAGATTCAACACCTCTGATAACTGTTTTCTTTATTTCGCCAGCAGGTAGTTTAGCACCTATTTTAGATACAATTACCTTCTGATTAACATCAACATTAGGAGCACCACATACTATTTGATATATCTTATCTCCTAAATCAACTTCACATATATTTAAATGATCTGAATCAGGATGTGGTTTTTTAGATACCACTCTACCTACTACTAAACCTGTAGCAGGACATAATTCGTTTATACTTTCATATTCATTACCAACATGAAGCATTTTATCAGCAATTTCTTTTGCAGCTATATCTACATCAACTAATTCTTTTAACCATGAATTACTTACTCTCATGTGACACCTTCTCTACTTTATCAAATTCTTCTAAAAATCTCTTATCATTTATATAAAAATTTCTTATATCATTTATTCCATATTTAAGCATTGCCATTCTTTCTGGACCTATACCAAACGCAAAACCTGTAAACTTATTACTATCATATCCACACATATTAAGTACGTTAGGATGAACCATACCAGCTCCCAATATTTCAATCCATCCAGTTCCTTTACAAATATTACATCCTTTGCCATTGCAATTAAAACATGATACATCAACTTCTATACTTGGCTCTGTAAATGGAAAATAACTAGGTCTAAATCTTACTTCCCTTTTTTCACCAAATATTTTCTTTGCAAAAACTTCTAATGTACCTTTTAAATCAGCCATAGAAATATTTTCATCTACAACTAAGCCTTCTATTTGATGAAATTCATGTGAATGAGTAGCGTCATCATTATCTTTTCTATAAGTCTTACCTGGACATATTATTCTTATTGGAGTCTTCTCTTTATTTGCAAGCATAGTTCTTACTTGTACCGGAGAAGTTTGAGTTCTTAATAATGTATCTTCTGTTATATAAAAACTATCTTGAGTATCTCTAGCAGGATGCCCTTTTGGTAGATTTAACATTTCAAAATTGTATAAATCACTTTCAACTTCTGGCCCCTCTACTACATCATATCCCATAGATATAAATAATTCTTCTACTTCATTTATAATTCTCGTAATCGGATGTACTCCACCTACATTTATCTTTGTAGAAGGTAACGTTACATCTATTTTTTCATTTTTTAATTTTTCTTCCAACTCTCTATTCTCTAATTCTATTTTTAATTTACTTATAGAATCTTCAACATATGTCTTAAACTCATTCATTAATCTTCCACATTCTTTTTTCTCTTCTACACTCAAATCTCTCATCATAGTGGAAATTTCTTGAATCTTACTCTTCTTACCTAAATAATTAACTCTTAAATCATTTAATTCATTCATATTTTCTACTTTTTTAATATCTTTTTCAAATGAATTTTTTAATTTTTCAATATCATTTTTCATATATCCTCCTAAATAAAAAAATCTATAATCTAAGGGTCCAATAGGACGGTTCCACCTTAGTTCATAGATTCTATGCACTCTTCTCTTAACGCGAGCAACGTCATATTTTATATGCACTATATTGGCGAATTCATAAATTATTACCATTAGTTTACACCAACCACTAACTCTCTATTAGTAAATCATTTATTACTACTCCAACTCTTCGTTTTTCAAATTAGATTATAACACATTTTAATTATTTTTCAACTATTACTTTGCATTACCCTTCAATTTAGCCATTATACTTTCTTTTATTTCCCTATGTTCCTCTATTAATCTATCTTTCATTTCCGGATTAGATAATTTCTTTTTTAATTGATCTATTAACGTTACATTCCTTTTTTCATCATATGCTTTCATACTTAATCTTTTACTTAAAGTATCATATATACTCTTAGGATTAGTTTGATTTTTTAAAGTTGCCATAACTACTATAACTGTATCTTTATCATATTGTTCAAAATATAATCTTACTTTAAATGCTATCAATTCAAATACATCTTTTAAATCACCATTATTAATTAACTTTTTACACTCCAAATCATTGTACTTACCTTCATCTGGTCCAAAAGATTCTAAATCTTCTAATAACTCAGCTAAATCAGCCATATACTCTCTTGGTATATCTTTTAAATCTTTTTCAATACAAGGATTAGAAGCATTTGTCATTAAAAATACCAAATTCTTTTTACTACCTTCTTTAACTTGTTCACCATAAGTTTCACTTAACTTACTTACTATTACTTCTCTAATTCTATTTAATCTCTCTAATTCCAAATTTATTGAATCAATATCATCTTTATCACAACTATCTTCTTTTAATTCAACATTAGAATCAATTTCATTATTTATATACATAATTAAATTAGATAAACACTCTTCATAATCTGCTGAAGAAGGTTTAGGTAAAGCTTGTAGCAAATCATCAATACTTTCTAATCTCAAAAGTGCTTCTGCATAACTACTAAAATTACTAGGCATAACTACACCGTCATTAATTCTTTTTCTTTTTCACTTAATAAATTATCTACTTCTTTGTTATATTTAGCTATTAAGTCTTGAACTTTATCCATTCCTCTTTTTTCTTCATCTTCAGGAAGTTCTAATTTCTTAATATCATTATTAGCATCTTGTCTAATATTTCTTAACGCTATTTTAGCATCTTCAGCCATACCCTTAACTTCTTTTACAAATTCTTTTCTTCTATCTTCAGTAAGTTCAGGTATTACTAAAATAACTGTCTCTCCATTATTATTAGGAGTTAAACCAATATTAGCTTCATAAATACCTCTTTCAATATCTGATATACAAGACTTATCAAATGGTTTAATTACTAATTGCCTTGCTTCTGGTACAGATATTGTAGCAAGTTGAATTAAAGGTGTTTCAACACCATAATACTTAACCTTTACATTATCAAGTATTCTAGGATTAGCACGTCCTGCTCTTACATTAGTAAATCTCTTTTCCATATTTTCTATAGCTTTTAACATTTTATCTTCTGCATCCAATAAAATAGTTTCCATATTATCACCTCATTTACATTATATCATTTAATTTAAAAAAAGTAATCATTTACGATTACTTTTTAAATTCCATAATTCACCCAATTTATAATCCCATTCATCCGGTGTTATTTCTTCAAAACCATTTCCATTAGTAAAAGTCATTTCTCCAAAATATATTTCATTGTTAATAACATATAAATCTACTCTAACATGATCAAAACCTTTACTTAATTTTTGTACTATTTTTTTCATCTCATCAAACTTTTTTGGCTTTGGTATTTCTTTATCATAATTGCCATAACTATATTGATTGAATGGTTGCAATTCCCAATTCATATTGTAAAAGTTTCTTTTATGATTACCAAACCTATCAACATCTACCCAACAATAATATGGTTCTCCATCAAAACACAAAAATTTATAATCTGATATCTTATCACCCATATACTTTTCAATTATTATTTTAGGTTTTATATCTTTATAATGCATCTCAAAACCTACATATGCAAAATTACGTTTTAAAAAAAATCCATCATATTTTTGCTGTAACTTCTTTAAATCAAGTTTTGATTTGTCTTTACATAAAATAACGCTTCCACTATCATGATTGCATTTAATAACAAATTTATTAGGTAATTTATCGAAATCTATTTCTTTAAATGAATCATAAACCCCATAGATTGGTATTAAATACTTTTCACCAATTTGCTTTTTTATCCAGTCTCTAACTAAATATTTATCAGTCAATTCTTCTCTTTTTTTATCTTTATAACCATAAACTTTAGAAACATTTGTTTTTTCAGTATATGTTTTTGGATTATCCCAAGATAACTGTCTACCAAAATGCTCAAAATATCTTTTACTAATGCTCTCTTCAATTGATTTGAAGCTCATATTCTTTCTTTGGTTATATTTAAACAATTCATATCTATAATACATTCTTTTAGGAATAATATTCTTTATTATTTTTTTGATACCCATATAGCCTCCATAATATAAAAAAGTAAATATAACTAATCTACTTTTCTATTTTATTAGTAATTAATCTCTACTATATAAATCTCTAGTATAAACTTTATCAGTAACATCATTTATTGCGTCTTCAAGTCTATTTGCTAGAATTACATCTGATTTATTTTTAAAATCTTCTAAATCATTTACAACTCTACATTCATTAAATTCTGTTTCATTTAATGTTGGTTCATAAATGATTATATCAATATTATGCTTCTTTAATTTTTCAATTACACCTTGAATTGCACTAGATCTAAAATTATCAGAATTAGTCTTCATAGTAAGTCTATATACACCTACTACACTAGGTTTTCTTTTTAAAATCATATCAGCAATATGACCTTTTCTAGTATCATTTGCTTTTACTATTGCTTCAATTAAGTTTTCTGGTATATCTTTATAATTTGCTAATAATTGTTTTGTATCTTTAGGTAAACAATATCCACCATATCCAAAAGATGGATTGTTATAATGAGATCCTATTCTTGGATCAAGGCCTACACCCTCAATTATATCTTTTGTATTTAATCCTTTAATTTCTGCATATGTATCAAGTTCATTAAAGTATGATACACGAAGTGCTAAATAAGTATTTGAGAATAATTTAACAGCTTCAGCTTCAGTATTATCCATAAACTTAACTGGTATATCTGCATCATCTTTTAAAGAACCTTGTTTTAATAAGAATGCAAACTTCTCTGCTCTTTTACTTTTTTCACCAACAATAATTCTAGAAGGATATAGATTATCATATAAAGCTTTACCTTCTCTTAAAAATTCTGGTGAGAATATTATATTATCAATTCCATATTTTTCTTTAATCTTCTCAGTATATCCTACTGGTATTGTAGATTTGATAATCATTGTAGTATCAATATTCATACTTATTACTTTTTCAATAATATCTTCTACTAATGTTGTATCAAAATGGTTAGTCTCATCATTATAATTTGTAGGTGTACTAATTATAACGTATTCTGCATCTTTAAATGCTTCTTTATAATCCAAAGTTGCAGTTAAATCTAACTTTTTGTTTTTAAAAAACTCTTCTATTTCATCATCTCTTATTGGTGAAATACGATTATTAATCATTTTTACTTTTTCAGGGATTATATCTAAAGCATATACTGTATTATATTGACTTAATAATACTGCTAAAGATAAACCTACATACCCTGTTCCTGCTACTGCTATTTTCATTTCTTCACTCCTCTTCTTTTCGATTATATAATAATTACTTCATTTTTTCAACTTAAAATGATATGAAAAAATGTTTTAAATTTAAAATTTAAAACATTTCTACTATTCACCCAATACCTTATTAATATTTCTAATAATACTTTCGTTATAGTCTTTTAAAGAATCTGTTTTTTTATTTGGTTTTTTTTCAAATTTAGCAATATCATTAACAAAGTCATCACTGCCTTTAACACCCAAAGCAGATACATATTTATCTAAATTGCTCGTTATAAAAATTGGTAATCCTAAAACTTTGGCTTCTAATATTACTATTCCCTGTCCTTCATACCTTGACGTTAATACGAAAGCATCCATTTCTTTCATAATACTATATGGGTTCTGTTGTGCTCCAAGTAAGTGCACTCTCTCTCCTAAGTTTAATTTTTTTATTCTCTTTTTAATTTTAATTTCATCTGGGCCCGAACCTATTATATATAAATGAACGTCGTCTCTTAAAGCACTTACCTCACTCATATAATTTATAAGGATGTCAAATCCTTTCGCATAACATAACCTGCCAACTGATACAAGATTTAGATTGTTTTGGTTTACTTTAATATTTGTCTTTTTCTTGGATTCTGAGATTATATAGTCGGTTAACAATATATTAGGTATAACTATGCTTTTAATCTTAGATTTTTGCATTTCAGTAAACGATTCTTTTACAGCATTAGAAACCATTACAAATTGATCCACATATTTATATTTCTCATGTGATGCAAAATATAACATTTTATATTTTATATCTTTTCTTTTTCTTTCTTTTAAATCTGAATGTATCCACATTACTTTTTTCTTAGAAACTGTATTAATCATTGCAAGTGCAGTATCGTTGCTATACCCATTATAATCAATTGCGACATCATAGTTTTTGACAATAGTAGATTTATAAAACCTATTTAAAAATTGGAATGGTAGTAATTTAAAAATACGTCTTTGAGGATTTAAAAATACTATGTTTACAGTCTCGGGAATATTTTCAGAAAAGAACTTATTTTTATTAAATAAATATAAATCTATTTCATAATTAGTATAATCTATTGAATTCAATAGATTTATTAATGATTTCTGAATCCCTCCAATTAATAAGTCCGTTTGAAATATAGCTATTTTTCTTTTCATTTTCTTATCACCTATATTTAACTATTATTAATTTCTCCCTCTAACTTTTTGATAAACTCGCTTCTATTACTTTTAAATTCCTTAGGGACGAATTTTTTGATTTCTAATAGAAGATCATCTAGATTATTATCCTCATTCAATTCCAATATATAACCCTGATCTTTAAATATTTCAACCAATTCTTGCTGATGGTTATCAACATGTTCTCCATATTTTTCCAATCTAGCACACGCAATTATTTTTTTGCCTTTTTTTAATGCACCAACTATTGAACCGGTTCCACCATGCGTAATTATTAAATCTGCTTCTTTAATTAGTTTTTCCATCTCATCATAACTTATGAAATCAAACACATCCATTTTTTTACTATGATATTTTGTATGACCTGCTTGTACAACTATCTTACATTTTAATTTTGAATTTTCAATATAATCAAGTAATCTTTTAAATGGTTCGATTTGTGTTCCTAGTGTAACTAAAATCATTAGTATATCCCTCCCCAATATTCAGCATTAGGATAAAATTTTAACATTGATTCCCATTGAACTACAAATGTTGTATATGCATGTAATCTATATATACACTTACCTGTAACAGTAGGTGATTCACGTTTAGCAAAACTCTCTATATATATAACTTTCTTATGTAATATTTTACCTAAACAACACATAGCAGCCGCAGTATTAGCCCCAGTACTAACTATTACATTTGGGTCATACTTAATTATATAAACTACTGATTTAATGCAATTACAAAGTAAAATAAATGGATAAACAAATTTCTGATTTCTAGAACCATAAGGTAAAAACGCAATATTGTATTTTTTTGCCATACTCTTAGTTACATCTGTTTTTTCAGTAACTAAAATATAATTATAATTATTAAAAATATCCTTTAACTCTAGCATCTGTGTCAAGTGTCCGCCAACACTACATATAAACATCACTCTCTTTAAACCATTTCCATCTTGGAATTTGTTCATTTCCTTTACAAGCAAAGCAATTATAATACACAAAAATGTAGTTGAGGATGGTGCTAAAAATGTATGCCCACATATATATGCTATACCTATTGCAAGTAATACAGAGGATACCAAGAACAACAATTTTTGATCTTTTATTAAATTTAGACCAGGCAAATTTAAAACTAAGAATTTAAATAGAATATATACCAATGGAATTAATACTATAAGTAAGGCGATTAAACCAAATAAATTATATATATCTATAAAGTCCCTTTCAACAATTAATATATTGGAATTCTTAATATGAATTTGTCCAAATAAAACATCAAGTGTTCTACTACCGGTAGACTTACTATTCTCTGCTTTAACATTTTTATAAAATGTATCACGCCCACTTAATATTACATCTGTTAAAATCTTTTTATTATTATTAGAGTTGCCATTGTTATTAGACGCATTTTGATTTGATTTGCTTCCACCATTGTTGTTAGATTCGTTTGGTTTCAATTCGCTTCCACCATTATTCTGTTTATTAATAATCTTGTTTTTTTCATACGCAATCTTATTTCTAGTATTTTGAACAGATGGTATAAACCTAAACAAAACCAACGAAATCACAAAAATTGCCAAGATTGCAGTAAATTTATAATCTAATTTCTCACGTTTTGCAAATATCAACCTATAAACTACATAAATTATAATTGGTATATAAAAGCCTAATAATCCTGTTTTAGTACCCAATCCTAATAGCATTGCTATGCACATTAAAAACAATATCCAATTAAGTACTTTGCTTTCTTTACGATATAATGCATTATACATGCTCAAAGGATATAGTATTGAAAGAAGTGTACCAAATTCATTAGCCGAATAGTACCATCCACTAATTCCCAATCTATCCTGGTCGTAACTTAAAATACTTGTTCCGGTAATAATGGATAAAATGTATGATAGCGCAATTAAAGCAATTGGTATATTAAACTTTGAAAGATCAATTTCATTATATTTTAACCACCTTATAAAATATAATAACATAACGGTGTAATATACATATTTGAAAGCATAATTAAAATATTGTATTGGTATACCTTTGATAATAGCAAAACTATTAATAATATTTAAAACAACTACTAAAAAAATTACTGCTAAATATACCAAATTTTTTTTCTTCTTACAATCAATAAATAGCAGGTATATAACTGCAAGTAGAATAAAAACCATTTTAAGTATAATTCCGATTGTTATTGTATAATTGTTTCTAATCATAAAGGATGTTATAACATCAAAAATCGGTTGGATTAAAACTAAAAAAGGTATAAATTTATTATATATTTTATTTAACATACTACTCCCTCTCATAAAACTAGTATAACTATCGTACTGATAATATTATACTTAAACTATGTCTTATTTTCAACTAAAACAAATATGATTAATTACTTATTTTGTACCTACTCTTATTAAAATACTTGTTAACTTTAAAAATTGCAGTTTTTATTGTTTGTATTGGAAATCTAAATAATAATATTAGAAAATAATATATCTTGTAAAAAACACTTTTTCTACCATAATATCTATAACAATTAATATACCATTCAAATCTCACCATTTCTTTTTCCCTAAAGTTTAATATATCAAAATGTTTCTTTTTTAATTCATAAAGATTTCTTTCACCATCAATTTTCTTAGTACTTGTAGATATTCTTTCACTCCCGTGTATATATATTTTAACCAAATCTTCATCTAAATAATCTACATTGTATCCACCAATAATTGTCTTATACATCAAAACATATTCTTGGCCTGCAGGTACTACATCAAACCCATTTATTTCATCTAATACTTTTTTCTTGTACATGAAAGTTTGAGGCCCTATTATTTTCTCAGTTAAATGATATTTCAAAATCTCATCTTTTCTGAATTTTTTATATTCTTTCTTATATTTCAAAAATCCATTTTCATCTAATATCAACTCATTAGAAAATGAGGCATCAAGTTTATTATCAACCATAAATCTTAGCTGCTTTTCCAATTTTTCAGGCAAATATTCATCATCATCATCTAAAAAAGCGATATATTTACCCTTGGCATTTTTTATTCCAAAATTTCTAGCCGCTGCTCCGCCACCATTTTTTTCCATTTTTATGTATCTTATTTTATGATTATCTTTATATCTTTTCATAAACTTTTCTGTATCTTTTCTATACTCTGTATTTGGATTATTATCATCAACTATCAAAATCTCAAAGTTTTGATATGTTTGATTTAATACAGAATTAATTGCCCTATCCAACATTTCAGAGCGTTTATATGTTGGAATTATTATTGTAATTAAATCTTTCATATTATATTACCTCCAATTATACTTTTATTTTTTTAATACTTTCTTTACAAATCTTATACTTGGCCATTTAATATTTCTTAAGTAAAACTTGTATAAATTTCGTTTGTGAAATTTATATCTATTTAAAAATTTCTCATTTAAGATTCCATATTTATAAACAAATCTTTTATTGGAAAACACATTGTTTTTATAGAAATATTCTAAGTAGTCATTCGTGTTGATTTTTGTTATATTATTAAGTTTATTATAATTCTTAACTATTTTAGAATTCTTGCCATCATATAAAAACTCTATTATTTCCTTTTTATCATTATCGATATCATATACTACTCCTATACCATAACTAGTTTCTTTTGAATGTTTTTTATTATTATAAAACATTTCTCTTTTTCCCGAAAAATAAAAGTTTCCTAAACTATAATATATTTTTTCTTCATATGCTTGTACTATATGAGGGTGATGTCCAATAATAATTCTTACATTCTGATTTTTCAATAATTCCCTTGTTTTTGCGAGATGAAGTGGTTGTGGCAATGGTTCAAATTCGTAGCCGTAATGAAAAATTGGTATAAACAGATTACATTCTGTGTTATTTATCGTTTTTTCTACCAAATCAAAATCTATTGGTGCAGTTCCAGCATTTTTGTGAGTAGCATTGATACATTCTTCCATATCCCATCCATATCCACACAATGCTATTTTATAGTCATCTTTAGTAAAAATATATGGTTTACATGCGTTTTCAATATTTATACCTGCGCCAAAGTACCCAATTCCTGCTTTGTCTAACTTTTTTAATATTAATTCTAATCCTTCTTTTCCGTAATCCATTATATGATTATTAGCTAAATTAACCGCTTGTACATTCAGCATTTTTAACACTTCAATAAATTTGTCGCTAAAGTCCAATTTTACAACTTTCTTTGCAATATTATTTGTCTTAATTGAACCTTCTAGATTTAAAATAGTTGTATAATTATTTTTTTTGATAAAATCGGATATTTTTTTTATATCTTCTGCAATATAGTCATAATCATAGTAAAAATCCCCAAGAAATAGTAATTTCATTATTGCTTCCTCATCTTTCTTAAAACTGTAGACATTAACAACTTAAAATCTATATCAAATATATAATACAAAACGCAAACAAGCACAAGATTAGAGACGCATACCGTGGACATAGCTAATAATGCGTCAGTTTTAGTTAATAGTGTGAACATATTCAATATGCAAGTATCAGCAAAATATAAGATTATTAGCATTCCAATACTTATTAAAAATTTATATGTAAAACTCCATATTTTTTCATTAAATACATCTTTATATACTACACGCACATTACATGGGATTAATATCAAGTACTGAGAAATCACTGTTGCAAGTAATACTCCAAATATTTCATATTTTCTTACTAATATTAGTGATAATATTATATTAGTAATCGCCTGTATAACAGTGAAACTCTTTGTTTCTTTATATAATCCTTTTGAATCCCTTGCAACATATATTGGATTTATTACTATCCTTCCATACATTATTATTGAAAACAATAATACAACTGATGCTTCAAGTACGTTGGATTTATTTAACCAAATTTGTCCTACAAATATATTCGTCGTTGTAAAAAAAGTAATACCACAAAATGTTGCAATAAAAAACGAAAATGATAAAAACATTCTAAAATACTTTTTATCTTCAGTTTGACCTAGTGCTACGATATTACAATAACTTGCTCTAAGTGCATTATATAGTTTACTTACAATAGTAGTTAAAAAGTCAAGAATATAGTTATATGCAGAATAAATAGATACATATCCCAGACTATACCTCGATAATATTATTGGATCTGTCTTAGTAAAAACTAAACTACTTATTCTATGTACAATTACATCTTTAGTCATTTTAAATGCTGTTGTATCTGGAACTGCATTTTCATCTAACCAAGGATATAATTTTTTTATTTTTTTCATCACACATAAAATATATATTATTGTGAATACTGCATTGATACACACTATTAGTAGTAAGCTTATTTTTAGACTCATTAAATATAGCTCTAATATTCCAAATAAGATTTTTGTTGCATTCCTATACAAATTAGATACATATTGATTTTGGTCTGATTGCAATAATGATGTGTATGGATATATTAAAAAATATTCCAATAAATAGTGACCAAAGCTTAATAAGAATAATAACACAATGAATGTAATTGATAGAGTTCCCTTATTTATAAATAATGGTATAAGTACAGAGCATATTATACTTCCAATTCCCATTACTAATGCTATTTTCTTAAATATTATCTTAGAACCCACTACAATTGATGACACTTCTTCATGATCTTTATCCGCAAGGGGTTTATATAACTTATATATTACTGCTGTACCAAAACCAGCTTCTGCTAAGGCAAGATAAGAAAAAACTTGGGTAATTAATTGAACATACCCATTTACATCTTCACCATAAAATTTGATAATGTACCTTATCCTTAGAAAACTTAATATTCCAAGTATTAGAAAAGGAAGTGCATCACTAATAAAATTATAAATACTCTTCTTTGTTCTCATCTTTTTTTTCGTCCTTCCCATTATTCTTTAAAGTATCCCAATCATAAACTATACTAGTGTTCATTATAAATACTATTACTATTGCTAATAGTATTCCATATATTATATAACCTAAATATCTATCTTTTAATATATATATAATTGATGCAACAGCAAATAATATATCAACTAAATAAATTATTAATACTGTTTGTTTTACTGTAAATTTCTTATTTAATAATTGATGATGTATATGGAATTTATCTGCTTTAGCAATAGATTCTCCTTTTAATGCTCTTCTTATTATTGCAAATATAGTGTCAAGTATTGGTATTGCAAGTACTAATAAAGGTACTATTAATGATGTCATAGTTACATTTTTAAATCCTAACAATGCTATAACAGCTATTATAAATCCAAAGAACATACTACCAGTATCTCCTGCAAATATTTTTGCAGGATTAAAATTATGTACTAAGAATCCTAAAGTAGATCCTAACATAATAAATGATAATACAAATTCTAATCCAAATTTATTTTGTATAGATGCAATTATACCTATTGTTATAAAGTATATAGCACTTATTCCACCAGATAATCCATCTAATCCATCTATTAAATTAATACAATTTATACAACCTAGAATAAAGAAAATTGTAAGTGGGTATGAAAAATAACCAAAATCTAAATATATACCAAATGCACTAACATCTTTAAGAAGAATTCCACCATAAAAAGTTATTATACATGCTGCTAAAGTTTGACCTAGTAATTTAGATTTTACAGGTAATTCTGCAATATCATCCATAATACCAGTAATAATAATTATAAAACTTCCTATTAATACCGAATTCATTTGAGCACTTTGATGCCCGAAAAGCATATATCCAAGTATAAATCCAGCAAATACTCCTAATCCACCTAATCTAGGTGTAGGTACAGTATGTATATGTCTTCCACCTGGTATATCTACAGCGCCTATAGCTTTTGCAAGTTTTGATATATAAGGCATAGTTAATGCTACAAATGCAAAGGGCACTAAAACCATTAATGCAATCTTTGTTATCAACTCTATATTCATATTCTCACTTCAAACTTTCAACATTAATTATAACAAAAAAAAGAGGTATTATCTACCTCTTTTTATTATTTTTCTTCCTTTAAATTTAAACCCTTTAAATTACTAATATCTTCTCCATATGCTATACCTATTCCTCTTCCCATTTTTCTAGACATAGCAGAATAAAATACATAATACATTCCATCTTCATACAATATACTACTTCTATATATTCCTTTATTATCCCATGAACTAATTGAAGGCCTTAATATAGCTATTCCTTCATCATAATTAATATTATCATTAGATTTAAAATAATATAAATTCATCGACAATCTATCTTCCCAAGATGTATATGCTACTACTATCATTTCATAACCTTTATCAGTATGAATAACATCTAAATGCCAATTTTTTAATGTAGATAATTGATATTTTAAACTTATGGTTCTTTCATTAGAATATTTATATCCATCGACGCTTTCCATATATTTAACTTTTCTATCTCTATCTACTGACCACATTTTATATATACCATCTTCATAAATAATGGCTGGAGATAAATAATCTTTTTTACTTCTTCTTGCTGATATTATTTCTTCTTTTTTAGACCAATTTACTCCATCTTTAGTTGTTTTTCTATAAATAATTACTTTATCATTCGAATCATTTACATATCTATAGTAACACTCCAATGTATCTGTATCATAATTATATACAAGATGTGGATCTGAATTATAATTAACTCCCATTCTATAATTAGTTGGCCTACCATCCAATGGATTTTTAAACCCAACCGGTTCAGTCCAATTAATTAAATCATTACTAACTTTAATATGTGGATTTTCTTTACCATCATTACCTCTTGGATATGGTGAAAATACCATCCAATACTTATAACCATTCCATTTCTTTTTAAAACTTATAACTTTAGGATGAAATGCGTCATTATCGCCATATGCACTTTTTAACTCTAACTTTTGAGCTGCATTATGATAATATTCAACAACTTCTACTTTTTTCTTATTAACCTTTTTTACAAATACTTTATTATCTAAAAATATATGATTATGTGTATATAGAAATATAATAAATATAGTCAATAATACTATTACAGTGATTAATATTCCTATTATTTTTTTACTTTTTTCATACTTCTTTTTGTACTTCATTATTACTCCTCGAATATTACTAACTAAGTATAACAAAATATTTATTGTTACTGATTTTTCAATACAAAATTATACGCATCTTTACACATATCTTCTATATATTTTTCTGCTTTCCATCCTAGTTCTTCATATGCTTTTTTAGGATCTGCATAACATGTTGCAATATCTCCTGGTCTTCTATCAACTATTTTATAATTTATTTTAACATTATTTACTTTTTCAAAAGTATTTATTAATTCTAATACACTATAACCACAACCAGTTCCTAAATTATATATATTTACACCTACTGTTTTATTTGCTTTTTCTAATGCTTTTATATGGCCTTTTGCTAAATCTACAACATGTATATAATCTCTTACACCGGTTCCATCTTTAGTATCATAATCATTACCGAATACATTAAGTATTGGTAATTCTTTAGTAGCTACCTTTATTATATATGGCATCAAATTATTTGGAATACCGTTTGGATTTTCACCAATTAATCCTGATTCATGTGCTCCTATCGGATTAAAATATCTAAGTAACACAACACTAAAATCTTTATTTGCAATTGATACATCTTTTAATATTCTTTCTATAAAATATTTAGTTGTACCATATGGATTAGTAGTACCTCCTACAGTTGCTAATTCTGTAATAGGTAATTCTTCAGGATCTCCATATACAGTAGCACTACTACTAAATACTATCTTATTACAATTAAATTCTTTCATTACACTTACTAATGATAATGTACTTCCTAAATTATTTTCATAATACTTAATAGGCAATTGTACAGATTCTCCTACTGCTTTCAATCCCGCAAAATGAAGTACTGCATCTATATGATCATTTTCTTTAAATATTCTTCTTAAAGCTTCTTTATCACAGCAATCATTTTCATAAAATTTTACTTTCTTACCAGTTATAGTCTCTATTTTATCAACAACTTCTTTTTTACTATTAACCAAGTTATCAATTATTATTACATCATAACCTTCATTTAATAATTCTACACAAGTATGACTCCCAATATATCCTGTACCACCTGTTACTAATACTTTCATATTACACCTCATTTTAATATATTATTTAAGTCTTCTTCATTCCAAATAGTAATACCTAATTCTTTAGCTTTATCATATTTACTACCTGGATCATTACCTACTATTACAACATCAGTTTTTTTACTTACAGAACCAGTTACATTTCCACCATTTGTTTCTATTATTTCTTTTATTTCATCTCTTGGTCTACTTAAAGTACCAGTTATTACAAATGTCTTACCAGTTATCTCTTCATTATTAACTATTTCTGTATTACCAATGTAATTCATATTTATACCATATTCTTTTAATTTATTTATTTCTTCAATATTTTTATCATTACTAAAATATTTTAAAATACTTTCTGCAATTATATCACCTATATCATGAATACTACTTAATTCTTCTTTTGAAGTATTAATTAGATTGTCCATAGTTAAATAATGTTTAGCAAGTATTTTAGCAGTTTTACTACCTACTTGTCTTATACCAAGTCCAAATATTAATCTTTCTAATGAATTTGATTTAGAATTTTCTATTGCCTCTAACATATTAGTTACAGACTTATCTCCATAACCTTCTAATTCCATAATATCTTTTTTATATTTTTCTAAATCATAAATATCACTTATTTTAGATATATATTTTAAATTATACAAATCCTCTATTATTGCATCTCCTAACCCATCAATATTCATTGCGTCTCTTGATACATAATGCGTTAAAGATTCAATTTTTCTTGCAGGGCAATGTTCATTTGGACAAAAATAATCAGCTTCATCTTCTTTTTTTACTAAATAACTATCACATATAGGACACTTAGTAATCATTTTAAAATCTATTTCATTACCTGTTCTTCTTTCAACTTTTGGGCCAAGTACTGCAGGTATTACATCACCTGCTTTTATTATTGATACAATATCCCCAATTTTAATATCATGATCTATTACATATTTTTCATTATGTAATGTTGCTTTTCTAATAGTTGAACCTTGTACAAGTACGGGTTCAAGTACTGCGTTAGGAGTTATTTGACCAGTTCTTCCTACTGTAAATATTATATCTGTTAATTTAGTTAATACTTCTGTAGCAGGAAACTTATATGCAGTTGCCCATCTAGGATATTTAGCAGTAAATCCTAATTCTTTTTGCTCTTTTATATTATTTAATTTAATTACTATACCATCTATTTCATATGGCAATTTATCTCTATTTAAAGTATGATAATTAATAAATTCCATAACTTCATCAATATTACCTACTAATCTATTATTTGGATTTGTTTTAAAACCAAGTTCTTTCATAAAGTCTAACGCTTCATTATGAGTTTTAATACCATAATCTTCTGGATTAGGTAAATGATATATAAATGAATCCAATTTCCTTTGAGCTGCTATTTTAGAATCTAGTTGTCTTATGGATCCAGCAGCTGCATTCCTTGGATTTTGAAGTAATGGTTTTCCTTGTTCTTCTCTAATTCTATTTATACTTTCAAATACATTTTTACTCATATAGATTTCACCACGTACTTCTATATCAATATCTTTATTTATCTTTAATGGAATAGTTTTTATAGTTTTAACATTTTCAGTTATATCTTCTCCTACTACTCCATCTCCTCTTGTTGCACCACTTATTAATTTACCATGTTCATATATTAAAGACACAGAAAGTCCATCTATCTTAAGTTCACATACATATTCTGGAATAATGCCTTCTTTTCTTATTCTTTCATCAAAGTCTCTTATTTCGCTCTCATTAAATACGTTACTTAAACTCATCATAGGTATCTTATGAGTTATTTTTTTAAACTCATCTAATACTTTCCCACCAACTCTTCTAGTAGGAGAATCTTCTCTTATATATTCTGGATATTGTTCTTCTAAATCAAATAATTCCCTTAAATATTTATCATATTCCTGATCACTTATTGTAGGATTATCTAAAGTATGATAATTATAATCTGCCTCTGTAATAATATCTACTAATTCATCTATTCTCTTTTTTATATCCATTGTTATCACCATTAATTATTATAACATATTTATTGTAATATAAATACATTTGACAAGTAGTAATTTTAATGTTAAATTAAAAATGGATACATTTGATTGTAACTCAGATGTACCTTATGGGTGAGCATCCGATTCACAATGAATCAGATGCTTTTTTTATTTATATAATAAGGTGATTATTATGAAAAATAAAAGGATTATTATGAGTAATAGAGAATTTTCTCTTTTAGTCATAAGTTCACCTCCCTTCTATCTAGAATGAAAGGTGCATCTGATTAATGTATCCAATTGCAATATATCAAATTTATATAATAGTATCAAATTACAAAAATGATATTTTAATTAAATTTTAAATACAAAAAAGTACAAATGCTAGAGCAATTTCTATTATTTGTACTTTTATTTTTAATAAATACTTATTTTTATTAATTCCATAAATTACTTGGATATTCACCATTTTGTATTAATACATTTATATAGTTTACAACACTATCTTTATCTTCTTTATATGTAACTCCTACCCATTTACTAGTTGTACTTACTACTGTTACATCACAAAAATTTTCTTTAATACCAAGTGCTAACACATCTGGTATTAAGTATTCACATTTCAATATATTGTCTTTATTTGAATCTAAGAATTTAGGAAAATTCTTTTCTATATAATCAAATATTCTAGGCGTAAATGCAATCATATTCATCGATACTTTTGTATCATCACTTATAGTAAAAGGTTCCCCGCCATTTATTGGTTCACATACTATAATACCATTTTTCTTTTCAACTTTACTTTCTATTAAATTTTCAAGTTTATTATTTTTTGTAAAACATACTCCCCTTTTTACAGAACCATTTTCAGTTAATGTATTTATTACATTATAACCTACTAAACCAAATTGATTGCCATTATCAATAAACTCACTTATAGATTTATAAGCATCATATCCATAGGAATCATCTGAATTAATCATTACAAATGGTTCACTAATAACATTTTTAGCACATAAAACCGCTTGCGCTGTACCAAGTGGTTTAACTCTTTCTTCTGGTATTGTATAACCTTTTGGCAAATTATCTAAATTTTGGAATACATATTCTACCTTTACTTTAGATTCTATTCTTTTACCAACAGTTTCCCTAAATAAATCATAATTTTCTTCTTTAATAATAAATACTACCTTATTAAAACCCGCTTTTATTGCATCATATATTGAATAATCAATTATAAATTCACCAAATGGTCCAACTGGCTCAATTTGTTTTAATCCTCCATATCTACTTCCCATACCTGCTGCAAGTATTAGTAATGTTTTATTCATAAAAACCTCCTATTTTTTTTAAACCTTTATATGTTGTAAGTATTTTCTTTATTCCTATAGGATTTGCAAATGCTATTGTAGCAACACCTCTATCTACGGTTACTACTATTCCTTTACCATAAGAATTATGTTCTACTTTATCTCCTGCTTTTATTTCTAATTCCTCATCATTAAAATTATCTTTTTTATTTATCTTAATTTCTTTAGTGGATTTATTTTCTTCAAACATTTTCTCTATATCATCAGAATTTATTTCATCTATAAATCTACTTGGTGGATTAGATTCAATTTTACCAAATCTTACTCTACTTCTTGCATTAGTTAAATATAATACTTTTTTAGCTCTTGTTATTGCAACATAAAATAATCTTCTCTCTTCTTCTAATTCGCTTTCTTCATACATTGAATTACTATGTGGGAATATTCCTTCTTCTAATCCTGTAACAAATACTATATCAAACTCTAGCCCTTTTACTGCATGAGTAGTCATAAGAGTTACTACTTCATCATTATCTTTAGTTTCTTTTACATCACTAATTAATGATATTTCTATTAAAAACTCTTCTAATGTAGCACCTGGATTATAATCTTCAAAATTCTTTGCAATAGATTTAAATTCTTCTAAGTTTTCTAATTTTGCTTCACTTTCTAATGTTTTCTCTAATTCATACTCATTTCTTAATCCTGATTCATCTAATACTAGTTCTACTAAATCTACAAATGATTTATCTTTCATTTTTTCATTAATATCTAATATTAAATTTTTAAATACTAATTCTTTACCACTATCTATTACATTGAATATACTTGTATCTTCATTATTTGCTTTTTCTTCTAATTTTTCTATTGTTTTATTACCAATACCTCTTTTAGGAGCATTGATAGCTCTTAGTAAACTTACATCATCATCTTTATTATTAATAAGACGTAAGTATGCTACTAAATCTTTTATTTCTTTTCTATTGAAATATGCATAAGAACCAACTACTTTATATGGAATAGTATTTTCTATAAAACCTCTTTCAATTGATTGAGATTGAGCATTAGTTCTATATAATACTACCATTTCTTTATAAGGTATTCCTTCTTCTTTATATTGTTTTATTTCACTAATAATATTATATATTTCATCTTTTTCATCATAACATCTTAAATACTTAATTTTAGAACCAGTATCATTATCAGTCCACAAGTGCTTATCTTTTTTCTCTTTATTATTTTTAATTACACTATTAGCTGCTTCTATTATCCTTTTTGTGGATCTATAATTTTGTTCAAGTAATATTACTTTAGCATCATTATAATCTTTTTCAAAATTAAGAATATTTTTAAAATTTGCACCTCTCCAAGAATATATACTTTGTGATTCATCACCTACTACACATATATTATGATATTTTTCACTTATCATTTTGCTAAGAGTATATTGTGCTTCATTTGTATCTTGGTATTCATCTATAAATACGTATTTATATCTATTTTGATAATGTTCTAATACTTTTTTATCTTTTTTAAATATCTCTATAGGCATTAATAATAAATCATCAAAATCAACAGAACTATTTTTTCTCAATTTATCATCATACTTTTCATATACCTTTGCAATATTCTTATCTACCTCTGTTCTTGCAAATACACTATATGCTTTGGGATTTAACAATTCATTTTTAGCATTACTAATTTTATTTTTAATAGTTCTTGGATTATATATCTTATCATCCAAATTCATTTCTTTTAATATTTTCTTTATTACTGAAATACTATCTTGTTCATCTAATATTGTAAAAGTACTATTTAAATTAAAAAATTCATAATTTTCTTTTATAACTTTAAGTCCAAAAGAATGAAATGTAGATATTTGCATACTTCTTACATCATCTTTAATTAAAGATTCTAATCTTACTTTCATTTCTTTAGCTGCTTTATTAGTAAATGTAATAGCAAGTATTTCCCAAGGATTAGCTTTATTTTCCTCTAGTAAATAAGCAATTTTATATGTTATTACTCTTGTCTTTCCACTACCTGGTCCTGCTAATATAAGAATTGGTCCATCAGTAGTTAATACTGCTTCCTTTTGAGTTTCATTTAATGTATCTAGATTCATAATTACTCCTTTACTAAATTTATTCTACCATACAAATTAAAAAAATAGTTAAAATATTAACTATTTTCTTTTATTGCTTCTAATTTTGCTTTTACTTCTTTAATTTTATTATCTCTTAATACTTTAATAGTAATAGTATCACCAACATTATACTTATATAATTCTGCTCTAAAATATGCAATATTCTCTACATCGGTATTATTTATTGAAAGTATTACATCTCCTTTTTGTAATCCAGCTTTACTTGCAGCAGTATCTTTATATACTTCTACTACTACCACACCTTTATCAATAGAATTATCTAATATTATTCCATTTCTATATAACAAATATGTGCTATCAACATCTGCCATACTTACACCTAATGCAGGTCTTTCAATTTTTTCACCTTTTTCTAATTTATTAGCAATAGTTTTTACAAGTTCTACCGGTATAGCAAATCCCATACCTTCTATTTCACTTTGTACAAGTTTAAGAGAATTAATTCCTATCACTTCACCATTTACATTAGCAAGAGGTCCACCACTATTACCAGGATTTAAAGCTGCATCTATTTGTAATACTTCTGTAACATAATTATTATTAGTAGTTATTGTTCTATCCTTTCCAGATATTATACCCTTTGTAACTGTACCCATATATGTTTTGCCAACAGGAGATCCTACAGTAAATACTGTATCACCTAAATTTACATCTTTACTACTACCTAAAATCGCTTCTTGTAATGCTGATTTTTTATCTATCCTTAATACAGCTATATCAGAATACTCATCACTTCCTAATAAAGTAGCTTCTACTTCTTCACCTTTAATATTAGTTATTTTAATGGATGTACTTGATGATATTACATGCTCATTTGTTAATATATATCCATATTTATCATCTATTTTATATACAAACCCACTACCACTACCAATTGCTCTATTATTTTTAGATGATTCTATATATACAACCGAATTATATATCTTGTCTATAGACTCCTTTAAACTATCTTTTTCACTAATAGATACTGTTTTAACTGTTCTATCTATCTCTACCACTTTATCTAATATTCCACAATATTTTAATGTAAACAATGTTCCTATTATCCCTATTACTAATGAAATTATACATGTCAAAAAATAACCTTTATTTTTCATACTTTCCTCCTTATTCTATTTATATAATCTATTATCAATAATATATTTTATTATATCACTATCTAAATATTTGTCTAACAAAGAATAATCATTTTCTTTTATTAAATTTCTTATTTTGGTTGAAGATACATTATATTCTTTAAAATCATCACATAATATAAATTTATTTTTATCAAATTTATTAATATGTTCTTCAACATTAATATTATCCCTACCTAGTACTATTACTTTATTTTTAAGAATTTCATTTACATTTTTCCATAAATGAAAATCTTTTATATTATCTGCACCTATTATCAAATATAAATCTTTATATTCTTTTTTAAGTTCATTTAATACTTCATATGTATAATTTAAATTATTTAAAGTATCATTAACTATTACTTTATCATTTTGATAAAATCTAAGCATATTTATTCTATTCTCTAAAGAACAATTTAATTTTTTATTCCAATAATCTCCAGTAGGAATTATTATTATCTTATCCACAATATTATTACTTATCAAATAATCAATTACATTTTTATGACCTAAGTGCACTGGATCAAAACTACCAACATATACACCAACTCTTAAACTCTCAGCCTCTTTTTCCATACTCACCTCGAATATAATTAAACATTGTTTTATTAAACAAACATTAAATATTGTATATATAATTATACCACTATTTAAAGTCATTAACACTCATAAATTTTAAGAATATAATAATTTGAAAGGAGAATATATGAAAAAAAGAATTGTTATATTGGGTTTATTAATTCTAATATTACTTACATATTTTATATTCTTTAAAAAAGATGATAAACAAAATAAAAAATTAAGAATAGCTGAAGTAACTCATAGCATATTCTATACACCACAATATGTAGCATTATCTGAAGGCTATTTTAAAGATGAAGGATTAGATGTAGAACTTATCTTGACACCAGGTGCGGATAAAGTTACTGCTAGTGTATTATCTGGTGATGTAGAAATAGGATTTTGTGGTCCAGAAGCCACTATATATGTATATCAAAGTGGTGAGAAAGATTATCTAAAAACATTTGCTCAATTAACTAAAAAAGATGGCTCATTTATTGTATCAAGAAATAAAATAGATAATTTTAAACCTAGTGATTTAGTTGGTAAAACTATAGTTGGAGGAAGAAAAGGTGGTATGCCTGAAATGACTTTAGAATGGGCATTAAGAGAAAATAATGTTATACCAAATAAGGATGTCACAATAGATACAAGTGTAGCATTTGCTGCTATGCAAGGAGCTTTTATTGGAGGTACTGGAGATTTTGTAACATTATTTGAACCAAATGCTACTGATGTAGAAAAAAATGGTTATGGATATGTAGTCGCATCAGTTGGTGAATTAGGTGGAAGTGCACCATATACCGCTTATAATGCTAGAAAAAGTTTTATAGATAATAATCCAGATACTATTAAAGGTTTTAATAAAGCCATAAATAAAGCATTAAAATTTGTAAGAGATAATGATTCAACTACTATTGCAAAATCTATTCATAGTCATTTTATAGATATGAGTGTAGAAGATTTAGCAAAATCAATAGAAAGATATAAAAAGCAAGATACTTGGAATGAAACTACTAAATTAACTAAAGAATCATTTGATCATTTACAAGATATTATGATAATGGCAAAAGAATTAAAGAAAAAAGTTTCATTTTATGATTTAGTAGATAATACCTATAATTAATATGAATTTAGTAGAAATTAAAAATCTAGGTAAAATATACCATACTATAAATAGTGAAATTATTGCTTTAAAAGATATATCATTTGATATAGAAAAAAATAAATTTATTGCTATTGTTGGACCCTCTGGATGTGGTAAAAGTACAATATTAAAAATATTATGTGGATTAGAAGATAAATCTTATGGAAAAATAAATAAAGAAAAGAATTTAAAATTTGGATTTATGTTTCAGCAAGATACTTTATTTGAATGGTTAACAATAATGGATAATTGTTTATTAGGTGCTAAAATAAATAAATGTTTAAATAATGATACTATTAATCATTGTATAAATTTATTAAAAGCGTATGGATTATATGAATTTAAAGACAATTATCCAAATGAATTATCAGGTGGTATGAGACAACGTGTAGCACTTATTAGAACCTTAATATTAAATCCAGATGTATTACTTCTAGATGAACCTTTTAGTGCCCTAGATTATCAAAATAGATTAAAAATATCTAATGATGTATATGAGATATTAAAAAAAGAAAATAAAACTACAGTAATGGTTACACATGATGTATCAGAAGCAGTAAGTATGGCTGATACTATTATAGTATTATCAAATAGGCCTGCTGAAATAGTTAATATTTATAAAATTGATTATGATAAAGAAAGTCCAATTAAGAATAGATTAAAAAAAGAATTTAATGAATATTGTAATAAAATATGGGGTGATTTAAATGTCATCTGAACATGTATTATTTTTAAAGAAAAGAAAAAAAGAAAAAATATTAGTATTATTATTTCAAATACTAATATTTATAGTATTTATTTTAATATGGCAAGTACTATCTAATACAAATAGAATAAATACTTTTTTAACATCATCACCAAAATTAATATATAAAACCATTATTAATTTAATTAATAATAATTTATTTAATCATATATTAGTAACAACTTATGAAACAATAATAAGTTTTATATTATCTTTATTAATAGGTATTATTATTGCTAGTATATTATGGTGGAATAAATTTATATCTAAAGTAATAGATCCTTATTTAACTATATTAAATAGTTTACCTAAAGTAGCACTTGGTCCAATACTTATTATATGGATAGGTGCAAATACTAAATCTATTATAGTTATGGCATTACTTATTTCATCAATTATAAGTATTATTACTATATATAATGGATTTAATAGTACAGATGATAATAAAATAAAATTAATGAAAAGTTTTAATGCTTCTAAATGGCAAATATATACTATGTTAGTATTAAGAGGTAATATTAATACTATTATTAATTCATTAAAGATAAATATAAGTATGTGTTTAATAGGAGTTATTATGGGTGAATTATTAGTATCTAAAGAAGGTATTGGATATTTAATTATGTATGGTTCTCAAGTATTTAATTTAAATTTAGTTATGACTGGTATATTTTTACTTAGTATCCTTTCATATATATTGTATTTTATTATTTCACAAATAAAAAAGAATTAGATAACTAATTCTTTTTTTCTTTTATTATTAAATTATTATATGTTATTAATTGATCCATATTAATATAATTATTATTTAATGCATACTTTAATTTCATTACTCTATTATTTAAAGTAAAATTAATTAATACATAATCACTTTTAATACAACTAAAATAATATTTATAATTGCTATCTTCATATATTAATTCTAAGGCAGAAGCACATACTTCTGCATAATCTACATAAGTATGATATATTGTATTAGTACCTTCTTCTATTATCTTTCTATAATCTTCTTTAGTATCAAAGTATTCACATCCTTTTGACATACTCTTTGGTATTAATCTTCTACCATCACCAAACACATATAAAGTATCAATTAATTTATTATTAAAATCATACATTAACATTTCTGCTGGTCCATCACATAAATATGCATGATTCATTCCCTTATAAAATATCTTACTACTACCTGCTACTACATCTATTAATTTATCTATTATTTTCTTATCAGTAATTTCTTTATCACCAAATACTATTTTAGTAGTTTTTCTTAATTTATTTATAGTTAATACTGGTATATTTTCAGTCCTATATTCTATAGGTAATTTAGCAGTACAACTACCTATTAACTCATCATAACTTATATCATTATTTTCTGTGTGTATTAAAATAGTCATACCATAATTAGTATTAAATTTTTGATATATATCATATTTATTTATAAAGTACAAATCAAAATCTCTCATAACTTCATATTCATACGTACCATTATGTTCTTTAAACATAATATATGAATTATTTCCATCATCAAATGCTTTAAAATATTCTATTTTATCTTTCTTATCAGTTATATCACTTAATAATATTTCTTTACCATTATTAATATATTTATTTAATTTTGTTTCAATACAACTAACTGTTTTATTTTCCATTTCTTTTAACTCTTCATCAGTTATTACTACTTTCTTTTTATCAGGTGTTATTATAAATAATAAACCTATAATTACTATTGCAATTACTATTAAATATTTCTTATTCATTATTTATCACCAATACTTCCATCTTTATTGATTATATATGTTGTACCATAATCATTATTTATTACACCTAATTCTCCATATTTGAAAAACAATTGATATGAATATACTAATTTATCTACTCCATAATAATATACATATTTAGTTGCCTCGTCATAAAATTTCTCATCATTTTTTAATACTTTTTTCTCTTGAACATATTTGTTACTAAATATTTTTATTCTATTTAATAACTCTTTTTCATCTACTTTTTTATCAAGATATTTATAATATACTATATCTACTATACCATTATTTAAATTGAATATAATACTCTTATTAGTATCAATGTTTTCTATCGTATAATAAAATTCTACCATACCTACAGTTTTATTAACATCATAATAATGAACAAACACTTTCCATTTACTATCTATTTTAATATTAAATGTTTTATTTATATAATTAGTAAATACTTTTAAATTAATATCATTATCATATTGTTTTTCTTTAATTTCAGGTAAATTTAAATATTTAAAATTTTCTTTTTTAATATTTGGTTCATTTGGTTCTAACTCTATATTTAATACTTGCCTACTTTTTAATTTTAGTACCTCTTTCTTATCACTTATTATAAATTCAGCATTTATATACATAGTAATATCATTTTTAAATACTTTTTTTACTAATCTATATTTACCATTATTTAACTTACCATAACCAAAAGTAAAATCTATATTAATTTCTTTCTTTTCATTTGGTTTTAATGTAATTATAATAGAATTCCATGTTAAAGGAGTATCTAATTTTATTTCTTTCCAAGTATTATTTTCATATTTTTCAATATAATAATCTGGTCCATATGTATATGTATCTTCTGAATTGTTTTCTATAATAAAAGTAGCTCTTTCATTAGTTAATGTACCACTTTTTAATACTAATGTAATAGGTCCTTCTAATTTATCTATACTTTTATATACACGATTTGTTTTATTATAGATTTGCATACCAAATATTTCTACTCTTAAACCTTTTTCATATCCACCAGGAATATTTTCATTAAGAGCATGTACTTTTGTAATATTATAAATTAATCCTTTATATATTGTAGATCCACCATCTTTTAATCTAATTATTCCTATTGGTATTATAAGTAATATAATTAATACTACTACTATACTTAATATTATCTTTTTCATATTTACTCCTTTATTATTGATTTTAATAAATCTATAAATTCTTTTTCAGTAATATCATTAGATTCTACATTAAAATTATATCCATTATAATTAAATTTAGCAACAAATGAATTATTATATCTATATATTTCTAATTTAGTAAAATTAATTCTAGATATATTTGGTTGTTCAATACTTATATCAATATTACCTATTGGTATATTTTTATCTGATACACCTATTATTATTCTTCTATTATTTTTAGTATTAAAACACCAATACTCATAATTATTAATTTTATTATCCTTAAATTTAACCCTAAAATAATCCTTATTATCAAAATCTTTTGGTATAGTTAAATTATTTAATACATCAAAATAAGGTATAGAATAATAATTATCTATATAATTATTTGATGATTTACTAGTGTTATTTAAATTATAATTTGAAATCACATTTATATCATTAATATTTATAATTATATTATCATTAGTTGTAGTTTTGAAAGTACCTTTTAACATTTCCGGTTTAGAATTCTTATAAAATATAAATACTACTAATACTATACATACTGGTACAAGTAAATAATAATAATCAGGTTTATTATTCATTTTATTAATTATTTCATTATAATTATTTTTCTTATTAAAATCTTTATCAATAATATTTTTAATTTTTTCTTTATTAGTCATATTATTCACACTCCTTTCCAAAAGTAGTGCTTAATTCTTTTAATGTCCTATAAATTAAATTTTTTACATATGATTCAGTTACTTCTAATTCTTTTGATATTTCTTTAATAGATAATTCTAATTTATAATATAAATAAAATACTTTAGGAATATCCTGATTCTTCTTATTTTTAATATATTTCCATATTAAATCCCAATCATTATTTTTAATGATTAAATCTTCTATATTTATATTACTCTTAATAGGTATTTCGTTGTCACTAAATATAGAAATAGTTCTTATTCTATCAATTAATGTATAATGTTTTTTTATTTTGTTTATTGCAATACCTATTAAATAGCTTTTAATATTTATTTTTTCAATATCTTTTTTGTTTAAAATTTTCCAAAATTCTAAATAAGTATCTTGAATAATATCATTAGCATCATTAATATTATGGCACTTTATTATTACATACTTTAATATATCAGAATAAGTTTCTTCATATATATTATTAAATTGTTTTAGGTTATTTTGACTAGTCATATCATCACCTATTATAATTATCCTTTAAAATTATTAAAAAGTTTCAAAATTAAAAATTCTAAAGTAAATCATTAAATATTATTCATATAAATTTTCTTATATATATTATAACAATAGTATAAATGACAAACAATGTAAAATACAATTATATACATATACATTTGCCTATGATATAATAAATATGGAGGTGATAAAATGAAAAAGATAGTAATTTATGTTTTGTTAGTCCTTATAATTATTGCTGCAATAATTGGATATAAAGTAGCTAATAATAAAAATTTCAAATTAGTAATTAAAGAATCTAGCTGGTCAGGATGGACAGAAAATTATAAGCCAAAGGAAACAATTAAAGAATATGATGTGATTTTAGAAAAAGAATATATTATCAATAAGAATTCTATATACGACTTATCATTTGAAATCAAAAAAATTAATAATAATAGCATTATAATTGAAACAAAAGAACCATTCTCAGATAACAAAAAAGGCATTGATTTAGGAAGCAAAAAAACTAGCTTTGAGATACATATTGATGAAGAGTTAGAACTAACATCACCAACTTTAGATGAAGGTTCAATATATTACTTAACACTAAAAAAGAAATAAAAAATAGAATTAGTTAAATTGACTAATTCTATTTTCTTTTACCTTTAGTAAGTAAATTCTCTCTTTTTAATAAACTGTCACTTACTATATCATCTCTTAAATCACTTGTACTTACTACTGGTAAAGAAAGCCCTGCTTCTTCTAATTTACTATATAGAGAAGATAGTGACACTACTGATTCTGCAATAGCATCTAATCCTCTATTTACTACTTCGCTATCACCTTCTACTAAACATGTTGCATATACCATATCATCTAATACTTTTACTTTTTCTTTATCTCCATCTTCATGAAGTAATTCTAATGCCGAATTTTTTTCTACAAATGGTTCAAGAATAACTTCTGTTACATATTCATAACCTTCTATCCTCTTTAAATACTCTACTATACTTTCCACAAACTTTTCAGTAGCCTCTTTTGCTCTTATTTCATCTTCACTTATATCTTTATTTAATCTATAATCTTCTCTTTCGGTATAATCACAATCTAATAATACATATTTCATATTAACTCCTATTCCCAAAATCTAATACATAAGATTCTGTATCATCAAAATTTATTGGACTTCTTCTCTTATCTAACAAAAAGTGCTTTAAACATTTTTCTAATTCTTCTTTGTTAATAGGCTTAGCTAGATACTCTAAAAATCCTTCTTTTAAATAATTTTCTCTCATTCCTACTAATGCATTAGCTGTAAGTGCAATTACAGGTGTTTTAAAATTAGGATCTTTTTTTAATTCTTTTAATGTCTCTGTACCACTCATATTAGGCATCATATCATCCATTAATATTAAATCATATGTAATAGTTTTTACCTTTTCAATACATTCTGCACCACTTAATGCAGTATCAATATTTAAACCATATTTTTCTAATAATTTACATGCTACTTTTATATTTAAACTATTATCATCTACTACCAATACCTTTTTATTTTCAAACTTTAGTTCTTTGTTATCTATTACTGGTGTCATAATTTCTTTTTCTACACTAGGTTCTTTAGCAATTATTTCTTGTGCTACATAAATTGTAAATTTAGAACCTTCACCATATACACTTTGTACTATTACTTTACCACCCATAAGTTCTATTAACTGTTTAGTAATAGCAAGACCTAATCCAGTGCCTTCTATAGTACCATTTTTATCTTCCTCTAACCTTTGGAACTTAGTAAATAGCTTTTCAATATTTTCTGGTTTTATACCTCTTCCCGTATCTGCAACACTTATTATTAATTTACAAGTATCCTCTTCATTTACACAATTAACTTGAAAATTGATACTACCAGAATCAGTATATTTAGCAGCATTAGTTAAAAGATTAATTACACATTTTTTTAAGTTAGTTTGATCTCCATATAATTTATATGGTAAATCTTCAGCAATTTTAACATTAAATTCTAAATTCTTATCTAATATTCTAGGTTCTAGTAACTTAACTGCATCTTCAAATAACTTTTTAGGATTATATCTAATACTTGTAAGTTCTAGTTTACCTGATTCAATCTTAGATATATCTAATATACCATTTATTGTTTCAAGAAGCGTATTTGCTGCTGTAATAACATCTCTTGCATTTTCCTTAGCTTCTTCTAAGGTTTTTGCCTCTGTTATACATTCATTAAATCCAACTATTGCGTTTAAAGGAGTTCTTATTTCATGACTCATACTTGATAAAAAATCTGTTTTAGCTTGGTTAGATTTTTCTGCTTGTTGTTTTGCTATATTTAATTCTTGTACCATTTTTAAATCTGGGTTTTCTATTGTATGAAACATTATTAATGCCGCAACTGCAGCAAGAAACTCCAAACATATAAATTCAGGCACTAATGCTCTTAATATTAAAACTACTACTATAAATACTAATAAAAACATTATAGGTGCTATTTTTTCTTTTAACTTTTTCTTATTAATTATTGAAAGAATGAATGTAGCTAATAACATAACACCACTTGATACAGAAGTAATATCTACCATCATTCCCCTTGTTACCATATAAGTTAAATCATTAGTTACTTCTAAATATGTTGGTGTAAAAAATATTAGAAAGAAAAATATAATATTTGATACACAATAGATTATTGTTATTTTTTTTGAATTTTTGTAACATAAGCATATTATATACATTAATAAATTAACAAAATAATTTACTATTGCATAGCACTCTACTCTGTTTGTAAATTTAATTAGTTTATGATCATGTCCAATATATATTAAATATACTGCCGCCAAGCAAAATACACACATAATAATAGTATCAATAATCATAAAAAAGTAAAGTTTGTTTTCTTTTCTTATATCAGTTACTTTATATCTATATAATACAAATAATACTACACTTAAAATTAATCCACACAAAGGAATATATAAATTGTACATACAAACACCTCTATTATAAATTAATTATATCATAAATAAAAAAAAAGCGATTATCATTTTCTTCCTGATAATCGTTTAGACAACAAATATGCATTAGATGGTTTTATTTCTATTTCATCTAGATGTTTAAAAGCTTCTTCATTAGTAATGACTGGATTACTAACTTTAGCCTTACCTATTCTTTTTTCATCTAATAAATCTAATTCATATCCAATACTTGGAATTGCACAAGCATCAATCAATTCCTTTTTTAATGCTATCCATTTCTCTCTTAAAGATATACCATCACTTTCTAATTTTTCTCTAAGATAAAATGAGTGTTTCTCCATTAAATTATAATATATAGTGTTCATTTCATCCATTATTTCATCTTTTTTTACAAAAATATCATCATCTTTACCTACATATATAGGATCTCCTCTTTTTGAGTAACATCTTTTCTCACCAACTTCATCATAATGAAGTATTGTAGGTATTATAGGGCACCCTGTTTCTTTTGCTAATCTTATAGCACCTATATTTATATCTTGAATTAACCAGCATTCAGAATTATGTGCATCAGATGCATGTATACCATCAGTTATTCCATCATCATCTAAATTCCAGTATCCTTCTGAATATATAATTATATTTCCACCATTTTCTAAGACATATTTCATCTTATCATAAGTTGATTTCCTACTTACTTTATTATCTCTTTTTAATGCAATCATTCCATTAGCCCACAAACCAAGTCCACTACTAGTTTCTAACACTAATTTATCATTACCAAATACAATATATGCATGTTCATCTACAGCATTAGCACCTAATACTATATCATCAGCTTGTCTATGATTAATTATAAATATTTTACCCTTTTTGTCTTCTTTTTTTGTATTGTATGGTTCACGTATTAATTTATACTTTGTTTGAGTTAAATATATCATTCTAAGTAATGGTGAAAATATTTTTCTAATTTTTATACCCTTTTTTGATAAAGTATCCTCCACATTATTACTCATCAAATACTCCACACTATGACTTGTACCATTCTTTAAATCACTCAATACATTTTTTAACATAAACACACCCACTTAAATTTTCAAATAAATATTTTATATTTTTTGCTTAAATTTGTCAAATTTATTAATCTTTAAATATCTTTGTCAACAACTTAGAATCATATATTTCTTCATCTAAATTATCGAAATCTACTTCTCTAGTATGACTTCTTTCAAAGCTAATATCATAAAGTATATTATGAATCCTCCACTCATTCATCATTGAAGGATTAGTTCTATACCAATTTGTTGGATATCTTCTTTCATATTCTTGCAACACTTCCAATATATCCATCATTTCATCCCTATTTCTAAATTCATATGAATTATATATTTCCATATCTGGATTATCCATATCTCTCAAATCTACTACATATACATCATCTGTAGATTCATCAAATATCCTATCTATAAATTCCTGATCCCCTATATATATGTTCCCTTTTCTATAAGTACCAAAAGGCTCCTCACTACCAGGATTATATTTATCATTATAAGATATTTTAGGAGAATATTGATAATTATTGAATTTTATTGACGTAAGAATAATTATACATGCAGATAAAGCTATAAACGCCTTTTTATTTGGACTGAGTTTTTTCATAATTCCTCCTTATGTAAATAAAAAGTAGTAATTATTCACTACTTCTAAATTTATTGACATAATTATATAAAGAATCAACAGCAACAGCATTTAATGTCATATCACTTCTTAACCCTTTTATATATGCAAAATAACCTGCCGTAGCTATCATTGCAGCATTATCTGTACAATACTTAATCGGTGGTACAGAAAAATTTATATTATTTTCATTACATAAAGTTTCAAACTTTTCCCTAAGTGCTTTATTAGCTGCTACACCACCACTCATTATTAATTTATTAACATTATATTTTTCTATTGCTTTCATTGTTTTTTTAGTTATTATTTTTACAACTGTATTTTGAAAACTTGTAGCAAGATCTGCTTTATTTATAACATTACCTCTTTGTTCTTCATTATGAACTAAGTTTATAACTGCACTTTTTAAACCACTAAAACTAAAATTAAATGAATCATCATCTAAAGGAAGTGGTAACTTATAAATATCATTACCTTCTTTTGATAATCTATCTATTTGTGGTCCTCCAGGATAAGGAAGATCTAATACTCTTGCAACTTTATCATAACATTCTCCTACAGCATCATCTAATGTACCACCTATTTTTTCAAATTCAAAATGATCTTTCATGTATATAATATCAGTATGTCCACCACTTACTACTAATGATATTAGTGGAAATTTCATTTCTTCTACTAAGTTATTAGCATATATATGTCCTGCTATATGGTGCACTGGTACAAGTGGTTTATTATATACAAATGCCAAAGTTTTAGCTATTTGCAATCCTACTAACAAAGATCCAATTAATCCAGGTCCATAAGTTATTGCTATAGCAGTTATATCATTCATTGTTAAATCTATACCTTCAAATAATTCTTCTAATACCATAGTAGCACTTTCAATATGACATCTACTTGCTATTTCAGGTACTACACCACCATATTTTTTATGAATATCCATTTGTGATAAAACAATAGTTTTTATTTCAGTATTACCATTTTTAATAATACTTGCGCTCATTTCATCACAACTGGATTCTATTCCTAAAATATAAACATCCATTCTATCACAACTTTCTTTGCATTAAATTAGCATCTACTGTTCCTTTTGAATAATATTTTTTTCTAATACTCACTATTTTAAAATCATTATTTTTATATAATTTAATAGCAGCATCATTATTTACTCTTACCTCTAACGTAATATCATTACAACCTTTTTCTTTACATAATTCTATTACATGTTTTACTAATTTATCGCCAATTTTATTATTCCTATGCATTACTTCAACTGCTACATCAATTATTTCTGCTCTATCATCAAATATATCTGCAAGTATAAATCCAACCACTTCATCATCTTCTTCATATACAAAGCACTTAGAAACTGAATTAAACTTAATAAAATAATCAGGATTTATATCTCTTCCTAATACATTTACCGCATTATAGTCACTTTCATTATATTCTCTAATCATTTATATCACCAAACTTTTCTTCAGCCTCAGTCTTTTTTAAATAATTTGGTATTAAAGCATGTGGACTTATACCATTCTCATTTTTATAATAATTATATATATTCAAAATATTTAATTTATTAGGAAGTATTTCTTTCTTATCACTTTTTCCTATAAATGCAATATTAGATAATTTTTCACATTTTTTTAATAAATCTTCCAATGATATATATGAATCTTTTAATACTTCATTATAATCTTTATCATATATAGATGCATATACATATCCTCTTCTAGCATCTATATATGGTACATAATAATTATAACCACTATAAGACAACGCATATGCCTTTAATGTAGATATAGGTATTATATTAATATTACATGCCCATGCATATGTCTTCGCAATTGTAACACCTATTCTTACTCCTGTAAAAGATCCTGGCCCATTAGTAACCATTATCTTATTTACACTTTTTCTACCTATATCAGTACCATCAAATAATTTTTCTATTTCAGTCATTGCATATTTTGAATGCTCACTAGATGATATAGTATTTTCTTTTAATACTTTATCATCTTTTATTAATGCTACTGTAAGATATTCTGTACTTGTATCAATAAATAGAGTTATCACAAGATCGCCTCGCATAACTCTTCATATTTCTCTCCATATGGTTTAAATATTAATACTCTAGTATCTTCATCTACTATTTTAAATGTTATCTCTAATCTTTCTTCTGGCAAATAATCTTCTATCATATCAGCCCATTCAATTATTACTATACCATCTTTAGAAAAGTACTCATCTAATCCAAGATTTCTAACATCTCCATTTAATCTATACAAATCCATATGATATAAATTCATTTCTCCACCAGTATATTCTTTAATAATATTAAATGTTGGAGAAGTAATATTCTCATCTATTCCTAAAGAATTAGCAAAACCTTTTGTAAATATTGTCTTACCACTTCCTAAGTCCCCTATTAAACATATAACCATATTAGGAAATTTCTCAGATTCCATATTTTCTGCTATTTCCATTGTTTCTTCTTCTGATTTAGTTGTTATCTTATAATCCATATCAATCACCTATTTTAATTATAATAAAAATAATTTTTTAATACAATATAAACATAAAAAAAATGAAATTAAATTTCATTTTTATTTGTATCTAAAATATTCTTCTCTGCTTTGCTTTAACAATTTCAGGTATAGACATATCAAAAAAGCTCTCAATATTTTCAACTTCTTCAGGCTCTAAGTGTGCAATTAAATATCTGTTTATGACACTTTGAGTCATCTCATAATACTTAGATAACTTCTTTTCTGATTTATTAATATTTGATTCTCTTATTGCTACTTTTAATTCTTCTAATTTCCTAATTTTTTTATCCGTATCAAAATTATCAATAGTATCTATTTCATCGGCTAATGTTTCTATCCTTTCATTATACTTTCTTTGACCAGTTTCAGTTGGACTTTCTATACTTGAAATAGCAGATAAATCTCCACACAATAGATCTTCAATTAAATATACTAATCTTGGATATTCATATTCATCATATGTGACGTGATATGTCTCAGAGTTAAGGTTTTTTACCATAGTAAAATTATGATACTTTTTAGATTCTAATCTTGCCTTTGCGATGTCTTCATCTAAATCATGTTCATGATGTATAACTTTATGAAATTTTTCCATAACTTGCTTTTTTATGATTTCCAAGTCATCTATATCAAAAGTTATATTCCATTTAGAAATTGAACCATCTCTATGCTTTTCAAAATATATCATAATAAAACCTCCATATGGGAGGTATTATATCATGCATTATAAATTTTTGCAAAAAAAAAGAGTGGCAACTCCCTATTTTAGCATTCACTATTTTCGGCGTATAAGTGCTTAACTTCTGTGTTCGGAATGGGAACAGGTGGATCCACTTAGCCATCATCACCACTACAATATATAGAGAAAATTAATTCTCTGAAAACATGATAACATGGGTTGCAACAAATTAGATAGGGTTAAATCCTCGACCTATTAGTACTAGTCCGCTCAATTTATCACTAAACTTCCACTTCTAGCCTATCAACCAGTTAGTCTAACTGGGGTCTTACTATATACATATGGGAAAATTCATCTTGAAGAAGGTTTCACACTTATATGCTTTCAGCGTTTATCCTCTCCGCACATAGCTACTCTGCACTGCCACTGGCGTGACAACAGATACACCAGAGGTGC
>JAFRQS010000021.1 GCA_017428495.1 Bacilli bacterium | reverse complement strand
TGCTTTTCCACCTTTCATTGCTGCACCTGTTGCTAAAAGTCCTCCACCTATTGTTGCTCCTGCTCCAAGTGTTGCACCAATACCTGCCATTTTTCCATAACCCATTAATGACATTAATTGTTCTCTACCACTTGCTGCACTTACATTTGCACCAATAAATCTATTTATTACTTGACTACCTGTTAGAATAAATGTTGCACATCCTAAATATAAAAGTGATTTTGTAGTTAAGTTCATAAATGTATTAGTAAAGAAAGTTGTAGATGCAATTTCTTGCATTACCATAACTGTTAAACTAACTATTAACATAACTACTGCACTTTGGAGTGCTAATGATACTAATTGTTCTATTACTGCACCTCTCCTTTGTTTATTTCCTACACTAGTTGCAAATACTATCGGTGCTATTGAAAATAAGAATAAAAATTCTATTTGCCTACGACCGAGCATTATTCCTGCAAAGAATAAACTATATAAGAAAAAGCCACCACAAAGGATAGCCATAATCCAATTAATATCATATTTATAATCTTTTTCATCAGATAATATTATTCGTGATTTCGTTACATATTTTGATATATATAATTCATCATCATTAAATGATCCACTAGATACTAACTCTGCAATACTTTTTTTCTCATCAAACTTATCACTATTTTTATAACCATCTCTATACGATATAAACATTGTGAGCATTGTATCACTCATTTTGTTATTCGTACTGCTTTCAAATAAATTACCTGTGTAATTTGAAAGTGTTATAGAAAAGTTAGATACTTGGACAAATAGAAATGTGGACATCATGATTAATGTTCCACATTTTACTACTTCCATCATTATATATTTAAAAGTTGTTTCTTCATCAGGATCAAGTAATTTATTTACAAATTTCCATATTATGAATAATGCAAATAAGGTTACTGCTATTGCCATAGCACCTGTATAAAAACTTCTAAATGTTTGATTATTTGACAATGAATTGATTATATCAAAAGCATTTAATTTTTTTATAATTTGTAAAAGTCCATCTATTAAGTCATATATAAAATGAACTAAATACCAACCTAGACTTCTTAATAAATCAAAAACTTTTGTCATCATAAAGCATACACCTATGTGAATAATCTAATTATAATATTAACTAATGAAATTGCTAAAATTATTCCAAATATTCCTAGTAAAGTTTGTAATATTCTTGTCTTTACTCTTGGTTTTTGATCTACATCAACAACGGCATACATTATAAAACTTACAACAAGTGCAACTCCTGCAAGTGATATACCAACTGCTAATGCCCAATCAGTTATTTGTTTAATTACTTTTAATACAGTATCTACTGTATAAGTTCCACCTTCTAATTGATTGATGGCTAATACATTTAAATATTTGTTCATTATATTCACCCTTTCTTTGAATTAATAAAGGAGCTACTTTGTGTAGCCCCTATTTTGACATTTCTTTATTATTACTTTCTAATCTTTCAATTAGTGAATCATTCATATAAGAATTAACTAAATCCTTATTACAAATGACATCTTCTATATCAACTCTATCATCATTACCTGCAACAAAATGTTTACCATCAAATGAATTATCTCTATCACTAAAATTTCTCTCAAATATTAGTGGTACTGTGCTTTCACAATTAGAGTGATATATTGCAAAAAATCCTTTTTGCTTTGATTT
>JAFRQS010000020.1 GCA_017428495.1 Bacilli bacterium | reverse complement strand
ATTTTTAATAATGTCAGCAGATACAACAATAAATCCTCGTATTGAATATAAAACAGTTATGAATGTAGAAGGTCCTCTAGTTATATTAGATAATGTAAAATTTCCAAAATATTCAGAAATTGTAAATGTTCGTCTTGGAGATGGAACTGTTCGTCGTGGTCAGGTTTTAGAAATAAATGGAAACAGGGCAGTAGTCCAAATTTTTGAAGGTACTCAAAATATCGATGTAGTCAATACTTATGTTGAATTTACTGGTGATGTATTAAAAATGCCAATATCCGAAGAAATGTTAGGTCGTTCATTTAATGGTTCAGGATTACCAATAGATGGAGGTCCGAGTGTTTTAGCTGAAGAATTTCGTGATATAAATGGTCAGCCAATTAATCCTTGCAAAAGAGCATATCCACAAGAAATGATTCAAACAGGTATATCAGCAATAGATTGTATGAATTCAATTGCTAGAGGACAAAAAATTCCTTTATTTTCTGCTTCAGGTCTTCCACATAATGAAATTGGTGCTCAAATTTGTAGACAAGCTTCACTTGTTAAAGGGAAAGATGTATTAGATCATAGTGAAGATAATTTCGTTATAGTATTCGCAGCAATGGGTGTAAATTTAGAAACTGCAAGATTTTTCCAAAAAGATTTTGAAGTGCACGGTTCTATGGAGCATACAGTATTATTTATGAATTTAGCAAATGATCCAGCTATTGAAAGAATTATTACACCAAAATTAGCATTAACTACAGCTGAATATTTAGCTTATGAAAGAGAATTACATGTATTAGTAATTATGACTGATATGACATCATATGCAAATGCTGTAAGAGAAGTATCAACAGCCAGAGAAGAAGTACCCGGTCGTTTTGGTTACCCCGGTTATATGTATACCGATTTGTCAACAATTTATGAAAGAGCAGGAAGAATTGAAGGTATAAATGGTTCTATTACTCAAATTCCAATTTTAACAATGCCTGGTGATGATATTACTCATCCAATTCCTGATTTAACTGGATATATTACTGAAGGCCAAATATTTATTGATAGAACAATGCATTCGAGAAATATTTATCCACCAATAAATGTATTGCCTTCCCTTAGTAGATTAATGAAAAGTGCTATTGGTAAGGGAATGACTAGAGAAGATCATCCTATGGTTTCTAACCAATTATATGCAAATTATGCTATTGGTAAAGATAACCAACAAATGAAAGCAGTTGTTGGTGAAGAAGCTTTAACACAAGAAGAAATTAGATATATTGATTTCTTAGAAGCTTTTGAAAAAACTTATATTACTCAAGATAGATATGAAAATAGATCTATTGAGGATTCACTTGATAAAGCTTGGGAATTATTAAGAAGATTCCCTTATGAAGAATTAACAAAAATACCTGATGCTATAAAGAAAAAATACTATTCAAGAGAAGATATGATTCATAATAAAAAAGCTGAGGAAAAAAAGAATGAATAAACTATTTAAGGATTTTATTTTATTTTCATTTGAAAGTTTAATTAAAATAATTCATTTAAATAATAATTTAATAAAAATAAAGCAATAAATATTGATTATATTAATATTTTTTATT
>JAFRQS010000019.1 GCA_017428495.1 Bacilli bacterium | reverse complement strand
TATCATATTTTCATTTTAAAAATAAAAAATAATACATCGTAATATTAAGATATTACGATACATTAAATCAATAAGTTTAGATACGTTTTTAGATACGCTTAAACTGCAATGTTAGAAAAATAGACATAACTTTATTACAATTTATGAGTAAACTATTCAACTTTTTGAGTAATAAAGCCCACTTTAAAAGGAAAAAATTACACGGTAGTTTTAAATGGACGCCATGTGGCAGTGGTAAAAAATATAAACAATGTTGTGGTAAATAGCTCACAAAAGCCCATAAATAAAGGAAATGTGGGCTTTTTATTTTTCTAAAAAGTTGTAATTTTTCTTCAAAAATAGCCTCTACATACGTTTTACATACGTATATAAAACGTATGTAGTCAGTATCTTGAGATAAGCAAAGCCTTTATTTATAAGGTTATACAAGTACAGTGATCCTTGTTCCCATAGTTTTTTACAAATACTATAAAAACTTATGATATAATGTTTAGTATTTTATGGCACATTTTGAGCATACGAAAAATGTGTTATAAAATTATTGTACCTAGTTTCTAACTAAAAGTCACACTATATAAGGGGATAGTATTTTTCCTCTTTTTCTAATTAGCGAACACTTTTCTTAACCTTATTGCTATTAATAGGTGTTTAACTTTCATAATTTATTTAATTTTAGATAGAGTTCCCCTTACCCCATGAGAGTAGTTTCTCTCGAAATTGTGATATTAACTGATTTAACACGTACAGAGTCGGTTGTTATTATATTCAAAAGAGTAATAAAATTTATTATTACCACATTTTTCACATATAAATTCTTTGAACTCTCTAGATTTTTTAACAATAAATTCATTACATATAGTTCTTGAAATAAGTAGTTTGCATAACTTAATACAATTCTTTTTATCTCTATTAGCTAAAAGACCATAATGTTTTATTTTTGTAAAATTATTTGGAAGTATGTGAAGAAAAAATCTTCTTATAAATTCTTCACCAGTAATAGTCATTTCTTTAATTTTACAATTATCTTTATAATCTTTATATTCAAAAGTTACTTTATCATTAGATATATCTTTGATTCTTTGATTTGATATAGCCACTCTAAATGAATATCTGCCTACATATTCAACAACATTTGTAGCATCTCCTTTAGGTGGTTCAATGTATGTAATCCAAGTTTTGTTATATAATGGTTCTAGGAATTTGTTAAATGATTTAATATTATTTATATTATCATTTAGTTTTAAATTATCAAATTCATGCTTTAAACAGGCAAGAAATTTCTTTTTGAATAGTGAACCTAATACTTGTACTTTAAATAAATAATCTTCTTTACATGTCAGCCATTTATTATTGCTTAAACCACCACCAGTAACAATTGAGTGAATATGTGGATGTAGTTCCATAGTCTGTCCCCACGTATGGAGTATGGATGTAATACCAACTTTAGCACCTAACCATTTTGGATCATTAGCTAGTTCTAATATTGATTCAGATGTAGCTTTAAATAAAATGTTATAAAATATCATTTTATTGTACATAGCTATTTCATTTAATTCACTAGGTACTGTTGTAATTATATGAAAATATTTTGTATCTAGTAAATAACTTGATTCTTTTTCTATCCATTTTTCTCTAGCATAATTTTGACACATTGGACAATGTCTATTGCGACAAGAATTAAAGCCAAAATATTCTTCACCACATTCAGTACAAGTACATATATGATAGCCCAATTTACTTGTACCACAGTTTATAATTGCATTATATACTTTCCATTCTTCCTTAGATAGATTATGGTTTTTAATGTAATTAGGTCCAAATGTTTTAAATATATCTCTAATCATATATTTAGACATACTTAATGCCTGCCAATTCATTAAAGTTTTGGGCTAAATGAAGATAAATAGTGGTAGTATTAAGATTAGTATGCCCTAACATAGATTGTAGTGCAAGTAGTGAGCCACCATTAGCTAAATAGTAAGTTGCAAATGCATGTCTAAGAGAATGAAATGAAATATTATAATCTAAATGATAGTTATATTTAATAACGGAAAAATAATTAATAATTGTTTTAGAATTTATTACTTCTTTATTATTTATTCCAGGAAATAAATATCCAGAACGAATATTATTTTGAAGACAATACAATCTTAATAGTCTAATAGTAACATCAGGGAGAATGGTATATCTTTCTTTATTACCTTTACCTAATACTTTAAGTTTATGTTCTTTTGAATTAATGTCTTCAACTTTTACTCTAGACACTTCGTCCACTCTAAGTCCAGAACAAAATGAAAGAATCAACCAACATTTATGCTTTAAGTTTGTCTCTTCATTGATAATTTTAATAAACTTTTCTCTTGGTAAAAATGCAGGTATTCTTTTAGTTAATTTACTTGATGGTAATAATACTTTATTTAAAGTAATATTAAAACACACTAAATATAATAACCTTATTGCGGCTATGGCAACATTATAAGTATATTTGCTTCGATTTGGTTTTATATATTCGTTATTAAGAAAATTAATTATATCTTCTTCCTTTAATTTCTTAATATTAGTTTCTTCACTATAATAATTAAAAAATCTAACTAATGCACTTTTATAATTAATAAATGTTTTTTCACTCCTTCCTCTTAATTTTAAATTTTCTTCAACCTTTTTAATCCATTTGTTTTGATTTACATAATTATTCATGTAAAAAACCTCTCTTTCTAATTTAACTTTCCGAAAGATGGTTTTAAAAAATCACAATTTATGGTAATATATAAGTAGATGTGATTTCTAACCAACTTGCCGGAAGGTTATTGCTATATATAATAGCATAGAAATTACATCTTTTTTTATTAAATTATCTAAAAGAGAAGACTTTTCGTTAGAAATTTGGTACAATAAATATAGAGGTGTTAATATATGGCTAACAAAGTTATTACTAAGGTTTTGGTTGTATCTGATAAGACTAAAGAAATGATGGTAGATTATTTTTCGGAGTTTAAAAGAGAAAAAACGCCACCTTATGCGATACTACAAGCTGATGATGGTGGTACTGTTGTTACTTTGTATGAATCTGGTAAAGCTGTATTTCAAGGATTTGAT
>JAFRQS010000018.1 GCA_017428495.1 Bacilli bacterium | reverse complement strand
TAGCAAATACTTGACCATCGACATTTCTTATAATACCATCTGGATCTGGTTTTACTATCATATCTAACAATTGTTGCTCATCTATATTCATTTCAGATAGTACTTTCATGAAATCTTCAACCTTTATTGTTTCACCAAATAAACTATTTACTACATCATTAACTCCTAATCTTTGAATCAAATCCCTAACAATTCCCTGATTAGCACCATATTGACCTTGAATTCGTCTCATTCTTTCGAACATTCCTTGTAATGGAGTTCTAACTTCAACATCTGTAACTTCGACTACCGTTCTTGTTAATTTTTCAATTATTTGATTTTTTATTGCTAAGTCAGCTTTAGGATTTACTTCTTTAGCATATTTTTCAAATGCTTTTATTCTTTCAGCCATTTCTAATCTTGTTTGTACATCTGCATTAATATATCTATTTACAATATTTATATCTTTTCCAGTTATTAAATCAACTATATCTGAAGTTTTAACACCCATGAATTCCTTAGATAACAATATATAATTATTATTATTATCTTGATAAATAAATGAATTTTCACATTGCTCTATTAACTTTAATGAATCACTATATAAAGCCTTTAATGATTCATTATTACCAAAGAAAGCATTCAATACTTCATGTATATTATTCTTATTAATATCAGCAAATTCGGAAACCATTGCACTATAAATACTACTAGATTCACTTAATACATCAATTATTTTTGAAGTTTGTATTGTTTTTGTACCAACTACTATTTGATTTGGTACTGTTATAGGCATTACTCCATTATTTATAACATCATTAACATTTACACAAATACTTCCTTCAGAAATACTACCCAACCTATTTAATGCTTCAATGGTGCTCTCATTTAAATTCAATTGAATATTATTTTGTACTATGTATTTTGAAAATTCGGAAATTCCATAATACATATTTGAAGGTATAGTTCCATTCTGTAAAGCTTCAATTAATTGACTAGGTGCCACTCCTTCAAATGTAGCCGGCATAACGATTGGCTCCACATTAACATCATTTATCACTTCATTTATATTTAATATAGTATAATCTTCACTCATGTTACCAAGTATATTAACTATATTGGTTACATTTTCACTTAAATTTAATTGAATATCATTATTAACAATATATTCAGCAACTTTTATCAAAGAACTAACATTAATTTCTGATATATTTCCATTTTGTAATGCTCTCAATATAGGCGTAATTGAAATATTACCTATATGTATTGGAACAACTACCGGTTGTGCATTTTCGTTAATAACTTCTTCTAAATTAAAGCATATATTACCATTTTTACTAATAGTTACCAATAATTCCAACGTATTTGCTATATTTTCACTCACATTTAATTGAATATTGTTTTTAGAAACATATTTTGCAAATTGTACTAAAGTTCCTCTTATGTCTTCATTCACAGTACCATTTTGTAGAGCTTCCAATATACTTACAGTTGAAACACCACGGAAAGTTGCTGGCATAATTATTGGCGCTACATTTCCATTCAATACTTCATTCATATTTAGGCAAATATTGCCTTCCTTAATATTACCTAATATATTTATTACATTTGTTACATTTTCATTCAAATTTAATTGAATGTTGTTTTCTACTACATATTTAGCAAACTCTGCTACATCTCCAAACATACTTTCTGATATGTTTCCACTTTGTAATGCTTCCAATATGCTTTGTGTACTACTATTTCCAAATTCAGTTAAAAGATTTTCAGGTAATATTATTCTATTGCTTGTATCAGTGACAGTGCTTACTTCTTCACCATTAAACTTACTTATTTCATTATTAAGTTCAACCTTTACAACATCAAATGAACTCATTAATTTTCCGTATGATGTATTTATATCATTTATATTTTCTGATACAACTTCAAAATTATTAAACTCTCTTAAAGCATTATTAAACTCTCTAACAGCAGTTGTAATTGCACTTGTAGAGTCAAACTTAACAACTTTATCTATTTGTGATATATATTCTGACATTTTCGCTAATAAATCATTCAATTTAGTTCTAGCAGCTTCAATACTTGCTATATCTCCATTTTTAATTGCTTCTGCAAATTCCAATTTTATACTATTTAATTCATTTAAATCCCAATTAAATGATTTTAATAATTCATCAACATTTATATCTTCGACTATTGTTTGTCCAGATGAAGTAACATCTGAATTACTTGCTGTTTGAGATGTATTTACAACATCTGTCATAATTGAAGCGGCAGCTCCAGCAGTAGCCCCCATACTTACTGAATCCATTACTTCTTGTGATGCTGTAGTTGTAGTACTTGAATCACTACTTCTACTTACCTTAACGCCTTTTTCTTGCATTGCTCTAGCAGCTATAATTGAATTTAATTCTTGTTCTCTTCTATATTCTTCTGCAGTTAAAGTGTCTTTGTTTATAATTGCATCTCTTTCTGCACGTAATGATTCTAATGATCTTTCACTATCTGGAACATTAGTCTTCTCTTGTTCTGTTTGAACTACTCCCTCAGTCTGACCTTGAGTTTGAGTTTGTTCTGTTTGAACTACTTCCTCTGTTTGATCTTGAGTTTGAGTTTGTTCTGTTTGAACTACTTCTTCAGTCTTACCTTGAGTCTCAGTTTGACCTTGAGTTTGTGTTTCTTCAGTTGTTTCACCTTTTTGTGCCTCATAAATTGCTTCTAAAATACGCAATTCTCCAGAATGGCGTCTTAACATTTTTTCTTTTTCTGTTTCTTGTGCTTCTTGTAATTGTTCTACTCTTTCTTTCAAGCTTTTTTCAAACGCTATCTTTTCTTCTTCTAATTTATATCTTTCTATTTCATCATCTTTTACTTGTTCCATTCGTTCTTTATATTTTTCTTCGAACGCTTTTCTTTCTGCTTCTATTGTTCTATCCAATTCTTCTCTTTGCTCTGCATGTTTCTTACCAAGATCAGTCAATTCTTGTTGCTGTGAACCAATTTTTGTCTTATATACAATTGTAGACTTAAATCCTTCAGATGCATTTAAGCCATCAACATATGCTTGCTTTTCTGGATCAAGTTTATATTTCAATGCTTCTTCAAAAGTCATATTTTGCCATTTTAGACCTAATCTAACTTCACCAAGGTATATATTTGTTTGACCAGTTTCAACTACAGTTTCATTTATCTTTTCTTGTAACTCTGATAAATACTCTTCATATAAGTATGGGCTTGTTTTACCATCAACAAATACATTTACAGTAGTTTGTACACCATTAATAACCGTTAATATTTCTAGTCTAGTTAATTGTTGGCCTTCTGCTTCTACATCTTCTATATCATTTATTACAAACAAAGTATAGTCATTGCTTATTAAATCAACAACTTTTTCCATACTTAAATTTTCAGCTTCACTACTATACTCTGCCGCTTTAGCAGACATAGCATTAGCTGTAGTTTCATAAAGTCGGCTTACAAAATCGCCCACATAACCCTCATCAAAAGTCAATGTTGTGCTATGCTCATCCAAATGATACTTGCTCTTTAAAATACTATCTCCCACAACTTCTGTTACAACGCTAAGTGGAATACTATAAGTTTGACCATCATATTCAAACTGAACAACTTTAGTTGTATTTCTCTGATAATAATTTTCACCTAGATGACTTAACTCAGAAATGACATCTTGTATATTAGTATATATTCCTGTCATTTCTTGCATTCTTAATTTTAATGCTCTTTTTCTATATACTTTTGAAAGATTTTCTTGCTGCTTTTTAGCCATATCTTGCATTTTTCTAACAAATTTCCCTTTTTTGAATGATGTTTTAAATGTTACTTTTCCATCTTCTGATATAACTATATCTGTTCCTATTTTCATATTTAGTGCAGACGCTAGTGTAAGTACATTATCTGTTGAAATTCGAAGAGATTCACCCTCATATTCCATTGTTAGAGTTTTTTCATTCATTTTTTGTCTTTCAGCAATCATTTGTTGTTGCAATGCTTTCATGCCTTCCACTAATTGAGGATTTTTAGCCATATCAGCTGAATACTTTTCTATAATTTTATTAAAGATATCTACAGATGAAGCCCCACTACCTATAAATTCAGCCAAAATTCGGCTTGAATTTTCTTGCATATATTCATGCATACCAGGTATATTTTCAGTCATTGAACGAAGATTTTGCATGTTTCTATTGTATGCCCTTGTTTGTCTTCCTATATTGATTCCACCAAAAATCATACTCGAAAGAAATGATACTAATGCTGTTTCAAATAAGCTCTCCAAACTTACATCTCTTTTAAGCAATTCTCCCCATGTTTTATCATTTTCAATAGTCAAGCTTTTCCACAAAGGAGTAAGTACATCTGTTGTACATTCTTCTATTACTTCTCCTAAACCATCTACTATTAATTCTTTAGCAATTTTTGCAGCCAAATTATCTGCCAAACCAAGTTTACCTAATATTTTTGTAGGTATAATATCTAAAACATTATCAAGCCAACCTGTACCAAAACCCATAATACCACCAAACAACCATTCAGTAGCTAATTCAGTAGTAGCTGAATAAAATGCATATTGTAATACCTGATCATATCCATTACCTGTTTGGAATCCCTCCTCAGCTGCACCACCATAGGCCGACATCCATAATAATGCACTACTTAAACCTTGGCCAACAACTGGAATCATACTAACTAGTATTGGTATCGCCATATTACCGACTTGATTAAATACTACGCCAACAACATTATCTTTTTTTACAAATGAATATCCTTCCATTGTCTGATACCACTTTTGGCCATATACATATTCTTCTAAAAGTGCTCCAGTCCAGTCATAAGCAACTTTTTGAGCAGTGTCAAATTGATCAGAAGCTTTATCCTTTAATGTTTGAGGCATTTTTCTATCAAAAAACGAAAAATCACCGCCAAGTAAAATAGCAAGCTCATAAGCCCCCATATACAAGCTCATAGAAGAACTATCTGGGAGCCCTAAATAATCTGTCATACTTATATTTGGGTATTTCTCATAAAAATCTGGATAATACTCATCAATTCTATCAAAAAACTCCGCATTTAAATCCGATTCAAATGTATTAGCTTCGCCTCTTGTCCCACTAAGAGTATCAGAATGCCCAAGCGTTCTAACACAATCCACAATATTTTCTCCAAACTTGCAAATACCACCTAAAACCTGAATAACGGAACACGCTAAAGTAGCATAAGGAACTGTTACACAAGTTAAATATGTATCAACAACATCATTAGCGGTTTCTGATTCAAAGAAATTTGAGTCTGAAGCAAGATGTACATTTGCCACTTGGAAATTATACAATCTATTTTCATCAATCCCAGTTTCTCTTAATATTCTTTCCCTATTAGCATCCATATATTCTTTATCAAATAATTTTGAATAATCTCCGCCTTCAAGAGAATTTAATAGCGTTACCATTTCTTCAAATGAAAATTCGCCTTCATTTTTTAATAACTGTAGCCTATTTGGGTCTTCTATTTGCCCATTCATAACTTTATAATCTCTTTGGGCAGTATTCGAAAGTCTAACAGCTTTCGAAATACAACCTTGCTTATCTAATTCTTCATATCTAACTGGATCTAATGATGAATCTAGTGCTATAGCCCAATCATTTGTTGCTTCAGCTATTAAATTACTAAGTTTTTCACGTTCACCACTATCTATTAACTTTTGCATTCTTGCAGCGTCATCTACTTGTCCAGTCAATACTTGATAATCATACTCTGCATTTGGATCATCTTTATGTTCACTCATCCAAGCATCTTTTGCTCTTTCTTCTACCCAAAGTCCTCTTGATCTAGAGTCAATCCAACCACCTTTATAGTTTCTTTCAACTGCCTCCATATAACCTTGTTGAGAAAATGCCGTTATATATTTGCCATCATTTCTTTCAGTTGAATCAGAAAGATGCAAATCACCATAATGGTAATCCATAAAGTGAAGTATTTTTTCTCCGTATACATTATATCTTATCAAATAATACTTGCCATCTTTTGAATACACATTGTATGGCAAATTTTCTGCTCCTTTAAATTGCTCAAGAATTTCAGGATCTGATATTTCCTCTGTATATGAAAAATTAGAATCCGTTTGTAATCTCACTATTATAGGCGGAATTCCACGTAGGTCCTTTAATAGCCAGTCATGTGTATGTCCCGTTGCCATACACCATTGTATATAATTTGTAGTACCAATAGCATCATCATACTCACAATTACTATCATCTATAAATCTTTCCAAAATTTTTCTTTGACCAGCTTCTGAGGAATAATAAGTATTTTGTAATTCATACATAAATGACATATCCATCTCATTGCCACTCAACACTGCATCAATCGATGCTTGTTCAAGTTGACGTGCAAGGGAATCAAGAAGTGCATCACTAGATCCATCTTCACTACCGTTTATTAAAGTATTATATTGGTTCTCTGTCATACCAGTAGCATCCATAAGGACATTTTTCCATCCTTCTGAAAAATCAGTGCCGTCTAAGCCTTGATACATTTCAACAGCTTCATCATAATTTATTCTAGTATAACGTGCTTGTATTGCGCCCAAATCATTAAAGTAGTCTGTCAATCTAGTATATTCGCCTCTTTGAAATTTTTCATCAACTTCTTTATGTTCTTTTAAGAAATCTTCTTCATCGCGATATTGTTCCATATCTGTATCCAAGTGAATTTTGCTTTGTTCTATCATCAAATGATGTTCGCTCCCATATGCATTAATTAACACTTCAGCTATTTCTTTATATCCTTTAATAAGTCCAACAATTTTTTCTTGATATTCAGTATTAATATCCTTAATTGCATCAAGAGCTTCATCAGCAGAATGATATTTAGGTGGTATTTCAGATACAAGTGTTTCCACAGCTGTTACTTGTTCCATAAGAAGTCCGTATGAATCTTCTTTCTCAACAGCTTCAAATTTATCTAAAGCTTCATCAAAAGCAGTAGCATCCCACAATGAAAATGAATAAAATTCTTCTGGCTCTTTTTGGTAAACAGTTTGCTCTTCTGGCACTTTATTATCTGCTGTTATTCCTTGAACATCAGCTGCAAAATATTCTTCAATAACCGGGTCTTTTTCAAAAGTTTTCTCACCATCTTTTTGTGATATAGCTCCTACATAAAAAACTTCATTTTCATTTTTTGAAATTTCCCCTAAAATTATTTTTTCAAGGTCTTCATTGTTAATTGAACCATCAAAAAAATTGGACTCTGAAAATATACTATATCTCTTTTCTTGAGCACCATCATTGTATAATATCCCATATGTATATATCTTTTTATCTTCTACCTCCATGCTTTCTAAAATGCATATTGACATAGAAGAGGAAATTTTATATAAATTTACATTTCCCACCGTGTTCACTTCCTTGCCTATTGAATTGTATTATAAATAATCTTAGAGTTTTTTAAGCTTTTATTATTTCTTGGAGTTTGAGTTTTTTTCGGATCATCAGTATTGCTTAATCTAGCCAATTCCTTATCTATTTCAATGTCAATAATATATAATCTTTGTTCAATTTTTGTAATATCATTTCCTACAGATTGAATTGCGCCTTCTATTGCCACTGTTGTCTTTTCCATAACACCAGCATATTCTTCAGTATTTCCTCCATCAAATGGTCCTCCATTTATTTCGCCAGCATGTGCTATAGATTCTGATGCTTCTTTAAAAATTCTTACAAGTTTACTTACGTCATCTTTAAGAGTGGATAAAGCCGTTTTTAAAGCTGTCAACTTTGCTTTATCTTCACGCAATTCTTTTCTTTCCATTTTTAAACTTTCCAAACTCATATCTATCTTCCTATCATTTACTATCTATCTTTAATAATTATACCATAATGCTTTATTTTTTGCCATAAAAAGCATAAAAAAAACAACTTTTTTGTTGTTTTTTTACAGACTATTTTTTTAGATTTTCTAATGCACTTTCCATCATAGGTTTCATGTTCTTAATAGTTCTTTCTAGAGTACCATCTTTATACTTTAAATACCCTAAAACAGCCATTCCGCCTAACATTGTATACATTATTCCATTTTTTAAACTCATAAAATCACCTCTATAGTCTTTGGTATACCAATATTAGTCTTTACTAATTCTAAAAATTTATACTATCTTTCAAAAAGTTACATAAAAGAGTATGTCTACTTTCCTCTTCAATCCTAGAAACTCCATATATAAATGCTTCTTTTTCCCCCACTAATGTAAGCGATTTTTTAGCTCTTGTAATCCCAGTGTAAAGTAATTTTCTATATAACATCCTTCTAAATGACATATCCATAGGCATTATAACCAAATCAAATTCACTTCCTTGACTTTTATGTATACTTATAGCATACCCAAGTCTTAAATCATCAAAATTTTTCTTATTAAATTCAACTACAACACCATCAAAATTAATTATTGCAGACACATTATTAACAGTTTTAGTTATTGAATCAATAATACCTATATCACCATTAGATATTTCTAAATCATTAATATTTTTGGTTTGTAATACTTTATCTCCTTCTCTAAAAGTAATGTCATTATGAATAAATTCATCTTTATTTTCATCTTTTGGATTAAATATTTCTTGTAATTTATTATTCAAATTATCAATGCCGTTCACGCCTCTATACATCGGTATCAATACTTGTATTTGATTGTAATTATAGCCTTTTTCTAAAGCCTTTTTACATAGTTCACAAGTAATTGAATTTATTCCATCTTTAGGTACTTCTATAAAATTATAGTCACCTTTTTTAGACACAAAATCATCACTTAAATATCCATCATTTACTTCTTTAGATAAATTAATAATATATGAATCTTCCTTTTGTCTATATAATAAATTTAATTTTATAGTAGGCACTACATCACTATCTATTAAATCCTTTAATATTTGGCCTGGAAGTACACTCGGCAATTGATTATAATCTCCTACCAATATTATTCTTACATCATCATTCAACCCTTCTAATAGACTATTAAATAAAAATATATCTACCATAGATGATTCATCAATTATTACTATCTTAGCATCGCTCTTATTAAATTTATTTATTTGAAAAGTATCAGTTTCTTTATCCCATTTTAAAAATTTATGTATTGTAAAAGCGCTAAAATTAGTAGCTTCCATTATTCTTCTTGCAGCTCTACCCGTAGGTGCTAATAAAACCATATCATTTATTAATTTATCATCTGTAATTTTTTCTATTTGTTTATAAGCTTCTACAATTCCTTTAATTATTGTAGTTTTACCTGTACCTGGCCCACCTGTGATTATATTTATTCTATTCTCTAATGAGCTTTTTATAGCTTTCCTTTGTAACTCATTATATTTTATTTCAAATACACTTTCTAACATATCTAAAACACCATCTAAACCCTTAATTTCTTTAGGTGGATATTTAGTTAATATAGATATTTTATTACTAATAGATGTTTCTACATCATAAATATTTTTTAATATATATTTATCATCTAAAATTATTACATCATTACTCTTATTTAATTTTAAAATATAATATTCAAAAGTAGAAATATCTATATTTATATCCAAATATTTATATGTTTTTAAATATATTTCATTAAAAGATGCATAAGTGTTACCTGTAGTTAAACATAAATCATACATTGCATATAAAATACAAGAAAGTATTCTTCTTTCATCATCTTTTTCTATTCCTAATTTTAAAGCAATTCTATCTATTGTTAAAAATCCAATACCAGACACTTTACTTATTACATCATAGATATTGTTTTCAATTACTTCTATTGTTTTTTCTTTATATATTTCATATATTTTAACTGAATCACTTACAGAAAACCCCTTTTCTTCCAGATATAAAACTGTTTTATAACTCAATTGTTCATTATATAAAATATCATATATCATCTTTGCTTTTTCTTCTTTAATTGATGGTATCATAAGTAAATTATTATAATCTTCTAATATTAAATCTAAAGTATTATCACCTAATTTTTCTACTATTTTAGTAGCTGTTTTAACTCCTACACCAGGAAATATACCAGATGATAAAAAAGTAATAATACTATCTTTTTCTTCTGGTATTAATTTTTCATAATAATTAACTTTAAATTGAAATCCATATTTTGGATGATTAGTTGTTTCCCCATAAAATTTATATTCACTATCATTTACTAATTCATGAAAATTACCACTAAATGTAATAGTTCTATTAACATATTCTTCTAATTCTTTATCATTAGTTTCTCTAATTTTAAATATACCAACCATAAATCCTTTATCAGTTTTATAAAACACTTCTCTAATATTTCCCCTAATATAAGAATTCATATTACCTCCTTAGTTTAACTAATGTCATACCATCATTAAAATAACATATTTTATACTCCAATACATTTTTATTATTCCTTAATGTTTCACTTGTAGTATGTTTTAATATACCACTACCTTTACCATGAATTATCGCAATAAAATATTTCTTTTGCTTTAAATTTTCATTTATAAAATCATTAATCATTACACTTGCTATATCACTAGATTCACCGTGTAAATCAATAGTTGGCAATTTAGATATATCTATTATTTCATCAAACATAATCTTTATAATCCTTATTCAATGCTTTAATAATCATTTCCTTACCATAAACAGTATAATTATCAATATCATTTATATTTAACTCTCTTATTTCATAGTAGTTATCTTCTGAATTATTTTCTAATTCTTCTCCACCTAAAATAGGAGTTCCATTTAATATTTCACAATGAAAGAAATGATTTATAACTGGATCATTTACATCTGTACCTAAATATCCAATTATTTTTATATCTACACTAAACTCTTCTTTTAATTCTCTTTTAACAGTATCCTCTAAAGTTTCTCCAATTTCTACTCCACCACCAGGTAATACATAATATTCTTTACCTTTCTTTCTTCTAAACATCAAATAAACTTTATCACCATCAAATATTACTGCTCTTGCACCAATTCTCTTTTTTAAACTTAATAAATATTTTTTTAAATTTACATAGGAAAGTAATGCACATTTTTTTCTACTTGGTTGCTTATATACATCACTATATACAATAGCCTCTTCAAGAATATTTTCATCATATTCTTTTTCATCTATCATCTTTTCATATTCTTCAATTATTTTAATAGCCTCATCTATAGTTTTACCAATTAATAATTTTAACATTATAGATGTGGAACTTGTTGATATTGCACACCCTTCTCCATCAAAATGCATATCTTTTATTACATTATTTTCTACTTTTATTTCTAAATCAAAATTATCTATACATGATTCATTATTAGCATTTACTATACAATAATCTTTATCATTAGTTAATCCCTTGTTATAAGGATTTTCATAATTATCCAAAATTATAGTCCTTTTTATATTATTATCCATATAAATCACCAAAATAATTATACCATATTATTAATTTTTATGGTATGATTATATTATGAAAGGAGTATTGTTATGTTAGGTAATAACTTTGTTACTACTGGTATGGCACCTCGCATAGATGTAAGTATGGGTAGCGCAGTATGGACATTAGTATCACTAATTCTTGCAGCCGTTGGATGCTTTCTAGTATATTTCTTATTTGTAAAAAAAGAAGTAAAAACAGATAGTAAATTCTTAAAATGGCTAAAAAGTTTCTTAAATTTTGATACAATGCTTATCGAATCTATACTTAAAATAGCATACATATTTGTAGTAATATTTATAACTTTAAGTTCATTTTCACTTATAAGCTATAGTTTCTTATCATTTGTTGTTACATTAATTTTTGGTAATTTAATTGCTAGAATTATCTATGAATTAATACTAATTACTGTAATGATTTGGAAAAACACTGCTGAAATCAAAAAGAGCTTAAAGAAGTAACAATATTAAAAAAGACTAATTATTAGTCTTTTTTTGTGTTTAAATTACAAATAATTATCCATACTAATACCAGGAGGTATTATGACAGAAAAAGAATTATTATATGTTGAAGATGCAATTCTTCATGAAAAAAATATAATTGCTATTTGTAATGAAACCATTAATTTTTTAGAAGATGAAAACCTAGTATCTTTTTTAAAAAAAGAAATTAAAAAGCATGAAAGTATGCAGGAAAAACTTATGATTATGCTAAAGGAGAAATCAAATGAATGATCAATTATTAATGGAAAATTATCTATTAGTACTTAAAAGTACAGTAGAAGTTTATGTACATGGTACTTTAGAAAGTTCTAATCCAGATGTAAGAGATACTTTAAAACTAGGTTTAGATGAAACAATTAAACATCAAGAAAGAACATATGATGAAATGACTAATTATGGATGGTACACAATAAGCAATATAGATTCTAAAAAGATAAAGCAAACATTAAATAGTGTTAAGAATAATTAAAAGGAAATATTAATTAATTTCAATATTTCCTTTTTTTATTTTTATATTTGATTCATAAAATATATACATCATTTTATATAATTCATATATATCTTTAGTTGAGCATGTTTCAATTGATGAATGCATCGCAAGTTGTGGTATTCCTACATCAATAGACATTACGCTTACATGTCTTAAACTAATACCACTTAATGTAGAGCCTCCACTAATATCATTTTTTGCAGTAGAATCCTGATATTTTATCTTATGTTTATTGCATAATGCTTTAATAATTGATGAAGATAATGCATTTGTAGTAGATACTTCTTCTTTAATTATTGCTACTCCATCTCCTAGATAACACACTCCTGTATCATCTGCATATTCAGTATGATTTGGATGTATTGCATGTGTATTGTCTGAACTTATGATGAATGAATTAGATAAAGAAGATGCTATATCAATATTTAAATGCGATGATATTCTCTTCAATATATCAATCAAAAAGTTACTATCAGCACCCTCTATAGTTAAACTTCCAATCTCTTCATTATTAAAACTACAAAAAACTTTTATATTATCACTTTTACTATTTAAAAAACTTTCTAACCCACTATATACACTAGTTAAATTATCTATCCTTGGAGATACTAATATCTCATTACTTTTACCTATAAATACTGGTTCAATATTATTATATGCAAATAAATCATAATCAATTATTTCATCTTTTACTTCTTTTTTTAATATATCATCCCAAGTATTTTTATTTGATAAAGAAATTATTGGTTGTAAATCTATCTGCATATTTAAATCTAGATTAGTATTTGAATCAGTTTTTTCATGTATTGCTACACTTGGAACTATTAACATAGTCTTTTTAAAGTCTATTATTTTTGTTTTTAATTTGTTATCTTTTTTTACTATTATTCTACCTGCTAAAGATAGTGGATGATCTAACCATCCATAATTTAATAATCCTCCATATGGCATAACATTATATTTTAAATAATTCTCTTTTTTATATGCTCCATTAGGCTTTAATAGTAAAGATGGAGTATCACAGTGTGTAGTTATAATTGAAAATACATTACTTTTTCTTTCTGGTAATTCTATTGCAATAATAGATGCATCATTACGAATTATATAAAATTTATTACCATTTAATTTCCATACATCTTGTTCTAATAATTCCTTGTAGCCTTTTTCTTTTAGTTTCTCTTCTATTTCTTTTACACATGTAAAAGAACATGTAGATTTTATTATAAATTTTTTTAAATTATCATTAAATTCTTTTTTCATATTCATCATAAATAGTCTTAACTAAATTTATTATAAAATACTTATCTTTTAGATAATTCTACTACTTTTTTCCATAATAATGGACCAACTATACCATTTATATCAAAGCCATAATCTTTTTGTAGTTTTTTTACTGATTTTTCTGTTAATTCATCAAAAATTCCATTTACCCTCACTCCAGGAATTGATTTGTCATATTTACATATTTTTAACAGAAAATTTTGAAAACGTTTTACATCATTACCAGTTACACCTCTTGTCAAAAAATAATCTGGATATAACTCATCAACATAAGATTGATACTCTTTTGGAAATGATTTTAATATATTATCATAAGCATTTCTAAGTACTAGCCAATCTCTATATGTAAATATTCCTGTTACTGGCAAATTATACTTTTCTTGAAAAGCTTTTACCATCGCTATTGAATTATTATTATATATAGAATTTAATGGTAACCTTGGAATATCTTTATCTAAAAAACCTAAAGCATCCAAATAATAATGAATATATTGTACTTCTATTCCAGTATCTCCATATTTAACTTCATCAGTATAAAGAAATGTAGCCTCATTTACACTTAATCCTTCAGAATATAAATCTGACAATTTCTTTACACTTGTATATACATACTTTATTTTATACCATGTTCCTTTATCTACTACACCAGTTACTGGCAAATTAAATATTTCCTGAAACTTCTTTACCGCTGCTACAGTTTCATCATCATATATACCTAATGTATTTGTAATATCAGGTATAGCCGGATAATTTTGTCTTATTCTTCTTAAATCCCTTTGAATAGCAAGCACAGGATTTCCTGCTACTCCAAGTCCTATTTCATAACCAGGATATCCTTCAGTAACATCTTTCACTGGAGCATCATATTTAATATTAATATCATTACCATAATAATATTGTAATATTTGTAATGGGGTCTTGCCTTGATTTGCTAAAGAGACACTTCCCCACTGTGAAAGCCCATCACATTTAGTAATTCTACCATCACAATATCTTGTAAAATATGGTTGTATTTGATTACCTTTTACAACATAATTATTAAAGATTTCATCTACTATATCATCTATATTTTCATATGTAGATTTATTTTCTATATACGTTTGATCATATATTGGAGATGAAGTAATATCAAAATCATATCCTTTACTTCTATACCATTCATTATAAATTCTATTCATTGTAAAAGATATAATAGCATATATATTAGCAATCAAAGCATTAGTAGGCCATGTTGGATATATTTCTGAAGATGCTACATTAGCAATATAATCAGTAAAAGGAATTGTTATATTCCTTGCTGGTTTATCTGGTTCTCCCAAATGAACTGTTATATTGTTCGGTACAATTGGATATCTAACAGCCATTATATATCCTCCATCATATTAGGAACTACATTTACATTTTGAATTACGCATACATTCTCATACATATTAACTTCATATACTTGTTTTTTATTATTATATGTAGTAGTAATTATGTATTTTGTAGTATTAGGTGTTACCAAATTATCATTATTTAGTTTAGGTGCTGGAAGTATTATTTTATCTGTTATACCAGATTCATTTGTATATCCTTCAAAAAAAGTAACATTATTATTTTCTATAGTTGTAGTAACCACTACTTTTAATCCACTTATTGGAACAGCTTGTGAAGCAGCGTACGCTCTTACTCTAAGCCCACCTGTACTTGAATTTATCTTTATAAAATTTTTATATGCTTCTGAATTAATAAAATTCATATCATTTATATTCATATAACCTCCTATATAATTAATTTTTGACCTATATTTAAAACATTAGAACTCAAGTTATTTTTTCTTTTTATACTATCTACTGTAGTATTAAATTTTCTTGCTATGGAGTATAAACTATCTCCTTTTTGTACTATATAAGTAGTGCTACTAGAATTAGGTATTTTTAACACTTGGCCAATAGATAAATTTGTATTATTTAAATTATTTAAACTCATTATATTATTAACCCCGGTATTAAATTTCTTTGCTATCGAGTATAAACTATCTCCTTTTTGTACTACATAAGTATTATTTGTTATCTCTTCAACATAATCTTCTCCATAACATTCTTCTATAATCTGATTATCAGTTCTTATCTTTAAAACATCACCTACATTTAACTTATTACTTGTTAAAGCATTATCCATCATCAAAGTATTAACATCTATATTATTACTAACAGCAATAGAATATAATGTATCGCCTCTTTTAACAACATAATTAATATAACTAGGTAACATCATATTTTCTTCCTTTGTATATGTTTCTGGTATCCTTAACACTTGACCAATAAACAAATTATTGCTTTTTAAATAGTTTAATTTTATTATTTCAGACACAGTAGTATTATATTTTCTTGCAATACTATATAAGCTATCTCCCTTTTTTACAGTATACATAAACATATTATTTGGATTAGTTCCAGAATTAGTTGGTATTGTAAGAATTTGTCCTATTTGTAACGTATTAGCATTTACATTATTTAAACTCGCTAAATCCGTAACAGATACTCCAAATTGATTACTAATTCCATATAAAGTATCACCAGCTTTTACTATATAAGTCACAATATCACCCTATTAAAATATATGATTATTATTAAAGGTTGTTACACAAATGATAAATTATAAATGTAATTGTGCGTAAATTTAACTTTTTTTAAAACAAATTATATGTTATAATTTTAATATAGGGAGGCTTTAAAATGGAAAAAGAAAAGATTGATGATAGAAAAAAAGCAGTAATTAATTTAGGAAAAGATTCTTCTATACTAACTATTGGGCTTTTAAAAACTGATCCAGAAAAGCTGAATTTTGATATAGTAATAAAACATATAGAATTCCTTAAAAAACAAGCAGAAAAAATTAGAGATGCTTATTATCCAAAAAGTGATACCATTGCACCTGAAAAATTGGAAGACATACAGTTTAATGCAGATCAATTAACAAAATAAAATGACTTATAAAAGTCATTTTTTATTTTATACATTAAAAAATCCAAACTATAAGTTTTGATATAATCTTTATGGTGCCGATGGAAGGATTCAAACCCTCGACCTACTGATTACGAAACAGTTGCTCTATCTCTAAGCTACATCGGCATAATTAAATATTACCATAATCAAAAATAAAAATAAACCATTTGGTTTATTTTTGTAACATATTTAATAAATTTATTTTAAACATATCTTTTTCTTGATTAGCTTTAGAAATCATTACACCTTTATATGTAGGAAGCTCAGTTCTATGACCTTCAGACAATATATCTTCAGGACTTATTGTTTCCAATAAAACTATATTTTTAGATTCATACACCGTATAATGTAAAGTCATTTCACCATGAACTTTGGCAAACATTTCATCAGTCGGAATTGTCAAAGCATAAGATTTTGTTTCTTCTTTACTATTAGTCGATACTAGTTTCCCCAAAAACTTACCATTTTTAAGTGAATCATAATACTCAAAAGTAAGTTTCTTATAAGCAAGCATATTATACTTCTTTACAGATCTTTCAAGTTTTCTAAATTCATTCTCATTTTGGTACTCGAATATATATCCTTTCATATTTACACCCCTATCCTTCTTTTTTCCAAAAGTGGCTTTATTGTATCACTTTGTATACATTTTGTCAAGTTTTAAGCTTCTGGCTTATCCCAAGTCGCATATTTACATTTTGGATAATTGTTACAGCCATAAAACTTTTTACCCTTTTTAGTCTTCTTTTCGATTACAACGCCATTTTCACATTCTGGGCATTTACATATTTCAACAATTTCCTTTTCATCTTTTTTAATATATTTACACTTTGGATAATTACTACATGCTGTAAACTTCCCATATTTACCACTTCTTATTACAAGTGGACTTCCACAATTAGGACAAACTTCGCCAGTTTCTTCTGCCTTATTTTTTTCCATATTGCTAAATGCATTATCTAACATTGGTTCAAATTCTTTATAAAACTCCTCAAGTAAATTATACCATATTAAATTACCTTCTGCGATTTTATCTAAATCATTTTCCATTTTTGCTGTATACTTTACATTAATTAAATTATTAAAATATTCTTGTAATTTATCTGTTATTTCTATTCCAACCTCAGTAGGTACAAATTTCTTATCCACTACTTTTACATAGCCTCTATCTACAATTGTTTCCATAGTTTTTGCATATGTAGAAGGTCTTCCTATACCTAAATCTTCCATTTCTTTTATTAACTTAGCTTCTGTATATCTAGGTTTAGGTTTAGTAAAGTGTTGTTCTTTTTCTATACTATTTGATACAAGGACATTGGATTTATATGTATCTAATGGTGGCAATATCTTATCTTCAGAATCTTCATAATCTTTATAAACCTTCAAATATCCATCAAATACTATTACACTACCTGTAACCTTAAACTTATAATCATTATTATCCAATATAACTACTGTTTGATCTTGTTTAGCATCTTTCATTAAAGATGCCAATGCTCTTTTATATATCATAGAATATAATTTAAATTCATCTACACTTAAATACTCTTTTACAGACTCAGGTGTCCTATTTATACTAGTTGGTCTTATAGCCTCATGCGCATCTTGTACATTTTCTACCTTTTTAGCTTTTTTTACTATACCCAAATATTCTTTTCCATACTTATTTTCAATATATTTATAAGTACTTGCTACAAATTCTTCACTAAGTCTTATAGAATCAGTTCTCATATAAGTAATAAGACCTACTGTTTCATCTTTTAAATCTATACCTTCATATAACTTTTGTGCTATAGACATTGTCTTTTTAGCATTAAAATTAAGCTTTGTAATAGCTTCTTGTTGCAATGTACTAGTAATAAAAGGAGGTTTAGATTGCTTATTTTTACTTTTCTTATCCACATCTTCAATCTTAAATACATTAGATAATTTATTTAAGATTTCATCTGCTTCATTCTCATTATGTATTTCAATAGTATCACTTTTATATTTTTCTAATTCTGCATCGAATTCATTAAATTTAGCAGTTAATGTCCAGTATTCTTCTTTAACAAATTTTTCAATTTCTCTTTCCCTATCAACTACCAATTTAAGAGCTACGCTCTGTACTCTTCCAGCACTTTTTCCACCAGTTTTAGACTGCATCAATTTACTTAATCTAAAACCAATTATTCTATCTAATATCCTTCTAGTTTCTTGACTATGTACTAAATCATCATCAATCTTTCTAGCATTATCAAACGCATTCAATACAGCATTTTTTGTTATTTCATTAAATACTATTCTATTATATTTATCATCTTTAATACCTAACTCTTCTTTTAAATGCCAACTTATAGCTTCTCCTTCTCTATCAGGGTCGGTTGCCAAATAAACCTTATTTGCTGATTTTACTTCTTTTTTTAAGTCAGTTACTAATTTCTTTTTTCCTTTTATAATCTCATATGTTGGAAGAAAATGATCTTCTATATCTACTCCTAACCCATATTTACCCTTTGTTGCTAAGTCTCTAATATGTCCCTTACTAGAAACAACTTTATATCCATCTCCAAGATATTTTTCTATTGTTTTAGATTTACTTGGAGATTCAACTATAACTAAGTCTTTCATATTTTCCTCCTTCATATATTATATACTATATTCAACTAATATTTCCTTTAAAACGTTATAATTATATTACATAAATCAAAAAAAAACAATCTTTTGATTGTCTTTAGCCTATTATACCTCTTTGAGCAGCTATATAAAGCATTAATACAAATATTGTAATAGTTGCAGCAACTAAGCAAATATTAATTATTAAGTTAGTTAATCTAACATTGTTTTTTCTTTTTTCTTTAACTATTATTCCCTGTTGTGGTACTCTTCTTTCCATTATTGTAACTGGTCTTTCTACTATTCTTTCGACCGGTTTCTCGACTATCTTTTCTACTATTTTTTCAATTGGTTTTTCAACTATCTTCTCAACTACAACTGGTTTTTCTATAATTTTTTCTACTACTTTTGGTTTAATATCTTTAAGTAAGTAACCACATTTTATACATAAAAATGCATTCTTATCAATTACATTACCACAATTAGGACATTTTACTTGTCTATTTTTAGGAACTTCATATTCATTTTTATAAATAAATACTCTTTCAGTTACAGGTGCTTCTAAATCTCTATATTTCTTTTCAATTTGTTCTTCATCTAAATCCATTTGTAATTGAACATCTTCTTTATATAAAGATCTTCTAATAAGATACATAGCAAATTTAACTACTATAAATAATACTATTGATATTACAGCAATTACAACAAAAATATTTAATGTTCTTCTTACCTCTATAGGAATTATTTCATATTTTTTTGTTGCCATAAAATAATTATAAATATATAAAATTATACTTCCGATAAATGAACATTCTAAAATTACAGAAAATATTTTTAATCCTTTACTTAATTTCATAAAAATCCCCCTCTTTTCGAGTTAGTATTATACATATTTTTAATTTTTTGTCAAGTTTTGCCTATTTACCCATTAATTCCTTTATATATTTTTACCTTTATTTTATCACTTTCACTTTTAAGTTCAGATAATAATTTTAATTTTCTTGCAAATAAAATAGTAGTTTCTTTAACTATCTCATCATATTCTTTTCTTCCTATAGCTATAGAATTTGAAGAAGAATTAAATCCTATAAGTTTCATTTCCAGTTCTTCTAAACTAATAAACCCACATTGCAAATCTAGTTTAGGTTTATAATACAAAAAACATTCACCACTATAATCTGTCAATTCAATAGGACTTATAAATCTTAATAATCTATTCGAAAGTACATCATATACATAATAATTTCCATCATATTTTAATAAATTAGCTTGATGATTTGCAGCATTCCCATCTAAAGTTTCACATAATTGAGAATAACTTGAAAAGCACAAAAAGTCCTCACAATATGTACCTGATTTTAAAAGCAAATCTGTAGTAAAAGATGACACATGCCTACAAACACCTTTTCCTAAAACCACATCTACACCTTGTTTAGAAGCAAATGTACTTTCAATCGGCATATATTCAAAACTATCCTCATATGAAAACAATCCCTCCCAAAGTAAAGATGATACATTTTCTAATTTACTTATAGGATTATTAGGAATAGATATCTCATTTAAATACTCACTATATAATTTTAAAAATTCATCATAATAGCTTAATATAATATGTCCAACATATAACTCCATATCTCTTACAAGATCATAACTATCTTCTGATACTTTAACTGAATCAATTAATCCACTTCCACCATATCTATCAATCATTTTCATAATATCACCTTTTAATAATTACATTGGCATATTATACAGGTTTCTATTGCTTTGTCAATTCTAGATACTCTTTCACTGGACCATATGTTTTTCTATAACCATCAATAAGGCCATATTTATGTATTGCTTCAATATGTTTCTTAGTTGGATACCCTTTATGATTTTTATAACCATACATAGGATACTTTTTATCTAATTCATACATCATATTGTCTCTAGTTACTTTTGCTATTACAGACGCTGCTGCTATAGAAATACTTTTAGCGTCTCCTTTTATTATTGAAGTACTAGGTATATCTAAATCCAATTTCATTGCATCTATAAGTACGTGATCAATCTTATGTTTACAATCATTTATTGCCAATATCATAGATCTTTTAGATGCTTCATATATATTTATCTCATCTATTTCTTCTGGTGAAACTATACCAATTCCTATACCTAATGCATTCTCTTTTATAACATCATAAAACTTATTTCTCTGCTTTTCTGTTAATTTTTTAGAATCATTTAATCCATCTGGTATAAAATCTTTTGGAAGCACTACACATGCACTTACTACAGGCCCATTTAAAGGACCTCTACCAACCTCGTCTACACCAGCTATATATTTCACACCACTATCATACAATTCTTTCTCATATGCATATAAATTCATGATATCACCAATAAAATTATACTATAAATAAAATATAATTTAAATAATTTATATGCTATAATTTAAATGGTGATTGCATGTATACTATCGAAAACATAGAAAATACTATAATAGTTAATAAATCTAAATTTATAGCAAATATCTTTTCAATTGATAATATTGATGAAATAGATAATTATATAAAATTTATAAAAAATAAATATAAAGATGCGACTCATCATTGTTATGCTTATATATTTGATAACATTAAAAGATTTAATGATGATAATGAACCATCTGGTACAGCTGGTATACCTATATTAGAATGTTTAGAAAAAAATAATTTAAATCATATATTATGCATAGTAACTAGATATTTTGGTGGAATTAAATTAGGTGCTGGTGGTTTAGTTAGGGCATATACATCTGCCACTGCACAAGCAATTGAAAATAGTAACAAATTAGAAATAATTCATGGATATAATTGTGATATTAAATTTGATTATTCTAAAATTGATGAAATAAATAAAATTTTAGATAAATATGAGATATTAAGTAAAGATTTTGGAAATATTGTTATATATAATGTAAATATAGATGAAGAGGTATTAAATAGTCTTAAAAATTTTAATATTATTGTAAAAAAAGAAATAGTAATTAAGAGAAAACCTTAATTACTATTTTTTTATAAATTATCTTTTTTTCTTTTTAAATATATATGCTATATAAGCTAGTGCTATTCCTATTATAAAATAAATAATATACAACATACTGATTGATGAACTATTATTAGGAGTTTTACTTATAGCAAAATATACATTATTATTAGTTGAATTTATATTCCATATATATTCATCACCATTTACATTTTTTGCATTATTATTTATCATTCTATCTTTTGCTTTTATACTTAATTTGAATGGTCCACATGAACTATTTCCTTTTAATGAAACATATATACTTTTATCATCATTTTCAACTCCAAAATAATCAAAACAATTATTCAATATTGAATTATGTGTAAAATTAGAATATGTATATGTAAATTCATAACTTGCACTATAATTATTTCCATCAGTTATAAATTTTTTTTCGTTTAATAATGAACTATTATTAGAGTCAAATGCTTCATTATCATATCTTATTGCTTCTATAGAAGATCTAGCTTCTTCATCATCAGCAAAAACATTAGACTTACTTGCAGAATATGCTTTATACTCTGATAAAGTAAATGATAAATCTATTTTTGTATCTATATTATCATTAAAATCAAAACTTACACTATTATTACAACCTGTCAAAAGAAACATCACAAAAAACATCAATATTATTTTTTTCATAAAATCTCCTTTATATTCTTTGATATGCAGCTGCCCAACTTATTCCACCATATGCAGCTTCTATCTGAGAAAGTGAACTATATTCCCCAACTCTTCTATTTCTATTTCCCCAATTAGTAAATGGATCTAATAAAACTATATTACCATTAGAAGCTATTGAAAGAGCCATATAATGACCTGGCACTAAAACTACTACTGGTTTTCCTTGTCTCAAAGAATTAACTATCTGTGATTTACTTATTTTCTGAGCACTAATATGATATTTACTTAAATACTTACTATTAGTTATTTCACTTGTAGATGCTGCACCATACCCTCTATAAGTAATTTGCCCATCTTTGATGTTTCTTATGTGTTTAATAACACTATATGGATTTACACTACTATCTCTACTAAGACCAGCTGCAACCATAGCAAATGAAGTATAACCACATGAAGAACTACATAATGTAGCACCTGTACCATTTGGTCCACCACCTACATCATATACTATATTACTCCATCTAGAATCACATTGATTATAGTAAGGTAATCCTAACGCATTAGAAACTGATTTTGTACCTCCTGGCGTAATATTTATTGGTTTACCTGCATAAGGTTCTGGATTACTTTCTTCAGAATTACCTTCAGAACTATTTCCTGAATTATTACCAGACTCCCTCTCTTCCCTTTCTTTCCTTTCTCTTTCTTCTTTAGCTCTTTGTTCAGCTTTTTCTAATTCTTTTTGTATTGATTCTGCTTCTAATTTTAATTTAGCAGCATATTCTTTATCTAATTTTTCTATATTAGCTTTAGTTGCATTTGTAAAGCAATCTTTATAAGATTTAACATTTAATGTACTCATTACTACATTTACTAATAATGGCAAAATTAATATTACTACACATATTATTAACCTTTTTATAAAATTATCTATTGATTTTTGCATTTTCTTCGCATCATTTGCTGTTGTTGCTCCTAAAAAATCTATTGTTCCAAGTATTAATAACAATATTGGTGCAGCTATAAATATTATATTCATTGCCGTTTTTATATAATAAAATAATGATAACATTCCTGGTGTATTACAACTCATACTTTCACCTCATTTATATTTTAATATAAACCTTAAATTTATTCAACAAAATTAATATTTTAAAACTATTTTCTAGGATGAAAATCATCATAGTTTTTTCTTAATAAATTACTTTGAACGTGCGTATATATACTTGTTGTAGACATATTTTCATGTCCTAACAATTCCTGTATACTTCTCAAATCTGCACCACATTCTAACATATGTGTAGCAAATGAATGTCTCAAAGTATGCGGAGATATTTCTTTTTTTATCCCTTTATCTAATGCTATTTTTTGAATAATCTTAAAAAAGCCACTCCTACTCATCTTAGTACCATGATTATTTAAAAATAAAAAATCATTATATCTTCCTTTTTTTATAAGAGCAATTCTACACTCTAACATATATTTTTCTAATGCCACCGTAGCATAATCACCTATAGGCACTATCCTCTCTTTAGAACCCTTTCCAAAAACCTTAACTATGTTATTATTTAAATCAACATCTGTGATAGTTAATGATAACAATTCCGAAATTCTAAGTCCTGAAGAATACATCAATTCAAGCATTGCTTTATTTCGATAATCATATATACTATTACATTCAATATTGAGTAATCTATCAACTTCATCTATAGTAAGTACCTTAGGTAATGTTTTTGAAACTTTAAGTCTTTCTATACCTTCAGTTACATTAGGCATATTATAATGCATAGAAAAATAATTATGTAATCCTTTTATTGAACCCAATATATGATTTATTGTTTTTTCATTTAAAGCTTCATTCTTTAATGCTTCTATAAATTTAGAAATATCTTGTCTACTAATATTTCTAATACTTCTATTAAAGTATAGACTATATTTTTTTAAATCATTTTTATAAGCATCAATAGTATTCATAGATAATTTCTTTTCTATCAAGCAATACTCTATGTATTCCTTAATTTCATCATCCATAATATCACCCAATATTATTATATCAAAAAAAGTGTGTTAGACACACTAATTTATTCTCTTAACATCTATGAATTCATAACTATTATCATTTATTTTAAATGATACTTCATACTTTGGCATTTCATCTTCATGCAACTTTTCATATTTTTCTATAGTAGTTAAATCATTAACCTCATCAATACAATCTACACTTAATCTATAATTATCTTTATCTACTATATAACAATAATCTTCATTCTCATCTTCTTCAAATTTATAATACGTTTGCATAAATGATATCTTATATACATCATTATTTATTTCTTTATTTAATATTATTTTAGGTAGCATTATACTTGAGTTTTGAGTCAAATCTACACTTTTATGATATATTAATTTTTCTATATTCTTATCATAACACGCAATTCCTACACTCATATCTATACATATACTATTATCAAAATTTAAATTATGCTTATATCCATTATATAATTTTGCAATTGTATCGGTTACATCCTTTTTATCATAAATTGTAAAATCAGTACCTTCTTTTATCATCCTTTCCCATAAAGTAATATCAATTCTATCAATTTGTTCTTTGCTAAATCCCAATTCTTCTCCTAATTTTATAGTTGATTCTTCCATACTACTTATATTGATAAACTTACTTGCAATAACATCTTTACCCTTAGTATGTTTTAAAATACCTTGCATAATTATTTCATCATGTGAAACACCATTAATAACCATTGAAATGTATGAAATATCTTCAAACTGTGAATCTATCTTTTTTGTTATTAACTCATTATCTTCATTCATCCTTCTATTAAAAAACGTAAAATAAACACATAAAATAGCTAATAGCACTATTATAACTATAAGTAGTACAATCATTATATTTTGCTTATGATTATTCTCTTCATAATATTTTAGCTGTTCTGGAGTTAATTCTCTCATAATTCACCTCTATCTTTATATATATTATAACAATTTTATGATTATTTTAATTATACTTTATTTTTTTAAATGTAAATATATTGTATAATAAAAGTGGTGATATTATGAATGAACCTTTAGCAAATAAGTTAAAGCCAACAAAGCTATCTGAAATTATTGGTCAAAGTCATTTAGTTGGCAAAAATAAAATAATATATAATTTAGTAAAAAATAAGAAATTATTTTCAATGATATTATATGGCAAACCTGGCATTGGTAAAACTAGTATTGCATACGCTATAGCTAATGAATTAAATGAAAGAGTTAGATATTTAAATGCTACTATAAATAATAAAAAAGACTTTGATGTTGTTGTTGAAGAAGCAAAACTATATAAAGGACTTATTCTTATTATGGATGAAATTCATAGACTAAACAAAGATAAACAAGATCTACTACTCCCTTATTTAGAAAATGGTTTAATCACAATTATAGGTATGACTACATCTAATCCATATCATAGTATAAATCCTGCTATTAGAAGTAGATGTCAAATATTTGAATTAAAATCATTAACAAATGATGAAATTAAAATTGGTATAAAAAGAGCTATCGACAGCGAATATCTAAAAGGAATTAAAATAGATGATGCAACCATTGATTATATTGTGAAACTATGTAATGGTGATTTAAGATATGCTTATAATTTATTAGAATTATCATTTTATACATCAAGTAATAAAAAAGTGACAATTGACAATGTTAAAGAAATAGATAACAAACCTGCATATATAGATGACAAAGATGGTGATGGTCATTATGATTTATTAAGTGCTTTTCAAAAAAGTATTAGAGGTAGTGATGTTGATGCTTCTTTATATTACCTTGGAAGATTAATAAATGCTGGTGACTTTGATAGTATTTATAGAAGATTATCTGTAATTACGTATGAAGATATAGGCCTCGCCAATCCATCTATGGGGCCCAAAGTAATGGCTGCAATAAGTGCATGTGAAAGATTAGGTATGCCTGAACTTGTAATTCCATTATCATCAGTAGTAATTGAACTTGCACTATCACCAAAATCTAATAGTGCAAATGCTGCTATACAAAAAGTTCTACAAGATATAGAAAGTGGACACGCATATAGAGTACCAAAGCATATAAATAGCACTGCATTTGGATATAAATATCCACATGATTATAAAGGAGGATATGTAGTACAACAATACTTACCAGATGAACTTATAAATAGAAAATACTATATGCCAAAGGACACTAGTAAATATGAATTACTATTAAAAGAAGCTTATACAAAAATAAAGAACACTAAATAATGTTCTTTATTTTTTTTCTTTTATGCTTCTCATTAATAAAGCCCCTGCTATACCTATAATTGCTACACCAAAATCACTAGTACCAAATCCAGCAATTATAAGATTATCATTAGAAGCTACATTAGGCATTAATAGCATGAAAAACAACAACAGCAATAATTCTTTCTTCATACCCATCCCCTCAATTTGACCATATAATATCGCATTTTCAATCATTGTCAAGTACTTTAATAAAAAAAATAGATTTGTATACATATTTTTACAAATCTATTTTAATTTTAACTAAAATTAAACATTAACCATTCTGGTTTAAATATCATTAATATTCCTATTAAAACCATTATTATTCCACCTATTAAATGAGAATATTTACCATATTTGCTAGATATACCCTTAATATTTAATGTAAGCATAGCTATTACAAATATTACTATATCATCTATTAAGAAGAATAATATATACAAAAACATATAAAATCCATAGCCAAATGCGCTTAAATTATTTATTGCCAATATCTGAGTAAATACAAGTGGTAATCCAGCAGAACATGCAAGTTCTACTAAATTAACAGATACAGCTAAAGTAATTATACCAACTATTGCTAATGCAAAACTTTTCTCACCAGCTATTTTCTTTATTTTAGAAATAATAGATTTTCTTTTCTTATCATCTACAACTTCACAGCCATCATCTTTGCCTAATGATTTAACAAAACTTCTTAAATTTATATATCCACCTACAAATGCTACTAAAGCAATTAATATTCTAATTATTTTTATAGATGTAAAACTTAATGCTACTTTTAACCACGCTAACATAAATAATAGATATACTAATGCAGATGTAACTAAAAATGTAATTCCAAGTATCCACATTTTCTTTTTATCTTTCATATTAAATAACATAGTTATTAAAAATAACAATACCCACATTGCACACGGATTAAATCCATCTACTAAGCCTATTACTATAGATACAAGAGGCAATGATACATTTTGTATATTTATCTTACCAAGCAAAGGAATTTTTCTCTCATTTTGAGGATCACTATTATAATTTATTTGACTTATATCTTCTTCATTTTTTATTCTAGATATAACATCAATATATCCATCGCTTTTTAAAAACTTATTTATACTATTTACTATTGCTTCTCCATCACCATCACCAAAACCAATATAATAATCTGTACCTATCATAGTAAATGGTACTCCAGTACCATTTATACCTGTCTCTTTCATTACTTTTCTATAAAAGTTATAATTCATTTCATTTGTATCTATTTCATAAAATACCATATCTACATTTGGATATTCATCTTTTATTGATTCCAAAAATTTTATTTCTTCTTTACAGTGAGGACACGTAGATTGGTGAAATAAATATAATCTTATTTCTTTTTCATCAGCTTTTGTAATATTTGGAAGGAATAATATCAAAAACAACAATGATATTATAAATACTTTAATCTTTTTCATACTAACACACTCTCTATTTCTTCTTTAGTTTTTTCACCAATTAATCTTTTTATCTCATTTCCATTATCGTCAAAAAAGATTGCAACTGGCAAAATATTACCTACATTATATTTTTTTACTTCTTCTTCATCAAAATCATAATCATAATTAGTAATATCTAAATTATAATCCTTTTCTACTTCTTTCCATACATTTTTCATTTTTATACAACTACCACACCATACTGCACTTATTCTTATTATCTTCATACCAATTTATTATAACACTTATCAAATGCATCTAAGAATAAATCAATCTCTTTTTTTGTAGTAAGATATGATATACTTATCCTTATACTTGATTTAGCCCTTTCTTCATCATGCGTTAAATTAAGTACTGCCTTAGATACAGTATTTGAACTAGAACATGCACTTTGAGTAGAAATATAAATTTCATATTCTTCTAATGCATGTAACATAGTTTCAGGCTTAACACCTATTACACTTATATTTAGTATATGTGGAATTGAATAATCATTACTATTTATAAATACATTACCATACTTTTTTAAATTATCTTTCAAATATTTATTTAGTTCTAATACATGATAATACTTTTTATCAAAATCATTGTATGCAAGTCTTAATGCTTTAGATAATGATGCAATCAATGGTAATGCTGGGGTACCGCTTCTATAAACTGTTGTACTCTTTCCTCCATGTATCAATGGATCTATAACTATACTTGATTTTTTAAGTAATACTCCTATTCCTTTTACTCCAAAAAATTTATGTGCAGAAAAACTAATAAAATCAACATTATCCATAGGAACATTAACTTTACCAATACTTTGAGTCATATCACTATGAAAATAGCATTTTGGATATTCTTTTACTATCTTACCTATTTCTTCTATTGGTTGAAGAAGTCCTATCTCACTATTAACACTAGCTATAGATACAAGTATAGTAGTATCCCTCATTAAACTCTTTAAATGATTTAAATCAACCATACCATTCTCATCTAAATTAACAAAGTCAACTTCAAAGCCTCTATCCATTAAGTAATTAACAGGTGCTACTATAGAAGAATGTTCGAAAGGACTTATAATTATATGATTACCTCTGTTTTTATATCTACTACAAATGCCTTTAATAACCAAATTATTTGATTCAGAAGAACCACTAGTATATATTACTTCTTTATCAGTTTTTAATATTTCTTTTATTTGATTTGTTGCACTATCAATTAAATTTTTAGCATCAGTACCTAATTTATGTAACGAATTAGGATTACCTATGTATTTTTCACTTGCTTTAACAAAAGTATCTAATACTTCTTTATTAGCAGGTGTTGTTGCTGAATAATCTAAATAAACCATAAAATCACCTCAAGTATAATTTTACATTAGACATTAAAAAAACTCAATAAAATTATAGTTTAGTTTACTCAACTTTAAGTTGAAAAAACAACCTTTAGGTTGTTTCTAATCTTTTATCTACTAATTTTGTTACTAACATACTAGATGCTGTATCACCACAAACATTTATACATGTGGCAGGTGGATCTATTATCCATCCAATTGTAGCAATAATTGGGAATGCCTCAAGTGGAAATCCATATAAACTTACTATTAACATTTCCCCTATTAAACCTCCACCTGGTATACCAGACATAACTACTGATGATAATACTGCTATTAATATTGCTGTAAACATTGTTCCTACTCCAGCAAAAGGTTTATTAAATATTGCAAACAAGAATGCTATTTTAAGTATTGCACCCATACTAGAACCTTCCATATGCATAGTAGTTCCTATTGGAAGAGTTACTTCTCTTATATCTTTTGGTACTCCAATATTTTTAGTAGTATCTAAATTTGTTGGTAGTGTTGCAAGTGATGATTGAGTTGCAAGTGATGTAAGCACTACTCCTAATATATTTTTATAGAATGTTTTAACTCCTTTTTTCTTATTAGTAATATATGCATATAATGTATAAAATAATAAGAAATATACTATACACATTACATAATAAAATATCATACTTTTAGCATAACTACCAATTAACTCTGGACCAAATTCACCTACTAAATTTGCAAAATATGCACATAATCCTATTGGAGCATAGTACATAATAATATGTACTAATTTCATCATTACTAATGACATAGATTCTAAAATATTAGCAACACTCTTACCTTTTTCACCTATTAATGAAACACTTATTCCAAATAAAATACTAAATACAATTAATGGTAACATATTACTTCTAGATAATATATTACTAAAATCAGTCACAGTAAGAGCCTTCACAATTTGAGATCCTATACTTAATTTATCTACTTCACCACTACTAGTAAGAGCAATATTTACGCCTTTAGTAACATCAAATAATGATATACCAATTAACATAAATACACTAGATACTAAACTGGTAATTACAAACACTATAAGTACATATTTAAGTATTTTACCTAATCTTCTTAAATTAACCATATTAGCAATACTACTACTAATAGTAAAAAATACAAGTGGTACAACTATTGTATACATAAGATTTAAAAATATATCTCCAAAAGGTTTAAAAATACTAGTATCTTTAACAACAATTCCAAGTATTGTTCCAATAAATATTGATAATAGTAATATTATTGGCATACCATAAACTTTAAAAAACTTACTTTTAAACATATAACCTCCTAATAGATTATATTTATACATAAAAAAAATAATACAAATTAATGTATTATTTTGTGGTTTTATTTACACTTATTAATTCATATGATAAAATGTTCATATGAGGAATTCCTCATAAAAAATGGATACACTTAAATCAAGTGCTTTCCAAAAGTTTTTTGAGAATGCACCTAATCAATGATTAGGTGCTATTTTTATTTATATAGTAAGGTGATTACTATGAAAAATAATAGTAATATTATAATAAATTGAGTTCTTTCTCTTTTTGTCATAATACCACCGCCTTTCCTGTCTAGAATAGAGAGGAAAGCACCTAATCTATGTATCCATGTGCATATTATCAAATATAAATTATTCAATCAAATTACTAAAATTAAATTTTAGTTAATAATTTTATATAAAAAGATACAAATATTAGAATATTTTTCTTTTATTTGTATCTTTCTTTTTACCAAATATTAATTTTTGTAAATTTTTACTTTTTACCAAATCTTCTATCTCTTTTATTAAATTCTTTAATTGCTTTTTCTAATTCTTCTTTGTGAAAATCAGGGAAATAAGTATTAGTAAAATACATTTCTGAATATGCCATTTGCCATAACATAAAATTACTTACTCTATATTCTCCACTAGTTCTTATTAATAAATCTATTGGTGGCAAATCTTGATATAAATTTTTTTCAACATATTCTTTATCAATATCATCAATATCTATTTCTTTATTTAATACTTTAGCACTAATCTTTTTAATCGTATCAACTATTTCAAACTGCCCACCATAATTTATACATATATTAAATATACCTTTTTTATTATTTTTTGTTTTTCCTTCTACATTTTTTATTATTTTTTCTAATTTAGAAGGTAGACCACTTTCTCTTTTTGAAAATACTATTTTAATTCCCTTCCTATTTAATTCATCAAAATAATCAGTAAACATATTAACAAATAAATTCATTAAATAATTTACTTCCACCTTAGATCTATTAAAGTTTTCGGTAGAAAATGCAAATACACTTAATACCTTTATACCATTTGAGAACGCATATTCCACTAATTCTCTTAATGTCTTACTTCCAGCAAGGTGCCCTTCACTTTTATTTAATCCTTTTTCAGTAGCCCATCTCCTATTACCATCCATTATTATTGCAACATGATTTGGAATATTCATATACCCTCCTATTTTTTCTTAAAAATATGTATAAACTTGGTTACTTTACCAACAATATATTCACTCTTATCTACAGCTATTCCTTTACCCAATGCTTTACCACCTATTGTTAATGCTGCTATCAAACTAGTAACAATTAGCGTTGTTATCATTAAATTAAAATTAAATTTATTTGATATAGAAGTTGCAACAACTATACCTGCTGATCCACTAATTATATTGCAAATATCACCTATTACATCATTACAAAAACTTGATACTTTTGCAGAATTTTCTAACATTTTTTTTGCTGTAGTTGCACTTTTTACTTTCTTAGATGCCATCGCATGAAACACTCTTGCATCAGAGCTTTGTACAGCTACACCAATAATATCAAATAAAACACCTACAATTATAAATAATAGTATTATAAGTATACCTACAATTACATGTACATCCTCAAGTAATATTTGAGATCCTATAGAAAATAATACAGTTATTATAAATGCTATTATAGTAATTTCAATAATCCATTTTATATTTTTATTCATATTTCTCCTATAAAAAAATGTGGAATTAATAAAGGAAATATTATGCCTTAGGTCAAGTAGGTTTTCCCCTATTCTTACATTTCGTTACCAAAATGCGGTTCCCCTTTAAAAGAATAGACATAGCGTTTCCAACTATATGACTTGATTGCCACTTAGTACACACTTTAATCCAATATTAAAATACAGCCTAGGAATTTTCTTCAAGATTTGATTATTAATAGCTCTTTTTTGCAAACATAGTTTCAATAGCAATAATAGTAATTGTACGTCTACGCATACCATATAGAACCTATATTCCCTATATCCACTCAAGGCAGGCTACACTATTCACAGCTGTTACCGCACAATAGGTTTAATCTCAAGTCGTAGAAAGTCCCAAAATCCCATATAGGTTATGTAGGCTTCCCACAATCAAAAGTCTCAAAGAATGCTGGGTCCATTACATATGCCATTATGGTGGCCCAACGCTCCTCTTCCAGCACTCACCCAAAACTGGGCGTAATAGGCAAGCACAAGAAGCTTCACAGATATGCCCTTTAATGAATTTTTAGGCTCATCTTCCTAATAAACAAATCAACTAGGATACTGCTCCACTTGTATGATTATATCATAAATATTTTTTTTAGTAAAATTAAAAGTATATAGCTAGTATATACTTTTATCATTATTGCATATTATTTAAATTTGAACATCCACCACATTCATCAATATTAGTATAAACATCTTCTTCACAGCATGAATATTGCGGTATATATATATGCTTGAATATATGGTTATTTATTACTTTAGTGTTTATTGGGCATATGTGCTCAACTTCATGAATAATATCCTTTTGCACACAATTTTCAATTGGTGGTTCCATAATTGGTCCACAATTCATAACAGGTGTATTACAACATCTATTATTAAAATTAAACATATTAATCCTCCTTCTCTATTTTATAATATGAAAAAAAGGATATCACGTTAGTATGATAACCTATAATTATTTTGAATGAACTGGTACATCTAAAACTTCTTCTTGATTTTCAAAACTCATAATTGCTTCACCTAGAGATTTACCTACATTTTCAAAACCATACATATTAGAAAAATCATGATGTGGATATAATGAAATCAATTCGCTTCTATTAAATATTAACATTTCAACAAATTTATCAAATTTGCTATTCACATCAGCAACACTTAATGCTCCATTCTCTAACTGCTTTTTTATAACTTTTTTATACATATCTATCATTTGAACTTCTGCATCTGCAAATGAAGTATTTCCTTTTTCACCACTATGTAATGTTTCTAATGAACTTGCGAATTTATCAAATTCTTGCTTTGATATATCCATAGTATCTAAATATGCAATTACATCTACTACACTACCATTCATATATGCAGCAACAATAATTGATGGATCAACTATCTCAGAGAAAATCGACATTAATAAATGCTCTTGTGGATTTAATTTCTTCATACTATCATCTGCATTTATAAGAGAACTAATGGATTCTGTAGCTGCCTCTTTAAAACCCTCATATCCGACTGAAGTAGTTGTACTAGCTTTTAATATTTCATTTAAAAATAAATGTTGCATATCTATTCTATCCTCAAATATTCTTCCTGTATTAAAGCTTAATGTGTTTGTATCTCTATTATAAGATGAATAAGACTCTGTATTATCATCATTAACTAGTTTTAAACTACTTAATATACCTTCCATATAAGAATAATTATAATCTGGAAATATAGTTACAATTAAATCAGTCAATGTACCTACATTACATTTAAATTCCTCACTTAAATTTGGATTACTTTTAATAGCATTTCTTAATTTTTCAACCTTTTCTTCCATTATATCCTCCATTAAAATGGTAATTTCATATTGCCATTTTTAAATTGTTTCATCATTTTTTTCATCATTTCAAATCTTTCCAAAAGCTTATTTACATCCTGTACAGATGTACCAGAACCCTTTGCAATTCTTTGCTTTCTAGATGCTTTAATTATATCAGGATTTTTTCTTTCTTTCTTTGTCATTGATTGAATAATCGCCTCTATATGTGCAAGTTCTTTTGGATCTATTGATATATTGTTAAGACCCATTCTAGAAGCCCCTGGTATTAATTTTATCAAATTTTCAAGAGGTCCTAATTTCTTTATTTGATATAATTGTTGCAAAAAATCCTCTAAGTCAAACTTACCACTATTCATTTTCTTGGCAGCATCTTTTGCAACATCCTCATCTATTACAGATTCAGCATGCTCTATCAAGGACATTATATCGCCTTCACCAAGAATCCTTCCTACCATTCTATCTGTATCAAATTCCATTATACCATCTAATTTTTCACTTGTACCAACAAATTTAATTGGTATATTAGTTAGATGTCTTACAGATAATGCAACTCCACCTTTTGTATCACCATCTAATTTAGTAAGAATTGTACCTGTTAAAGGAAGTTCACTATTAAACCCATTTATTACATTTATAGCATCTTGTCCAATCATACTATCTATTACAAGCAATATCTCATCAGGATTAACAGTTATATTTATATTTTTTAATTCATCCATTAATGCTTCATCAATATGAAGTCTACCAGCTGTATCTATAAATACATAATCATATCCATTATCTTTAGCATATTTAATACCATTTTCTGCTATCTTAACTGCATCTTTAGATTCTTCACTATAAACTGGTATATTTAATTGTTTACCTAGTTGTTTTAACTGATCTATAGCAGCAGGTCTATATATATCACATGCAATAAACATTGGATTCTTTTTGTATTTTTTTCTAACCCAATTACCTAATTTACCTATATGAGTAGTTTTACCACTACCTTGTAAACCTACTAACATTACTATATTAAATTTATTATTTACAAGTGGTACTTTTTCTTTACCCAATAATTCTGTTAATTCATCTTTTAATATTTTCAAAAACACTTCTGCAGGTTTTAAACTTGTACTTACTTCAGTACCTAACGCTTTTTCTTTTACATTATTAGTAAATTCTTTAACTACTGTATAGTTAACATCTGATTCCAATAACGCAAGTCTTACCTCACGCATTATATCACTAATATTATCTTCGGTTATTTTACCATAGCCCTTTATTTTATGAATCGCACTTTGTAATCTTTCAGATATATTTTCAAACATTTTATCACCAACTTATGTCTTCTAATTTTTGTTTTAAATCTTTATCATTCACATTATCTATTACTTCTTTTAATTCTTTTCTCTTTTTATATAATTCTAATTTTTCTTCATAAAATTTTAACTTATCTTCAACTATTTTTAAACTTTTATGAACCGCATTCCTTGATATATTTAGATTTTCACTTATTTCACCTAATGATAAATTATCAAAATAATAATACTCAAAATATACTTTTTTCTTATCATCTAATAAATCTCCATATATATCATATAAATCTATTAAATATAACCTCTCATCCATATTATATCATATCCTTTTTACTTTTGTTTTCCATTTTTTATATTCATCTTTCATATATACCGCTTAGGCTCATTAATTTATACTTTTTGTCCATTTACATAACCTTTTACTCTTTTAACAATAATTTTTGAATGTTCTTCTGTTAATGTTTCTTCTAATTCTAGATTATACTTATATTCTCTGGCCACTTCAAAAATTCTTCTTAAAAATTCTCCTGGAATATCTAAATAACTATCATGAGTATATTCATCAGTATCTATATTGTATTTTGCATACACAACTGTACCTGTATTTTGACTTGCTAAATCAAAATAAACGGTTTCAATATTTTCTTTTAACTCATAATGAAATATTTCAAAATCAACAAACCAAACTCTATCATTAAAATAATTTCTATACTCATTTAATCTATGGTCTTTACCAATACCTTCAATATCAATATCTATTAAATTATTTCTAACACTATTTAATAATAATTCATATCTTCTTAAAGTATTTTCATTTGATAATAAATATTCTTTAGTTCTTTCTTCACCAAGTTCATATTGTGGTACTTCATCACCAAATTGACTAGCAGTTAAATCAACTATTTCTCCATCTATTAAATTATAATAATGACTTCCTGTGCTTGTCATACATCTCATTATTTTACCACCACAACATAAATTAACAATTAATGCTGTAACAGCACATTCTCCTAAAGAAGGATTATCTATACTCCAATTTTCATCTACACTTGATTCTTTAGACCAAGACTTTTTTAAAACTTCTTCCAAAACCTTTAGTTTCATAACTACACCATATCCTTAAATAATCCATATATATAATTTTCTATATCAAATGGTATTAAATCCTCCATTTTTTCACCTAGACCCACATATTTAACAGGTATATTAACATCCTCTTTTATAGCAAGAACTATTCCACCTTTTGCAGTACCATCTAATTTAGTTAATACTATACCCGTAATATTAGTAATTTCTTTGAAGTTTTTAGCTTGACTAATACCATTTTGACCAGTAGTAGCATCTATTACAAGCAAAGTTTCATGAGGTGCACCCTCTATTAAATTACCTATTACTTTATTTATTTTTTCTAGTTCCCTCATTAAATTAACTTTATTTTGTAATCTACCTGCTGTATCAATAAGAACTACATCATAATTCTCTTTCTTAGCAATATTTAATGCATCATACATAACAGCAGATGGATCAGTAGATTCACTTTTAATTACAGGACATCCAATTCTATTTCCCCATACATCTAATTGTTCTATAGCACCTGCTCTAAAAGTATCACCTGCAACCATCATCACTTTCTTACCTTCATTTTTAAGTTTATATGCCATTTTAGCAATAGTTGTAGTCTTACCAACTCCATTAACACCTACAAAAAGCATTACAGTAGGTCCAGATTCATTATAATTAATCTTAGTAGTTAATATTTCATCTTCTACATATATAATAAATAACTCATCTACTATTACTTCCTTTAACATATCTGTATCAGTTATGTGCTCTTTACTAACTCTTTTTCTTAATCGATCCATAAATTCCATAACAGTATTCACTCCGATATCTGCCATAACTAATACTTCTTCTAATTCTTCAAAATATTCATCAGTAACTTCTCTATACTTTTTAGACAATTTACCCAATTTAGAAGTAAACTCAACTCTAGTTTTTTCTAAACCTTTGTCATATTTTTGAACTTCTATTTCTTCCTTTTTTTCTTCTTTCTTAAATACATTTCTTATCTTATCAAATAATCCCATATAACCTCCTTACTCACTTCTATCTTCTTTTATTTTTTTATCTTTTTCATATTTTCTCAACTTATCACAAGATTCATAACTTAACTCCAAATACTCATCCCATGTCATCTTATTCTTATATCTTTTATACATCTTGTCTACTCTACATATTTCTGGTCTAAATTCATATATCATACACAAATTATTCTTATCTAAATATTTGCATACTCCATCTCCTCTATCTAGAAACTTTGCTTCTTCAATTAAACCAACTGTTCTACAACATGCTCCACATTTTTCACATTTAAAACTTCTTTTATGATCATCCATAGTTATCACCTAAATACAATCTTTATTGTAACATATTTTAAGCAATAAAAAAAGCACATATGTGCTTTTACTTACAACTAAATCCTCCCAAAATCAAATCATTCTTTGTATCTTCAAATGAAGCGTCATCAACACCAGTAATTTTTACTGTGATTTTACCATTAGAAACTTTTGAACTATGCTGCAATTTATCAAGACTACTAAATGCAACAACTATATTTGACTCTAATGTATTTGCATCTTCTTGAGTGAATTTCTTAGAACTAGAAGACGCTACATATTCGACTATCTCTTTAGTACTGTCACCTTTTTCTTTTAATTTTGCAGTAACAACAACACTACCACCTGACATATTTTGAGTCATTGTACATGTTGTAGACTTTCCACCAATTACACCAGTTAAAAATAATATACCAACTATTGCAGCTATTACCACTACTACAACTATACCAATTATTAATCCTTTATTATTACCAGAATTATTAGGTCTTGGTCTCATATTTGGATTAAATCCAGGATTTGGCATTGGACCTTGATTCATATTTGGATTAAATCCAGGATTTGGCATTGGACCCTGACTCATATTTGGATTAAATCCAGGATTTGGCATTGGACCCTGACCCATATTTGGATTAAATCCAGGATTTGACATTGGACCCTGATTCATATTTGGGTTAAATTCAGGGTTTGGCATTGGACCCTGATTCATATTTGGGTTAAATTCAGGGTTTGGCATTGGACCCTGACTCATATTTGGGTTAAATCCAGGATTTGGCATTGGTCCCATACCATTATTTGGCATACCCATATTTTGGTTCATGCTATTTGACATTGAACTTGTAGAACCATTTGGATTTGAAAACTCACTTACAGTTGGATTAACTCCATTGTTTGGATTTGAAAACTCATTTACAGTTGGATTAACTCCATTGTTTGAATTTGAAAACTCATTTACGGTTGGATTAGCTCCATTAAAATTATTATTCATATCTCCATTCATAAATACTCTCCTTATTCTAAATAAATAATATCACACATATATACTTTTTTCAATCATTTATATAAAACTACTCCATCCTATTTTTTGTTAGTTTCTTTACTTTTAATTTTGAATTTAAGTATAATCTTTCTTTTTCTAATTCATCTTTATTGAATGGTCTGCTGATATAACCATCAAAGTAATTACCATAAATTATCTCATTATTATTATTAAATGTTAAAATTCTTAAATATCCATCGCATACTTCAACCAATGGAAAATGTTCAAAATCAAATTCTCCACATGCATATATAGAACATCCCCCATCAATACTTAAATAATTTTGATTTTTATGATATTCATAAGCCAAAAATATATTTAAAAAAATATGCAATAGATAATACTACTATTTATTATAAACCACCATTTTATTCAGTTGTTTATTGTAATGGTAAGTTAACAGGATTAATTGATAGTGATATCAAAATAACCAATGAAGTAATAAATGAAGCAATTAGATCATGTAAAAATTAATAATTGGACAATCTAGTAATTTTATAGTATAATTAACTAGGTTGTTCTTTTTTTAATTTATGAAAGGAGTTAATATGAAATTTTTTGAAAACGGGAATACAGAAGTTATAGCTTTAGGCGGTCTTGGTGAAGTCGGTAAAAATATGTATGTAATAAAGCATAATAATGAGATTATTATTATTGATGCTGGTGTAATGTTTCCTAAAGATGAATTATTAGGTATAGATTATGTAATACCTGATTATACCTTCTTAAAAGAAAATGAAGATAAAATTAAAGGATTAATTATTACACATGGACATGAAGACCATATAGGTGGTATACCATTTTTATTACAAAGTGTTAAAATACCTGTGATTTATGCACCTAATCAAGCTGCCGAATTAATAAGAAAGAAAATTGAAGAAAGAAGTATTCCATTTAAAGATATAAAAGTTATTGATGAAAATACAAAAATTAAAACCAAACATTTTGAAATAGAATTTTTTAATACTACTCACTCTATTCCAGACTCACTTGGAATAGCTATTACTACTCCAAATGGTGTAATAGTAAGTACTGGTGACTTTAAATTTGATTTAACGCCTATTGGACCAATGAGTAACATACATAAAATGGCTGAAATAGGTAAAAAAGGTGTTAAATTATTAATGAGTGATAGTACAAATGCTTTAGTAGAAGGATTCTCTAAAAGTGAATTTAAAGTAGATACTGCATTAGGTGATATATTTGCAAGACATACTGGTAGACTTATAATTGCTACTTTTGCATCTAACATATATAGATTAAAACATATTATAGAAACAAGTAAAAAGAATAACCGTAAAGTTGTATTATTTGGAAGAAGTATGGAAACAAATGTTACTATAGCTGTTGAACATGGATATATAGATGGTAAAGATACTATAGTAAGTGCAGATGAAGCATTAAAATTAAAAGAAAATGAAATTACTATTTTATGTACAGGTAGCCAAGGTGAACCTCTTGCAGCACTTTCTAGAATTGCGAATGGTTCTCACAAACAAATTAAATTATTACCTAATGACTTAGTAGTGTTCTCATCAAGTGCTATACCAGGTAATGGTGCTTATATAGCAAGAACTATAAATCAATTATATTTAAAAGGTGTAAAAGTACTTACTAATACATCACTTAATGATATACATGCATCTGGTCATGGTAATGAAGAAGAATTAAAATTAATGTTAAGAATTATTAAACCAGAATATTTTATGCCTATGCATGGTGAATATAGAATGTTAAAAGCACATGCTAATTTAGCAATAGATTGTGGTATGCCTAAAGAAAATATATTTATTATGGATAATGGTGATGTATTAAATATAAATTCTAAAGGAGCATATAAAAAAGGTACTGTTACTGCAGGAGATGTATACGTAGATGGTAATAGAATTGGGGATATCGGCGGTATAGTTATAAGAGATAGAATTCTTATGGCTAATGATGGTATAGTTGTATTAATTGCAAATATAAATCATGATACTAAAGAATTAATAGGAAATGTAAATATTACTACTAGAGGATTTATATTAGTTAATGAAAATGAAGAATTAATAAATAAAATATCTAATTGTGCTAGTGAAAGTATAAGAAAAAATATTATTAATACCAAAAACAATTATAATGATTTAAAAACTTTATTAATACAAGATGTAAGTCCATTCATAATTAATGAAACCGGTAGAAAGCCATTAATACTTCCTGTATTTTTAGAAATTAAAAAAGACTAAAAAAAATCTACAAGTTTGTAGATTTTTTTGATTTTATTTTTGACTTTCCTAGTACTTTAGAGCAAAATTCTTCATTTTCTAACAATTTACTTGAATATCCATCTTTCCATATCATATTTTCAAATCCATTGGCGTACATTGTATCTCTAAAAATAGAAAATGTATCACACATCTTACCCATATCTGATTCTTCACTACAAAGTATATGCTGCTCTGGATTAATATAATTTATAGCTTCATTACACATTCTTTTAAATAATCCTTTTCTCCAAAAATATGAATTAACTTCCATTGCACTAATATATGTAATTGGTACTTCTTGTCCAGTAAATATGTAGTATTCTTCATAATATGACATAGAACACACTATTGTTTTTTTACCTATATTATTATTTACTACTCCTAGCAAAAAACTAAAATTTTTCTTTGAAGGACTACCAAAATTTATATAATGCATTCCTAGTGGTGGTGGATATACAATCCAAGCATTTTTATCATACACATATTCCCATAATTCTTTATCTAAATAATTTTCTTTAAAAAACTCTTCTAGTTCTTTAGAATTTAATTTTATCCATTCTATATTACTTATATCAATATCTTTTATATATTCAGTTAACCATTTTTCTAACATTTCCATTTAAAACACCATAATCAAAAAATAGAAGCAACTTCTATTTTATTCTATATCTTTTACATAATTCATTTACTGCTTCTTGTTGACTAGTTTTTAATGCTATATCTAAAAATCCTTCTGTAGCATCATAAATTGTTGTATCAAGAACTTTATTATTTTTTTCAAACTCTTCACATTTTTCTATAGGAATTTTTATACTACTAGGTTTTTCTATATCCCTATATTCTCTACATACAGCATTTTCACTATCTCTTTCTAAAAAATAAACACTACTTTCACTATTAAATGTACCACAATAAACATATAAACCATTTGTATCACCTAAATTCATTCTTTCAATAAATCTAAAAAATTCTCCATCTCTATCAAATACTAATTTTGAAGATTTGATTGCTGATTTAACACCACATAGTTCTAAATATTTTTTTACTTTTGAATCATTTTCTAACACTCTAGCTACTTCTATTTTTGCATTATGTAACGCTATTTCTGTTTTTCTTTCTTCTAGTTCTTGTTTAAATTGTCTAAATATTTCTTCTTTCATACTAACGCACCTCACTTAAGCAATATTATACATTAAATAATATCTAAGTCAATAAAAAGAAGATACTATTCAAGTAACTTCTATTTTAGTCTATATTTTTTACATAATTCTTTTGTTGCTTCTTCTTGACCGCTTTGCAATGACATATCTAAGAATTTTCCTCTTGCTTCTACAAGCGATAATGAGATTACTTTATGTGTAGATTCAAATTCTTCACATGCTTCAATTGGAATTGTTATTGAATTTTTCTTTTCAATATCCCAATATTCTCTACAAGTAGCATCCGGATTATTCTTCTTTACTCTTGTATATCTTTTTTCATATTGGAAACTATCTACATCATAATAGCTTTCTTCTATATAAGTACCACAATATACAATTAGACCATTAGTATCTTTAATATCATTTTCTTCAATAAATTTAGCAAACGCACTATATTTATTAAAATCTTTTGGATTTGAAACTACAGATTTTACACCACATAACCTCAAATACTCTTGTACTTTTGATGAAGATTCTAACATTTTAGCAGCTTCTATATTCGCATTATATACTGCTACAGCAATTCTTTTCTTCTCTAAATATTCTTTTAATTTTTCAAATAATTCTCTTGGCATTCCAATCCCTCCAATGCATTATTTATTATATAAATATTATTTTATATGTCAATAAAAAGAAGATTATTCATCTTCTTTTTTTGATTTCTTTTCTTTTTTATCTTTCTTTTCTTCTTTAGTAGACAATACTTCTTTTCTAGATAAATTTAGTTTACCACGTTTATCATAACCAATTGCTTTAACTACTATTTCATCTCCTACACTTACTACATCACTGGTTTTTTCAACTCTCTTTGTATCTAAGTGTGAAATATGTACAAGTCCCTCACATCCAGGCCATAATTCAACAAAGCATCCGAAGTCTTCTATCTTAACTACTTTACCTACATAGATTTTTCCTTCTTCAACTTCTCTTACAACACTTTCAATCATTTCTTTTGTTTTAGCAATTATATCTTTATCTTTATGGTATATTATTACTCTACCATCATCTTCTAATTCTACTTTAACAGCATTTATATCATTAACACTCTTAACATTACTAGATTCAAGTATAATCTTAGTAATCATATCTCCACCCTTACCTATTACATCTTTAATCTTTTCAGGGTTAATATAGAATTGTTCAATCTTAGGTGCATATGGACTTAATTCTTTTCTTGGTTCTGGTATTACACTTTCAATTAAATCAAGTATTTGCATTCTTGCCTTTTTAGCTTGCGCCAATGCTTCTTTCATTATTTGTTTTGTAATACCTTTAATCTTAATATCCATTTGTAAAGCACATATACCTTTTCTTGTACCTGCTACTTTAAAATCCATATCTCCCAAATGATCTTCCATACCTTGAATATCAGTTAATATTGTATAATTCTTACCATTTGTTAGTAATCCCATAGCAATACCTGCAACTGGAGCTTTAATAGGTACACCTGCAGCCATTAATGATAAACATCCTGCACATATAGAAGCTTGTGAACTTGATCCATTTGATTCAAGTATTTCAGATACAACTCTTATTGTATATGGAAACTCTTCTTCACTAGGTATTACTTGAAGAAGCGCTCTTTCACCTAATGCACCATGTCCAATTTCTCTTCTTCCTGGGCTTCCATACCTTCCTGTTTCACCTACACTGAATTGTGGGAAATTATAGTGTAATATAAATCTTTTTGAATCTTCAATTCCAAGACCATCCAATATTTGATTATCAGTTAAACTACCCAATGTAGTTACACTTAAAGCTTGTGTTTGTCCTCTTGTAAATAAGGCAGAACCATGAGTTCTTGGAAGTAAATCTATTGATGCACTTAAAGGTCTTATTTCATCAACTTTTCTTCCATCTGGTCTTATTTTTTCATCTGCTACTAATCTTCTAAATTCTGCTTTTTCAATATCTGCAAGAACTAATTTTACTTTAGTCAATAATGTTTCTAATTCTACATCATCCATGCCAACATTTGAATCTTCATAATGTTTTACAACTTCTGCTTTTAAATTTTCAACAGCTTCTGCTCTTTCTAATTTATCAAATATTTTAATTGCTTCAAGCATTGGTACTTTAGCCATAGCTTCTACTTCTTCTCTTAAAGCAGTTTCAATATCTAATTTTTCATAAGCCATTTTTTCTTTACCAACTTCAGCAATAATAGTATTAGCAAAACCTATTAATTCTTTTATTGCTTCATGACCAAACATAATAGCTTCTAACATATCATCTTCTGATACTTCTTTACTACCTGATTCAACCATATTAACAGCATCTATTGTACCTGCAACAGTTAAATCAATATCACTCTTTTCTACTTCTTCAACAGTTGGATTAATAATTAATTTACCATCTACTCTACCTACTTTAACGCCTGCAACTGGTCCATTAAATGGTATTTCACTTATACATACTGCCAAACTACTTGCAAATAATGCAGTCATTTCTGGAGTATTATCTTGATCTACAGATAATATCTCATTTACCACGTCTACCTTATTTCTAAAATCTTCAGGGAATAAAGGTCTCATAGGTCTATCTATCATTCTTGCACATAATGTAGCAGCATCTGTTGGTCTTCCTTCTCTTTTAATAAATCCACCTGGTATTTTTCCTACTGCATATTGTTTTTCCATATAAACTACAGTAAGTGGGAAGAAATCTGATAATATATCACATTCTTTTGATACAGTTGCTGCAGCAAGCGTTACTGTATCACCATATCTTACTAATACAGCACCAGCAGCTTGTTTAGCAAGTTCTCCATGTTCAACTACTAATTTTCTACCCCTAAAATCATATTCAAAAACTTTTTTCATACTTCCTCCAATAAAAAAAGGCACCCAAAAAAGAATGCCTACTTTCTTAATCCTAATTTTTTTACTACTTCACGATATTTAGTAATATCATTTTTCATTAAGTAATTTAACTTACTTCTTCTTTGTCCAACTTTCATTAACAATCCTCTTTTAGAATGATAATCATGAGTATGAACTTTTAAGTGTTCTGTTAAATCATTAATTTCCTTAGTTAAAATAGCTATTTGAACTTCTATAGAACCTGTATCTTTAGCATTTCTACCATATTCTTTTACTATTTTAGCCTTTTCTTCACTTGTTAAAGCCATAATTTCCTCCTTTAATTAAATATTTCGCCAAATTCTGAGTAATAGAAAGGAGTTCTAATTACTAAGAATCGGTAACACTAATAATATACATTATTTTTAAAAATAATGCAATAGTATTTTAAAAAAGATGCATTAAGCATCTTTTACTTTAAAATTTCACTTTTTATTTGTTCAAAATTATCATTTAAAGCCTTAGATAATTGCTCTTGTACTGGTGTTCTATAACCTTCAAATAATACCTTTTGAATTTGATTATGATCAAATAATATATTTAAATCTGTTCTCACAAATCCTTCTGGATATGTACATGCAGAATAATCATATATTCTCACATTACCTGGATTATTACTTTTATCCTTTAAAGCATCTTCAGAAACTATACAATAACCTGTAATCATTAATTCCTTTGTTCCACCATTTAATAATACTATTGATCCAATTGGTAAAAATCTTTCCTTCATCATTCTAATCCCTTTCTAATATTTAACATAGTAATCTTCATCTGAATCATCAGAAAAATCATCTTCATCTTCATTATTTTTATCGCCATCTGATGTAACTGGACTATAATATCCATCATCTTCCTGCTCATTATCATATTTTTCTTCTTCTTTTTTATCTACAAGTTTCTTAGCTGCAATACCACCAGCCACTATACCAGCAGCTGCAGTTATTCCACCTATTACCTTTAATGTATCATTACCACCATTATTGTTATTAATTACTGGTTGTTCAACAACTGGTTCTTCATATATAGGCGGATTAATAATAACAGGTTCTTCAATTACTGGTGTTGTTGGCTCTTGTACTGGACATTCACTAACATCAACCATTTGATCCCATGGAACATCTTCTCTAGAATTTGGAGTTATTATTAAATTTGAACTATATAAATTTTCTTCATTAACTTCAGGTTCTACGCTTTCTTCGCCTGTTTCTTGTACAACTGGCTTTGAAGGTTTAGGCTTTGGAGCCGGTCCAGGAATTGGCTCTGGTTTTGGTTCTGGTTTTGATACAGGAATTGGTTCCGGAGTTGGCTCTGGAGTTGGTTCCGGAGTTGGCTCTGGAGTTGGCTCTGGAGTTGGATCTGGAGTTGGTTCCGGAGTTGGCTCTGGAGTTGGTTCCGGAGTTGGCTCTGGAGTTGGTTCCGGAGTTG
>JAFRQS010000004.1 GCA_017428495.1 Bacilli bacterium | reverse complement strand
GTAAGAAAACGTGGAAAGGTATATGAATACCGATTTGAAACAGCTTCAGTTGATGGCACAAGGAAATGGATTACAAAATCTGGATTTCCAACAAGACAAGATGCATTAAATCAAGGTGCATTAGATTATACAGAATATTATAAAATAGGAAGAGTAAGAAAAAATAAAGATATGTCGTATTCAGATTATTTAGATTACTGGATTGATACTTATTGTAATTTTAATCTAAAATATTCAACTATTGTTACATATTTAAATATTATTAAACTTTATTTAAAACCTATGTTAGGAAGATATGCACTATGGCAAATTGATTCTCAAATGTTACAAGAGTTTATTAATAAGATATTTGTAGAAAAGAATCTATCTAAATGGTATTTAAAGAACATTATGAAAGTAGTTAAAGGTTCATTAAGATATGCATGTTATTCAGTTAATTTTATAAATGAAAATCCTGCTGAAAAAGTACATATTCCAAGATATGAAGTAGTATGTGGAGATCCAGCACATATATTTACTCAGGAAGAAATAGAAAAAATATTAGATAGATTTAAAGATGTCCCATACATTTATTATTCTTTTTTAACAGCATATTACACAGGAATGAGAGTATCCGAAGTATATGGATTGACATGGGATAATATTAATTTTGAGAAAAAGACTATAACTGTTAATAAAAATATTATTAAAAAGAATAAATATGGATTACCTAAAAGATATTGTATAAGTAAAGGACACTCTGTTGAAGTATGGAGTTATGGTACTTGTAAAAATCCTCAAAGTCAAAGAACAATATCTATAGGAGATACATTAGTTAAAGCACTAAAAGAATATAAGAAACTTCAAGAAGAAAATAGAGAATACTATGGCGAATCTTATCTAAAACATTATGAAAAAAGAATTATGAATGAATATACAAATAGACCTGAAATAAAAATAGTAGATGCTAAGGCAGAAATAGAAGTAGATCTACCTGAAGCTAAATTAGTATTTGTAAGAGCAAATGGAGATTTTAGAGGAACTGAATCACCTAGACATGCATTTAAAGTTATTAATTATGAACTTGGCATACCTTGTAGATTTCATGATTTTAGAGATACACATGCAACTAGATTAATAGAACAAGGCGCTGATATAAAAGCAGTATCTAAAAGATTAGGACATTCAACTATAATGACTACATATAATATATATGTAAGGGTAACAAATAAAATGGAAACTGAAACAGTTAATAAATTTGAAGATTATGCTAATACTTTAGATATTCCACCTGTACAAGATATAGAATATCAAGATTAATCATTCCCTAAATAAGGAATTGACAAATTTTTAAAAAGTGATAATATATATAACCAATGAAAGAGGTATTCTCTAGAAATGGAGGTACAGCTATGAAAAAACAATCCAAATTAATAAATCTTTATAATGAATTATTTAGAGGTGTCGGTAGTATTTAAACACTTTAATACTATTGACACCTTTTTTTGTAGTATTTAGAAGTAAGGGTGGTAAAATGATTAAAGTAAAGGATGGTAAATTACAAGCTGAATTACTAGATAATAAAGGAACATTATCTAACAAAATAATTGAACAATATGATT
>JAFRQS010000017.1 GCA_017428495.1 Bacilli bacterium | reverse complement strand
ATACTTATAAACATAAATATAAATACATAGTAAAGAATAGATGTATTAATTTTATTTTTATATATTCTTTTCATATTAATATTTTTATCAAAAAAATGATTTATATGCATAAATTTTATTAGGAGTGAGTATATGAAACCTAAAGTATTTATTAATTCGATAAATAAAGATATAAAAAATAATATGAATGTTTTTCATTTTGTAAAAGATGATATTGAAATGATTGATGTAAGTGTAGATGTTAAAAATAAAATAAAAAATATATTTGATTCAACTTCTTTTGTATATAAGAGTAGAGTAAATATATTATTAAAAAATAGTATAAAAATAGTAAAGGATATTATTGCAATTAAAGATAATAATTTAATTACATTAGATGGTGAAAAAATAAATATAGATGATATTAAAGATATAAAAAAGGCCATATAGGCCTATACAGATTCTACAAAAGTATCTCCTAGACATTTAAGAGCACATATACAATCTATATCTACTGTAAAAAATGAATCAGTTGTAGTATATGTAACAGGATCACCTTCATTTGCTATTAATACTCTAAATGTGGCAGTATCTTCATCTAATTTTTCAATTCTAAATACTGGTGATGTTTCTGTATCAAATGGGTTTCTTGTTGTAGGCATTTCAAGTCTAGTGTTACAACATCCACACATGTATATAGTTATTGGCCTTGTATTATAACCACAAATTGATGGTATATCACCTAAACTCCTTTTGTCACAAGTATCTAAACAATTTGCTGGAATGTTTGATTCTTTTTGAAGAATTAGTATTGTTTTTAATATATCTCTAATTCCATCATTGCAAGTTGCATTGTTTGAATTATTCATAATAACACCTCTTTTCAATTATAAGATATTCCAAATATTGTAAATGATATATAATTAATACCTAGGTATTATTGCAAATATTATAAATTGTAGTATAATTATATTAGTCGAGGTGATGAAATGACTTGGGTAAGATATGCAATAATTGCAGTTATACTTATTGTAATTGCGTTTGTAGTTATTAAAAGTGGTAAAAAAGATTTTAAAGTAGAAGCAAATAAATTGGTTGAGTTATTAGGTGGAAGGAAAAATATAATTAATATTGAAGCATCTATGTCTAGATTTAAAGCAACTTTAAAAGATGTTAGTTTAGCTAATAAGGATGGTATTCAAAAACTTGGTGCAAGAGGTATAGTAGAAATTGATAATCAAATAAAAATAGTATATGGTGCTGATGCATCTAAGTTGAAAAAGTGTATTGAAGAATTGCTAAAACAAAATGTAATTAAGTAACATTTTGTTTTTTTTCGACAAAATATGACAAGAATTTAATGTACTATTTTGTTGAAAAGAGGTGTTATATGTTTGATATTGTATTATTAAACATAATATTTATTTTAATTCCTATTCTTTGCTATATAATCTATGAACTTTATGAAAACGTATTGTCTAAAAAGGAAAATAATATATTTTTTACATTTGCTATTATAAGTAGTATATATTTGATTACTAAGTACTCTATAAATTTTAATTATTTAATAAGTATAATAAAGGTATTATTTTTGATATGTTTATTAAAAAATAAAAGATTATTAATTGTTTTTATTTATATGTTTTTATCTATTTATTATGTAATATATATAGATTATAATTCAATATTATTTTTAATAATTAATACTATTCAAATAATAATAGTTTATATTTTATTAAAAGATTATAGGTTTGAATATAAAATATTATCTTTTTATATAATTGAAAGTATTTTTGAGTTAATAAATGGTTTTCAAATTCCAAATCTTTTATATTCAAATATATTATATGGAATTTTGTCATATAGTATAATTTTAATAATAAACAGGACTAATGATGTAATTAATATATATGGAACAGCAAGACAAATAGAATATGAAAAGGATTTTAGGAATTCATTGTTTAAGGTTACACATGAAATTAAAAACCCAATAGCAGTTTGTAAGGGATATTTAGATATGTTAAATGTTGATAATCATGATCAAGTTGTTAAATATATTCCAATTATTAAAGGTGAGATAGATAGAACATTGGTTTTAATGAATGATTTTTTAAATTTAACAAAATTGAAAGTAGAAAAAAGTGTTATGGATATTTCCATATTATTGGATGATGTTTTTAGTAGTATTAGTACGCTATTGAAAGAATTGAATATTGATTTTAAATCTGATTCTATTGATGACGAGATTTATATAGAGGGCGATTATAATAGATTAAAACAGGTGTTTATGAACTTGGTAAAGAATAGTGTAGAATCTATGCAAAAAGGATATAAATTAATAAATATTGGCTATCACGTAACAAAGAAATATATAGTTATTACAATTGAAGATAATGGTAGTGGTATAGATAAAGAAAGTTTAAATAAGATAGGTGAACCATTTTTTACTACAAAGAGTAAAGGAACAGGATTAGGTGTTAAATTAAGTATTGAAATAATAGAGCAGCATAATGGAACTATTAAGTATATTTCAAAGGAGGGAATAGGTACTAAAGTTATAATTAGATTACCATTATATAAATAAAAAATAGCAGATTTTTATCTGCTATCTAATCATATAAGGGTCAGCTAGTGTACCAGAACCAGAGTAATATAAAACATCACTCTTTAATGCAACAATAGGTCTTATAGCTCTTGATATAAATGCATCAGATAACTGAATTCCTTCATCATTATCAATATAATATGCACTATAAGTATTACCTGCATATGCATTTGCTGTCCAACCACTTAAATTTAAGAAATTATAATTTTGACAAGTTACAGTACTATTTATACTACAATTATTATCTAAACTAGCATTTACATAATCTTGTACTGTTATTGCTGAAAATCTTTGATTACCTAAGGTTTTATCACAAGAATTAGTAATTCCGTTTTCTAAATTTAATTTACCAACACATGCTGTATGTGTAGTTGTCCTTGATATTCTTGCAGGATTAAATCTTTCCATATTTACATCAGTAGTAAAGAAATTATCTAAATATTCTTTTATTCTGCTTTTTTCATTCCCTAAGAATTCATTTATTCCATTTTGACTATCAGTTTCTTTATTATATCTATCATCCCATGGTTGATATTCTAAGTATAAATCATTATAAATCATTTTAATATTTCCATTTGCATCTAATCCAATGATTCTCCATAGTGATTCTGCAAATTTAACATAGTTATTTGGATTTTCACCTCTAAAAACATATGCACCATTCATATAATATAATCCACTTCCACTTGTAACTCTATTAGCAAGTAGTTTACTTACCAATGTAGATGATGTAGTACCATCATTGTCACAAGCAAATATAGGACTATAGTAATATAATCCATTAACATTTGTAACTGTTACATATGCAGGACATGTATAAGAAACTTTATCACTAATATATCCAGTTGAAATTAATGTTGCTAATGATACACTTACGGAATCATAATTGTTTTTTGGGAGTAAGCTACTATTTGCATTATAGTATGCTTCAGCCGCTTTAGTTAAACTACTTTCAGTAACTTTTTTAGAACCCATTCCAACAATTAACGCAATTATAATTATTATTAATATTATTACAACTAGAGCCCCAATTGTAACTCTCATAAGTTTATTTTCTAATAAATCTTTCATTTTGCCACCTCACTAAAATTATACCATATATCTATAATTATTTGTCAACTAATCTATATAAATTAAAGGAAGGAGTATTAAGTAATCTATAATTAATACTATTATTACCTATACCATTTGTAATATATATACTTGTATTATCAATTCTATAATATGGATCATAATACTTTTTTGCGTTTTGAGGTTTTATAACTGCACCAATTACTGGAAGCCTTACTTGTCCATTAAGTGAATGACCAGCTAGTATTAAATCAAAATTATATTTAATATTATCATCAATTTTATCAGGGTAGTGTAAAGCTAATATTTTATAATCATATTCATTCATATTTAAAGATTCTATTGTCTTACTATTCAAAGATTTATCAACATCAACTCCTGCAATAAACAAGCTTTTGTTATCTTTAGAGTAAATAATATCATATGTTTCATCTATAGATTTAAAACCACCAGTATTCATTATTGCTTCATAATACTTATTTGATTTATCATTGTTACCAGTAACATAGTATTTACCATATATGCTTTCTATATGAGATAAATTTTTTGATAATGTATCTACAACATTATCATCGATCTTTACATTTTTAGCAATCAAATCACCTGTAAAAATAACAATATCTGGTTTGGTTTTATTAATCATTTTTACTAGTTTTTTTAATTTTTCTTCTTTTACTATGTTACCATAATGCAAATCTGAAAAATGAACTATTTTCATTCCGTAAAAAGTTTTTAAATTCTTATTTATTACTTTATATTCTCTAACTTTTAACCCTGAATTACCAATATATCTACCAAGTATAAATAGTAATATAAGTAATATAATAATAACAAAAATAATTTTCCATTTTAATTTTAATCTCATATAATCTCCTACCTTATAAAATACATAATCAGTAATATTGTATTATGTAAACAATGAATGGTCATAGTTGTATAAATATTTTTACTTTCTAAATAAATGTACATGAATATTGAACCAAATATACCATATGGAATAATATATAATAAATCTACAATTCTTGAATAAGTTCCTATTACATGTGCAAGCCCAAATATAATTCCACTCATAATTATTGCTAATTTTTTGTTATCAAATATATTTCCAATTGTTTTTCTATATGCCAATTCTTCTACAATTGGTGCAAAAATGCAACTAGTTATTAATGAGTAAATAGGTAATATATCTGTTATAGTTCTAACTGCTTCTTCATTATTTGAAACGGTATTTCCAGTAATATGAGAAATAATTATATTTGATGCACTCATTAGAAATAATGCAAATATCCATAATCTTATATATTTATCAATATTTTTAATAAAATTTTTTTTAAATATTATTATTTCATCTTTTAAGTCTTTTTTATAAATAAATATCATAAAAATTAATGGTATAAGTTCTAAGGTATACAATATAATCATAATAGTTGTTCTACTATAATTTGCTAGATTAATATTTGCAATTTCCATTATATAATTCAGTATATATGGAAATAGGTAATATATTTCAAATATAATAATACTTATTAAAGCTTTTATTAATTTATCTTTCATATCTTCACCAACCTTATTTATTATATCATATTGTAGCGTTTTATGATATAATTAAATAGGTGATAGTATGTATAGTTTTAAAATAGGTATAAGTAATGTAGAGTACAATAAATTTATAAGTAACTATTCCATGGCACCAATTACACAAGATTATAGATGGGCAAAAGTAAAAAGTGATTGGGATAGTACATTGTGTGCATTATATAAAAATAATAAAATAGTTGGATGTGCTTTAATTTTAATCAAAAAATTTCCTATGAATTTAAAGATGATATATATTCCAAAAGGTTTTTTAACAGACTATACAAATAAAGAATATATTAGTGAATTTACTAAAGGTTTGAAAGAATATGCTAAAAAAATTAAGGCATTTATAGTGAAAATTGATCCGTTGATTGCAGTTAATGAAGACTATTATGATACTTTTATAAAAAAAGATGATAAAGAGTGTGCTAGAAATTATAGTTTAGATAAAGATTTAAAGATTGACAATTTGAAAGATAATGGTTGGAAACATAATGGATTTAGTAAAAAGATTGGAGCATATATTCAACCTAGATTTAATATGGCAATTAGTTTAATAGATAAAGATAATAATAAGCTTAGTGAAAAAGAATTATTAGGGCATTTTAAGAGAAATGCAAAGAGATATCATGGGGAGTTTCAATCAAAAAGGGGAGTGTCTTTTATTTGTGTTCATGATAATTCCTATTTGGATGATTTTTATAGAGCAATTAAGAGTACTGAGGATAGACAAGGTATATCTTTAAGAAGTAAAGAGTATTTTAAGAAGATTATGGATTCATTTAAAGAAGATGCATATATGTATATTGCAAGAGTAAATGTTGATAAATTTATGGATTTTTTAAATCATGAGATAGAAAATGAAAAAGATGAAGCATTAGTAACTAAATATAAAGAACAACTAGAAGATGCAAAAATTGCTAAAGATAAATATGGTAATGAAATATCAATTGCAGCTACATTAGCAATATTACCACCAAATAAAAAAGGTATTAAAAAGGTGGAATATTTATATGCTGGAACTTTTGAAGAGGTATTTCCTTATTTAAATACAAATGCATCTGTGCATATAAATAGTTTTGTTGATATGCTTAATAATGGATATGATTATTGTGATTTAGAAGGTGTAGAAGGTACATTGGATGATCATTTAACTAAAACAAAAGCAAAATATAATCCAGTACTTTTAGAATTTGTTGGTGAATTTGATTTACCTATTAACAAATTTTGGTATTTTATATTTTCTAAATTTAGTGTACAATTAAAGAAACTATATAGAATAGTAAAAGGAAGGTAGTATGAAAAAAGTAAAAATAATACTTCTTATATTTTTGATGCTTGTTCCCAGCATATTTAATTTTTTTCCTGAGAAAATAGAAGCAAAATCTATTAGGGATTTAAGAAGAGAACTACAAGAAATAGAGAATAGGAAAAATGAAAATAATTCTAATATTAATAGGACAGAGAGTGAAATAAATGCAATAGAGAATAAGATATCAGAAAATTATAATAGTATTAATAGAATTTCAAATGAAATAATTGAAACTGATAAAGAAATTGAAGAATTAAATGAAGAAATAGAAAATAAAGATAAAGCAACAAAAGATTTAATGGCATCACTTCAAACAACTAATGGTAATTCATTTTATATTGAGTATTTATTTGGCGCTGATACAATAACTGATTTTATATATAGATATTCTATAACAGAACAAATTACTAATTATAATGAGAAATTAGTGGTTGAAATGAATGAACTAATAAAGAAAAATGAAGAGAAAAAAATAACTTTAGCAAATAAACAGCAAGAATTAAAAAGTATGCAATCAACTCTTCAAGGATCTTTAGTGGAACTTTCAAATACTAGAAAAAATTTATATGAGCTTAGTACTGATATAGAGGATGAAATAAAAGATGCAAAGCAAATAATTAAAATGTATTTGGATGCTGGTTGTACAGAGGATGAAGATATAAAGACATGCGCTAATAAAATGTTGCCACCTGATACAAAATTTTGGAGACCATTTGGACCTGGATATATCACTAGTGGATATGGTTGGAGATCTGCTATCTATTCAGGAGGTAGATTAATAGCATCAGCACAAATGCATGAGGGAATAGATATTTCAAATGGTTATGGTTCTAATCAAGAAATATATTCGGTTGCAAATGGTAAGGTAGTAGCAACATGGTATGATCAATGGGGTGGAAATCAAGTCACAATACATCATAATATAAATGGTACTACATATTCATCTAACTATGCACATATGAGTAGAATAACAGCTAGAAAAGGTGATATAGTGACAAAAGATACAGTAATTGGGTATATGGGTTCAACTGGTAGTGCGACAGGACCACATTTACATTTAGCAATATGTACAGGACTTAGATTTACTGATTATACAGGTTATAATGCGTATGTTGCAAGGACTCTTGATCCAAGAAATTTAATTAATTTCCCAAGTTCAGGAGGATGGAGTGATCGAGTATCTTATTATAGATAAAAAAAGACTTTTTTAAAGTCTTTTTTATTTATGTGAATAAGTTTTTACTTGAGTAAATTCATCTAATTCATCAGTAGTAATATCTTCACAGTAATTACTATGTTGTATTGTGCTTTTTAATTCTTTCAATTTTTTTATTTGTTTTGTCAATGGATGAGTCATTAATTCTTGAAAAAATATAGTTCCTGTTATTAATGCTATAGTTGAACCAATTAAAATTACTGGTTCTGGGAACATTACAATGTTACTTGAATTTGCTCTAAATGTTTCTACTAAAGGGTTAAGACGCATATCAGTATATACAGTATTATCTCTTTGAAGTCTATATCCTCTTATCTTGTTATTAACTAATTCAATAGCTGCTTTTTTTTCCATAAAACCTCCATAAAATTTATTGTACATAAAATAATATAATTGTCAAGAAATACATTTTACATTATTTGTGTAAAGTCGAATAAAATATTATCAAAACTTAGTGTTTTACCTTGACCAAAATATTAATAAATAGTATTATAGTGGTAGACAGTGGATGAATGTGGTAGAAAGTGGGGGACAGTTATGTTTATAGGCGAGTATCATCATAATATTGATGAAAAAGGTAGACTAATAATGCCTTCAAAATTTAGGAATGATCTTGGGGAAACATTTGTAATAACAAGAGGAATTGATTCATGTTTGTTTGTATATCCTAAAGATTCTTGGAATAATATAACAAGCAAATTAAATGAACTTTCCTTTACTAAAAAGGATGTAAGATCATTTCAAAGATTCTTTTTATCAGCTGCCACTATCTGTGAATTCGACAAGCAAGGTCGAATTAACGTTACCTCTCCATTAGCGGATTATGCCGATTTGACAAAGGAATGCGTTATAATCGGCGTAAATGACCGCATAGAAATATGGTCAAAAGAAAATTTTGATAAGTTCTTAGATGATAATATTGATAATGTATCAGATATAGCAGAGCATTTATTTGAGGTGTAAGATGCATAAGAGCGTTTTATTAGAAGAAGCTATTAAAGGACTAAATATTAGAGATGGTCTTATATATGTTGATTGCACTTTAGGATATGCTGGTCATAGTGGAGAAATCCTCAAGAAGGATAAAAAGGGTTGGCTTTATGCCTTTGATCAAGATTCGGATGCAATAGAGTATAGTAATAAAAAGCTCGCATCTATTGGTCCAAATTTTGAGATAATTAAATCTAATTTTAAGAATTTAAAAAAAGAATTAGAGAAAAGAGGAATAACTAAAGTAGATGGAATCTTATTTGATTTAGGCGTATCAAGTCCTCAATTAGATATAGATGAGAGAGGTTTTAGTTATCACAAAGATGCTAGATTAGATATGAGAATGGATAAGGATAATCCATTAAGTGCATATGAAGTAGTAAATAATTATTCAGAGAGTGAACTTATTACCATATTTTTTAGATATGGTGAAGAAAGATATTCGAAAAGTATTGCAAGGAAAATAATTGAATATAGAAAAGAAAAACCAATTGAAACAACTCTTGAATTAGTGGAAATAATAAAAACTGGAGTACCGGAAAAATATAAACGAGAAACTCATCCAGCGAAAAGAGTGTTTCAAGCAATAAGAATAGAAGTGAATAAAGAATTAGAAGTGTTTGAAATAGCATTAAAAGATGCGATAGATTTACTTAATGAAAATGGTAGAATATGCGTAATAACATTTCATTCATTAGAAGATAAGATATGTAAGGATATATTTAAAAAGAATAGTGAAGTAGATAAGGTATTTAAAGGTTTGCCTAATATTCCATATGAATATATGCCAAAATTGAAAATAATAGATAAAATAGTTCCTAGTAATAAGGAATTAGAGGAAAATAATAGAGCTAGAAGTGCTACATTAAGGATTGCTGAAAGAATAAAGAAATAGAGGGATTTATATGAGAAAGAGAAAAATGAAATTATTTAGAATTGAGAGATTATTAATAAGATTATGTACAATTTTATTAATTCTTTTCCCTGTTTCGGTAGTTTTATCTAAGGCTGCTCTTTCAAATATGAATTTAGAAGTAGAGAAGTTAAAAAGGCAGATAAATGTACAAGAAAATGCTAATGAAAGTCTAGCAATGAAAGTTAATGAATTAAAATCTCTAGCAAACATTGATATTGTTGCAGAAAGTGAAGGATTGAGTTATAATAGTAGTAACATTATAGTAATAAACAATTAGAGGTGTGAATATGAAAAAGAGAGTGAATGTTAATAAGATAAAAATAAATCCGATTGCATTAATATTTACTCTACTTTTTTTTGTTGTTGTAATTTTAAGAATGAGTGTATTAGCACTTTCTACAGAAATAGATGGAATTAATATAAAGAAGTTTGTAAGTGGTAGAAATACAAGAAAAAAGACTATATATGCAAAAAGAGGTGGAATATATGATTCTTCAGGTAAAATACTTGCTCAAACAGTAAATTCATATACTATAATTGCTTATTTATCTCCTAGTAGAAGTGAAGGCTTTAAAACACCACAGCATGTAGTAGATAAAGAAGCCACAGCTAAGGCACTTGCACCACTTATAAATACAAAAGAAGAAGTGATTTTAAATTTATTAAATCAAAATTTATATCAAACAGAATTGGGCATAGGTGGTAGAAATATATCAGAATTAAAGAAAGAAGAAATAGAGAAACTAAATTTGCCAGGTATAAGCTTTGTAGCATCATATAAAAGATATTATCAGAATGATGATTTTGCATCATATATCTTGGGATATGTAAAAACTACAGAAGATGGAGAAATGGTTGGAGAAATGGGAATTGAACAATATTATAATGATATGCTAAAAGGCGAAGATGGGTTTGTAGTATATCAACAAGATGTAAATGGATATAAAATTCCCAATACAAGAGAAGAAGTTAAAGATAGTAAGGATGGAGTTAATATATACTTAACTTTGGATTCAAATATTCAATTTTTTGTAGAAAAATATACAAAGGAAGCATATGAGCAATATAATCCTGCTTGGGCAATAACAGTTGTATTAGATGGGAAAACAGGTGCAGTATTAGGCAGTACATCATATCCATCATTTAATCCAAATATAAAGAATTTGACTAATTATTTAAATCCACTTGTTTCATTCTCATATGAACCAGGAAGTACTATGAAGACATTTACGTATATGGCAGCCATGGAAAAAAAGGTATATGATGGTAATGCAACATGCTCATCCGGATCATATAAATTTGGTCAAAATGTTGTATCAGATTGGTTACCACAAGGATTTGGAACAATAACATATGATGAGGGATATATATTATCTTCAAATGTTGCAATTTCTCATTTAACAAAAAATTATTTTTCTGCTGATGAATTAAGATCTTATTTTGCAAAATTTGGTTTTGGTAAAAGAACGGGTATAGAATTACCTGGTGAATTATCCGGAACTCTTAATTTTAAAGTACCATTTGAAGTAGCAAATGCTGGATTTGGACAAGGAATAACAATAACACCAATTCAAATGATGCAAGCGCTTACAATGATTTCTAATGATGGAATTATGCTAAAACCATATATTGTAGATAAAATAATGGATAAAAGAGGAAATGTAGTATATGAAGGTAAAAAGACAGAAATTGGTAAAACAGTATCAAGTGATACAGTAAATAAAATAAGAGATTTAATGTATAAAGTTATATATAATGATATGTATTATTCAACAGGTGCTGGCTTTAAAATGAAAGAGTATGATTTAATTGGAAAAACAGGTACAGCACAATATGTAAATTCATCTGGTACATATTATTTTGATGAATTACATTATATAAGATCTTTTACTGGTATGTTTCCAAAAGATGATCCGCAAATAATTGTATATTCAGTAATGAAAGCACCATATGGAGGTTCAAGAGGTATACAAAATGTAGTTAGAGGATTAGTAAATGATATATCAAATTATAAAAGTATATATAGTGAAAACGTAAATTTAGATTCAGAAACATATAAAATAGGAAATTATATGAATAAAGATTTAAAAGAAGTAAAAAATGAATTAGAAAAAATCTTTAAAAATATAGTAATAATTGGTAATGGAAATAAAGTAATAGATCAGTATCCAAATAAAGATAGTATTTTATCTGTTGATGAGAAAGTTTATTTGGTTACAAATGATAATGAAATAACAATTCCAGATATGACATATTGGTCAAAAAGAGAAGTAGATATATTTCTAAAATTATCAAAAATAAAATGTAATATTACTGGAAGTGGCTTTGTGTATTGGCAAAATATAGAACCAAATACAATTTTAAAAGATGAGAAGCTAGAAGTGAAGTTAAAGGAGAGAATAAATAAATTAGAGGTGAAAGAAAATGAATAAAGAAAATGGATTTACATTAGTAGAATTATTAGCAGTAATAGTAATATTAGCAATAATATTAATTATAGCATCACCACAGATATCAAGTACAATTAAAGAATCAAAATTAAAAGCAATGAGAGATAGTGCAATAACTATAGCAACAAATGCTGAAAGAGAATATATGGTTAAAACAAGCAAAAACCAGGAAGGTTCAACTATAACTTGTGAATCACTTGTTGATATGAGTGATGATTATGGCACATGTACTTTATCTTTCGATGAAAATGGTAGAGTATCACTTACCTTGGTAGGTGCTTCAGGTGGTAAATTTGAGGATATTACATGTAAAGGTACAAGAAATAATATGAAATGCAAAAAAAGAGAATTGTTACCAGGATATACAGATGTAGTAGAATTATTAACATCTAAAATAGGAACTGGTGGTCTAATAGAAGATGATCATGGTGATTTAAGATACCAAGGAAGTGACCCAGATAATTATGTAACATTTAATGATGAAACATGGAGAATAGTTGGACTATTTAATGTAGATGGAGAACATAAGATAAAATTAGTAAGAAAAGATTCAATAGGCAAATTTTCATGGGATTCAAGCGCTTCAAATGTAAATAGTGGATATGGAGTAAATCAATGGGGACCATCTGGGACATATGAAGGAGCAGACTTAATGAGAGAGTTAAATGGAGATTACCTAGATTTAACTTTAACTGCTAATACAATGTGGTATAATGGACAAAGAGATGCAAAGACAGGAACATTTAATTATACACAAAGACTAAACGATGAATCGCAAAGCTTAATTGCAGATGCAACTTGGTATTTAGGCCAAAGCACAAATAGTCAAATAACTGTAGCAGTATGTTATACCGATGAGAGAGGTACAATACATACAAGTAATCCAACTGATGGCATAATAAGGACAGATACGTGGGTGGGCAAAGTTGGATTGATATATACAAGTGATTTTGGGTATGCATCTGGAAATATTGAATGTAAAAATAATATTTCTTCAACAACTTGCGATGATAATTGGATGGCAAGTTATGGTTGGACATTATCATCCCTATCTATATTTAATGATAGTGTTAAACGAGCTAGTAGTAGTTTTACTGGTAATGATGCAGCTTCCACAAAGAATAATGTTCATCCTTCAGTATATCTAATTTCAGGCATACAAATGAAGGGTTCAGGAACAACTGCTGATCCATATGTATTTGCAGAATAATATATAATGAAAAAAAGCACATAAGTGCTTTTTTATTTGCTAGTGAGGCCGACCCCCTGAAGAGCGACCTCAAAAAGAATAAAAAGGGGTTGGCTAGTGTGATACTAGCAGCCAAACCAATTTCTCGGTTTGGTACTTGTTATAATACTTATAAAGTGCTACTTTGTCAACAACTTTTTTAAAAAAATTGATTTTTTTTGTTATAATTATTTTGGGTGGTGGTAACATGAGTGAACTTGCACATTTAAAGGGTGTGGGACCAAAAACTTTATCTCTATTAAATAAGATAAATATATATACAATTGATGATTTGATAACACACTATCCATATAGATTTGAAATATTAAAAAAAGGAATAAATGAGGATAAAATTATAATCGATGGTATAGTTGAAACTATACCTAGTGTATATAGATTTAGAAATATTGATAAGATGCAATTTAATATTAATACTGGTTCAAATATATATAAGATAGTTATATTTAATAGAGGGTTTATGAAGAATAATATTACTATTGGTAAAAAGATAGTGGTAATTGGTAAATTAGATAGAAATACTATTACTGCATCTGATATACTTTTGAATATAGATTTGAGTACACCTAAAATAATTCCATATTATAGTACTACTGAGGGATTAAAAAGAAAAACATTACATACAATTATTTTAAATGCATTAGATAAGTACATGGTTAGTGATTATATACCAGAATATATTAGTAAGAATAATAATTTTATTGATAAGTATAGCGCTCTTTTAAATATACATAATCCAATTGATATAGATTTAGTTAAGAAATCTATGATAAGACTTAAATATGAAGAATTATTTATGTTTATGATTAAAATTAATTCATTAAGAATGAAAAATAATATGTATAATAGAGGATATAATAGAAATATAAATAGAGATAATATTGATGAATTAATTAATAAATTGCCATTTAAATTAACAATAGATCAATTAAAATCATTAGATGAAATAATTAATGATTTGAATAGTAATAATAGAATGAATAGGTTATTGCAAGGTGATGTTGGTAGTGGTAAAACTATAGTGGCATTATTATCAATTTATGGAATGGTTAAAAGTGGTTATCAGTGCGCTCTAATGGCTCCAACTGAAATACTTGCAAAACAGCATTATGATAATTTTAAGAAATTATTAGATATTAATATAGAACTACTTACTGGTAGTATTACTAAAAAGAAAAAAGAAGAAATAAGTAGAAATTTATTAAATGGAGAAATAGATTTAATTATAGGTACTCATACATTAATAGAGGATAATATACAATTTAATAATTTGGGTTTAATTGTAACTGATGAGCAACATAGATTTGGCGTTAATCAAAGAAATAATTTGAAGAATAAGGGAAGTATGCCTGATGTTTTATATATGAGTGCTACACCAATTCCAAGGACATATGCTTTAACTATATATGGAGATATGGATATAAGTACTATTCATACTATGCCTAGTGGTAGGAAGATGGTTTCTACTATAATAAAAGAAGATAATGAGATTAAAGATGTTTTGAAAATGATTAAAAATGAACTTGATTTAAATCATCAAATATATGTGGTGGCACCTTTAATAGAGGATGAAAATAATGATTCTGTTACTAAGTTATTAAGGCAATATTCTCTTGCGTTTAAAAATTATAATATAGGTATATTACATGGTAAAATGAAACCTAAGGAAAAAGAAGATATAATGTATAAATTTTTAAATAAGGAAGTAGACATACTTATATCAACCACTGTAATAGAAGTAGGAGTGGATGTTAAAAATGCTACTATGATTGTAATTCATAATGCGGTATTTTTTGGGCTTTCTACATTACATCAGTTAAGAGGTAGAGTAGGAAGAAATAATTTTGATTCATATTGTATATTAATTGGTAGTAAATCTAATGAAAGACTTAAGATAATGGAATCTACTACAGATGGATTTAAGATAAGTGAAGAAGATTTTAAGTTGAGAGGATCTGGAGATTTATTTGGTATTAGACAAAGTGGAGATATGAATTTTAAAATAGCAGATTTAAAGAGAGATTATAAGATATTATTGAAAGCTAATAGTGATGCTAAAGAATTTTTAAATAATAATAATATTGATGATTATAGTATAATTAAGTCAGAATTAGAGAGGAGTTTAGATATTACTAATGTTTAATAGAATATATATTGAAATAACAAATATATGTAATTTAAATTGTGATTTTTGTCCTTCAACATCTAGGGTAAAGAAAAGTATGAGTGTATCTGATTTTAAAAAGATTATATTAAAAATAAAAGATTATACAAATCATATATATTTGCATGTTAAAGGTGAACCTCTAATGCATCCTGATTTAGATAGTATCTTAAAAATAGCAAATGAATATAATTTAAATGTAAATATTACTACTAATGGTAGATTAT
>JAFRQS010000016.1 GCA_017428495.1 Bacilli bacterium | reverse complement strand
AATAAATAAAATCTTAATATATTTTTTACTCATAATTTTTATAAAAATAATAAAAATGCTGACAAATAAGTTTCTTATTTCCTTATTCTTTTTATGCCTAATATCTATGAGTTTTCAGCATGAATATTGGACTATATACAATAATTCAATCACTATAAATAGTTATGTATCCAAATTAACCGAAGAGCAGCGTGCCAACTATTATTATTGGGTCGGTTTGAGAAACTCATTTTATTTTTCAGAAGATTCAAATCAACTAGAAAAATTAGTTAAATATTTCACTCCTGAAGAAGAAGATTATTACTCAAATTTATTTAATTTTAGCATACCTTTTTTTATTTGCGCAGGTGTAGTATTAATCATTTTTATTGTTTATTTAATAAAAAGGTTTTTGTTAAAAGGTTGCAAAGGTCCAAAAATAATAGTTAAATCATATCACCATACAACTTATTTCTTTATTGGTTTTGGTTTCATATCAGGAATAATATTTTTAAGTATAACAATTTATAATTGCGGCCAATCAAAGTAAGTCAACATAATTAATAATATATATTATTTATATTTTTTATTTAATTAGTTCAAACATCAATCGAATGTTGGAAAAAGCCACTGAGCAAAAAGAAGTTTTAAAAGAAATAGAAGATGAAACATATGGTAAAATAAATGAATTTAAAACACAATTTGATAAAAAAGAGAATATCACTACTGCTTTATATGGAGAAGAAATGATAAAAGAAAGTAATAAAAATCTAAGTATCAAATATGAGAATTTCTATGATGATTTATATTCTATACAAAAGCACAAATTCCGTTTCCAAGTATTCTCTTTAGTATTGTTCATATTAATATCATTGGGAGGTATCTCAGGCTACTGGATTAGAAGAGAATATATTCCATGGATAGCAAGTCTTTTATTATTAATACTAGCAGCACCAGTTTTCATTATGGCAGGCTTAGAAACAACTTATACCTTTTTATCTATTGACTTTTGTAGTTCATTGGGAAATTCAATAATTTCAGGAATTATTCCTTCTGAAGATAAAGGAATAGGAACTTATTTCTCTTGCCCAACTAAAGAAACAATGAGAACTATTTCTACTGCCATATACCAATATATTGTGGATTTCGATTATCTTTATAATGAAATTTTAGAAATCTATGAAGAAAGACCATATATCAATAAATATTTTAGTTTAGGAGAAGACAAAAGAAATAATTCTCATTTTGCATATTTAGCAGATAAACTTGCAAAAGCAAATCTTAAACAATTAGCAGAAATAGAAGAAGAAGATTATGAAGAAAAAGATGAAGAAAGAAAACAAATTATTCTTAAAAATCTAAAAGGATTTCCTGTATTAAATGAGCTTTTGGCTGGGCTTCTTTCGATGACAAGTTGCTTTACTGCAAAAAATAGTCTAAATTATATTGAAGAAAAATATTGCTATCCTAATCATGCTTATATGTTTAGAAATGTTGTCTTCGATGTGCTAAGTGCCTGTTCTTTTATTATTATTTCAGTTGGACTTAATAAATTAATTATTACTATGAGAAGTCACTTCGCCAGAGCATTAAGAGGTAAAAAAGAATTCAATACTGATATTATCGACGATGATGATGATTAAAATAAAAGTAAATTATAAAATAATAAATCTAATTATTAAGAGTTTTATACTGATTTAAATATAAAAAAAATATTAAATTATTT
>JAFRQS010000015.1 GCA_017428495.1 Bacilli bacterium | reverse complement strand
TATTAAAGAAAATGATGTTACCTTATAATTACAAAGGAATGTTAAATATGTTAAACCAATATATTGAAGAAGGAAAATTAGGGAAATCCTCTGGGGAAGGTTTTTATAAATACGACAAATCATAATCATTTGCAAATGTCATAATGTTGTGTTATATTTTATTTAGCAATTGAGAAAATCTCAATTCATAGATTTGTGCCGATTTTTCGTAAACACGTTAAATTTGGGCCCCATTTTTTAAGGGAATAAACAAAAAGTTTATTTTTATTAATTTTTTTTTTAAAAAAAGTATTGAATTATTAAAAAATGTATGCTATACTTTAATCACTTAATAGATATGGCAATTAATAATTGATTTTAGTAATGTAAGAGTTGCTTGTTAAATTATTTCTTATCATATTAAAAATATGAGTTAGCCGTGAATGCCATTAGTGGTCTTATTTCTATTAAGTATATGATCATATAGAGAAAGAAAACTCTGTAATAAGCGATTACTAGTCTGACTAAAACTAGTATTGATTCAAACTAGAAATAACGTCCAGTCAACGTTATTTTTTTGTGAGGTGAATATGAATACTTATATATTATCACAGATATTTGTAATTATGAGTTATCTGTTTTTAATTAATACATATCAAGTAAAGAGTAATAAGAAGATGATACTCATATTAAATATAGTTGCGTGCATTTTTTCTGCGACAGGATTTTTCTTTTTAAAAGCATATGCTGGATGTATTATGTCTTTAATTGCAGTAGTTAGGAATATTTTATTTGCAAACAAAAAAATAAATAAGTTTGATTCATTAATAATTATTTTAGCAATAATAGTATTGTTATCTTTATATACATATCAAAATGTATTCAGCTTATTGCCTGTTATAGCAACTATATTATATTCATTATCTGTTTGGCAAGATAATAATAAATTATATAAAATATTTGGGATACCAATCGAAATGTGCTGGTTATCATATCACATATATGTAAAATCTTTGTTTGGTATAATTTTAGAATCAATTTTGTTTGGTTCCGTTGTGATTGGTATAGTAAGAAAAAAGTAATATACATAATATGTATATTTTTTTTGCTTTAAAAGCAAACATTTGTTTGCATTTTGGATAAAAGTATTATATAATTTACTTGGTGATAAGTATGGATTTAAAAGAAAAATTAGTAATACTTGCTGATAGTGCAAAATATGATGCTTCTTGCTCATCGAGTGGTAGTAAGAGAAAAGGAGATAGTATTGGAAATACTGCATATTCTGGTATATGTCATTCTTTTGCATCAGATGGAAGATGTATATCACTTCTTAAAATACTTTTAACTAATTGCTGTATTTATGATTGTAAATATTGCTTAAATAGGAGAAGTAATAATATTAAAAGAGCAATATTTACACCCGAAGAAATATGCACAATTACTATAAATTTTTATAAGAGAAATTATATTGAGGGTTTATTTTTGAGTTCGGGTATAATTAAGAATCCAGATTATACTATGAATTTAATTATAGAAACTGTATATTTGCTTAGAAATAAATATCATTTTGGTGGATATATTCATGCTAAAGCAATTCCTGGTGCAAATAAAAACCTGTTAAACAAGTTAGGCAATTTAGTTGATAGATTAAGCGCTAATGTAGAACTTCCTACAGAAAAAGGATTGAAACTTTTAGCGCCTAATAAATCTAGTGATAAGGTTACAGAAATAATGTCATATGTAAATAATAATAGAAGTACTAAGTTTGTACCAGCGGGGCAAAGTACTCAAATGATTATAGGAGCTACAGATGAAACTGATTTAGATATAATGAATAAGAGTGAAAATATGTACAATAGATATAAGTTGAAAAGAGTTTTTTATTCGGCATATATTCCTGTTAATAAGGATAAATTATTGCCTAGTATAAATACACCGCCACTAATTAGAGAAAATAGATTGTATCAAGCTGATTGGTTACTTAGATATTATAATTTTAAGGTTGATGATATCTTAGATAAGAATAATCCGAATTTTAATTTGTTATTGGATCCAAAATGTGATTGGGCACTTAGGCATCTGGATGAATTTCCAAAAGAAATAAATAAATGTTCATATTTTGATTTATTAAAGATTCCTGGAATAGGAGTTACATGTGCAAAAAGAATAATTAGTAGCAGAAAGTATTTTTCTATAGATTTTAAAGATTTAAAAAAAATAGGGGTAGTATTAAAAAGAGCAAAATACTTTATAACATGTAATGGTAAATATTTTATTAGTAATTCTAATTTTAAAAAAGATTTTATTGAGTATAACTTGTTGTTAGAAGATAATAATAGTAATAATTCTAGTGGGAAGCAGATGAGTTTATTTTGATATATTTGTATAAAGAAAACTTTATTGATCTTTTGAATTTGATTAATTATCTTTTAAAGAATAAAGTAAAACCAGAAAATATAAAGAATGAAATTTATATGAAGACATTATTAGAGGAAACATATTATCCTGTTATAGCAGAAGATAAAAATTTAAGTGAAAGAATAATAAACAAAATAGGAATAGAATCTTTTTTGATAGTGTATTATGTGTTTTTATCAAATGCTGATAATAAAGAGTTGTTAATATATAAATATCTTTTAAGTAGTTTAAAATATAAGAATAAAATAAGATTTATGAGGAATATTGATTGCGTTAATGAGTGCTTAAAAATAAGTAAGTATGTAAAAACTGAGGCACATAAGTTCAAAGGATTTGTAAGATTTAGTGAGTTAGATAATGGGGTTTTGTATAGTCAAATAGAACCAGAGAATAATATTATGTTGTTATTGTGCAATCATTTTAAAAGAAGGTTAAAAAATGAATGTTGGGTAATAAAGGATAATAGGAGAAACTTAGTTGGTATTTATGATAAAAAGGAATGTTATATACTTGATAGTGACATAGATATTAAAAAGTTTGATAGTGAAGATTATTATGAGGATATGTGGAAAGAATTTTATAAGACAATAGGCATTAAAGAGAGAAAAAATGATAGGTGTAGAATGAACTTTATGCCTAAAAAATATTGGAAATATATAGTTGAGGTGAGTGATAATGAAAAGAGTAGTGTGTAATGAAGAATTAAGAGAAAGCATGAAAAGTGCAATAAATTTGTTGTGTGATACAGTTAAGATGACTTTAGGACCAGGAGGTTCTAATGCTATAATTGATCATTCTACACTTAATCCTTATATAACTAATGATGGTGTTACTATAGCTGAAAATATAGAAAGCGATGATATAGTTATCAATACTATTTTAGAATTGGCAAAAGAAGCTACTGCAAAGACTAATGAGAATGTTGGTGATGGTACTACTACAACATTAGTATTATTACAAAGCATATATAATGAGGGCATGAAATTAATAGATAGTGGTATAAGCCCAATACTTTTAAAAAGAAAGCTTGATAGCTATTTGAATGTTACGGTACAAAAAATAAAAAGTTACAGTAGAAAACCTAGTAGTAATGAATTGTTAGATATAGCTTGTATATCTGCAAATGATTTAGAAATAGGTAAATTAGTATATGAGGTATATTCTAAAATAAAAGATAAGAATTCTATTGTAATAAAAGAAGGCGAATATGGTACATATGTTAAATATTTAAAAGGTTATGTATTGGATACTGACATCGCGTCATCATACTTTTTTACTAATAATGAAATTATATATAATTCACCATATGTATTGTTATCAGATTCTATAATCTATTCATTAAATGAAATATCATCTATATTAAATTACATTAATGAGTGTAATAAAAGTTTAGTGATTGTTGCGTCTGATTATGATGAACATTTTATAAATGAAATACTATCATTGGTAATAAATAATAATTATAAAATAGTACTTCTTAAAAATCCCCAGTATGGGTTTAAACAATTAAATATATTGAAAGATTTATCGTGTATTTCTTTAGCGAGTATAAATCATTCCTCATATAATATTGAATCATTAGGCATGGTTAAGCAAATTAAGGTTGGTAGAAATTTTACTACATTAACCTTTGAATTTGATAATCAAGTAAAAGAAAGAATTGATGAGTTAAATAATATATTAAAATTGGAAACAGATGAATATGAGAAAGATTTTTATTTAAAAAGTATAGCCATGTTAAAGAATAAAATGGCTGAAATTATTGTTGGGGCTCCTACTAAAGTTGAAAGAAGAGAAAAGGTGATGAGATTTGATGATGCTTTGTGTTCTATATCTAGTGCATATAATGGTATTTTAGTAGGATCTGGAATAACTTTATACAAAGTATCAGAAGAATTAGATGATAATTTATATTCTAATATATATAAGGAGGCAATTAAAATGCCTTTGAAGCAAATACTTATAAATGCTGGTGTTAGTAGTGATGTTTTAAAAAAGATAGTAGATAGTGGATATAGTAAACTTTACAATGTTACTTCTTGTAAATATGAAAATGTGGATAGTACAAAAGTTTTAGACTCTTTGGATGTAGTTGTTAATTCTTTAGTAAATGCTGTATCTATAGCTGGCATGCTTTTAACTACAAATAGTTTGATTATAAATGAAAATAGTAATAAAGTAGATTATAATTTATAGTATAATGTTATTAGAATAATTAGGAGTAAAATATGGGAAGTGAAGTAAATAAAATTTATAATTTATATGAAATATTTAATGATTTCAATCGTTTAAGAATTTTAATTGCAATGTATAATTTAGAATATACAAGTGGTGATTTATCTAATATAGTGGGAATGAGTCAAATATCTATAATGCATCAACTTGAATTTTTGGTTGATAAGAGAGTTGTTAGTAAATCTAAAACGGGTGATACTATAAAATATAAGATATCTGATAAAAAATTTAATAAAATAGTAAGCCAAATAACTAATTATTTAAAATAAAAAGAACAAGATTATTTTGATTTCTTGTTCTTTTTATCATAATATAAACTGTTTAATATTTTCACTTTTTTACCAATTTTAGTAGTAAATTTTTTTCTTACTCCTTCTGGTAATTCTTTTTTTACAACTTTCATACTTCCCTCCGCTTTTGATTATACAATAAATATATCAATATAACAAGAAATATCTTGCTTAAATATGTAACTTTATCTATAATAATGTTGGTGATTTTATGAAAACTGTATTGATAACTGGTGGTTCTCAAGGATTGGGAGAATCTATAGCAAGAGAGTTTTTAAAAAATAATTTTAATGTTTTAGTTGCGTATAATACTGGTTATGAAAGAGCATTAAAATTAGAAAAAGAATTGAATGTTGAAATAGTTAAACTAGATATTACTAATGAAGAAGACGTTAAAAATGTGTTTTCTAATTATAAAATAGATGTTCTTATAAATAATGCTTCGGTATCTATGGATTGTGAAATAGAATATAAAACTAAAGAAGAGTTTATGAGAGTGCTTGAAGTTAATTTGGTTGGTACTTTTATGATGTGTAAGTATGGAATTATTAATGGTGTAAAAGATATAATTAATATTTCATCAACTGATTCAATTGATACTTATAGTACATTAAACATTGATTATTCAGCATCTAAGGCAGGATTAAATATTGTTACTAAGACTTTGGCATTAAATTATTCGGATATAAGAATAGTAGGCGTGTTGCCCAATTGGATTAATACTGAAAGTGTGTTGGGTATGAATAAGGATTATTTAATAAGTGAATTAAATAGAATAGGACAATCTGAATTGTTAAAAAAAGAAGATGTTGCTCAAAGAATTTATGAAATATATAGTGATAAGAATATTAAAAATGGAGAATTAATAAGAATAGGGTGATAGTATGATAAATGAAGAGTTATTAAAGCTTGCTGATGAATGTGAAAGGGAATTAAAGGATATTTATGATGATGTAGAAGATATTTCTATGTTTAATAGTTTAAAAGTGTTAGATGCATTTAAAAAAAATAACATATCATCTAATCATTTTTATTCTACTACTGGTTATGGCTATAATGATTTGGGTAGAGAAACAATAGAAAGTGTTTATAAAGATATATTTAAATGTGAAGATGCACTGGTAAGAAGTCAATTCATATCTGGTACACACGCTCTTACTATTTGTTTGTTTGCTTTATTAAGGCCAAATGATACCCTATTAAGTATATGTGGTAAACCTTATGATACATTAGATGAAGTAATTGGTATTAAAGATAATAATAGTTCTTTAAAAAGTTTTAATGTTAATTATGAAGAAATAGATTTAGTAGATAATGATTTTGATTACAAAAAAATCGAAGAAAGATTAAAAAAGAATTTTGTTAAAGTAATAGAAATACAAAGAAGTAAAGGATATTCAACTAGAAAAAGCATAAGTATAAATAAAGTAGAGAAAATAATTAAGATGATAAAAGAAGTATCTCCAAATACTATAGTAATGATAGATAATTGTTATTGTGAATTTGTATCTAAAAAAGAACCTACTGAAGTTGGAGCTGATATTGTAGTTGGATCTTTAATTAAGAACTTGGGAGCAGGTATTGCTTCTAATGGGGCATATATATGCGGTAAAAAAGATTTAGTACATTTGTGTTCAGAAAGATTAAATGTACCTGGTGAAGCTAAAGAAGTAGGTCCATCTATGAATATGAATAAAGAAATATTGCTTGGCTTATTCTTATCTCCTAATGTAGTTAAAGAAGCGTTAAAGACATCAATATTTACATCAAAAATATTAGATAAATTAGGATATAATGTTGAACCAAAATGGAATGATGAAAGAGTGGATATAGTTCAAAACATAATATTTAATGATAAAGATAAATTAATTAAATATTGTCAGGGTATTCAAAGTGCCTCTCCAATAGATTCAAATGTAGTACCTATACCATGGAATATGCCTGGATATGATGATGAAGTTATAATGGCATCTGGATCATTTACCCAGGGTTCATCTATAGAGTTATCTTGTGATGGACCAATAAGAGAACCGTATATTGCATATCAACAGGGAGGACTTACTTATCAGTATGGTAAAATAGGGGTATTAAAAGCAATAAGTATGCTTGAAAAATAGTTTAATATATAATAAAATTATTATGGAGGTAGTTATGGAATTAAAAGGAAGTAAAACAGAAAAAAATTTAATGGAAGCATTTGCTGGTGAATCACAAGCAAGAAATAAATATACTTATTTTGCTAGTAAGGCTAAAAAAGAAGGGTATGAGCAGATTGCAGCTATATTTTTAGAAACTGCTGAAAATGAAAAAGAACATGCAAAATTATGGTTTAAATTATTAGAAGGTGGAGATATTAAATCAACTTCTGAGAATTTAAAAGCAGCAGCAGATGGTGAAAATTTTGAATGGACAGATATGTATGAAAGATTTGCAAAAGAAGCAAAAGAAGAAGGATTTAATAGAATTGCATATCTATTTGAAGAAGTAGGAAAAATAGAAAAAGAGCATGAAGAAAGATATAGAAAATTACTAGAAAATGTAGATGGAGATTTAGTATTTAGTAAAGATGGGGATAGAATTTGGAAATGTAGAAATTGTGGACATATAGTTGTAGGCAAAAAAGCTCCAGAAGTATGCCCAGTTTGCAATCATCCAAAAAGTTATTTTGAAATTAAAGCAGAAAATTATTAGTAGCGTATGCTACTTTTTTTCTTTTGTGTCTAGATAAAGTGATTGAAAATTGACAATATAAGTGATAAACTTATTATTAGAGAAAATAGGAGGAAACTATTATGGATAACAATAATAATATGGATAATAATAGTCCAGATAATATGTTGCAAAACATGTTTGAAGATGGTAACTATAATGTTCAAACTGATCAATATAGTAACCAATATAGTAATCAGTCGTATATACCACAAAAAGAAAAGAACGGTTTATGGTGGAAGATATTAATAGTAATAATATTAATAGTAATAATAATACTTTTGCTATTAAAGTTTTGTGGTGCAGGAAAATCTAGTGATGAGAAATATACAGAGTTAACAAATCGTATATGTAAGGCAGCACAAAAGTATATTGAAGATACACCAAAGATGAAGAGTGCAGCATTACCAGGTAAGTCATTAGTAATAAAACTAAAGACACTTGCAGATGCTAACTTAATAGAAGCACAAATAGAAAATCCAAACTATGATGGAGGATTATTTAAGAAAAGTACAGAAGATAAATATTATCCAATGGATGGCAGTGTAAGAGTAAGTATTTTAGGAGACGGAAGCTATAATTGTGAATTAGTGGATAATTCAAAAGATGTAACATCTCCGGAGCTAAAATTAAGTGGAGATAGGGAGATAGTACTAGCAGTAGGAACAGATTTTGAAGATCCTGGTTTTAGTGCTACAGATGACTATGATGGAGATATATCAGATAAAGCAGTAAGAAGCGGAAATGTAGATAATACACAAGCTGGAGAATATGAATTAACATATACAGTACAAGATAGTGCAGGAAATGCAACAACAGAGAAAAGAAAAATAATATATGAAGACTACAAAGATATAGAAGTAACAATGGGAAGCATCAATGATAATGTTGCACCAACAATAAAACTAAGGGGAGCAAATCCATATTGTATGGTAAAAGGAACTCGTTATGAAGAACCAGGAGCAACAGCAACAGATAATGTAGACGGAAATATAACGGATAAAATAGCAGTAACAAGTAAAGTA
>JAFRQS010000003.1 GCA_017428495.1 Bacilli bacterium | reverse complement strand
GGTACTTCTATATCACTAGCTAATGTTCCATATTCATATTCTGTACTTGATATTTCTGTTCCATCTTCATCTACAAATTTTATTGTGTAATTTCTTACTGCACTTGTATATGTTGCTGTATATGTTGCATTTCCTGTTACACTTGCTATTTCTGGTGTCCAACCTGCAAATGTATATTCATATTCAGCTGTTGATGCTTTTTCTGGAGTTTCACCTGTATATGATGGTGTTTGTCCATATGCAACATTACTTGATTGTAATTCTGTTCCATCTTCATCTACAAATTTTATTAGATATTCATTTGTTGTACTTGTATATGTTGCTGTATATGTTGCATCTCCTGTTACATTAGCTATTTCTGGAGTCCATCCTGCAAATGTATATGTATACTGCGCTGTTGATGCTTTTTCTGGATCTGCTGGTACTACTATATCACTAGCAGCTGTTCCATATTCATAAACTTCTGATGAAATTTCTGTTCCATCATCATTTACAAACTTAACTGTATATCCATTTACTGAACTTGTATAAGTAGCATTTACTGTTAAATCTTCTGTAATATATGAGAAATCTTTATCCCATCCTGCAAATGTATATGTATATTGTGCAGTTGCTGGTTTTGTTGGAGTAATAGCTGGTTCTGTTGCAGCATTACCATATACTACTGTTTCTCTTTTTATTATAGTGCCTTCATTTGCAAATATTACTGTGAATTCTTCTTCATCATCTGGAATATTATTTCCATTTTCATCTTTTCCATAACTTACTACTAATGTATGATTTGCTTCAATATTATTGAATGCATATCCATCTGTTACATAAGTTTCTCTACTTTCTTTTTCTGTAGCTAATTCTTCATTATCTACTTTTAATGACTTAATTGTGTATCCTTCACTTGGTGTTAATGTTACTGTTAGACTCTCTCCTTTGATTAAGTCTGTTTCACCTTCTGGTTCTACTGTTCCATTCTCACCTTCTACACTTGTTGTGATTGTGAAATGATCTTCTTCATCATCTGGAATGTTATTATCATTTCTATCTACATAGAATGTTACTTCTAATGTATGATCTTCTTTTACTTCTGTAAATGTATATCCATTTGTTACATAAGTTTCTCTTGATTCACCTTCAGTAGTTAATTCTACATTGTCTACTTTTAATGATTTAATTGTATATCCATCAGCTGGAGTTATTGTTATTGTTTGTGCATCAGCACCATATTTAACTGTTTGTGTTGTTGGATTTACACTTCCGTTTTCTCCTGCACTTGCAGTTACTGTGAACTCTTCTTCATCATCTGGAATATTATTTCCATTTTCATCTTTTCCATAACTTACTACTAATGTATGATTTGCTTCAACATTATTGAATGCATATCCATCTGTTACATAAGTTTCTCTACTTTCTTTTTCTGTAGCTAATTCTTTATCATCTACTATTAAAGATTTGATTGTGTATCCTGTATCTGGTCTAAATGTTACATATAAACTTTCACCTGGTAACATTTCTGTTTTACCATTTGGACTTACTGTTCCATTTCCACCATTTACTGATGTAGAAATTATATAACGATCTTCTTCATCATCTGGTATATTGTTATTATTTTCATCTTCACCAAATATTACTACTAATGTATGATCTTCTTTTACATTCTTAAATGTATAACCATTTGTTACATAAGTTTCTCTTGATTCACCTTCAGTAGTTAATTCTTCGCCATCTACTTTTAATGATTTAATTGTATATCCACCTTCTGGAGCAAATACAATTGTTTCAGCATCTTTACCATAATTAATACTTTGATGTGCAGGTAATGCTGTTCCATTTTCTTTAGCCTCTGCGTCTACATTGAAGTATTCTTCTTCATCAGCTATACCATTATTATTTTCATCATTAATTGGTCCAAATGTCATAGTATATGTAGCATTATCTGTTACTTTTGTTACTATTTCTGGATTCCAACCTTTAGCTTCATAATACTTATCTGCTACTATTTCAGGAATTACTATTCCTGCATCTTCAAATGATAAATCAGTTAAAACATTAGTATATTTAGTTTGTCCTACTAATTTACCTCTACCAGTAGACTTAAACTCTACTGAATAATGTGGTTCAAGATAATCTTTAATATCATTATCATTCTTGTCATCTGTATAAACAATTACTATTGTTTCATCATCAGTGACATTTGTATAATCACCTTCATAATAATCAAATACTCTCTTATCATGTTCTGGTGAACTTGGAGTTGTAGCACTTAATCCTTCCTCTACTTCTTGTGTAGAAATTACTTTTCCTGTTTCTCCATCTACAAATGTAATAGTATGAGTTATTTTCTCTTCTTCTACAGGAACAGATCTGTAAATAGTATTTACATCAATATCTCTTTCTACATTTGTATATGCTCTATCCCAACCAGCAAAAGTATAACCTTCCCTCTGAACTGGTACTGGGGCTGTAGCATTCATACCTATTAGTACTTCTTGACTTTTTAGTACTCTGCCACTTATTGAATCAATAAATCTAACTGTGAAATATTGATCATCTTTGTCTGCTATTCCATTGTTGTTAATGTCTGCATCATATAATGCAATTACATGAGTGTCTTCCATAATCCTATCAAAGTTTTCTACTTTTACATCATGGTCATCAAACTCAAACCATCCAGCAAAAACAAAATTCCTATGTTTAGGGCTTTCTGGAACTATAGCAGCTTTTCCTAATTCAACTTTTTGTTCTGATATGTTTTCACCATTAAAACTGTCAGTAAATATTACATCACGTGTAACTATACTGGCATTTTGTACTGGGGCACCTGCGAATGTGCTCATAAAGAACATTAACAAAATGAACGTAACAAAAACTACTATTCTTTTTTTGTTAAACATATATACCCTCCTACTAAAATTACAAAGTTTTTCACTTTGTTCGCCCATATTATAGCATTCGCAAAATAAAATTGCAATATAATTGTTATAATGATTTTGCGTTTTACAATCAAAAAAAGATATCAGTTTTTTTGATATCTTTCTACTAATTATTTTATGCTTCTAAATGGATATATGCTATAAAAAATTTTTCCCTTTATATCTTTTTTATCTATAAGGCCAAATGAACTATCTCTACTATCAATTGATTCAGGTCTATTATCACCCATAACTAAATACTTACCTTCTGGTATAACACCATTAGCACATTCAGTAGGACATATATCCTTAAATAAGAAATTATATGTTTGAACTTCATCACCTAAATATGATTCTTTATATGGCTCATCATTTATATATAATATGTTGTCCATATAATCTACTTTTTCATTTGGTAAACCTATTATTCTTTTAACATATGACTTACCATCATGTTTAAAAACAACTATTTCATTTCTTTTAATTTGACCAAATATATATGATAATCTTGATACTAACACAGGTTGACCATCCTTTAAAGTTGGATCCATTGAATTACCAGTTACAGTTTGAACTCCAATAACAAAAGTAAGTATAAATATTATTATTGCGAAAACTACAACATACCACATTATATCTTTAAAAAATTCTGTAACTTCTCTAAGATCCATTTGTATCATCCCCTATCAACATTTTTTTATATTCATCAAATGATAAAGGTTTAGAAAAGTAATAACCCTGGATAATATTACAACCTTTACTCTTTAAATATTCTTGTTGTTCTTTAGTTTCTACACCTTCCGCAATTATATCAAAACCTAACTCTTTTATAAGTTTTATCATATTATTTAACAATTTTCTACCATTTTCTGATTCATCAACAACAAATTGCCTATCTATTTTAACAGTATTTATATTATTCTCCATAAGCATAGATAATGAAGAACTGCCCATACCAAAATCATCAATTGATACATTAAATTTCCTACTTAAAGTGTGAATTTTATCTACAAGTGACAAGTTACCATTCTCAGTTCTTTCTGTAACTTCAAACTCAACTTCTTTTTTACTTATATTATATTTTTTTAAAACATTTTCATAATAATCTAACGTTTTATTTTGAGCTAATGTATTTCTAGATATATTAATAGATATTATATTAAAAGGAATATTATCTTTCTTTAATTCATTAATCTTCTTACACACTTCTTTTAATATATATTTGTCTAAATAAATTGTAAAATTGTATTTTTCAGCAATATTTATAAAATCTTTGGCAGGTATTACTTTTCCATCATGCACAAGTCTAGCTAATGCCTCACTACCTACTATCCTATTTTCTTTATAATCATATTTGGGTTGAAAATACACTTCAAATTCATTGTTTTTTAATGCTTTTACCAATTTATCCAAAACAATTTTCTCATTTAATAATGTCTCTGCATCAGAATCATCATAAAAACTATAATATTCTAATTGATCTTTTAATACATTATTATAAGCGATTATTGCCTTATTCTCATTTGATATATAATCATCACTATCACAAATTTGTATTCCACATCTTAAATTCATACTAAGCATTTCATCATTAATCAAATTTTCTGTAGCCATATTAATTTTACTTACTAATCCAATCAATTCATTCTTATTAATATAATTAGTAATTATTATAAAATGATCACTATACTTTCTTACTATACTATTTTTTTTAACTTCTTTCTTTATTATTTTATATACTTTATTACTTATCCTTTTTGTTTTAGAATATCCATAATATAAATTTATTATATTTAAATTATCAATAACCAAATACAATATAGCCTTTTTATTACTCATTAATGCATATTTAATACTTATACTAGAAATATATATTAATAAATCTATAAGTAAGAGAAAAATTATTAAAATATATGCACTAAAATCATAATTAAAACAAAGTAATGCCATACTTATTGCTAGTATAAAACAATTTGTAAGTGCTATTAAAAAATGATTCTCTTTCATGTGACACCTCTATTAATACTATATTATATTTTAACATTTTTGTATTAATTTGTATATTAATTTGACAACAAATATACATATAATATCTATATTTTAAAACCATATAAGACACTATTTATGCAAACACTTAATAAATCACTCATTTTTTCTATAATAAAATCTATATTTTTAGGAGTGACTATCATCTCTGGTATATTATTTATCTTCTTTTTTGTAACGCCTTTTATTATTGTTTTTATATCGCAAACTGTAGGAACACCAATAGCTATTACTGGAATTCCTAATGTTTCTTTGCTTAATCCAATTCTTTTATTATTTACACCACTACCCGGATGAATACCAGTATCAGTTAATTGTATTGTCTTACTAAGTCTTTGAAGTGATTCACTTTTTAATGCATCAATTACTATTAAAAATGCAGGTTTCACTTTTTCTATAACACCTTTTATTATATCCTTTGTTTCTATTCCCGTTTCACCTGTTACTCCAGGTTTAATCGCACTTACTACTCTACTCGAATTTAAACCTAATGATTCAAGATGCCTTGTTACTATAATGTTTCCAATTACTAATGGCCCAAGAGAATCTGGTGTACTATCATCATTTCCAAGCCCAATAATCAATGCACTATCATCATCATTAATATTATTATCTTTTAGTAATACTTTTAGTTCTTTTATTACCTCATTTTTGATATATTTATTAAAAATATCTTTAAATTCTATTGTGATATATTTGCCTTTTTTTACAACACTATCATCGCATGATAATACTGTTGTAACTTTTAAACCATTTTTTCTTTTTACATTTGTAACTAATCCATTATCTTTTATATTTATTGCTTCAAGCATTAAATCACTTATCATTCTATCACCAATATTATTATTGACAATATACATAAATTATATTTTATAAAATAAAAAAATATAAAAGATACTTTATATTTTTATGATGTATAATTATCGCACGTTAAATGTGCTACAAAAACAGGCGTTGTATCCATATTAGTAACATTAACTGTAGCAGTACAAAATTTATCACTATTATCTATATCTTTAATTTTATCTATGTAATTTGCATCATATAACATTTGAGACGTTATTGTCATAGATGTTGTAGATGAAGGAATATATTGTTCTAATATATATTTAGCAGCAGCTTCTTCTAATCTTTTTTCGATTTCTTTATAACCAGTTGCTTTACTATCATTTGAAAATTTTACAACTTTTGGCGTAATAAATAATGCCAAAGCAATAACAATTGTAATAGTAACAATTAACTCAATCAATGTAAAACCATTTTTCATATTATCACCTACTATGATTATATATTTTTTTTATTAAATTTGCAATTCAAATTATAACATTTATTATATTATTCCAAGATGAGTAAAAAGAATTCTAATTCCCATAAGTATTAACAATATGCCTCCTATACGTTCTGCAATATTTCCATATTTATTGCCAAATTTGTTACCAATTAAAACGCCTATGAAAGATATTAAAAATGTTATTATACCAATTACAACACTAGAAATAATTATATTAACTTTTAAAAATGCAAAAGTAATTCCTACTGCTAATGCATCAATACTTGTTGCTATAGCAAGAGGTATCATAGTTTTAAAATCTATTTTATTATCTAATTTTTCATTATCTGATGATTCAAGTATCATACTTGATCCTATACCAAATAATAATACAAATGCTACAAAATGATCTATCTTACTTATATTATCAAATGAAAAACCAAATAAATATCCTATTAATGGCATTAAAGATTGAAATAATCCAAAATACAAAGATATTACTATTGCACTTTTATAACTTATATTTTTCATTGTTATACCTTTACATACTGATACTGTAAATGTATCCATAGCCAAACTAACTGCAATAATAATAATTTCATATAATCTCATAATCTCACCATTAAATTATATGTATCTTTTAAAATTAAGTACATAAAAAAGACAGATTATTCTGTCTTTAGTAATTCATTATATATCTCTATTGCATCTGTACATACTTTCTTATATGAATATTTATCTGCCACTTTTCTTAAATATTCAACATCATATTTATCTAATTTTTTATACACCTTAATTATTGCATTTGCAAGTCCCTTAGGATCTTTAATATTACAAAATTCACCACATTTATTATCTATATACTCTTCTGGGCCATAACATCTTGTAGATACAATAGGTAATCCACTTGCTAATGCTTCTACACCTGGTATGCAAAATGATTCATAAGTACTAGGAATTACAAATATATCATTATTTGGTAATATTTTAGATATTTCTTCTTTAGTTTTTTGACCATAAAAAGTAATGTGATTATCCATATTAAATTTAGTAGTAATATCTTTATAATTATTCATTAAATATCCGTCCCCTATTATATTCAAATGAACATCAATATTTTTATCTATTAATATACTTAAAGCTTCTATTAAGTATTCTATACCTTTACCTACTCTAAAAGCTGATACCGTTACTAAATTTAAACCATCATGCTTTTTCTTTTTCTTATGAAAAAATTCAGTATCTACCAAATTAGGAATTAAATCTACATCTTTTTTTAAATCTTTTATTTGATTTCTCATCAAATCACTTACAGTAGTATATTTTGAATTTTCAAGTACATATTTGCCATATTTCTCATATTTACCATTAAAATATTTAATAAAACCACTACTATGTTCTGTAACAACTACTGGTATATTATATTTTTTACCCAAAACGCATACTGCATATCCAGCTGGAAAAGTTACTTCTGCATGTAATATATCTGGTTTACTATTTGTTTTTATATACTCATTATACAATTTATCTAATTTTTTAATATAATTTTTTACAAACAAACTAATACTTATTTTTTCTATATCCATCATCATTATTTTATATACTCTATATGTCTTTTCAATATCTACTTCTCTTTTCTTCATAAATAGATACTTAATAGGATTAGATAATCTTTGTCTATATACAAACAACATATCAACATCTATCCCCATCTTTGTAAGTGCATAAGTATACTCTTTATGATATATACCCATTAATTTATCAGTACCATTGGGATACCATGATGGAATTACTAATACTTTCATGCTTATTCCTTTCTTATTTTTAATTTTCTTAACAATTTATCTTTATAATCATCACCAAATATTTCATTTAATAATCCAAATGAATTAATAACTACAAAATATATAATTGCTCCTACTATTGTATACACTATTATTGTTATTAATGCTGACAATGTAGTTACATTGCTAAAATATATATACTTTAATAAGAATAATATAATTAACATTGAAGAAACTCCAAGTAATACCTTTAATACAAATGGTATGAGTTCTCTATAACTAAATTTATATTTTTTCTTTAATGCTATTAACACACCTGTTAATGCAAGTATTTGTGATATAGCATCCACTATTGTAGGTGCGTAATATGACTCAATACCAATCATTTTTACAAAGTGCATCATAGGTACATTAAGAATAAATTTCAATAAGAAACTTGTTATTAATGCTCCTACTGTTATTTTTGTTTGATTCATAGATTGTGTAATAGTTATACTAGTACTAAATAAACCATATGCAATTACTTGCAATATATAAAATCTAAATATGCTTGAACTTAAATTATCAACACCATAAAATACATGCCATATAGGTTCAGCTAAAAAGCTCATACCTAATGCCATAGGTGTCATAATAAATATTAACATTTTAAATGACAAATTAAGTGTCTTATTAATATCCTTGAAATCACCCTTTGTATAACTACTAACTACACTAGGTATTAAACTTGCGGTAAGTCCTATTGCCATAGATACAACTATCATATTTAATTTTGAAGCCCAAGTACTCATTACTCCTATTGTTGTTTCTGCCACACTAGTAGTATAACCAATAGATGATAATGTTTTTACTACTGTAAATGTATCAATAACATTATAAGCAGACTGTAATATTGATATTATTACAAATGGTATAGCATACACTATTATCTTTTTAATTAATGCCTTTGTACTAATATGTGCTTCATCACTACTTATACTTTGATTTATTACACCTGTTACTTCCTCTTTATTATTCTTATCAATATCAAATACTTTTTTATGCTTTGCTTTTAAATAGATAAATGCTGATAATGCTCCTATTGTAGCACCAAAAGTTGCAATAAATACTGCATACTCTACAGGCAAATGAAATACTTTAACAGTAATAAAACTACCAAATATAATTATTGAAACCCTAACCAATTGTTCAATTATTGTGGATATACTTGGTTGTGTAATATATTTATTACCTTGAAAATATCCTTTTAATATACTTAGTCTTGGCACAACTAATAATGCAGTAGATACAACTCTTATAGCAGTAGCAACATCACTTACAGAGTTACCACCCTCTACTCCTCCTATTATATGCTCAGCAATAGTATTTGCAAAAGCAAACATTATCAAGAAACTTATTATTCCAATATAATTTAATAATTTTGACGCTATCTTAAATGCTTTTTCCTTTGATTCATAATAATGCAATGTATCATACTCACTAATTATCTTTGCAATTGCAGAAGGTATACCAACTGTAGATAAATTTAAAAACACAGCATATATAGAATATGCATAACTATATAAAGCTCCACCTTGACTACCTATAATTTTATAAAAAGGTATTACATAAATAAGACCTAATATCTTACACAATACTAAACATAATGTAGATATTATAGCACCATCTATAAAACTATTTTTTCTCATATTATCACCTAAAAATCATTCTAATTAAAGAATGATATCTATTATTAGTATATTATAAGTATATAAAATATTCAAGCGAATGCCCATTTGTATGCATTTTTTGACATAAAAAAGAATATCATAAAGATATTCAATTATTTATTTTGCAAAAATATATGGATCTGATGTAGTTCCACTCCCCTTTATTTGAATATCAGAGATTAGATATACTGAAGGGTGAACTGAATATGCGCTACGCACGTAGATATTGCCCAATTTTGAAGTAGACGTATACCACACATAGTCGGAAGAAGAAGAATCAGAAACTGGTGAAAGTGTCCATACACCACTACCTGTCATCCAATTTGTACCACAATATGCCTCATTAAATGATATATTTGTAGCACAATTACTATTTCCTGATGCATATCCAAAGTCACTTGGATATATCAATCCAACTTTGCCTGTCCATGTATATGTTCTTGTTACATTATCATTACAATATTGTGTTCCTTGAGTACACTGCTTCCCTTTCGTTCCTCTTTCAGCTGCATATGCATTTGCTAACGTTATTAAGCCACTAGCTTGTACTGCGCCTGTATACCATGTTGCGTCTCCTATTAACTCTTGTGCTTCTTGCTTAAGTACATAATTCTTATCAAAGGCTCTTTCTTTTTTATTATTAGCTCCATTATACCATAAAGTATTTGCACTTAATGATGAATTTAAATAATCTCCATTTAATTCTCTCATTAAATCTGCGCCTTCATATGTTCCTGATGGTCCCCATTGATTTATTCCACGTCCAGAATTTATAGATGAAACACTTGAATCCCATGAAAAACTTCCTATTGAATCATTTCTTAATAGCTTTATTCTTCCATCAAATAATCCTATTATTCTCCAAACTTCATCATTAAATGTTACATAATTATCCACTGTTTCTCCCTGATATCTTAAATCACCATGATCATCTTTTATTAATCCACCTGTTCCTATTTTAGATATTAATAATTCCTCTGCATCAGAGTATCCTGGTAGTAGTGTTATTTCAGTACAATCCATATTATCTTTTGTACCAATACATTTAATTTTATCAAACTTACCACCTGATGCTCCTTTTAATTTTATTGTTGCTGCTCCATTACTATCATATGTAATACTACAACTTGAATAATCATCATTTAGCTTTGCTACATCAGAGCATGGTATACTTGTTGCATTATAATTTGCATTTACTGCTTGTTGACTTAAATAGTCTTTTTCTGCATTTGTTGCTATTAATCTTGCACTATCTTCCATAGTTTTTAATTTTGTTTCTTTTATTGTTTTCATTATTTGAGGTACTGCTATTATTAATATTACTGCTAATATTAGTATTACTGCTAATAACTCTACTAATGTAAATGCTTTCTTCTTATTCTTTTTCATATATTCTCTCCTATCTTATACTTTTATTATACTACAATGTTAATATTTTCAAGTATTTATTTATGGACTTTACACTAATACAAACTCTCTTGACAATATTCTTTTATCACTGCTATATTCCATAATATATTTATTATCTTTCTTTACTATTACTATACCTATTGTTTTATCTTCATTTAGTGTTTTAACATTCTTATCAATATAATTCATATACGTTTCTATTTGACCTATATGTTCTTTTCTTAATTCAGTTACTTTTAATTCTATTACTACATAACATTTATATTTTATGTTATAAAGTAGTAAATCTATGTAGTTATATATAGTACCCATCTTGATTTTGTATTCATTATCAATATATGTGAATCCTTCTCCTAATTCTTTTAAGAATGATGATATATCTTCTAATATCAATTTTTGTAATATTTTTTCTGATACCATTTCATAATTATTATTCTTAATTAATATAGGATTCTTTATAAAATCTGAAACATTAGTATTTTCTTTTTTTATTAGTTTATTTTTAGTGTTTTCATCTAGCCTTTCATATTCTTTGTTTTTAATTTTGCTTCTTAACTCCCTAACACTTAAGTTTTGACTGATAGATACTTCGATATAATAATTGATTTTTACCTTATCAAACCAAATTATTTCGCAATAATGTGAATATGTCAATTTGTCCGACAACGTCGGACATTTTGAAAAAACAAAATAAAATCTTCTAAAATATCTTAATCTAGATTGAGTATAACCTTTTCCTAATTCATTTGTCAATTTAATAGAGTATTCTCTAATAATTCCTTCTCCATAATGTTTACCTGCTTCACTTAGTAATTTACCAACTTTATAATAAGTTTCTAAATCACTTTTATTTTTACTATAATCTTTTACTCTTTTAGTAATTTCATTATTTATTAGTTCTTCTTTTATTTCATTATAATAGTTCATATTATCACCCATATATTTATACTATAAAACTATTATATTTCCACTAAAAAAAGAAATATTTCTATTTCTTTTATAAATTCCATTTCCAATTTTTAACATCTGGCATATCTTCACCATATTCTGTTATATATTGCTTATGTTCTACTAATTTATCTTTGCACCATTGATTCAAACTTGCTCTTCTATCTCCTAATTTATTTAAATATTTTAATGCATCCATTACTAGATGATATCTATCCAATTCATTTTGTACTCTCATATCAAATGGTGTTGTAATTGTACCTTCTTCAATATATCCATGAACATGTATATTTTTATTATTTCTTCTATATGTTAATTGGTGTATTAAAGATGCATATCCATGAAATGCAAATATAATAGGTTTATTCTTGGTAAATAACATATCATATTCTTCTTCTGTCAAACCATGTGGATGCTTTGTATTTGATTCTAATTTCATTAAATCAACAACATTAATAACTCTTACTTTTATCTCTGGAAATTTTTCTCTTAAAATTGATACTGCTGCTAAAGTTTCAAGTGTAGGTGTATCACCTGCACATGCCATAATTACATCAGGTTCACTATCTTTATCATTACTTGCCCAATCCCATATTCCTATACCTTGTGTACAATGCTTTACTGCTTCTTCCATAGATAACCATTGAGGTCTAGGATGTTTACTTGCTACTATTACATTTATATAATTTTTACTCTTTATGCAATGATCAAAACATGACAATAAACAATTTGTATCAGCTGGTAAATACATTCTTACTATATCAGATTTTTTAGTTACTAAATGATTCAAGAATCCTGGATCTTGATGTGTATATCCATTATGATCTTGTTGCCATATATGACTAGTTAATACATAGTTTAATGACGCAATAGGTCTTCTCCAAGGAAGCTCACTAGTTACTTTTAACCATTTAGCATGTTGACTTGCCATAGAATCTACTATTCTGACAAATGCCTCATAACTATGAAAGAATCCATGCCTTCCAGTTAATAAATATGCTTCTAGCATACCTTCACACATGTGTTCTGACAAATATGAATCTATTACTCTACCATCATTATTTAAAAATTCATCATATTCATATGTATTTGCATTCCATTGTCTGTTAGTAACATCAAACATATAATTAAGTCTATTAGATAATGCTTCATCAGGTCCAAACACTCTAAAGTTTCTATTGTCTTCATTTAATTTGATTACATCCTTTACGTATTTTCCTAATTCCTTCATATCTTGAGCAATTTCTTTACCATGTTTTGTTACATTAATACCATAATTTCTAAAATCAGGAGTTCTTAATTCTTTTAATAATTTACCACCATTAGCACATGGATTAGAGCCCATTCTACTATCACCTTTAGGTACTAATTCTAATATATCTTTAATTGGATGACCTTCCTTATCAAATAACTCTTCAGGATGATAACTCTTTAACCATTCTTCTAATATAGGAATATTTTTAGAAGTTTCATCTATTGCAATAGGTACTTGATGTGCTCTAAATGTTCCTTCTACTGTTTTTCCTTCTACTTCTTTTGGACCAGTCCATCCCTTTTTAGTCTTTAATATAATCATCGGCCATATTGGTCTTTTATTATTATTATTTTCCCTTGCATCTTTCCAAATATATTTAATCATTTCTATACATTTATCTAAAGTAGATGCCATCTTTTCATGCATATCATACATATCTACGCCATCTACTATAAATGGATAATATCCACATCCTTTAAAAAATGATAATAATTCTTCTTCACTAATTCTTGCAAATATTGTAGGATTAGCAATCTTATATCCATTTAAATTCAATATTGGAAGCACTGCACCATCAGTTTTAGGATTAATAAATTTATTACCATGCCAACTTGTTGCTAGAGGTCCTGTTTCGGCTTCTCCATCACCTACAACACACGCAGCAATTAAATCTTTATTATCTAATACTGCACCATAAGCGTGTGACATACTATATCCTAATTCTCCGCCCTCATTAATTGATCCAGGTGTTTCTGGTGCTACATGACTCGATACTCCTCCAGGAAAAGAAAATTGTTTAAATAATTTTTTCATACCTTCTTTATCCATTGTTATATTTGGATATGTTTCACTATAACTACCTTCTAAATATGTATTGGATATCATTGCATTACCACCATGACCAGGTCCAGATATATAAATCATATTTAAGTCGTATTTCTTTATAACTCTATTTAAATGTGTATAGATAAAATTTTGACTTGGTACTGTTCCCCAGTGACCAACTATATTCCTTTTTACATGTTCTCTTTTTAAAGGTTCAGTAAGCAATGGATTGTCAAGCAAATATAATTGACATGCTGATAAATAGTTAACTGCTCTAAAATATTTATCTAATTTTTGTAACTCCTCTGTACTTAATACATTATCCATAACTACCTCTTTAAACTTTCTTCAACTGCAACTGCAATTGATACAGTAGCACCAACCATAGGATTATTTCCCATTCCGATAAATCCCATCATTTCTACATGCGCAGGTACAGAAGATGATCCTGCAAATTGTGCATCACTATGCATTCTTCCCATAGTATCAGTCATACCATATGATGCAGGTCCTGCTGCCATATTATCTGGATGCAATGTTCTTCCTGTTCCTCCACCTGATGCAACTGAAAAATATTTTTTACCTATTTCATTGCATTCTTTTTTATAAGTTCCAGCAACTGGATGTTGAAATCTAGTAGGATTAGTTGAATTACCAGTAATTGATACATCAACTCCCTCTAAATGCATTATTGCTACTCCTTCTCTTACGTCATTAGCGCCATAACATCTTACTTTACTTCTTTCACCATTGCTATATTTGATTTCTTCTATTACATTTACTTTACCAGTATAAAAATCAAAATCAGTTTTAACATATGTAAATCCATTAATCCTAGATATTATTTGAGCAGCATCTTTACCAAGGCCATTTAATATTACTCTTAATGGTACATTTCTTACTTTATTTGCACTTTTTGCTATACCAATTGCGCCTTCTGCTGCTGCAAAAGATTCATGACCTGCTAAAAATGCAAAGCATTTAGTTTCTTCATTTAATAGCATAGATGCAAGATTACCATGTCCTAAACCAATTTTTCTATCATCTGCTACACTTCCTGGTATACAAAATGCTTGTAATCCTTCTCCTATTGCTTTAGCTGCATCACTTGCTTTAACACAATTTTTCTTAATAGCTATTGCTGCGCCTAATGTATATGCATAACAAGCATCTTCAAAACATATTGTTTGAATATCCTTAACCATCTTATAAGGATCAAATCCTTTATCTAAACATATTCCTTTAGCGTCTTCAAAATCTTTAATTCCGTATTTATCCATAATTGGTTGAATTTGTTTCATTCTAAGATCATAATTCTCAAACATATTATTCCTCCCTTGGATCGATTACTTTAACAGCTTCATCGAACCTTCCATAAATACCAGTTGCATCTTCTATTGCTTTAGATGGATCAATACCTTTTTTAATACCATTCATCATCTTTCCAATATTTACATATTTATAACCAATTATTTCATTATTTTTATCAAGACCAACTTCTACTACATATCCCTCAGTAAGCTCTAAATACCTAGGTCCTTTTGCCTTAGTAGAATATATTGTTCCTATTTGACTTCTAGTAGTTTTACCCAAATCTTCAAGTCCAGCTCCTACACTCAAACCGCCATCTGAAAATGCACTTTGAGTTCTTCCATATACAATTTGTAAGAATAACTCTCTCATAGCAGTATTAATAGCATCACATACTAAATCTGTATTTAGTGCTTCAAGTAATGTTTTGCCTACTAATATTTCACCTGCCATAGCAGCAGAATGAGTCATACCAGAGCATCCAATTGTTTCTACTAAAGCTTCTTCTATAATTCCATTTTTCACATTTAAAGTTAATTTACAAGCACCTTGTTGAGGAGCACACCAACCAATACCATGTGTAAGACCAGAAATATCTTTTATTTCTTTTGCTTTTACCCATTTACCCTCCTCAGGTATAGGAGCAGGTCCATGATTAACTCTTTCTATTTTGCACATATTTTCTACTTCTTTTGTATAAACCATATATCCTCCTTTATCATACATATTAATTATACAATAAAAAAGACTTATATTTAAGTCTTTTATAATCTTTTTTGTAATTTCTTAATAAAATTAACTTTTTCACCATTAGATACACAAGCACCAAGCAGATGTATATATGCAGCCTCACTATAAGTTAAAGGTAATCCTAATAATAATTTTTTATATAATGTCAAATCTTTCGGTGAAGTTATCAATTTTTTATAGGCCTCAATATCTATTCCTACTTTCGATACATTACATTTATCTGCACTTTCTAATAACATTTCTGAAGGACTTTTTACATATTCTTTCTCGCTAGAAATATAATACTTGGACAAAAAATTATCCATTACTATCATACCATATACCCTTCTATCATTATCAGTAATAAACGCTTCTGGCATACTATCATATATTTTATATGATTCTATTAATCCTCTAGCATATGCATCTGTTTCTATTGTAACTACATCATAATTTGCTCTATAAAATCCTTTTATATTAGATAATTGTTTAGATTTACGGAATAGTTTAGTTTCAATATCACTATCACATTTAGTAACTTTAGCATTTTGTCTAACATGTGCAAATTCATGAAAAATAGCATCCAAAATAACATAATTATAATAATCTACCTTACCACCATCTAAGGATTCAACTGACAATAATGAATTATATTTTTTATCTTGCGCTTCTTCCAAACTATTCATATAAAAAATTACCTCATTATGCACAGTAAAGGCATATGTACTATTATTATATGGAGATGATTTAGAAAAAGAAATTTTAGGAGGAATAATAAAATCATGCTGCTTTATAATTATTTCACATATTCTTCTTATATCATTTTTATCTAAAACTTTTCTACTTTTATTTCTCTCTAATACTAATTTTAATATTTCATTCATAAAACCACCTAATTTAATTTTAAAACACAACTTAGATAAAGTCAAAAAAAATAGACATTTCTGCCTATTTTATTTCTATTTGTTTTACTTCTTTAGTTTTGTTTGTTAATTCTTTTTTAGGTACTTCTATTTTCAATATACCATTTTTAAACTTAGCTTCTATATCTTCCTCTTTAATATCATCGCCTACATAGAAACTACGTGAACATTCGCCATAGAATCTTTCTCTTCTAAGGATTTTATCTTCTTCTTTCTTTTCTTCTTTTTTAGTTTTTGCAGATATATTTAAATATCCATTGTTTAAAGATAATTTAATATCTTCTTTTTCAAATCCAGGTAAATCTATATCTAATATAAATCTATCCTTCTTTTCAATTACATCTGTTTTCATTAGATTCTTTTCTTTTCTTGGAAAAAAATCATCTTCTAAAAAGTCATCAAACAAATCAAAACTATTTCTTCTTGGTACTAACATCATATCAATCATCTTCCTTTCATAATACATAATCAATTAATACCATAGTAAGTACTCTTCTTACTACAACTTAATAATATCACTATTTTTAGCAGTTGTCAATAGAGAGTGCTAAAAAATAATTTTATTTATATTAGATATGTAACAAATATATTAATTTACTTTTTTGATATTTTTTTTATAATCTTGTCCTTATGCCTTTTAGCTTTATTTATATTTTTCTTTACTATAATTCCAATATATCTAAAATTTGGATATGCTCTTAATAATCTTCTATGTAATAGTCCTCTACTTAATATTATTTCTCTAACTTTCCTTCTCATTTCTTCGGTATTATCTTTATCCAATACTTTATTATCTTTTCTAATTTCTCCTAATACAATTAATGAAGTTATCAAATCAAATAAAAATATAGAAAATATAATTATACATATTATATTTAAAGTATTTATATTTAAGTAATTATAGAACTTAAATACTAGTGGATTAAATACATACATCATTATCATGCCTAATATACCAAATGGTATCATAGTATTTACACATATTCTTCCATTCAAATTGAATTTTTTATTACTATAATCCCACCATCTAGCATGATATATTTTTTCGAGTACTAAACTTGTCATATATTCAAGAATTGAACATATTATAATTGCTACTATAAATAAAAGCATTGGATACTCTATATATTTATTTAATAATAGTGTTATAAAAAGTGCTCCAAATCCATATATTGGACAATATGGTCCAATTAAAAATCCTCTATTTATAAATCTTTTATATTGAATGAATTTTACTATTACTTCCATAACCCACCCAAATACAGAATATGAAATAAATAATAAAAAATATAATTCTATACTATGCATAATATCACCTATCTAAGATATGTTAAATTATAACATATTATTACATTAGAAAAGCAAAAAAATGACATAGTCATTTTTATTTATTACCTACCATCTTAGCACATATTACAAGTGCAATCATATATAGTATGGTTATAGCTATTAAAATATATTCATATGTATGATTAGTTAAATTTAATATTAATTCTGACATATTATTACCAGTTAAACCAGCTATTGCCCATGCAGAAAGCGCAAGCCCATGTATTTTACTTATCTTATCCATGCCAAATCTTTCTGATAAAAGTGCTGGAAGAGTTGAGAATCCTCCTCCATAACCTAAGTTAACCATTATTAATAATAATATAACTATAATGCCCAATAATATTGAATTATCATAATTTGTAATTGACATTGGAAATAAACTTATTAATGTTATTACTATACAACTTATAAATATTATTTTATACACTGTATTTCTTTCTTTCATTTTATCTGATATTGATGAATAACCAATTCTACCCAATGCATTGAATGCAGCAGTAATAGAAGGCACTACACCTATAATAGTTGCTAGTATTGCAAGATTTTTAAACGTTACATTTAGTATTTGCTTTTCATATGTAATTAATGCAAGCCCACAATGAATATTTATAAAGAACATTAACCATATTCCCAAAAATGTTTTATTCTTAAACATAGATAATGCTTTAAATTTGTTTTTCTTATCTTCCTTTTCAATCCAACCTTTAGGCTTTTTAAGTAACAGATGTCCAACAAACATCATTATAAAATACACTATTCCTAATATATAAAACATACTAGATATTCCGCTATTCTTTTGTATTGCTTCCATTATTGGAGTTGCAATAGCTTTGGCAAGACCAAAACCCATAATAGATATACCTGTTGCAAGACCTTTTTGATCTTTAAACCATAACATTAATGTTTTAACTGGTGTTAAATAACCAATACCTAACCCTATACCCATAATACATCCATAGCACAAGTATATACCAAGTAGTGCTATTAAACCTGTTGTATACTGTATAAATAAACCAGTACCAATCATGCCTGCAGTAAAGCATATACATGCTATTAATGATGATTTATGTATATCTTTTTCAACCATTCGACCTGCAAATGCTGCAGACATTCCTAAAAAGAATATTGCCAAAGAAAAAGCCCATCCCAATGCAAATGTACTCATTCCAATCTTAGTTGCAATAGCCTCTTTAAACGTAGACCAACAATAAACTGTACCTATAGAACAATGTATAAGTAGTGCAGGTATCGCCGCTCTAATCCACTTATTATTTAATTTCATAACCTTACACCTCATAAAAATAATAGCACCAGTGATTGCAAATATAATGTTGCATTTGCAACATTACTCAAATATCTATTTATTTCTTATAAAAGTATTAAACACAATTATAATTTGACATACGCAAATCATTATGATACCATAAAACCATTCTCGCAAATTATTAAGTAAGGGGGATTATATGTATTTAAAAGAATTAAAATTAGGTAATGAAGCCAAATGTATTTGTGACGCTTGCAATGGGACAGGATTGTATGTTGGTTTTACTGAAAGAAATGGTTTAGCAGTTATATGTAATGCCTGTAATGGTAAAGGATATTATACTTTAGAATTAAATGAAAGTAGACAATTAGTTCAAGATGAAAAAAATGGTGTTGTTTACAAAGTTAATGATGGAATTATTACTGATAGAATAAGATTATTTGATAAATTACAAAGAAGAGATGGTGTTAAATATGTTATGTATGGTACTGGTAGAGTTCTATCTCCAGAATATCTATTTGAACATGGTGCAAACGAAATTAATGTTATAAGTTATAATAATTTTCTTAAAGGTGAATTCCCTATACCAGCAATGCAATATACTTGCCCAGCAGAGTTAGCACAATCTTATGAAGATTCTAGTTTTGATGATAGTATTTGTATGAAATTTTGTGGATTTAATTCTTTATTTTCAGATTGTAAAAATTATGGATCTGAAGAATGTTGGAATAAATTCTATGGAAATGCAAAAACTATAAAAGAAAAACAAAAAAGATTGAAAAATATGAAATAAAAAATTGAATTTAAATTCAATTTTTTTATTTTAGAATTAATCAAATATTTGATATTTTTTTACCCAATTTTCAAATTCCAATTTATCTTCTTTGGATTCTATTTCTTCATGATAATAATGTTTAGTAAATTCACCACAAGAACTACCTACCTCTTTACCTGGCGGAGAATAAGTTTTTACTCTTAAATTTGGTATTTCCTTTTTTATTTTTTTTAACCATATATCCTCATTTTTACTAATTAGCATTTTATTAGTTGGATTAAATTTCAAAAATTTAATAGGTATTTCATATTTTTTTAATAAATTAATCATTACATTTAATTCCTCATTACTATCATTTATATCATCTATTAAAGTATAATGTATTTCTACAGGATCATTAGTTCTATGAAATTTAATATATTTATTCATTATAATTTTATTAGATTGAATTATATTCCTATAATTAACTAAATACCCCAAAGCATCTTCTACTGATACCTTAGTATTTGGTATTAATTCTTTTCTTTTTGAATCTATTGGATTATGCAAAGAAAAATGAATTTTTAGTGGCATATTAATACTATTTACTAATTCTATTAATTTTAAAATATTATCATTAGGCATCATACTAGCAAGTGCATAACTTACATCATCATAGCCTAATCTCTCTTTTATATAATACTCAGATTTATAAACCTTTTCTATTAATTCTAAATTTAATAATGGTTCCCCTACACCCATAAAAGATATTAATAATTTTTTCTTTTTTGTTCTTCTAAATCCTCTTATATCACTTACACTTTTAACTAATCCATTTAAAAAATCATTAATATTAATAGGTATCATTTTTTTATTTAATTTATTATTTGTTAAATGGCACATTTTACAACCCATATTACAGAAATGATGTGTTGGAACACATAACATATCCATATCTTCTTTTGTATTTATTAATGACATTTCAATTATTCCCTTTTCCACTTTAAATACTGATTTAATAGTACCATCTTTACTATCTTTAAATATTCCTAAACTTTTCATATACCCTCCTATTATTTTCATTATAAAAAAAGAAATATTTTTAAACAAATATCTCTTTTTCATTTGGGGTATGAATTAAATTCATATCATATACATATCAATGAATTTTTTGGGTACCGTTGTTAAAAAATCTTCTATATATACTATATCTATTTCAGACTTAGGTAAATCCTTTATTTTCAGTGCAACACATTCTTCATCAAGTAAATTCTTAATTATATATCCAATACCTAAATCTTTTTTTATAAAAGACAATATTATTTCACTAGTATGTATATTTAGTACATTTTTTAATTCAATATTATTTTTCTTAAATAATTCATCTAATCTTTTTCTATTGTCAGTACCAGGTATAGGTAATATAAGTGGAAATTTAGATATATCATCTAATGAATAAGTTTTATCTATATCACATATTTTTGTATCCTTTTTTACTGCAAAAGAATATTCAACTTCATCAAGTTTCCTTTTCTTCATTCCATCTAATAAACTTATTGGAGATGTATCAATTACAAAATCTACTTGATGTGTATCTAATAAACTAAGAAGCTTTGCTGTACCACCTGTAATTATAGTTATTTCTATATTTGGATATTTTTCATGAAAATCAATTATCTTATCAAATAGAAAAAACGCTCCTACATTTGAAGGCATTCCTATTGATAATTTACCTCTTTTTAAATTTTCTTCCTCAATCATATTTCTTTCTGCAATTAATAAATTATTATATGATTTTTCTACAAAATATAATAGTTCTTTACCTTTATCAGTTAATCTTACACCATTTAATTCTCTATAAAATAATTGTACATTTAACTCTGTTTCTAACTTCTTTATAGATTTACTAATAGCAGATTGTGATATATAACTATTTTCAGCTGCTTTAGTAATACTTCCACATTTAGCAACTTCATAAAAATTTTTATATAGATTTAAATTTATATTACTCTTATACATACCAATCACCCACCATACTTATGTAAAAATTATACCATATATAATAAAAATCAACTTAATAAGTTGATTTATATAAATTAATTGGTGCGAGAGATGGGAATCGAACCCACACGGCAAAGCCAAAGGTGTTTGAGACCTTCGCGTCTACCTATTCCGCCACTCTCGCATGCAATAATTATAACATTGTTAATTATTTTTTACAATATTTTTATATTTAATAATCTCAATTACTATAATTAATGCAGGCAATGATATTATTACACCCCATATTTTAAATAAACTACCAAGAATTATCATAGTTATTATGTATAGTGTTTGTGGTATTTCATTACTCTGTTTATATATTTTAGGAGTTATAAAATAAGCATCTATTTGTGGCATTACAATTGATATTATTGATGTAAAAAATAATAATTTTTTATTTATTATTGAAGCAGTTATTATAGCAATTATATTAGTAATCATAGATCCAACATATGGAATAAATGTATTTAATGAATTGAGTATTCCTAATAACAAATAGTTGGGATGTCCTATAATCATAAATATTACTGTATATTCAATAAATTGAATACAAAGTATTTTTACATTGGCTATCAAGTAATATTGTAACTTTATATGTATATTATATATAAGCTTTTTATACTTATATTTAGAAATTAGTTCTTTTATATGATTAATATTTATTAAAATACATATAGATAATATTATTACAAATATCATTTTACTTATATAAGACAAAGCATTTTTTAATAAGTAAACACTATTACTAATAAAATAATTTGCTAATTTTTCAACATATGAATTTATATTAATATTTAATGAATACTTAATTTCTATTTTGTTCATAAATATCATTACATTGTTAAATAACTTTATTAAATTATTTATCATATATTTATTTGGTATTATTAAATATAAAAATAATATAATTATTAATAAAATTATAACAAATACCATTATTATTGAAATATATTTATTTGATATTTTTTTATATATAGGATATGCAATATAAGCTAATATTATGGATAATATAATTAATAGTACTATATTTATAATACTATTTAATATATTTAGTTTGTTTAATAAAAATATACAAAAAATAAAGAAGGTACTATTTATTAATATATAATTAATACCTTCTTTTTTCATTATCTCACCTTGCTATCTATTAATATAGTAACAGGTCCATCATTTCTTATATGTACATCCATTTCTGCTCCAAATATTCCAGTTTGTACATTTATATCATTTTCTTTTAATTTATTATTGAATTCTTCATATAATTTTATCGCATATTCACCTTTCATAGCATTTATATATGATGGTCTATTACCTTTAGTAGTATCTGCATACAAAGTAAATTGTGATATCGATAATATACTTCCATTTATATCTTTAATTGATAAATTCATTATTCCATTTTCATCATCAAATATTCTTAGTCCTATTATTTTTTTTACTATATAGTTTATATCATTTTCATCATCATCCAAAGTAAATCCTACCAATATAACTAAGCCATTATCTATCTTGCCAGTTATTTGATTATTCACTGAAACATATGAATCTAAACTTCTTTGAACTACTACTCTCATTGTATTAACCTTTCTACTTCAATTATTTCTGGCATTTGATATAAATCTTTTAAAAAATTATTTAACTTTGTAACATTATCTACTATTACTAGTAAATTATATGTTTGATAATCTGAATTATTAATAAGATTTATAGATTGTACTGTTACATTTTGAGTTGAAGCTTTACTTATGATATTAACTAAAACATTATCCTTTTTAGTCATTTTAATTATAATTGCTGTACTATACTTATTAGTAGTATTTGTATTCCACTCTATAGGAATTATTCTATCTTCTACATCCATAATATTGTGACAATTACATCTATGCACTACTATACCATTTCCTCTTGTAATATACCCTATTACATCATCACCATTTACAGGTTTACAGCAATTTGCTAAAGTAACCTTTATTTCATCCATACCACCAACTATAATATCATTCTTTACATTTGGCAATATATTCATATTATTAATCTTATTAATTATTAACTCTTCTTTTGTTTTTGTTTCTTTATTAATTGTATTAATTACAGACAATGGATTATATTTACCATTGCCAACACTTAAATATAAATCATCAATAGTTTCTTCACTAAATTCTTCTAATATTTCATTAATGTGATCATTAAAATCTTGAAATGGTATTTTCAACTTTCTTAATTCTTTTTCTATTAATTCTTGCCCACGTTTAATATTTTCTGTTTTATCAATCTTAGTATAAAAACTCTTAATTCTATTTCTTGCTTGTGAAGTATATACAATATTAATCCATTCTTTACTTGGACCTTTAGAATTTTTATTTACATTTATTTTTACTATGTCTCCATCTTTTAATTTGTAATCAAGTGGCACAATACTATCATTTACCATAGCACCTACCATTTTATCCCCAATATTTGTATGTACTTTATATGCAAAATCTATTGGAGTACTACCTAAAGGAAGTTCTATTACATCACCTTTTGGAGTATATACGTAAATATCTTTATCTAATGCTTCTTTTTTAACATTATTTACAAAATCTTCATCAGTTTCTGCTTCAGATTTATTATTTTCAATAATATTTCTAAACATTTGAAGTTTTTGTTCCATTACATTTTTTATTGCTTCTTTTTCATCTATTTTTTCTTTATATGCCCAATGTGATGCTATTCCATACTCTGCTACCTTATCCATATCATAAGTTCTTATCTGAACTTCATATAACTCTCCACCTATTCCAAATATAGTTGTATGAAGTGACTGATACATATTTTCTTTAGGCATTGCTATATAATCTTTAAATCTCTTAGACAATGGTTTATATTTTGAGTGAATAAGTCCAAGAGTCAAATAACATTCACTCTCGGTATTTACATATACTCTAAGTGCTAAAATGTCATATATTTCTTCAAATTTCTTACCATTTTGCATTTTATTATATATGCTATATATACTCTTACTTCTACCCTTTATTTCATGTTTAATATTATGCTCATCTAATAAATTAGAAATACTTTCTTTCATTTCTAATATAGCACTATCTCTTTCTTTTTTAGTATTATTAAGTCTAGTAACTATATCATAATATACATCTGGTTTATAATACCTTAATGATATATCCTCTAACTCACTTTTTAAATAATGTATTCCAAGCCTATGTGCAATTGGTGCTAAGATTTCTAAAGTTTCTCTTGCCTTTTCTTTTTGCTTTTCTTCTGGTATTGCATATAATGTTTTCATATTGTGAAGTCTATCAGCAAGTTTAATAATTATTACTCTAACATCTTCACAAAGACCTACTAATATCTTTTTATAATAATTTATTTGATATTCAGAATCCGCAGATAAAGACAAATTATTAATTCTTGTAACTTCTTTTACTAAAGTAGCTATATTAGTACCAAAATTTTCTTCTAATTCTTTATATGAAATATTATCTGTTCTTGTTACATCATGAAGAAGTGCTGCACATAATGTTTCATAATCAGAATGTATTTTTGTCAAAATATATGCAACATTAAGTGGATGACTAATATAATCTTCCCCTGTATTTCTCTTTTCACCACTATGAATTTTATCTGCATACTCATATGCCTTTGTTATCATTGATAATTCATCATCACAAATATATGATTTACATACACTATAAAATTTATTAAAAGTTATAGATTCTTCTTCCATAGTTCCTCCTATATATCAAGTATTTCAGCATCATCAAAATTAGGTTTTCTTAATTCAACAGATACTTTTTTTATTAAATACTCATTAATACTTTCTACATTAACTTCAAAAATATCTTCTACCATCTCACTTAAAGTGAGTTCTTTACTTCTTGTCCATTTTTTATCTGTTAAATAATTCCATAAATCTGCTTCTTTTATATTTTTATATCCAAATTTTTTGAACTCACTACACTTAGAAATAAGTGCTGGTTTAATTCTCTCATATAATTCTTGTAGTGATTTAAATTCATAATCCATACTACCACCAATTTAATTATATCATAATATATTAAATATTTATTACCCTTTTATCATATTATTTCTTAGGTGAATATATGAAAAACACTTTTATCAAATCGACAATCATATTATTAATAGGTGGTTTTGTTACAAAAATATTAGGAATGATTATAAAAATTATTACAAATAGATTACTAGGTAATGAAGGATTGGGTATATATATGCTTATAACTCCTACTTTCATGTTATTAATTACTATAGCACAGCTAGGATTTCCAATTGCAATTAGTAAATTAGTAGCAGAAGAAAAATCTAACAATAAAAATTTAGTATTTTCTATAATTCCATTTTCATTAATTATTAATTTATTAATAATGATGGGATTAATATTTATATCTAAATATATAGGATTAAATCTATTGCATGATAAAAGAACTATTGGTGCATTAAAATCCATTGGATTTGTATTACCATTTATATCTATCTCTTCAATACTTAGAGGATATTTCTTTGGTAAACAAAGAATGATACCACATATTATATCTAATATCACAGAAGACTTAATAAGACTTATAATCTTAATAATAGGTATACCAATATTTTTAAAAAATGGTATAGAATCTGCAGTTAGTTTTATAGTTTTATCTAACATAATTAGTGAATTAACATCTATATTTGTCTTGTTTTTCTTTTTACCTAAAAATTTTAAAATTAAAAAGGAAGATATTATACCTAAAAAAGATAATATTAAAAATATATTAGAAATAAGCATACCAACTACAAGTAGTAGAATAATTGGAAATATTGGATATTTTTTAGAACCAGTAATAATTACTTATTTCCTATTAAAAATTGGATATTCAAATAACTATATTGTAAATGAATACGGAGTTATTAATGGTTATGTTATGCCATTATTACTACTTCCTTCATTTTTCACACTTGCAATTAGTCAAGCATTAATACCTGTTGTAAGTAAAGCATATTGCAATAATGATATTAAATATACAAAAAGAAAAATAAAACAAGGAATAATATTTTCTATGATAATAGGTATACCATCCACATTAGTATTCACATTTATTCCAAATTTGCCTTTAAAACTTGTATATAACACAACTAAAGGAATACCATATATGCGGTTTTTATCACCTATATGTTTACTATACTATTTTCAAACTCCTCTATCCAGTAGTTTACAAGCTATGGGATATTCAAGAGATAGTCTAAAAGGTACAATACTAGGAGTAACTAGTAAATTAATTGTCTTAATAATTGGATGTAATTTAAAAATTGGACTATGGGGTCTTGTTATTTCTACGTGTACAAACATAATTATAGTAACCATATATGATTATATTAAAGTAAAAAAAGCATTTAAAAAAGACTTCTAATGAAGTCTGTATCTCTTAATCTTTACTTTTGGTTTTTCTTTAACATAAAACTTTTCATTACCAACTATTTGCATATTTAAACCACTTATCTTTTTTATTTCCTCTAAAAATCTAGCAAGTTCCATATATGCATTTTTTCTACTTGTCAAATTATTAACTTTACCAAGACAAGAATATATAGCTTGCATACAAAAGTCATATCTCTTTTGCAAATATTCAGAGGCATCAAAATATGCTGTATAATCTTTAGCAACTAAATTAATCATATAAACATAATCTCCTGTTCTATTATGATTAATATTATTCATATCAATCTTATATTTAAGCATTATATTCTACCTCCTAACCGTTAATATTATAGCTATTTTGAATACAATGTCAATACATATGATTGAATCTACCTTCTAATACTTCTTTTTCGGAGAAATATATATTATCAATTATAAATATGTTTCTCATATATTTTTTCATATTCTTTACAGCATTTCCAATTATAAAATTATTTTTTTTAAACTTTATATCTTTTATATATCTTTCAACAAGAAATCTATTAAATATATATATATGATTCTTATGTTCTTTAATTATCAAATTTAAAAGCAGAAACAATATAATACACATATTAAGATTTTTATAATTAATAATGAATATTAATAGTATACCTATATATGATATATATATTGATAATATATGTGACATTTTAAATGAAAAAATTTTATTAAATAGAATGTTTAAAACTTTTGAGCCATCAAGAGGCATTATAGGCAATAAATTAAACAGAAGTATATTTATGTTATACACATTAAAAGTTCTATATAAATATGTACTATTATCTACATATATTTTAAATATTATAGATAATATAAATTGAAATAATATTCCACCAAAAAACACCATAAATTCTGCAAATGAATTTTTATTTATATCAACATCAAAAATAGTATATCCTCCAAAAGGATATATATTAATTTTACTTATATTATATTTAAATATAATTGCCATTATTATATGTCCTAATTCATGTATAAAAAGTATTAAATACATAATTAAAAAAGCCTTAAACAGGCCCGTAATAACAGATATTATACCCAATACATATACTAATATACTTATATGTATTTTTTTATAAATACTTTTTATAATCAATTACATTACCCTCTTTTTTAAATAGTAAATACAAATTTTCACCATTAACTTCTCCTAAAAACTCTCCTTTTTTAACCTCATCATACAATTTAACATTACTATTAACATTTGAATACCATATTGTTTCTTCCCCATCAATTATTATAGTATTCCCATAATCCTCTTTTTCACCAACAAAAATAACAATTCCAGAATTTAATGATGGCAACAAATAATTATTTGTAACCTTAAGTTTTACTCCATCTTTATATTCATCTAAATCTGTATATTTTAATTTTTCACTAAATACAGGTGTAATACCCACATACTTATTAAATGGAATAATATTTCCAAAATATTTTATATATTTATTTTGAATTTTTGTAAATGAAATATTATTAGTAAGTACGTTATCTTTTAACCATAATTTTATACTATTATTATCTTTAATAGTTATAATTATAGATAAAAATAATATTACTATAATTATAAATTTTACTAAAAATATTTTTATCTTAGTATTCATAATTCCACCAATAAATACTATGCTCTTTAACTATAATAATTACAATTTTATTAATTAATTTTTTCTCCTTCAAAAAAACTATAATAACAATTATTTCCTATTATCAAATGATCTAATACTGGTATATTATTTAATTTACCTATCTCAATTAAATTATGTGTAAAATTCAAATCCTCATTACTTGGACTTGGATCACCAGAAGGATGATTATGTATACATATAATAAATGAAGCACTATTTAAATATGCTTGTTTAAATATTTCTCTTGGATGTGCTACACTACCATTTATTGTCCCTATATATAACAATTTATTACATAGTACTTTTTTCTTATTATCCAAATACAAAACATAAAAATATTCTTGCTTCTTATCCTTAAATAGATTATTGAAATATTCATATACATCTTTTGTGCTTCTAATACTAATATTATTTATTTCTTTATCTTCTAATACTCTTCTTCCAAATTCAATGCTTGCAATAATTTCAATTGCTTTTACTTTCCCTATTCCATTTATACTTAAAATATCATTTATCTCTATATATCTCATATTTCTTATATCACCAAATTTATTTAATACCATTAGTGATAAGTCTTTAACCGATTTATTTTTAGTTCCATTTCTTAAAATAATGGATAATAATTCTTCATTTGACAAATTACTTGCACCATAATTTATTAGCCTTTCTCTTGGCCTATCATTTTTAGGAATATTTTTAATTAAGACATTCATTTTAACTCCTTATATTTGTTTATAATATCAGTTTCAATCTTTAATATCTCATCATCACTTTTATCCATTAAATTAAATTCAATACTATTTAAATAATCAATAAAATCGATACTATCCACAACTATATTTCTTATATAAGTACCTTTCCCTAATTTATTATATATTTCCCTTATTTTTGAAGCATTTTCTATATTTTTAGAAATACCAACATATACTCTATAATAACCATCTTCATTCTCAATTATGTAATTATTTAATTTCAAATTTTTAACTTTATCTATATTATTGTAACTACCATACAAAACAGCATATACTTGTTCTTCACTTTGCATTACCTCTAATATATTTGTTGCATTTTTCTTATATACATTAAAAATTATATTGCCATATAAAATACTAACTAATGTAGTAAATAATATAGTAATTAAAAATCTTTTCATATTATCACCAATACCATTTTAAAAAATGATATAAAAATAATATGTAGAAATTAGTAGATAAAATCAATTATATCTTTAAATTCTATCAATTCATAATTAGATGTAATAATAACAACTTCTTTTATACAAACATTTTTTACATATTTTGAATTTGAAACAACTATATCTAAATATTCACTTTTAAACTTATTTAATATATATTTTAAATCATCACTATAAAATCTAAATTTAGAGTTATAAGAAACATATGGTACTATTTCTAGAATTTTAAAATCCTTATTTTTAAAATAATTAAAAATATAAATAAAATTGTTAGTATTTAAATTACAATTTTCAAATTTAAGTTTATGTATATCATATATATTATTTTCTATATATGAAAACGCCACAGATGTTTTTTCATTATAATTAAAAAATATTAGTAAAATAATACATAATATTATAAGTTTTCTCATAATATCACCATTATTATATTTTACTAATATTTATAGTATATACAAAAAAAGGTGGAGTCTTCTGGGGTGAAGACTCCTTTCAGGGGGTTTTGGTTGAATACACTCTCACACAAATCAGTAAGAGTGTGCACAAATTTATCATTTGTACAAATACATAATAATATATCTAGAGTATTTTGTCAATAGTTTTAAATTAACCACATAAAGTTGATTAATTATCTTATAAAATATTTACTGCTAACTTCCTCATTATTATTAAAATCAATAACATTTATTCCTATTGGAAAAAATATATTAAATAATCTTAATAATCTAACATTTCTAGAAATTTTAGTTACACCAGATGAAATAATTAGTGTATTTTTCTCTTTTACTATTCCCCTTGCTAATTTAGGAAACAATTTACAACTTGGAGCCATTATACCTCTATTATTTACAAATATATCATCTAATAAAATTGGTACTACTCCATTATGCATATGACCACATAATATCAAATCATAGCAGTTTAACCTATCCTTAATATTTGAATCAGTTAAACATATTGGTGAATGCATAAGCAACACTTTAAACTTATTAGGTAAGAACTTACATACTCCATAATTATCAAGTTCTCTATTCATAATATCTTTATCTTCATAATTGTTTTTATAATAATAATCAAAACTTTGAGTATATCCATAAAAATATATATCCTCAAAACTCATAGAATTATTATTTAATAAATGTAAATTATCGATCTTATTTATTTCATTTAAAAAGTCATTATCAACATATTCCTTATATTTTCCAAATTCATCTTTAGTCCTTATATCATGATTACCTAATGATAATAGTACTATATTATTACTAGATAATTTTTTTAACCATTCTATTATATATGACTTATCACCCATATCATTTTTATCAATAATATCTCCTGGTATACATATATAATCGGCATTATACTTATTAATTACTTTTAAAACTTTATTTAACTTTTTAATATCCTTCTCATTACAATAATGAATATCACTAATTACTATTATTCTTTTTCCATTAAGCTTATTATTTTTTATATTTAATTTAGTTTCTTTAAACATATCATCACCTAATTAAATCTATTCCTATATCCACATTTTTTACACAAATCTTCTACAAGTTTATTATTATTAAAACCATTAACTATATTTTTATATCTATCACTATTTAATATATCTTCTATACTACTTTTAAATATATTACCCAAATTTATAATTCCATCATTGTCTAGACAGCATGGTACTACTGTGCCATCTACTAATATGGCAAGTTGTCTTTTTGCACCTTTACATGTCCCATACTCACTAAATATCTCATTGTTTATATTTGGCCATGAAAATAATATATCTTTATCTAAATATATCTTATCATTTAATTTGAACCTATTACCAGTCATATTTATACTTACTTTATAATGCTTTTCTAATAAATTTAATACTTCACTATTATCCTTATTATTCCATAATCTTAGAGAAATATAGCTATCATTTATCTTATCAATAATATCCAATAAATCTTTTATTTCATTTAAATCATCATAACTATGTAATGATATATTTAATTGCCTTATTTTATTATTATTTATAATATTTAAT
>JAFRQS010000014.1 GCA_017428495.1 Bacilli bacterium | reverse complement strand
TATAACAGATCAAGGAATGAAGATATGTCAAGCAGGGACATATAGTGAAGATAAAGGTACAGTAAGTTGTACACCATGTCCAAAGGGAACATATAGTAACAAAGAAGGAGCAAAGACATGTGAAACATGTCCAAGTGGAAAAACAACTGAAAACGAAAGATCAACAAGTTGTACAAGTAGTTCCGACATGCATATATAGTTTTGATTCATCTAAGGCGGCAGAATCATATGGAGCAATATATTGTGCAAACAAATATGGTAATGAAAAAGTAGTGAAAATTTTAAAAGATGCTTGTGAAAATCATGGAATGTACTATAAAGAATGTCCAAGCAATTATACTATAGAAGAAACAGGTGATACATGTTCATGTTTGCAATTAAATAATGGGTATACTTATGAAGTAATTGTAAAGTGTAGTTCTAGAAAAAAATAAATTAAAATTATAAAATAGTTGGAAAATTCATTAAAATTTTCTGACTTTTATTTTGGCAAGCACAATCTAATTTTTTTGTCAAGTTGACTTAAAATTAAAAATGCATATAATTTCTTTCAAGGGGTTAAGAAAGGATTTTATGAATAGTTTAAATATGGATGGTAAGTTACCTCCGAGAGATTTGAAAGAGTTAAAGACTCCTATAGAGGAATTAATATTAGGTACAGATAGAACTATAATAGTTCCGCATAATAATCTAGATTATGATGCTATTGGATCTGCAATAGGACTTAGTTTAATTCCTAAAAAATTAAAAAAGCCATCATATGTATTGGTTAATGATTCTACGTATAAGATGGAGTATGGGTTACAGAGGATTTTGGAAGAGGCAAAAGAAACAGTGCCAATAATAAATAAAGATAAATATTTATCTATGGAAAGTGCAAGAGATTTGATAATTTTAACTGATGTAAGTAATTCTAGATTGATAAGCTTAGGTGATGAAATAAAAAACAAAGATGATGTTGTAGTAATAGATCATCATGATCCTACTCCATATTTAGTAGATGGAAAGGTTAATTATGTAGATACAAGTGCTTCTAGTGCATCTGAGATTGTAACTAGATTGTTAAAATTATATAAAATTAAAATACCAGCTAATGTAGCAAATTATTTATTAGCAGGCATATATTTAGATACAGGGAAATTTTCTAAGATTTCAGGTAATACGTCAAAAGTAATGGCAGATTTATTTGATGCAGGTGCATCTATGGATGTAGTAAAAAAATGGTTTGTAGAAAGTTTTGAAAGTTATAGAAAAGTACAAGAAGTAGTGAATAATGTAAAATTTTATACATATAGACTTGCCATAGCAGTAGGCGATTTAGATATGGAATATAAAAGAGATGAATTGGCTAAATCTGCTGATGCATTACTCAAATTTGGAGTGGATGCATCATTTGCAATTGGTACAATAGATGATGGTAGTATTTCTATTAGTGCAAGGGGAAATGACTATGTTGATGTGGCTTCTATAATGAGAGAATTAGATGGTGGAGGTAATCCACATTCTGCAGCTGCTAATATTAAGAATGGTACTTTGGAAGATGCAGAAAAGAGTTTAATTAAAATTATAAGACCAAAGTATTATATAAAATGAGATAACTATTCAGTTATCTCATTTTGTTTAAAATCATCTTTGGTAAGAATCTTACTATAGTAATTGTTATCTAAAATCATTTTAGACATTAAGAATTTATTGTATATACTTTTATTCATTTTATCTACATAGTCTTCTTCTACGTCTTCTTCATATGGTGTGAATACTCTTGTAACAGCATTGTATTTGCCTTTACTAGTAATCCAACTTCTATCATTGAATATTACAAGTCCTTCTTCATCGCTTAGGATGTCTCTACCCATTAATAGTCTAGAGTCATATTCTACACCCATTAAATTTAATATTGTAGGTAGTGCGTCTAAACTACTTGCATATTTGTCTATAGTTATATTTTCTTTCATTGTACTATTCCATAATAAGAATGCATTCTTATGTATATCAAATTTAGTATCTTGAACATAATCGGCATAGTTTACTATATCTTCGGTTTTTAATCCATATGGATAATGATCAGCACTAAGTGCAATAACAGTATCATCTAATCTACCATTTTCTTCTAATAATTCAATTAGTTTTTGTACAGCTCTATCAAGCTCAATTTGAGTAGCAAGATATGCTCTTATATTTTCATTTGCATCTATATCTTCTACAAAGCTTTTGTTTTTTGTCGCCATAGAATTACCTGCAAATGTGTAATATAGGTGACCACTTACTGTCATATAATATGTCATAAATTTTTCATCATTGATATAGTCTGGTACACTTTTTTCGATCATTTCAACATCGCTTTGTGGCCATATTTGACAATGTATATTTAAATTTCTATAGCATGCCTTATATTCATATCCCATATTTGGAAGAGATAGATGTCTATTATAGTAACTTGCTACACCATCATGATAAGCTCTAGTTGTATAGCCATAGTTTTTTAATAGATTTCCATAAGCAAAAGGAACATAAGTTCTACTGGATGCGGACATACTCCAAGTACCTTCTTTTGGAATTAGTGATTGTAATGTAGTATATTCTCCATCTGATGTACTTACATAAAATACTGGAGTATAGAAGTTTGTGAATTTAAATCCCTCATTATATAGCTTGTATAAAGTAGGTGTGAGTTCTTCATCTATTGCCATAGGTGAGAACGCTTCTGCAACTATAACAATAAGATTTTTATCTTTAAACATACCTGTGTATTCATTTTCTTTAGTTGGAGTGACATTGCTAAAGTATTCATGCATACTTTTAATTTTAGAATTTTTTTCATTTTCAATTAAAGTATCAAAATCTATATTCATTGTATGATATTTTACTTCTTCTACAATTGGTTCTGGCTCTTCTGCTATTTCTATATCTATCTTTTCATCAAATCCAAATATTGTTCTATGTAAATCCAATCTCATCTCAGTATATAATCCAAAATCTTTAACAGTTAATTTTGGTACATGTGAATTGTAATATAAACTATATGAAGAATAAATTTTGTTTTTATTTGATAGGTTTAGTAGTAATGCAAATAGTATATATAATTCAATTCCTATTAGTATTAGTAATAAATAATATTTATAATTTTTTCTTTCAAAATCAAATTTTTTAAATAATATAAAGAATAGTATTAATGGAATAAATAATATAATAACAGGAACTATATTTTGAAGTATTACTGAAATTATAGAATCCATAAATCCAAATACTTGCGCTCCATGGAATAATGAATATATTGAGAATATTGCATCATAGTATTTGAAATATATGAATTGTGCTATTATGAGTATTGTTACAAAAGATGTTAATATAATAGCAACTATTTTATTTATTAACTTTGGAAATATAGTTTCTAATATTGTTAATAGTATTGCTAATATTAAATCCATAATTATTATATATAAAGTTGAAATTTCAAATATATTTTTAAATACAAATAATTTAAATACCATTTCCATAAATATTATTGAAAAAGCATTAAATAATAATAATTTATTTTTCATATTATCACCCACCTAAATAATATCAAAAATAAGGTTTAAATACAATAAAAATGTATATGAATTAAATTTATAAATATAATTTAATATGAATAGATTTAATGGTTTGATAATAAGTTTTATTGCAGGTATTTCTACTACTTTAGGATACTTATCAATATATATACAGGGTAAAAAAGAAAATATAATATCTAAAGTATTATATTTTTCATCAGGTGTAATGATTACATTATCAATAATAGATTTAATACCATCTAGTATTAAAAGTTTTGCTATTGATAAAAGTTTTATTTCCTCATTTGCTAATAGTATATTATACTTTTTTATTGGTTTTATTTGTTGCTATCTTTTTGATAAAATATTTAAAAAAGAAGAAAATTTATATAATGTTGGAATAATTTCTATGCTTGGTATAATAATTCATAATATACCAGAGGGAATAGCAACCTATGTTTTAAGCACAATCAATTTAAAATTGGGGATTATTTTAGGTATTGCAGTAATGCTTCATAATATACCAGAGGGAATATGCATTGCAATACCAATTTATTATTCAACATTTAATAAACAAAAAGCATTTTTATATACTTTTATATCTGGAATAAGTGAGTTTATAGGAGCGTTTTTATCAATGCTTATATTATATAGATATATAGATAATGGAATAATGGGAATCTTATATTCTATAATTGCAGGAATTATGATTTATATTTCTTTATTCGAATTAATTAAAACTTCAAAAAAATATGATTCTAATAATTTAAATATTTATATATTTATCGGAAGCATATTCATATTATGCGTTGAGATTATAACAAAGTTATAATTAAATTGGTATAAAGTGATTGAAAATTGACAATATAAGTGATAAAATTATTATTAGAGAAAATAGGAGGAAACTATTATGGATAACAATAATATAAACAATAACAATATAAATAATAATCCGGATGATGTGCTACAAACCATATTAGGTGAAGGATATGATGAGAATAATGATTATCAAAATAATAATTATACAGATCAATATAGTAATCAGTACAATGGTCAGTCATATTTGCCACCAAAAGAGAAAAACGGTTTATGGTGGAAGATATTAATAGTAATAATATTAATAGTAATAATAATACTTTTGCTATTAAAATTTTGTGGTGCAGGAAAATCTAGTGATGAAAAATATACAGAGTTAACAAATCGTATATGTAAGGCAGCACAAAAGTATATTGAAGATACACCAAAGATGAAGAGTGCAGCATTACCAGGCAAGTCATTAGTAATAAAACTAAAGACACTTGCAGATGTAAATTTAATTGATGCAAAGATAGAAAATCCAAATTATAATGGTGGATTGTTTAAAAAGGGTACAGAAGATAAATATTATTCAATGGATGGCAGTGTAAGAGTAAGTATTTTAGGAGACGGAAGCTATAATTGCGAATTGGTGGATAATTCAAAAGATATAACATCTCCAGAATTAAGATTAAATGGAGATAGAGAAATAATACTAGCAGTAGGAACTGATTTTGAAGATCCAGGTTTTAGTGCTACAGATGACTATGATGGAGATATATCAGATAAAGCAGTAAGAAGCGGAAATGTAGATAATTCACAAGCTGGAGAATATGAATTAACATATACAGCGCAAGATAGTGCAGGAAATGCAACAACAGAGAAAAGAAAAATAATATATGAAGACTACAAAGATATAGAAGTAACAATGGGAAGCATCAATGACAATGTTGCACCAACAATAAAACTAAGGGGAGCAAATCCATATTGTATGGTAAAAGGAACTCGTTATGAAGAACCAGGAGCAACAGCAACAGATAATGTAGACGGAAATATAACGGATAAAATAGCAGTAACAAGTAAAGTA
>JAFRQS010000002.1 GCA_017428495.1 Bacilli bacterium | reverse complement strand
ATGGTATACTTGTTGCATTATAATTAGCGTTTACTGCTTGTTGTGCAAGATAATCTTTATCAGCATTTGTTGCTATTAGTTTTGCACTATCTTCCATAGTTTTTAATTTTGTTTCCTTTATTGTTTTCATTATTTGTGGTATTGCTATTATTAATATTACTGCTAATATTACTATTACTGCTAATAACTCTACTAATGTAAATGCTTTCTTCTTATTCTTTTTCATATTATCACCTATAATAATTATACACCCCCCTCCAGCCATTTGACAAGAGTAAAATTTGTGTAAATTGCTGTAACATAAAATTCATGTAAAATATATATAAATTCATCATCCCTTATAAACAATTAAAGCAGAATAACAATATATTTGATCTTCCCCAGATATTGCCACTGAAGTACTATATTTTATATCATATATTTCTTTATCTTCTATAAATTCATTTATTTCTTCTTCTAAATCTTTTTCATGCTCTTCATCTATTATTTTTACTTTCAAAAAATATCACCAGTAATATTATTACTCATGATATTTTATTTTTTTGTCGAATATATGATTGTATTTAATTTATTATTATTATCTTTATATTTTATTAATAATTTAAATGTTATGTTTATATCTTCCTCATAAGGTAAATAACCAATTAATATAATACCTTTTACATTATTAATATCTTTATTTATATTATTAGGTATTAAATTATATTTATCATCAAATATACCAGAAGAAGGAAATATATCTTTTGTATACTTATCATGAATTATTAGTGCTTCAATATCCCTTAATTCTTCTTTTGGATTATCTATTATAACTTTATACATATATTCTTGATCAGTAAATTTTGATATATCTACTACTATATCAAAAGGTATTTCTTTACTAATTTCACTTACTTTTAATTCTTCTATATATAAATTATATTTTTTTAATGCACTATTATCTTTATTACAACCACATAATAATAGAATAGTTATTAATAATATTATTTTTTTCATATTAACCTCTATACATTATTTTTTGATAACTCTTTCCTAGTACATGATAGCAAATAGGTATCAATAAAAATGTAGCTATTGCTATTAATATCATTCCAACTATTAAACTTTTTGTATGATATAAAAGTAATAAATCTATTGTTATTATTATTGAATTTGCTATAGATATATCATTTTGTACTTTTTTTAATCCAATAAAAGATATGTCTATGCCATATAATTTAGATATATAACTCATTTCTATAGTAGGAATATTTTTATACTTTTTACTTTTATTTTTAAAATAGAAATATATCATACTTAAAGAATAAACAATAATTGCCACAATTAGAAATTCTTCTATTATTATTTCCATAATTACCTCTTTAAAAGACATTCTTATTAAGAATGTCAGTATATATAATATATTATTATATTTGTTCTACATATTCAAGCAAACGTATGAACATTTTTATAAATTTAGGATCTAATTTATATTTTTTTAATTTTCTTATTTGTATTCTTTTCTTTTTAATAGTAAGATTACTAAATAATATACTAGCTATAGTATCTTTTAATCGAGTTTCTACTTCCAAATCAGATATGATTGTATCTATATCTTCATTTACAAGTCTTATTGAATCTATTTCTATTGCTTTACCCTTACAATTTATAGATAATTGCCCAACAGTTTGTACATTTTTTATTTCTACTATAAAATCATTTTCATCTTCATAACACTTTGTTTCTAAATTAATACCATTAAAGTTTGCAACAACCTCATTAGTAGCTTTAGTATTCCTAAATCTAATCTTATAATTTCTTGTTGATGGAATTATTCCACTCTTACCTTCAATTGCCCTTATTATTAAGGTATAATTATTAGCTTGATAATTATAATCTATAGATGTCTTTAAGAAGTAACCACTTTTATATAAATTTGTTATACCATCATCTTCATATAAAACATATGTGTTGCTTTTTCCTGGAAATACATGTATTTCTAATTCTTCTGGTATCTTAAGTGCATTATCTATACTTGTACTCATAGGTATTATTGCACCACTCATAGCAAATACTGGATAGTCTTCATCTTTATAGAAAGATACATAAGTACCACCAGGGAATTTTTTACCTGTTTTAAAATCATACCATATTCCTTCAGGTAAATAAATTTTATGTACTACTCGATTCATAAGTTCATCTTTATGATCTATTAAAGGTGATACTAATAATTCTCTTCCAAAATAATATTCATTTTTAAAATATTCATCATAATATAATTCTTTTTGTTTATGATATAGAGGAGATATAATTGGTATACCTTCTGAATAATATTTATATGCTTCAGAATATATATAAGGGACTAACTTATGTCTTAATTGCATATATTCTTTAACTATTGCATATGTTCTTACATCCCATCTCCATGGTTCTCTTTTATAATAACGTCCTTTATCTACAGATATTCTAAATATAGGACTAAAGCATCCAAGTTCTATATATCTAATATATAGTTCGCCATCTTCTGTGCCATCATAAAATCCACCAATATCATGACTCCACCATGATAATCCTATATTAGCAGCGTTTGTATTAATTACTGGTAATTTCCTTAAAGTTGAAAAACCCACCTTACTTCTTCCAGAATATAATACACCATATCTATGTGCTGCTACCATAGGATTCCTTGTTAATAACATACTTCTTTTTGATTCATTTCTTCCTGAATTTAAATACATATAATGTGCTAATAAAGATTGAGAAATATTATTATTAATATAATCTAACCAAAAGAAATCTACTCCTTTGTTTTCTAAAGGATGAATTAGTAATTTAAAGAAAATATCTATGAATAATGGATTAAATGGTGCAAAAGCTATTATTGTATTAGGTTGTACTTTTATATATTCTAATACTTTATTATACATTTCCTCATGTGGATATATTCCTTCTTCTGGATTTATATTTAATCCTACTCTTATACCATTATTATGAAGATTTTCAATTAATTCATTAGGATTTGGCAATAATTCTTTATTAAATGTATATCCTGTCTTATATTTATTATAAGTAATATGCCAATCAGTATCTAAAAGCAATATTGATATAGGTATTTGTTCTTTTTCAAACCTACTAAATAATTTTCTTAATGATCGTTCATTATATCCATAATTTTTACTCCACCAATTACCTAAAGCATATCTAGGCAACAACCCTGGTTTACCTGTAAGCATAAAGTAATCTTTAAGAGCAGAATCAAAGTCTTCATTATACATAAATACATATATATCTGTATTATCACTTTTTTTATTTATAAAATTTCCAAATTGATCTATTAATAAAGAACCCGAATCATCTATAGAAGAAAAACCTTCTAGAGAATAGATGCCTTTTTGATATTTCTCTTTACCTTCTATTGATATAAGTGCACCATTATATGTTTTAATTTCTGGATAACCATAATACCACATACCTTCGGTTCCTACTAATGATATTCTTAAACTTGATGCCGTAATTGGTGCTTCTTTTGTATATGCCAAGTGAAAATACTTGGTAGTTATTTCTAAATATTTAGGATCTTGTGTTACATTAAATTTAGGCACAGGAAAATTCCTACATAATGCAAGTTGTGTAGGAGTATCTATAAATATTCCTGAATTACTATATTCTATACGAATTAATCTTTCACTTAATATGGTAAATCTATACTTATTTCCTTTTATAATAGCAGCAGGATTAGCTTTTGCTAAATTCATATTAAAGTGAAATTCATTTCCTAAATCATACATCACTAGCACCCTCTACTCTATAAGTTATAATAACATTTTTAATAGAAAAAATAAACACTTATTGTATTTATATTTTATTTTTTTGAAATCCATATATCATTTCTTTTTCTTTTCTAGTAATGAAATATGCCCCTTCTTTATTCATTCCTTCTGTTTTTATATCATGAAAATCATCTACAACTATTGCATCAGCAAGATTTGCATATCTTAGATCTCTATCATATATTGTTTGTGGATCTATTAAAACCCCTTCACTTCCCCTAAAATCGGCATGAGTAATATATACATCATCAAATCTTCCAATAATATAAGTACCAAATAATACTGTCCCTCTCATATCTTTATTAAATATAGTTTGTGGATTAATATGTACATTATACATGCCTGTAAAATTTATTCCTCTTATATTAGCGCTATCAAAATCAACATTTGAATAATCTAATCTGTAAATTATATCTTCTGGAATATCTAATTTTTTTTCACCAGTAACAGCATTTGTTTCAAACAATACCATATCTAATGCTTTACTACTTTTTACTATTTGCACTAAACCCGGTCCATTATATCTTCTAATCTTATTAAAAATATTTTTTCTTGCTAAATCTCTTTTTTTATTATTATATACTTCAATAAAATCTTTTTTCTTATTTTGCAAAATTTTTTTCTTTATATCATTCATTCAACCACTCTCCATACTAATTCTATAATTTTATTGGATTGAAATCAATATCAATCTTACTATTACTGCTTATTTTAGCATTAAGCTGTATATCATTTAATATACTATGTAATTCATCATTATCTTTATATTTTATTATTATTTGAAACTTATATGTATTGTTTACTTTTAATGAAACTGATGGTCCTAAAATAGTATATTTAATATCTAATTTGTTTTTTAAATATTTACATATCTTATTTATTTCATTATTACCAGTATCATAGTCACTAGAAATAATTCTTACTGCTACTAACTTACAAAATGGTGGATAATTTAATTTTTTTCTTATTTGTATTTCTTTATTATAAAATGAAATATAATCATGATTTTTAGAATAAATTATTGAATAGTGACTTGGATTATATGTTTGAATAATAGATACTCCTACACTATCATTTCTACCAGCTCTTCCCGATACTTGTGTCAATAAATTAAATGTTTTTTCTGCACTTCTATAATCTGGAATATTCAAATTAGAATCACCATTTAAAACTATTACTAAGCTAACTTTTTTAAAATCTAATCCTTTAGATATCATTTGAGTACCTAAAAGTATATCATACTTATAATTATTAAAATCATTTATTATTTTTTCATGCATTCCCTTATTAGTTGTAGAATCTTTATCCATTCTTACTATTCTAGCTTTAAATTTATCATATAAATATTCTTCTATCTTTTCTGTACCAATACCTTTTGATATTAAATATTTAGAACCACATTTTGGACATACATTAGGTTTTACAGTTGCATATCCACAATAATGACATCTTAATGTATCATTTGATTTATGATAAGTTAAACTAATATCACAATTTTGACATTTTAATACATTACCACATTCATTACACATTATATAATTTGAGTACCCTCTTCTATTTATCAAAATCATTATTTGTTCTTTTCTATTTAATCTATCATTAATTAAATTTATTGCTAAAGATGAAAGGATACTATTCCCCTTTTTCATCTCATCTTTCATATCTATTATATATACTTTAGGTAAAGAAATACTATTAACTCTCTCTAATAACTCTACTAAATTATATCTTCCTACTTTAGCTTTAGCATAACTTTCTAAAGATGGTGTTGCACTACCTAATACAATCTTAGCATTACTATATTTAGCTCTTTCTATTGCTATATCTAATGTTCTATATTTAGGATTATTTTCTTGTTTATATGTATCTTCATGCTCTTCATCAATTATAATGATTCCAATATTATTTATAGGAGAAAATATTGCACTTCTAGTTCCAATAACAACTGATACTTTGCCACTTTTTATTCTTCTCCATTCATCATATCTTTCACCATCTGATAAAGATGAATGCAAAACCGCTATATTATTTCCAAATATTCCTCTAAATCTATCTATCAACTGAGTTGTCAAAGATATTTCTGGTACAAGTACTATAGCAGTTTTGTTCTTTTGTATAACTTCATTTACTAAATGAACATATATTTCTGTTTTACCACTACCAGTTACACCTCTTAATAAAGTAATTAATTTATCAGTATTAAGTATTTCATTATAAGCAGTATTTTGTGCTTTAGTTAATACTTTCATATCTTGTTTTATAAAATTATAATCTAATCTGTAATTCTCATGTAATTCTTTTTTTAAAACTCCATTATCAACAAGTCGTTTTAAAATTGCTCTATTTTTAATTAATTTAGAACTTATTTCTTTTGATGATACAAATAAATCTAATATATTTTTTTCTCCCTTAGTAGGATTTTCAATACTTTTTTCTAATTTATAAAATGTTTCATATTTAATTTTTATATTATTGTTATTAAACTTTAATGCACTTGGAAGCATAGATTCATATGATGAAATTAATGAACACAAATACATTTCACTCATTTTCTTACCAAGTTCTATTAATTCTTTACTAAATATGGGACTATCATCTAATATATCTAATATATCTCTTGTTTCATACTCACTATCATATGCATAATCTATAACCAATCCATATATATTTCTTTTTCCAAATGGTACTTGTACTCTAACACCTATCTCTAATCTATCTTGTAAATTTTTAGGAACACTATATATGAAAGTTTTTTCTTTTAATGCTTTAACTTCTACCAAAACTCTTACTAACATAAATACCTCCTAATAATAAAATTGTACTATAAAATCTTACTATAAACAATAAAAAAGACTATTTATAATAGTCTTTAATTACATATTAAGTTAAGTTCATACAACGCTTTTGAGCGTATACATAACCTGTTCCGCCACTTCCAGAAAGGGCAGCACTAACAAATATAGATGAATCTGATTGCAAATCTATATATTCCCCAGATATAACTGAGCCTGAGCAAACATATGTGCCCGAAGTTGATACTTCTAAATTATTATTTATACTTGGACAATCATCTAGATTTTGGCATCCATTTACAATACCTATATTCATTGATCCTAAGTTACCTCCACTCATAAGTGGTGAGCCTTCAATTGTTCCACATATTCTATAATAGCAAATACTTGAGACATTATTTAATTTAGCCACAATATTTGAGGTTGTACGTCTAGCAAGTGGGAAAGTCCAAGATGATCCAGTCCATGTTGGTGTAATCATTACATTAGATGTATCATATTCAGATTGTTCTAATGTTACCCAATCATTATTATTATCTGCTAACGTCCATATAACTGCCGGACTAGTTCCAACATTTCCTGCCTTATCGCTTACTCTTACATACCATGTTCCACCCCCACCAGAATTGGCTACAAATGTATTATTAGCAATTGACATTTTATTTGGTGTTATTGCATAATCAAGAGTTGGCGCTATTGTAACAGCATACGTATCCACTCCACTACCTTCTTCTACAACGCTAACATTCATTATACCATTATAACCTTTTGTTACTGATACAACTGGTGCAATATTATCTACACAACTATCTCCAACAAGAGAATAACCTGTAGAACATGTTGTATTTGAACTACATGTTGCTGTTAATGTAATTGAACTTGTAGGTGTATATGTGACATTACTACCTACACCATTTGTATAATTACAAGTATATCCAGACCTAGTAATCTTTGCTGTTGTTACACTTGCACTTGTCCATTGTGCATATAATGTTGTTCCATTAGGATATATCCATTTCCCATTACTTGAGTATCCAGAAACATTAGTTACTAATGTTCCGTTGGCATTTAATACTTTTGTTCCACCTGTAGGTTGTGTATACCACCCTTTAAGTGTATATGTTGCAGTATCACTTGTTTTACTTAATGAAGCACCACTACTTCCAACTGCATAGTTTACTGTATATGACCTTACCGGAGCCGTTATTGATCCAACACTTCCATTATATGTAGCTTGTACACTACTACTACCTGGAGTTGTCGCATCTGGGCTTGATAACACTATTGTATATTTAGCTATTGACCAAATAGCTTTTATTGTAGTATTTTCTGTACCAATAGTAATATTTGTACCACTTACAATACTATTTCCACTAATAACTTGCCATCCAACAAATGAGTAACCTGTTTTTGTAGGCGCACCTAAATCTAATTGATATCCAGTTGGATATGATGAACCTGGAGTAACTGCTAAAGTACCACCATCTGTATCTACTGTAAGAGTCGGATAACTTTTCCATGTAGCATATATTTCTGTATCAGTACTACCAAATACTAGCGTATTATTATTTAAAGTACTATCTCCTCTTACTAATTGCCATCCAGTAAATTCATATCCACTTCTAGTTGCATCCTCTAATAGTAATGTATCTCCTTCTTGATATGTAGCATTAAATACTTGCGTAGTATCTCCACCATTTTTTGTTACTGTCAAAGCAACTGTTGCAACACTACAATTTTTATAATATTTATATACATTAAATCCATCTGTATCTTTTGTAATCTTTACACAACCACTTACAGGGTTACCCTCTTCATCTGTTAATCCACTAGTTAACAATTTATTTTCTACTAATGTAGATACATCTATTTTTGTTAAAGTCCTATTACTAGAATGATATGATTTAGCAGCATTTTCTACTATAGTTACTAATTTATTATATTCATTTTGTTTTTTTGTTGCAGTACTTCCACCAATATTTGGTAATATAATAACTGCTACTATTCCTAAAATCACAATAATTGATAAAACTTCTATTAAAGTAAATCCTTTATTTTTCAAATTACTCACTCCTATCATAATATGATTATATAACAATATATTTATTTTATCAATAATCAAAAAAAGAGATTAAGTTAAACTTAACCTCTACTTATAATAGGAATCTCTATTGTTCTTGTTTTACCTGTTCTAGTCCATCCTTCAAGTTTTTCACTTCTACTCCATTTATATACTGTTTCTGTTTTTGTTTTATATACTGGTATAGCATTAACTAGATCAGTTGTCTTTTCCATAACATAACATTTCTTATCTGCTAATGTATATCCTGCTTTACAATAATATATAGGATTTCTTGATTCAGTTGTTGTAATTATACATTTTGTTCCATTTAATGTTCCATATTTACATGTATAAACTTTTTCAGTAGTTTGTACATCTTTTATTTCACATTTTGTTCCATTTAACTTACCAACTTGACAACTATATACTTTTTTAGCATCTACTTCTACTCTAGTAGTATTTACACATTTTGTTCCATTTAATGTTCCTGTAGTACATCTATATATTAATCTTGCATCTTCTTCTCTTGTTTCAGATATTATACATTTTGTTCCACTTAATTTTCCTGTACTACATTTATGTGTTAATTTTGCATCTTCTTCTCTTGTTCCAGATATTATACATTTTGTTCCACTTAATTTTCCTGTACTACATTTGTATGTTAATTTCGCATCTACTTCTTTTGTACCAGATATTACACAACTTGTTCCATCTAATGTTCCTTCTGTACAATAGTAAGATTTTTTAGCTGGTTTTGTAGTAACTGAATCTGCTTCACATTTATATACTCTATTACATTCTTCATATACTCTAGTTGTACCAATTTGATATAAGAATCTTCTTGTAAATGTAGGTGTTGAAGATGTACTCATTGATGTAGTGTATGATTTATTAGAACATACCCAATTTGTATAACCACATGCACCTTTATTTACTATTACACAGTTTGTTCCATCTAATGTTCCTTCTGTACAATAATATGTAACTTTAGCTCCAACTCTTGATGTAGTAGGAACTATACATTTTGTTCCATTTAATGTTCCTTCTTCACAGCTATATACTTTTTTAGCATCTACTTCTTTTGTTGTTGATACTATACATTTTGTTCCATTTAATGTTCCTTCTTCACAGCTATATACTTTTTTAGCATCTACT
>JAFRQS010000013.1 GCA_017428495.1 Bacilli bacterium | reverse complement strand
TAATATTATCCCTCCTTTGTCAATGAAAAGAAAAAGAGTATAGTCTTCCATTTTTATGAAAACCTACACTCTATTTTAACTATACATAGTATAGCATAAAAAATGACTTTTGACAAATTTAGTTCATAAGTATTTATATTAACATCTCTATATAAAATGAACGTAATTTCTTAATCTTCCGATCTTTTTAATTTGTTCATATTTTCGCATTAGCAACCTATTGCGAACAGATTAATATATAACTAATTTCCTAAATTAATAATTTGATCTTGATACAACTTATTGTTTAATAACTCAGGATTTTCTCCTATAAATGCTTTAGATGCTTCTCCATCATTTTGTAATTGCCACATAAACCATGCAGTAACATATCCGTCTGCATAATAAAGCATTTCGCCATGATCACAATCATTTCTTCTTGCGAGCACCTTTGTTACATCATTTGATATATTATCATATGTTTTCTTCATACTATCTAATGGAGAAATATTAGAATCAGTTGCTCCAGTTGAAGAAATCATTAATGAATTTGCTTTAATAAGTGATGAATCTGAATCCCACAAGAAAGCTTTTGCCATATCAGTTTCTGTTGAACTTAATAACACTGCTGCTTTTATCATATCAGAATGTGGGTGAATTGTAATACCATTTATTACTCCAATTCCTCCTTGAGAATGTCCAGTCACTCCTATATTATCAAAATCAATATGACCTTTTAGTGGACTTTCATCATCATTTGATTCATAAACATCTACAAGTTGTAAATACCTAATTGATAATTCTACACCTTCTCCATAGAATGAATTACTTTCTTCATTTGCAATGGTAATAAATCCCCATGAAGCTAAATGTTTTTGAAGAGCAGGATATTTTGTAGCGGGAGTTCCAGTTCCATTAAGAAATATCACGACTGGTACTTTACCCATTTCATCAATATTTTTTGGATAGTACACTTCAAATTTTTCTAATGAAGAAAATGTAACACTTTCCAAATGTTCTACTTCATATCCCCCTATAGCTAAATATTTTGCTTCTATATCTCCACCAGTTTGAACTTTTTTTACATAATCATCAGGTACAGAAGGTATTTTACTTAATATTTTTATTAAGAGTATTATTAAAACAATAATTATTAATAATATAATTCCTATAATTTTTAATACTTTTTTCATAATTAACTCCTATTTTTCTACTGGCATATATTTAGCTAAATATTCATCAATAGCTTCCATCCATTGTTTTACTACTTTATCATCATTTTGAAGTCCATGACCTGAATGTGGTAATTCAAAATATTTAAAATCAATGTTATTATCTTCTAATGCCTTTTTTAATCTTAAAGATCCTTTATATGGTTGGACTCTATCATATTTACCATAAGCAACTACTGTCGGAACAGAATTTTCATCTATCCAAGCATAAGCTGATACTGGTTTCATTAATTCTTGATATGAACCATTTTTTATCATATCTGTAGTTATTTCAACTCCACCCATAACACTAAACAATCCAGCAGCTGCTTCAATTGCTTCATCTGCATCTTTATCTAATCCATAATTATCCCAATCTTCTCTAAAAAAACTCGATGGTCCTACTGCTCCAAAAGTAAATACTACTGGAACAGGAGAATCTTTTGCATCTCTATAAGCATATATCATAGCTAGACAATGTCCTGCTGATCCACCTGCCATTGTTAACTTATCAATATTGTATCCATGTTTTTTTGCTTCTTCTATTACAACTGGAATTGCACTTTTTATTTCATTTGACTGAGATAAAATACTTTTATCGTTATCTTCTGTTCTTAATGTGTAATTGATTCCTGCTGCTACATATCCTTTTGAAGTTAACCATGCTAACATATCCTCATCATCTTTTTTATCACCAGATGTAAATCCACCAGCATGAAGATATACAACCAATCCATAATTTTCTTTTGTATTATCTTTTGGTAAATACAAATCAAATTTATTTGCTTCTCCTGAATCATATGATACATCTGATATTCTTGTTCCAATCTCATCAGACCATTTTACTGAATATTCTTTTTTCCACGATGGCTGAATAGCAAATTTACTAATAATTCCAAGTATGAAAGTTAATACAAATATGAATATACATAAACCCACAAATTTACCTTTTTTCATAGAAAATTACCTCCAAATAAAGTTCCACCTAGAAGTAAATTCATAAGTGCTCTAACTGCTAATCTACCTAGACAAATTCCAAAAACTGCAACAATACCAAGAATAACATATCTTTTTGTAGTCATTTAAATACCTCCTTATTGACTTGTTCAAAAATAAGTGTTACATTTATAACATCTTAATTATATTATATAATTTTTGTTTTAACAATATCTACGCAAGCAAGTGTTAGAAAAAGAGGTGTTTTATAACAATGGAATTACAAAGTGATAGATCTAAAAAAGATATAGCAGATGCCTTAATATCTCTGATGAAAAAGAAAGATTTTAATAAGATTACAAACAAAGATATTACAAATCGTGCTGGATTATCTCATATTACTATATATCGTAACTTCAATAATAAAGATGAAATAGTAAAATATTATTTAGATGAACTAACTGATGAATTTATCAAAACAAGTAAAATATTATTTGATCCAAATGATTTTACTAATTATTTAATTAAATTATTTACTCATTTAGAAAAAAACAAAGATATTGGAATTCTTCTATATAAAGCAAATATGATTCACCATTTAAAAGATGAATTTGATAGAATATTTTTAAATAAAGCAAATTCACTAAATGAAGAATTCACATATTCATTCATATCAGGTGGATTATATAATATCTATTATTATTGGATTAAAAATGGTTGTAAAGAATCTCCACAAGAATTGGCAGAAATGTTTAAAGATTTTTACATATTAAAAGGAAAATAGTTTTATCATTTCTATTTTTCTTTTTTGTTTCGCCTTATATCCAT
>JAFRQS010000012.1 GCA_017428495.1 Bacilli bacterium | reverse complement strand
TAGGTAAAGTAGGATTAATATATCCAAGTGACTATGGATACGCATCAGGAAATAGTAATTGTGCAACAAATATGAGAACGGAAGGCAATTGTGATAGTAACTGGATGAGTAGTTATGGATGGACAAATTCTCCTGCGCCTAACTCTGGCGGTGCTAATGTTGTGTGGTATGCCCCTGGTGCGTTTGTGCGCTACTTCAACGCGTACAGCGCTAATGGCGTCAGGCCTTCAGTATATCTAATCTCTGATATCCAAATAAAGGGTAGTGGAACAACATCTGACCCATATGTTTTTGCAGAATAGAAGAGGAAATAAAAGGATATAGAAATGCGTTCCAAAGCGGGTTAAGTCCGCTGGAACGCTAAAATTTGGAATTATGAGTGCATATAATAGATATAAATTTATAAAAAGATTAAATAGAAAAAGTTTAATATTGATTAAAGGTAAAAATAGATATATTTCTTTTGAAAGAGATATGAATATTTTAAGATATATAAACTTTAATATGAATTATGAATATAGTAATTTAAATTATTTAGATAAGTATGAAATTGATTATATTGTTTTAGATAATTTAGATATTATAGTAGAGAAAAGATATAATTGTAATAATTATATGAAGTATTTAAAACTATATTATTTAAGTGATATAGTAAATGAAATTGGTAATAACTTATTAAGTTGTTATAGGGTAGATTCATATAAATGCGCCTAACTCTAGCAATGCTAATAATGTGTGGAATGCCAATAGTGCGAATGTGAACAACAACAACGCGAACAACGCTAATGGCGTCAGGCCTTTTTGGGAGCTCCTTTAGAATGAGAATTTATAGGTTTAATTACTTATAGATGTGTATTTAAAAGGAACAGAGTTTATCCTTGAGTAATCTAAATTGAGAATAAGGATGATTAGTTATACGTAACAATCTATTAACCTTATAAAAGTGTAAAAAGTGCTAGTAAAGACCTTTATTTTTACTAGCACTTTTTTTGGAGGAAGTATGAGTAGTATTGTATTTAGAAAGAATGGTGGATTTTATAGTGTTTATGGAGATGATACATATATTTTATATTATTTATTTAATTATAGGATAATAGATGATAGAGTCGGTTTTCCTATAAATGCGTTTAGTAAAGTAGTTAATGTATTGGATAGTAAATGTATTAATTATGATAATGTTAATTTTAAAAAGAGAAATAAGTATAGTAAGTATGTAGAACTAGGGAAGAGAAAACATAGTATTGATTATAGAATTAGGTGTATATTGGATAAAATAAATTCTTTAAGTGAAGATAAAATAGATGATATATTAGATTATATTGAAAACAAATTATGAATGATAGATTTTTAATAGTTAAGTATATTAAAGAATTTATTTATTCTATAGATGATTTTGTAATCAATTTTCCAAGAAAAGAATTTGTAATAAAAGATCGAATAATAAATGATAGTTTAGATATATTAGAGATGATTTATATTGTTAATTTTGATAAAAATAGAAATAATTTAAAGTATGATATTTTGAGTAAGCTTAGTATGTTAGATTTTTATTTAGAAAGATGTTATAAGAATAAGATAATAAATGAAAAGTTATTAAGAAAGAAAAGTAGTGAGTTATCTAATATTACTAAGATGATGCATGGGTGGATTAGAAGTGATAGTAAATGTTCATAATATATTAAATGTTTATGAGAAATATATATATAAGGGATGTGGTAATAAAAGGAAGTTATATAATTTTGAAAGATATAAGATGAGAAATATAAATTTGGTTTATAATGTTTTATTAAGTGATAGTTATAAGATAGGTAGATATAATATATTTTTAATTAAATATCCAAAATATAGAATAGTAATGAGTTTAAATATGAATGATAAGATTATTAATCATTATATAACTATATATGCATTAATACCTAAATTAGAAAGATACTTAGATAATAGAAATATAGCTACAAGAATAGGTATGGGTTGTGATTATGGAATTAAATTATTAAAAAGGTATATAGAGAAGAATAAGAAGTATGGTAAGTTTTATATTTTAAAATTGGATATAAAGAAGTATTTTTATAATATAGATCATGATATATTAAAAAATATGATTAAAGATAAATTAGATAAATCAGAATATAATATATTGTGTAATATAATAGATAGTACAAATGATAATTATATAAATGATAAAATTAATAAATTAAAGAATATTGAGTTATTGTATACTGAAAGAGTAAAAGAGGTAATTGATATACCAAATTATAAATATAATAAAGGATTACCAATTGGTAATATGACTAGTCAATTCTTTGCTATTTATTATTTGAATTCTTTAGATCATTATATAGTTCATAATTTAAAAATAAAATATATGATACGGTATATGGATGATTATGTATTAATACATAATGATAAGAATTATTTAAAGCTATGTAAAACCATTATTGAAAAGAAACTAAATGATGAATATAAATTAGAATTAAATTTAAATAAGAGTAAGATTTATAATAGTTATGATGGTTTTGATTTTTTAGGTTGTAAGTTTATTATAAATAATAATAGAACTATTATTAAGGTAAGTAATAGGACTTTTAATAATATTAAGAAGAGGATTAGAATTTGTGATAAAAGTGATTTTAAGAAGTTTTATAGTACTATGAATAATTATTATTATAGTTTTAAGTATTGTAGTAGTTTATGCATTAAAAGATATATAAATAGTATTTTGGAGGAGAAATAGTGAGTAATCTCTAATAATATATTGGAGGTATCTATGACTTACTATGATGAAATAAAGAATAAATTAATAGACAATGAGATATATGAAAGAGTAAAAGATTATTCAAAAGAAAGAAATAGAGTAATAACATATTATGAAGTGGGAAGATTATTATATGAAGCGGGAAGTAAATATGGTGAAAATATAATTGGTAAATATGCAGAGAAATTAGTAAATGAAGTAGGGAAAAAGTATAATAGAAGTACATTATTTAGAATTAAAAAATTTTATGTTATTTTTAGTAATAAAAAAGTGGCCACAGCGTGGCAACATTTGAATTGGAGTCAGTGTAAAAAATTATTGCCAATAGAAAATATAGATAAAATAAATTATTATATTGACATTTGCATTAATCAAAATCTTGCTGTTAGAGAATTAGAACATAAAATTAAGAATAAAGAATATGAAAGATTAGATGAAGATACTAAGAATAAGTTAATTAGTAATGAAAATACTGATATAACTGATTATATAAAAAATCCAATATTAATTAAAAATAATTTAAATTATTTAGATATAAGTGAAAAAGTATTAAAAAGATTAATATTAGAAGACTTAGATAATTTTCTTAAAGAACTTGGAGAAGGTTATACGTATATTGGTAATGAATATAAGATAAAAATAGGAGATAGATATAATTATATAGATTTATTATTGTTTAATATTAATTATAATTGTTATGTAGTAATAGAATTAAAAGTAACAGAATTAAAAAAAGAATATATAGGTCAAATAATAACATATAAGAATTATATAGATAGTACTATTAGAAAAGATAAGAATGAAACTATAGGTATAATAATATCAAAGAAAGATAATAAGTATATTATGTCTTATTGTACTGATAATAGAATAATATCTAGAGAATATATAGTATATTAATTATATTTCACTTCATAATAATAAAGAGGTGAAATATGACAAAAGAGGAATATAAAGATATAGTAAAAAAACATACTCCAAAAATTGATCATATTAAGAGTATGTCATTAGCATTTTTCATAGGTGGTTTTATTGGAATGATTGGTCAAGTTTTAATAGATTTATATATTAATATTTTTAATATTACAATAAAGGATGCAGGTACATATATGATTGTTACTTTAATATTTATTTCAAGTTTACTTACTTCTTTAGGTTTTTTTGATAAGATTGTAGAAAAAGTAAGATGTGGAATAATTGTACCAATAACTGGATTTGCCCATGCTATGACGAGTGCTGCTATTGAATATAGAAAGGATGGTCTTATTATGGGATTAGGATCTAATATATTTAAAATAACTGGTAGTGTAATATTATATGGAATTATTTCAGCATACGTATTTGGACTTATTAGGATAATTATAGGAGGATAAATGACAATAAAATTCGATAATGTTTATGTTAACAATACTAGTACAGTAGCAGGGAAGTTTGAAAAAGAAGGGCCTCTTGGTAAGTATTTTGATAAATCATATACAGATTTTTATATTGGAGAAAGAAGTTTTGAACAAGGTGAAATGAAAATGGTTTTAGATAGTGTGGGTATACTTTTAAGAAAAGCAAACATGAAAAAAGATGATATAGATTTATTTATAGCGGGCGATTTGACAAATCAAATAACTTCTTCTAGTTATAGTGCAGAGAAGTTAGGTATTAATTATATAGGAGTATATGCAGCATGTTCTACAAGTACATTATCTATAGGTATAGCAGGTATGATGTTACAAAATAAGGAAATTAATAATTGTATATGTACAACTTCTGCAAATAATAGCGTTACAGAAAAGCAATATAGGAATCCAACTGAATATGGTACTCCTAAGCCAGATACAACAACTTTTACAGCTACTGGTGCAGGAAGTATATTGTTATCAAATAAGAAGAGTAATATTAGAGTTGAAAGTTTTACCATAGGTAAAGTGTTAGACTATGGTATAAATGATGTATTTAATATGGGTGCAGCTATGGCTCCTTCTGCTTCATATACAATAAATGCACATTTAAAGGATATGAAAAGAGATGCTTCATATTATGATTTAATTTTAACTGGTGACTTAGGAAAATATGGGAAAGATATATTAAAAGAAATAATAAAGAAAGAACATAATATAGAATTAAAAAAATATGATGATTGTGGATGCATGTTATATGATTTAAATAAACAAGATGTAAAGGCAGGTGCAAGTGGTACAACTTCAAGTGCATTAGTTACATATGGTTATATAATAGATCAAATGAAAAAAGGTAAACTAAAAAAAGTATTGTTAGTAGCCACTGGTGCTTTGATGTCACCGACAATGATAAATCAAAAACTTAATATACCATCTATTAGTCATGCTATTAGTTTGGAGGCAATATGATATATTTGTATTCATTTATATTTTGTGGTTTTATTTGTTTAATTGGACAATTAATATTAGATAATACAAAGCTTACTCCAGGACATGTAACGTCTTTGTTTGTTATCTCAGGTGCATTTTTAGATATATTTGGTATATATGATAAATGTATAGATATATTTGGAGGAGGAGCGCTTGTTCCAATCACTAGTTTTGGTCATTCACTGATACATGGTGCATTATCTTCAACTATAAATGATGGTGTGCTTGGACTTGCTTTGGGAATGTTTTCACTTACTTCTGCAGGTATTATATCAGCAGTTGTATTTGCATTTTTCTTTTCATTAGTATTTAAACCTAAAAATTGACTATCATTTTACATTAAAAAGTATCCTTTTATTGACATCACATAATTTTTGTGTGATACTAAAGTAGAAGGAGTATGAGTATGGAAGAAATGGAAAAATTTTCAGATTTAACTGAAAAGAAAAGTCACAAAGGAATAGTTTGTGGACTACTAATAGTTTTATTATTGGGATTGATAGGTTTTGGTTACTATTATAAAAGCAAGCCAGAAGTAGTATTTAAATTGGCTGCAAACAGAGCATATAAAGGATTTAGTGTAAAACAATTAAAATCCAAATCAAAAGTAGACTTAGATTTAGCATTTAATGTAAAAGCAGATGAAAATTCAGAAGCTGTTGAAGAAGATGCAAAAAAGGTATTTGATATAGTTAATGATATGTTGTTGAAATTATCTATTTATGAAGATGATGATAATAATATATATAAAGTTGATATTGAAGCAGATTATAAAAATAAAGAATTAGTTGCTGTTGATGCATATTATGAGAATAAAAAAGTTTATTTAGATTTAAATGATCTATATGACAAACTAATTTATGATGAAGTAGATTTAGAGGAGTTTACTAAAAAAGTTGATAAAGATGATATTAAAGTAGTAATAGATGAATATTATAAAGCTTTAAATAAAGCTTTAGATAAGGGGACTTTTACTACTGAAAAAGTAGAGTTAAATGGTTCAAAAGTTACAAAGAATAAGTTAATCATTAATAATGATAATAAAGATGAAATGTTTAATGCATTAATGGGATATTTAAGAAATAGCGATAAATTAATAAAAGCTTTATCTAAAATTACTGAAATGGAAGTATCTGAAGTAAAAGATATGTTAAATAGTGAAATGAGTGTACCAGAATTGCAGCAAAGTATAGAATTGTCTGTGTATACTAAAGGATTAATGAGTAAGGTTGTTAAAGCATCAGTAGGTATGGATGGTATGGAAATTTTAACTTTATCAAAAGTATCTGATAAGAATTATGAATTAGCTATACCTAAATCATTAGGAGTAGATTTTAAATGTAATATTAATGAGAAAAGCGCTAATAACGCAGCAATTAAATGTTCTTTAAGTGCTGAAGGTTTAACTATGTCATATGAAATGAATGTTAAAGTAGATGATAATTATAAATTGGAAAAACCAAATCTTGAAAAAGCTATATCATATGAAGATGTTAAAGAAGAAGATACTGCTGATATAATGAAAAAGTTAACAGAAAAAGATGGTGTAAAAGATTTATTAGAGGCATTTAGTGCTATAGAAAAAAATTTTTTACCACAAGTAGAAGATGAATCATTTGAAATAAAACCTATAGAAGAAGCAGAATAAAAAAAGCATTGAAAATATCAATGCTTTTTATATTACAGATAATTCTATTATTAAATCTCTGTTATCATCATTTGCAATTATATTTTTGTGTAGTTTTTTACATTTTTCACATTTATATATAATTTTATATGTATCTTTAAATTTTTCAATACCAATTGGTTTTAATAGTCCAAGACATGTATTTAATCTATCACCAGGGTTTATATCAACATGTTTGGAATATAGGCAATATGGACAATGATCTCTAGAAGTATAACTTAGTGGTTGTACTTCTTTTTGACAGTGCTCACATATAAAAAAATTATCATTTTTTGTAAATAATTTCATAAAATCACCTTTATAATTATACCATAATAAGTTATAATTGTAATAGGTGAATTGTATGCATTATGAGGTTAAAATAGATGAATTTGAAGGGCCACTTGACTTGCTTCTTCATTTAATAAAAAAATCTAATATTGACATTTATGATATAAGTTTAGAAGAAATAACAAATCAATATCTAGATTATATTAAAGCTATGAAAGAAATGAATCTAGATATAGCAAGTGAATATTTAGTTATGGCTTCTGAACTATTAGAATATAAATCTAAATCATTACTTCCTAAAAAAGAAGAAGAAAGTGATGAATATGAAGAAGATCCAAAAGAAACTCTTATTAAAAAGCTTATTGACTATAAAAAATATAAAGAGATTACAAGTGCATTTAAAGATTTAGAAAGTGTAAGAAGTGATATATTTACTAAAACACCTTCTAGTATTGATGAATATGATGAAAAAATTATAAATAATGATGAAGTATCAGTAGAAGATTTATTAGAAGCATTTAAAAAATTTATGACTAGAAAAGAATTTGAAAAACCATTAAATACTAAGATTACTAATAAAGAATTAAGTGTATCAGAAAGAATTGGTAGTATAAGAAATTTATTAAAAACTAAAAAACAGATTAATTTTATGGATTTGTTTGAAGTGCATACAAAAGATTATATAGTTGTTACATTCTTAAGTATTTTGGAAATGTCTAAAGATAATGAAATAACTATAGAACAAAATGATAATTTTGGAAATATTATCATTAAAGGAGTGAAATAATGAAAGCAGTATTAGAAGGACTATTATTTGTAGTTGGTGATGATGGTATTACTATTGATGAAATATGTAATGTTTTAGATATAGATGAAGAATCTGCTAAAGAATTAGTACTATCATTAAAAAATGATTATTTAAGTGAAGATAGAGGTTTAAGAATAGATTACTTAGGTAATAGTTTAAAACTAACTACTAAAAGAGAGCATAAAGATTATTATAAAAAATTAATAGAAGAATCTAATCATACATTATCTCAAGCAGCACTTGAGACACTTGCAATAATTGTTTATAATGAACCAATTACTAGGATAAAAGTAGATGAAATAAGAGGAATATCTTCTTCACAAATGATTAGAAAATTAGTAGCAAAAGGTTTTATAAAAGAGTGTGGAAGAGAAAATATTCCAGGAAGACCAATACTATATAAAACAACTGATGATTTTTTAGATTACTTTGGTTTGTCTTCTAAAGATGAATTGCCTAAAATAGAAGAAAATGAAACCGATAATACAGAAACAGATTTATTTTTATCAAAATACAAGGAAACTATTGAATAATAATTATAAAATAAGTATGATTAAAGTGAGGTGATAATATGAAACTAGTGTCTATACTACCAGCTGATAGTTATGTAGTAATTAATAAAAGTTTACTAAATGATAATGATAGATTAGTACTTACTATGTTATACCAACCTATAATTGGTAGTGTTGCATTAAGTTTATATTTCACACTTTGGTCAGATTTAAATAAAACGGAAATAATGAGTAATGAATATACACATCATCATCTTATGAATGTTATGGGTTTAAAACTGGATGAGATAGTGTCTGCAAGAAAAAGAATAGAAGCAGTTGGGCTTCTTAAAACAATGTTTAAAATTGGACAGGTTAATAATTATGTATATGAAATATATAGCCCTTTATCTGCTATGGAATTCTTCTCTAATCCGATACTTGCATCTTCACTACTTTCATCAATTGGGAAAAAAGAGTATCAAGATTTAATTAATTATTATAGAATACCTAAGATAAATACTAGTGATTTTGAAGATATAACATCTCACTTTAGTGATATATATATGATGGGGACTAAAGATTTAGAAGAAGTATTAGCAAAAAATATTAAATCTAAAGATAAGTTAGAAGTAATAATAGATGATGTGGTAGATTTTGATTATATTATTTCATCTATGCCTAAGGGAATAGTAAATGAGAAAGCATTTACTGGTACTACTAGGAAGTTAATAAATAGACTTGCATATTTGTATAATTTTGACGATTCAGTTATGATTAGTTTAATAAAAAATTCTATAAATGAAAAAGGTATGATAAGCGATGCTGAATTAAAAAAGAATTGTAAAAATTATTATTCTTTTGAAAATGAAAATATTCCAAAATTAATATATAGGTCTAAGGGTGATATTAAAGTAGAGACTAAAGATACAAAAAATATAAAAGACAAATTAATTGAATGTTTTGAAAAAACATCACCATATGATTTTTTAAAGGCTAGATATGGTGGTGCTAAGCCTACAACAAGAGATGTTAATTTAATTGAATCATTGTTGGTAGATCAAGAATTAAATCCAGGAGTAGTAAATGTACTTATAGATTATGTATTAAGAATAAATGATAAAAAGCTTAATAAGAATTTTGTGCAAGCTATAGCTAGTCAATGGAAATTAAGTAAGATAGAAACTGTATTTGATGCTATGAAACAAGCAGAAAAAGAATATAGAAAAATGAATCAAGTAAAAGAGAAGAGTAAAAAGGAAGAAAAATTACCTACATGGTATGGTAAAGATGTCAAGAAAAAAGAAATGACAGATGAAGAAGTAAAAGAATTAGAAAGCATGTTAAGTGAATTTGTATAGGTGATTTTATGAAGAATTTAAGCGAAACGAAAGTATTTGGTAATATTTCAATATCTGATTTAAAAAAAGAGTATATTAAGGCATTAAAAGATAAAGAGTTTGAAGATTATGTTAGAAGTATTCATCTGCCACATGAAACATTAATGAAGTATACTTCAAGACTAGAGACAAGTTTTAGTGAATGTAAAAATTGTAGTATTTGTAAAGGATTAGAATATTGTAAAAATGAAATATATGGTTTTTGTTTAAAAGAAGAAGTTGAAGGTTCAAAATTAAATTTTGAATATAAAAGTTGTAAATATAAGAATAAAGAATTAAAAGATAATAAAGAAAATGAAAATGTATATATATTTGATATTCCAAAAGAAATAAAGAATGCAAGAATGAAAGATATATACTTAGATGATGCTGAAAGAAAAGAAGTAATCACTTGGTTAACTAAATTTATAAAAACATATGATAAAGATAAAAAGATGAAAGGTCTATATCTAAGTGGTAGTTTCGGATGTGGTAAGACATATTTAATTGCTGCTACATTTAATGAATTATCTAAAAAAGGTATTAAGAGTGCTATCGTTTATTGGCCTGAATTCTTAAGAAGTTTAAAAGAATCATTTGATGATGATTTTAAAGAAAAATTCTCATATATTAAGAGGATACCTCTATTACTGATTGATGATATAGGTGCAGAAAGTGTTACATATTGGAGTAGAGATGAAATACTTGGAACAATACTCCAGTATAGGATGGAAGAAGGTCTTACAACATTTTTTACATCTAATTTAGATTATAAAGAATTAGAAACTGCTTTATCTATTACAAAGAATAAAGTAGATTCATTAAAAGCAACTAGAATAATGGAAAGAATTAAGAATTTAACTATAGAAAAAACTATGGTTGGAGAAAATAGAAGAAAGTAGTGGGAGGTATAAGGTGTCAGACACAAAGAAGGTACAAGAAATTAGAGGGAAAATGGTTGAAATATTTGGGGCAAATTGCTGGATGGGATATAAATTGGATAAAAAGAATCCATTTACATATCACCATATTTTAGAAGCAAGAAGAGGTGGAAAAGTAACACTTGATAATGGAGCGTTACTTACATATTGGGCACATCATGATTTGAATCAAATAGAGGAGCATGATAAAGGATTATATAGTGCTTTAAATGCATTGTTTAAAGAATTAAATAAGACTAAGAAAGCACCAACAAAAGAACATTTTAAAGAAGTTAATGGTATATTACTTCATGCAGATAGAGTAATAACTTTAAGCAGTTATTGTACTTTAAATCCGGATTATGATCTAATGGAGGAAGAAACAGCAATAAGTACTGAAAAAAGCAAAAAAGTTGGACACCTGGTATATATTCCTAGTGATGATGAATTAATCGCAATTCCTAGTGATTATAGAGAAAAAGTTAAACATAAAAATAGAAATATAAGGAAATATATATATAGACAAAATCATAGATAATCTATGATTTTTCTTTATTATTTAATTTAGAAGTGATAATATATAAAAAGAGGTGTTTTATGAAAAAAGTTATATTAATTATAATGTTATTATTTGTAACAGGTTGTAATAAAGAAGTAAAAAAAGAAGTAACATATAAAGAAAAAATAACAATAAAAATAGGTGAAGAAGTTCCTTCTTTAGAAGATTATATAACTAGTGATTATTGTGAATCTTGTACTATTGAATGGACAAATATAGAGTTAGAAGATAATAAAGTATATGTTGCTAATACATATGAAGGCATACTAAAAATTGGGAATAAGGATGTTTCTGTAAATTTAGAAGTAATAGATGATGAAGCTCCAAGCATAAATAATATTAAAGATATAACTATTACAGCAGGAGACAAAGTAGATTTATTAAAAGATATAACAGCTACTGATAATAGTAAAGATGAAATAGATTTAAGTATAAGTGAAGATAGTGTTTATGATATTAACAAAGCAGGTACTTATAATATAGAAGTTATTGCAAAAGATAGTAGTGATAATAGTGCTAAAGAAACATTTAAATTAATAGTAAAAGAAAAGGTAATACCTAAAGAAGAAGTGGTTGATATACCTAATGTTCCTGATGTAGATTTAAGTGGCACAACTACTAAAGGATATCAAATAAATAGAATAGATGGTATATATTATATAAATGGTATATTAATAGCAAATAAAACTTATGCACTTCCTAGTACATATAATCCGGGAGGTTTAAGAAGTGAATTTATGACAGCGTTTAATAAAATGAAAGAAGCTGCAAAAGCTGATGGGGTAACAATAACCATAATAAGTGGATATAGATCATATAGTTATCAAAAAGCATTATATGATGGATATGTTAAAACATATGGTAAAGCTATGACTGATACGTTTTCTGCAAGACCAGGGAACTCTGAACATCAATCTGGACTTGCTGCTGATTTAAATAGAATAGATGATAATTTTGGCAATACAAAAGAAGGTAAATGGTTAGATTTAAATGCATCTAAATATGGATTTATACTTAGATATCCTAAGGGTAAACAAAGTATAACTGGATATAAATATGAACCATGGCATTTTAGATATATAGGTGATGAAGCTACTAATTTATATCAAAATGGAGAATGGACTACATTAGAAGAATATTTAGGTATAGATAGTAAATATCAAAGTTGACAATATTTTTAGAAAGTATTATACTTGAGGAGTAAATACAAAGAAATTGGATATGATTATTAAATGATATTAATAGAGAGTTATCGGTAGGTGTAAGGTAATAATTAGTTTAATAGTTACTCCCAATCTAGTAGGATTATTAAAAGTAATCCCGGTAATAACCGTTATGAAATTAAGTTAAACCTAGGATGGTACCGTCATTTTGACTCCTTATCTTAGGTTTTTTGTTTTTAAGGGGGAAATATGAAAAGAGATGTAGAAATAAGATCTTTATATGATTCTTTATATTTGACTCGTTCAAAAACATTAAGAAGTAAAGAATTAATAAATGATAAAATTAAAAATGTTCCGGGTCATATTTTAATAAGTATTTGGAAAAGTGAAAAGGATATGGAACTAAAAAAACAACTTGAAATATTGATTGCAAGAAAATTAAATAGTTATGGTAAGTTATTAGAATATAATGATGCTCTAGATATATATTTAGAATATCTTGAGAAAGTCACATCTATAGATGCAATTATTGAATTAATGGGTAGTCCAAATGAGAAGATAAAAGATATAGCAAGTATAAAATATAAAGAATTTTTTGATAGATATTTAGATGAAAGTGATAAATGTGAAATAATAGAATTTGAGAGGTCAATATGAAACATGAAGAAATACCAGGTTTTAAAGATGTAAGAAAAGACTTAAAAGATGCTAGAATAATGCAAGTAAAAGCAACTACAGAAGAAGAAAGAAGAAAAGCAGATGAACTAGTGAAAAAATTAAGAACTGAAATGACAAAATTAATATATAATTATCAAGAAGAAGGGAAAGTGAAATAATGATAAATATTAAAGAAGACAAAGAATTAAATGTAATGAATCATAGTTGTGCACACTTAATGGCACAAGCAGTAAAACACTTATATCCACATGCACTATTTTGGGTTGGACCAGTAATAGAAGATGGCTTTTATTATGACATGGATTTAGGTGATGATGTAATAAAAGAGGAAGATTTAGCAAGAATTGAAAAGGAAATGAAAAAGCTTTCTAAAGATGGCAAAAGAATTTATAGAGAAGAGATAAGTAAGGAAGAGGCTTTAGAAAGATTTAAAAATGATCCATATAAAGTAGATTTAATTAGTAGAATGGATGAAAATTCAACTGTTATATCTTGCTATACTCAAGGTGATTTTACAGATTTATGTAGAGGACCTCATGTTGATTCAGTAAAAGAATTAAAATATTTTAAATTAATTAAATTTAGTGGTGCTTATTGGAAAGGTGACTCTAAAAATAAAATGCTTCAAAGAGTATATGGAGTATGTTTTAAAAATGAAGAAGATTTAAATGCATATTTAAAAGAATTAGAAGAAGCTAAAGAAAGAGATCATAGAAAAATTGGTAAAGATTTAGATATTTTTATGAATCATGATTTAGTAGGTAAAGGTATGCCTTTATGGCTTCCAAATGGAGCAATAGTAAGAAAAGAATTAGAAAATTATATATATACAAAAGAAAGAAAAATGGGTTATAAACATGTATATACACCATGTGTAGGAACAGTAAATTTATATAAAACATCAGGACACTGGGATCACTATAAAGACAATATGTTTCCATCAATGAAAGTTGATGAAGAAGAATTTGTACTAAGGCCTATGAACTGTCCACATCATATGCTTATATATGGTAATGAACTTAGATCATATAGAGATTTACCAATAAGAATAGGTGAGTTTGCAACTGACTTTAGATATGAAGCTTCTGGAGCAGTAAAAGGTTTAGAAAGAGTTAGATGTATGTGTCAAAATGATGCTCATCTATTTGTAAGACCTGATCAAATAGGTGAAGAATTTAAAAAAGTAGTTGAATTAATACTAGATGTATATAAAGATTTTGGACTTAAAAACTATAAATTTAGATTATCACTTAGAGACCCTCTAGATAAAGAAAAATATTTTGATGATGATGAAATGTGGAATACAGCAGAAAATAAGTTAAGAGAAGTATTAAATGAATATGGATGTGATTATACTGAAGCAATAGGTGAAGCTGCATTCTATGGCCCAAAACTAGATGTAGAAGTAAAACCGGCAGTTGGACCAGAAGTAACATTATCAACTTGTCAATTAGATTTCTTACTTCCAAGAAGATTTGATTTAAGTTATATAGATAAAGATGGATCAAAGAAAACACCGGTAGTAATACATAGAGCTATATTTGGTACATTTGATAGATTTACAGCATTCTTACTTGAAGAAACAAAAGGAGTATTACCATTATGGTTATCTCCAGTACAAGTAAATATAATACCTGTAAATAATGAATATCATACTGAATACTCTAAAGAAATATATAAATTATTAGAAGAAAATGATATAAGAGTAAATGTAGATTTAAGAGATGAAAAACTAAGTTATAAGATGAGAGAATCTCAAACAAATAAAATACCATATACACTTATATTAGGTGATAATGAAAAAGATAATAATTTAGTAAGTTATAGATGTTTTGGTACTAAAGAAACAATATCTATGGATAAAAATGAATTCTTAAATAAAATTAAAGAAGAAATAAGTACTAAAAAAATTTAGAGGAGGAATTTAAGAATGCCTGAGATAAATGATATTATGTCACAATTACAACAATTTGATTGGGAATCATTTTTGAGTATCTTAAGGCCAATTATTATTACATATATAACTCCTAAAGCATATGGAATATATAGATTATATAAAGATTTTGTCCCAGCTAAAATTAATAAGGCATCTATGCCACCAGAGTTATTACCTGATACTTCTAAAATTGATATAAATAGAATATCAGTAGTACCATTTAGAGACTCTGTTATTGAATTTGCAAATTTAATTACAGAAAAATTTCCACAAGAATACTTAATGAATTTTTACAATAATATTAGTAATGTGAAGATTAATAAAAAGAATTTTACAATAATAAATTTTTATACTTCTCCGTTAAGTGCTGAAAAATTTTCTGGATACTATAATCCTAGAAGAAATTTAATATCTATAAATTGTAATAGTACAATTGTTCCTATATATCATGAATTGTTCCATATGGCAAGCACTATATATAAAAATGGAAATATTTATTCTGGATTTAGCCAAAGTAGGCGTAGTAATAGTATGGGTGATGGTATTAATGAGGGATATACACAACTTTTATCAGAAAGGTATTTTGGAGATATAGAAGGTGTAAAGGGTACATATCCATATATTACAATATTAGTAAAGGAATTAGAAAATATTGTAGGGAAAGAAAAAATGGAGAGTTTATATTTTAATGCAAATTTATTAGGATTGATTGAAGAATTAAAACAATATTTTTCTGAAGAAGATATATCAAAATTAATTTCAGGATTTGACTTTATATTACGTCATATGAATGACAAAGTAATGTTGCCTTTTGAAAAAGAAAAACTTATAAGTAGCGCAAAAGATACAATGGAATTGTTATTTATGGGAAATATAAAAAAGATTAAAAAAGAGTTTCCCGATGAATTGGATCCAGACTTTTTAATGGAATTAAATAATTATTTACATCTTGATTTTGCATTAATTCCAGTTGAAATATTTATTGGTAAAGAAAGATATAAAGTTATGACAATTGAAAAAATGCAAGAGTTATTACAAGCAACATTAAATTCTATAGAAATTAGCTTAAAAGCAAAAGATGATTCTAAATCTAAATAAATGATAGATTTTTAAAATCTATCATTTTAATTTGCATTTATGTTAATACTAATAGTGGTGATAATATGAATAAACTTATTAGTAAAATATTAAAAAATACTCATATTTTAATATTAGTATTAATTATATATTTTTCTATAATGGTATTAAATAAATTAAATATATTAGAATTTATTCTTACATTATTAAGCGTATTATCTCCATTATTTATTGGAATAGTTGTTAGCTGGTTATTAAGACCAATAGTGGATTTTTTAAATAACAAAGGATTAAATAGAATATTTTCATTAGTATTGATATATTTAATACTTATATTTTTAATATATATAATTATAATTAATTGTGTCCCTAAATTTATTAATGAATTAGATGAATTTATAAATATATTTCCTGATATATTAGATAATATAAATATTAAATTTATAGATATAAAATCTATTAAAAAAGATTTACTTTGTTTTATAAATGACATTACCAAAGATATACCAAATAGATGTATAAGCTTAATTGGAGGTATATCTAGTGTTTTAGTTGGTTTTGTTATAGCATTTTATTTATTAATATCAAACATAGATTTATCTAATTATTTTAAAAGAGATACTAAAAAATTATTAATGAAAATTAATGATTTGTTACGCGGATATGTAAAAGGAACATTGCTTAGTTCATTTATAATATTTATTTTAAGTACTATTGTATTTTATATAATTGGTATAAAAGAAGCATTATTATTTGGAATTATTTGTGGTATTACTGATGTTATTCCTATTATTGGTCCATATATAGGAGCATTACTCCCAGTAGTAGTGTCTTTTATTAAAAGTATTACATATGGATTATTAGTAAGTATCTTAATATTAATAATACAAAGTATAGAAGGTAATGTATTACAACCTATAATAATGAGTAAAAGCGTAAATATACACCCAGTTACTACAATAGTAAGTTTACTTGTGTTCGGACATTTTTTTGGTATTATAGGTATGATAATAGCAGTACCTGTCATATGTATTTTAAAAGAAGTGTACTTTTACTTCAGAAAGAAGTATAATAAATACATATGAGGTGTAATATGAATAAAATAATAGCTGTTGTTGGAATGTGCGGTAGTGGAAAATCTATTGCTAGTGATTATTATGAAAAATTAGGCTTTAAAAAAGTATACTTTGGTGGAGTTACTATGGAAAAAGTAAAAGAAGCGGGGCTTCCTGTAAATGAATCTAATGAAAGAATGATAAGAGAGAATTTAAGAAAAGAATATGGTATGGGTGCATATGCGATTATATTACTTCCTAGAATAGAAGAATATGCAAAAGAAGGTAATGTAATATTAGATGGACTATATTCTTGGGATGAACTTAAGATACTTAAAGATAAATTTAAGGATAATTTAGTAGTACTTGCCATAGTTGTAAATAAAAAAGAGAGATATAATAGATTGCTAGAAAGAGAAATAAGACCACTTAATAATATAGATGCAGAAAAAAGAGATATAGCTGAAATAGAAAATTTAGCAAAAGGTGGTCCAATTGTATTTGCTGATTATTATATATTAAATAACAATGATATGGAAAAATATATTTCTGATTTAGATGAAATTACTAAAGAAATACTATCTTGATATTAATGTGGAGTGATTTATGAGAGATTTAATCAAAAAATATGAAGAAATAATTAGATATTTAATTATTGGAGTTTTGACTACAGTAGTTAGTTTATTAGTATATTATATCTTTATTTATACTATATTTGATCCTAATAAAGCCATAGAACTTCAAATAACAAATATAATATCTTGGATAGTAGCGGTTACTTTTGCATATTTTGCTAATCGTAAATATGTATTTATGAAAGAAAAAAAAGCTAATATAAATGAAGCTTGTAGCTTTTATTTGTCTAGAGTTTCAACATTATTAATAGATATGTTATTAATGTATTTATTTGTAACATTATTGCATTATAATGATAAAATTATTAAACTTTTTGTACAAGTAATAATAATAGTATTAAATTATATATTTAGTAAGTTTATTGTTTTTAAGAAATAAGCAAAATGTATTATATGAGTAATGAATGAATATCTTTAAAGATATTCATTTTTTTGATACAATATTATTGGTGGTTTTATGTATCTAGATGTAAATGGAAATAGATATGAAATAGTAATAGTTAGAAAAGATAATAGAAATACATATATAAGAGTTAAAGAAGATTTGAAAGTATATGTTACTACTAATAAAAGAGTTAGTAATAAGTATATTGAAAAGTTAATTGATGATAATTATAGTAATATTGTATCTATGATTAATAGAGCATTAAGAAAAAAAGAGAGAAATGATAAATGCATGATTTTAGGTAATGAAGTAGATGTTGTATCTTTTTCATTACAAAGTAAACCGGAATTATATAATAATAAGTTTTATGTTAAAGATATTAATAAATTAGATAAATATATAAAAGATTATGCATTTGTTATATTTGAAGAAAGACTTAAAATTATGTATGATAAATTTGTTGAAAAGATACCATACCCCAAGTTAAAGATAAGAAAGATGACTACACGTTGGGGTGTGAATAATAGAAGAGATAATAGTATTACATTGAATATTGAACTTATCAGAATGGATATTAAATATTTAGATTATGTAATTGTACATGAACTATCTCATTTTATTCATTTTGATCATTCAAAAGCATTTTGGGAGTTAGTTAGTAAGTATTGTCCAAATTGTAAACAAATAAGAAAAGAGATGAGAGAATGATTACAAGTGTTAATAATGAAAGAATAAAAGAAATATCTAAACTAAATAATAAAAAATATAGAAAAGAAAGAGGATTATTTATTGTAGAAGGTGAGCACTTAGTGGAAGAAGCATATAAGCATGATTTGCTTGTTGAAGTATACTCGCTTAATGAAGTGAGTTATGATAATAGTTATATTGTAGCAGAAAGTGTAATGAAAAAGATAAGTAATTTAGATTCGGTACCTAATATTATAGGAGTATGTAAGATGAAAGAAGAAAATAGTTTAGGTAATAAATTATTAATATTGGATAATATACAAAATCCTGGTAATTTAGGTACAATAATAAGAAGTGCAGTAGCATTTAATGTTGATACTATAGTACTTAGTAATGATACCGTTGACTTATATAATTCAAAGGTAATAAGGGCTACTGAAGGTATGATTTTTAATATTAATATTGTAACTAAAGACTTGTTTTCATTCATTCCAAGTATTAAAGATAAATATAAAATATATGGTACAAATGTAGAAAATGGTACACTATTAAAAAATGTGAAAAAAGTAGAAAAGTATGCTATAATAATGGGCAATGAAGGAAATGGTGTAAAAAGAGAATTACAAGATATGTGTGATGAAAATATATACATAGAAATGAATAGTCTTTGTGAAAGTTTAAATGTAGGAGTAGCAACAAGTATAATTCTTTATGAACTAGGTAGGTGAGTTATGTTAAAAATAGGTAAATATGTGAATACACATGGTATTAAAGGTGAGATAAGAATACTTAGTGATTTTAGTAGAAAAGATTTAATATTTGTACCGAATTTTAAAATATATATTGGTGATAAAGAATATATAATAAAGAATTATAGAAAGCATAAAAACTATGATATGATTACATTAGATGGAATTAATAATATAAATGATATTGTTGATTTAAAAGGATCAAATGTATATATAAATAGGAATGATATAAATGAATTTATAGATGAAGATTTATATAATTATAAAGTAGTATATAAAGAAAAAGAATATGATATTATTGATATTTTAGTTACTAAAAGTAACAAGATACTTGTATTAAATGATAATAAAATGGTACCATATGTTACTGATTTTATTGTGAAGTTAGATATTGACAATAAAAAAATATATATGAATTTGCCAGATAATATGTTGTAGGAGGAAGTATGAAAATAGATATATTAACTTTATTTCCAGAAATGTATGATGGATTTTTAAATACATCAATTATAAAGAGTGCGATAGATAGGAAATTAGTAGATATAAAAACAACTAATATTCGTGATTATTCATTGGATAAGCATAAAAAAGTTGATGATACTCCTTATGGTGGAGGATCGGGTATGGTATTGGCATGTCAGCCAATATTTGACGCTGTAAAAGCTTTGAAAAAAGATAATAGTAAAGTTATACTTATGACTCCGCAGGGGATCAAATATAATCAAAAGATTGCATATAATCTTTCTAAGGAAGAACATTTAATACTTGTATGTGGACATTATGAAGGATTTGATGAGAGAATAAGAACGTTATGTGATATGGAATTATCCATAGGTGATTATGTATTAACAGGTGGTGAATTACCAAGTATGGTTATTGCTGATTCTGTTGTAAGATTAGTAGATGGTGTAATAGAAGAAGGCTCACATTTAAATGATTCATTCAATAATGATATGTTAGATTATCCTACTTATACTAAGCCAAGAGAATATGAAGGGATGAAAGTTCCAGATGTGTTATTATCTGGTGATCATAAAAAAGTAGATGAGTGGCGTAAAGAAGAGAGTAAAAAAAGAACAAAGGAAAGAAGACCTGATTTAATGAAGAAGTTTATGCTTGTTAGAAGTACTCTTAAAGGTAATATATCTATAGATAAATTAAAAGGTTATACATTAAATCCTAAGAATAATGCTAAAAGAAATGATGTAATAACTGTTAAAAATTTAAATATAATTGAACAAAGTTTTTCTGAAAATGTTGCTAAGAAAAACATAGATAGACGAGTACAAAAATTATTAATTTTAATTATGAAAGTATTAGATACAGATGATTCTGATGATGATGTTTTGGTACTTGATGAAGCAGATAGAATTAAAAGTTTACTTATGAATGAATATGTAAAAATATTAGGAGAAGATTATAGAAATAGTATAATTAAAAAAATAGATTATGTTGTTAGGGAGTTTAATAATAAGAGAAGATATGTTTATGAAGAAGTAATGGAAAAAAGTGGTAAAAGCAGATAGAGGTAAATAATGAAAGAGGAAGTATTAGAAAAAATAAAGAAAGAATTTGAAGAGGAAAAAGCATTTCAAATTGCATATAACGCACAAGCAAGAATGGCAAATAAAGAGATAGCAGGAAGAAAAGGAGTAACAAATAGAAGGCTATATATTGATAGAAGAACAAAAAAAGATATTTTAGTTAGATTACTTAGGAAGCACAGAGATGAAATAAAATTAGAGGATACAAATGGAATATATGTATACATGGGTACATATAGAGAAAAAAATAATTTTTATGAGGATGGCCCAGAAGATATAAGAGTTTCATATGATGATGAAAGTGCAGTATATAGTGTTTATAAAAATATAGAGCATGATAGGGAAGTATTAGTGTCAGTTGATGGAAGAGATTATTTTGAAAGCAAAGTAAAAATAGTTACAGGTAATTATGAAATGTTACAAAAAGAATTCATAAGCATGGCAGTAAAAAATGGTCAAGATTATGCTACAAAGCGTATAGTTAAGAGCTATAGAAGGAGTAGTAGTTGTGAAGATTAGTTTAAAAAAAGATTTGGAGTTTCCAAAGGAAGTTAGTAATAGCTTTTCATTTGAATATTTAAAGTCATTAGTAAAAAGAGAAATTAGTAAAATTGATGATTTAACTTTTTTACTTGATACAGAAATGACTGATGAGGAATATTTAAAAATAGTGCAAGAAATATATGAAATAAATATAGAAGAACCAACTGATAATAAGGATGCAAGTATCATAAAAACTTCAATTCCAAATATGATAGTATTAAATAGAGATACACCTAAAGAAGTTGTAATTTGGAAAAAAAGAATGTATGAAGTTTTAATTAATGGTGAAGTGGATATGGATACAGAGTATGATGAAGATTCATTAATGGAATTAATTGATAGTGGTAAAGTTGTATTAATTAATGCTGTACCTGGTCCAAGAATTAGATATGAATATGGTTATATGTTAAGAAGCAATAATGCAGATAAGTTTCCTATGCTTTCAAATATGGATACTGAAGATGTTGAATTTGAAAGCATATTAGGAAAAGCTGTAAGAAAATATACCAAAGATAGATTGGAAAGTGACAGAGATTCTTTAATAGAGCACTTAAAAGAATGCTTAGAATATCTAAAAACTTGGGGAAAGAGATCAAGTGATATTACAAGAGAAAGATTAACTGTAGAAGAAGAAGTATTTGGATATTGTGATACTTTATTAGATGGTTTTGAGAAAAGAAAACAAAAATAGTTGCAAAATATATGTATTTATGGTATTATTAAACACGTGAAATTGTTAATCCGATGTACTTTTGTATATGATTAATATAAGAAATGGAGTGTGACATTATGAATATTATCGATAAGATAACTGCTAAACAAATTAGAAAAGATTTACCTGAGTTTAGAGTTGGTGACACTGTAAGAGTAGATGTTAAAATTATAGAAGGTAAAAGAGAAAGAATCCAAGCCTTTGAAGGAATTGTAATATCTCGTAAAAATTCTGGAGTTTCAGAAACATTTACTGTTAGAAAGAAATCTAGTGGTATAGGTGTTGAAAGAACATTCCCAGTTAATTCACCAAAGATTGCAGGTATAACTGTAACTAGAAAAGGATTAGCAAGAAGAGCTAAATTATATTATTCAAGAGATTTAGTTGGACAATTTAAATTAAAAGAAAGAAATTAATAAGGCTTTAAGCCTTATTTTTGGTAATAATTATGAATAAAAGGATAAAAGATATAATTGAATATATAATTATAATAATTGTTGTACTATTATTTAGAAAGTTTATGTTTTCACCAATAAGAGTAACTGGTAATTCAATGGTTCCTACATTAAGAGATGGTGACATAATGATACTTAATAAAATAGGATATTCAATTAAAGGGTTGAATAGATTTGATATTGTTGTAATAAATAATGATAATGAAAAAATCATAAAGAGAGTAATTGGATTACCAGGTGAGCATGTTGAATATAGTGATAACAAATTATATATTAATAGTAAGTTAGTGGAAGAGCCATATGAAAGAAAAGATATGGAAGATTTTGTCTTAGAAGAATTAGGAGAAAATAAAATACCAGAGGGTAAGTATTTGGTTTTGGGTGATAATAGACCAATATCTAAAGATAGTAGAATTATTGGTTTAATAGATAAAAAAGAAATAGATGGTTATACAAGTATAGTTGTATTCCCCTTCAAAAGAATTAAAAATGCCAAGTAATAATTATGTACTTTAATAATAAAATATGGTATAAATATATTAGGAGGTAAAATATGGAAATAGTTGTTTCATTATTATTAGGAGCAGTAGCAGGATGGCTAGCAAATTCACTCATGGGTAATAAAGGTGGATTAATAAGAAATATAATCTTAGGTATAATAGGTGGATTTGTAGGTGGATATGTATTAGGACTTTTAGGTATTTCATTTGCAGGATATGTTGGTACTATAATCACTTCTTTAATTGGTGCTGTGTTAGTAATATTTGTAGTTAACATATTATTTAAATAAAGTAGAGAAATCTACTTTTTTTGTGGTAAAATATAGTTGGTGATAGTATGTATAAAGTTATATATAATAAAAGAATAAATAAGAATTCTTATGAAATTTTAATTGAGGCTCCAATGGTAGTTGAAAAATTTATACCTGGTCAATTTGCAATAGTAATGGCGAAATCTGATAGTGAAAAAATACCATTAAGTATATATGATTGTGATAAAGAAAAAGGATTGCTATATTTAATATATCAAGTAGTAGGTGCATCTACTTTAGAATTAACTTATATTACAGATTATATTTATAGTGTAACAGGGCCCCTTGGTATGCCTAGTGAAATATGTTTAAATGCAAATGATTATAAATCTAAGAAAATTGTGTATGTAGGTGGAGGAGTCGGTATTGCACCAGTTTATCCACAAGTAAAATATTTGAAAGAACATGGTATAGATGTAGATGTAATATATGGCTGTAGAAATAAAGATTTAATGATTATAAAAGATAAAATAGAGAATGTATGTAGTAATGTGATGTATGCTACTGATGATGGCAGTTTTGGTGAAAAAGGATTTGTAACTAATATATTAGAAAGAAATATTGATAAATATGATATATGCATAGCTATTGGACCTGTTATAATGATGAAAAATGTATGTGAATTAACTAAAAAGTATAATGTTAAGACAATAGTAAGTATGAATCCTATAATGGTAGATGGTAGTGGAATGTGTGGTGCATGTAGGTGCTTAATAGATGGTAAACCAAAATTCGCATGTATACATGGCCCTGAATTTGATGGACATAAGGTGGACTTTGAAAGTGCTTTAAAAAGAATGAATACATATAAAGAAGAAGAAAAGATTAAATTTGATCAAATGGAGGTGTTATTAAATGGAAAGAATTAAGATGAGAATGCAATCTCCACAAGATAGAATTAATAATTTTAATGAAGTTGAGCTTGGATATAATGATAAAGAAGCGCTTGAAGAAGCTAATAGATGTTTACAATGCTTAAATCCTAGATGCGTAAAAGGATGCCCAGTAAATATTGAAATACCTAAATTTATTAAAGAAATAAAAGAAGGCAATATAGAAAAAGCATATGAGATAATTAAAAATTCATCATCACTTCCAGCTGTGTGTGGAAGAGTATGCCCACAAGAAAAGCAATGTGAAGGAATGTGTGTAAAAGGAATTAAAGGTGAAGCTATAGCTATAGGTGCATTAGAAAGATATGTTGCTGATTGTGCATTAAAAAATAATTATAGCAGTGTCTTAAATATAGAGAAAAATAGTAAGAAAGTAGCTATAGTAGGTAGTGGCCCAGCTGGGCTTACATGTGCAGGAGAACTAGCAAAAAATGGTTATTCTGTAACTATATATGAGGTACTACATGAAGCAGGAGGTGTGCTTACATATGGTATACCAGAATTTAGATTACCTAAAGAAATAGTAAAAAAAGAAATAGAAAGTTTGAAAAAATTAGATGTAGAAATTAAAACAGATATACCAGTAGGTAATGCAATAACTATTGATGATTTGAGAAAAGAATATGATTACGTATTTTTAGGTCAAGGTGCAGGACTTCCTAAGTTTATGGGTATTCCTGGTGAAGAAGGTAATGAAGTGTTTTCAGCAAATGAGATATTAACAAGAATTAATTTAATGAAAGCATATAAAAGTGATAGTAAAACGCCAATAAAAAAATCTAAAAAAGCATATGTTATAGGCGGTGGGAATGTAGCTATGGATGCGGTTAGATCACTAAAAAGATTAGGTATTGAAGCACATCTTATGTATAGAAGAGGTGAAGATGAATTACCTGCAAGAAAAGTAGAAATAGAACATGCTAAAGAAGAAGGTATAATATTTGATTTACTTACTAATCCAAAGAAGATATTGTTGGATGAAAATAACAATGTTATTGGTATGGAAGTAATAGATATGGAATTGTCTGATATAGTTGATGGTAGAAGAAGTGTCAATGAAAAATTAGGTAGTGAACATAGGGTAGATTGTGATATGGTTGTTATGGCTCTTGGAACAAGCCCTAATCATGAAGCATTAAAGAATAGCAATATAAAATTAGATGAAAAAGGCTTAATAGTTGTAGATGAATTAAAAACATCTTTAGATAATGTATATGCTGGTGGAGATTCAGTAACTGGATCTGCAACTGTAATACTTGCCATGGAAGCTGGTAAAAAGGCTGCAAAAAGGATAATGGAAGAACTATGAAATTACTTTTTGCAACTAGTAATATATCTAAAGTAAATAGATTTAAATCCAAATTATTAAAACATAATATAGAGCTTATTTCATTAAGAGATATAAATATAGATTTAGATATTGAAGAAAATGGAAATAATGCATTAGAAAATGCATTAATTAAAGCAAGGGCATATTATAAAGAAACTAATATGCCAACAATTGCCATGGATGATACATTATATTTTGATAATATTCCAGCTGAAAAACAGCCAGGGACTAATGTAAGAAGAGTTAATAATAAAAGATTAAGTGATGAAGAAATGATTACATATTATTCAAATCTTGCAAAAGAATATGGAAAAATTACTGCAAGGTGGATATATGGTATGGCACTTATTAATAATGGAAAAGAGTATACGTATACTTGGAATAAAGAGGACTTTTATATAGTAGATAATCCTACAAATAAAATGGATATAGGTTATCCACTTAATAGTATTTCAATAAATAAAAAATTAAATAAGTATTTTACAGATATTAGTGAGGAGGATAAGTTATTAATAGAGGAAGATGAAAGTGATGTAATTAATTTTATAATTAATAACTTATAGTAGTATGAATAGAAAAAGATTAAAGATTGGTATATTTATGGATAATTTTTATCCGACTATAGATGGGGTTGTATTAGTAATAGATAATCTAGCAAAAATGTTAGCAAAATTTAATGATGTAACAGTAGTTGTACCTTATACAAGTAGTGTTGATGAAGATTTTACAAGACCTTATGATGTAATAAGAATAGGAAGTATACCTGTACCTTTTTCTGAATATAGAGTTGGTAAAGTAACTACTAAAATATCTAAAGATTATAAAAAATTATTAGAAAAAGAATTTGATATAATACATATACATTCTCCTTTTACAATTGGTAAACTCGGACTTAAAATAGCAAAAGAATTAAATATACCATGTATAGCAACTATGCATACAAGATTTGATTTTGAAATAAGAAAAATAGTAAACAATAAGTTGGTAGTAAAAGAAGTAATAAAGAAATTAATAAAGATTTATAATAAATCCGATAAATGTATAGCAGTAAATAATGCTATGGTAAAAGTATTTAAAGAATATGGATATAAATATGAACCAGTTGTAATATATAATGGTACTGATTTACTACCATTAAAAGAAAAAGAAAAAAATATAAGTAGAGTAAACAAATTATATGATATAAATAAAGATGATATAGTATTCTTGTTTGTAGGAAGGTTAACTGATATAAAAAATATATTTTTTATACTAGATTCATTAAAATTATTAAAAGATGATGGTATAAAATTTAAAATGTTATATGTAGGAACTGGTCCTGATGAAAATAAGTTAAAGAGTGAGATAAAAAAATATGATATGGAAGACTCTATAATTTTAACAGGAAGATTAACAGATAGAATATTATTATCATCTATATATGCAAGAGCAGATTTATTTTTATTTCCATCGCTTTTTGATGCTTCAAGTTTAGTTCAAATAGAAGCAGCAGTAAATGAAACCCCGGGTTTATTTATAGAAGGTAGTGTTACATCTGATACTGTCATAAATGATGTATCTGGATTTACTTCAAAATTAGATAAAATAGAATATAAAAATAGAATAAAAGAAATAATTGATGATAAGAAGAATCTTAAAAGAGTATCAATTAATGCTAGAAAAATGTTGGGTAAGAATTGGAAAGAAATAGCAGATGAAACATATAATCTATATATAAGTGAAATAAGTAAAAAAGAGGATTTAAAATGAAAGAAAAATATGCAAGTATGATATTAAATGAATGTTTGAGAGTGAAAAAAGGACAATCAATATTTATAAGTGCAAATAGTGAAAGAAGTGATTTTGTAAGAATACTTGCAAATGAAGCTTATAAAATAGGAGCTAAAGACATTTATTTTGACATAGTAGATGTAAATATAAAGCATGACATGCTTAAAAATTTAGATATAGAAGAATTAAAAAATAGTACTTATTTCAATAAAGAAAAATGGAATGAATATGCTAAAAAAGGTGCAGCATTTGTTATGCTAGCATCTGAAACCCCTGGTTTAATGAATGATATAGATAGTGATAAACAAAATGAGGCTTTCATTTATTCGCAAAGAACAAGAGAAGAATTTGATATATTAAGAAGTAAATCCAATGTTCCTTGGTGTATAGCAGCAGTACCTACACTTTCTTGGGCCAAAGAAGTATTTAATTCAAATAACCCAGTAGAAGATTTATGGAATAAAATATTTGAAATATGTGGAGTTAATAATGAAGATCCAAGTAATGAATTAAATGTAAAATTAGATAAATTAGTGAAACATAAAAATATATTAAATTCATTGCATATAAAAAAATTAATATATAAGAATTCAATTGGTACTGATTTTAGCATCGAACTTCCTAAAAATGCTATATGGCAAACAGGTAGAGAAATGCTTTCTAATGGTGAAGAAATATTAGTAAATTTTCCTACAGAAGAAATATTTACATCACCAGACTCTTTGAGTGCAAACGGCATCGTATATTCTAGTAAACCACTTATGTATCATGATAGTTTGATTTCTAATTTTTGGATAAAATTTAAAGATGGAGTAGCAATAGACTGTGGTGCAGAAAAAGGCCTGGATGTATTAAAAAGTATAATTAATTCATGTGAAAATTCAAATAAATTAGGAGAAGTTGCATTAGTAGAATATGATTCTCCTATATCTAAATCCAATATGATATTTTATGAGACACTATATGATGAAAATGCATCATGTCATTTAGCGTTAGGAGATTCATTCCCTGAATGTATAAAGAATGGTATTGATATGACAAAAGAAGAATTAAATTCTAACAATTTAAATCAATGCAGAAATCATGTTGATTTTATGATTGGTACAGAAGATTTAAATATTAAAGCTATTACAGCAGATTCAAAAGAAATAGATATATTTATAAATGGAAATTTTAACAAAGATTTATTAGAATAAATGATATAATATATTTGGAGGTAATTATGAAAAATAAAATTTTAAAATTATTTAGTGTATTTTTATTACTTTTTATGATAACAAATACATATGCAATTGAAGTCGGTGAAGCAGGTAATATTGTTACACAAGATGGTGAATATTCCTCAACTAGGTTTGTAGCAGGAAACAAAGTAACTAATAATGCTAATGTAGATGGTTTATCATTTGTAGCAGGTAATGAAGTTACATTAAATGGTAAAGCACCATATGGATTTTATGCTGGTAATATTGTAACTGTAAATGAAAATATTGAAAAGGATATGTTTGTTGCAGGAAATCATGTTACTGTTGGCAGTGATGCAGTAATAGGAAGAGATGCCTTTATAGCAGGTAATACAGTAATATTAAAAGCAAATGTAACACGTGATTTAAGAGTAGGAGCATCCACAGTAGATTTAAGTAATGTTACTATTGGTGGTAATGCTTATATAATGGCAGATGAAATTATATTAAATGAAAAAACAACTATTACTGGTAAATTATCATATGTAGATGATTCAAACGTAACAGGACTTAATGAGGCAACAATAGGTGAATTGGAAGTAAGTAAACATATAGAAAATAATTATTCATATACATTTAAGGATAAAGCAATTGACTTCTTATTAAGTGCTATAGCAGCATTTATTGCTATGGTAGTATTATTCTACTTAATACCAAAAACAAAAGAAAAACTTGATAATTTTAAACTTGAATTTAGTAATATAGCAAAAACATCAGGAATTGGATTAATAGTGCTAATATTGGTACCTATTATTTCTATAATTGCAATGATATCAGTATTTTTAATACCACTTTCATTAATAACAATTGCAATATATATTATAAGCATATACTTATCATTCTTATTAATGTATTACATAGTTGGTAATATAATTACAAGTAAACTACTAAATAGTGATAATATGTATCTATCATTACTTATTGGAATAGTTTTAGTTAAACTTATATATTTAATACCATATATTGGTGGATTTGTAAGATTTGTTTCATTACTATTTGGATTAGGACTTGTATATAAATTCATTATAAATATAAGAAAGAGCACAGAATAGTGCTTTTTGTTTTGACAAATAATAAATAAAATATATTGCAAGAAAAACGTTGGGTGATATATAATATGATTATAAAATAGGAGTAATATATGAATAAGAATAAAACAGGATTTACATTAGTAGAGTTATTAGCAATAATAGTAATATTAGCAGTAATATTAATAATAGCAGTACCACAGATAATGAATACAATTAAATCTACAAGATTAAAAAGTATAGAAGATAGTGCAAAATTAATAGCAACAAATGCAGATAAAGATTATTTAGCTCAACAAGCAGTAAATTCAAGTTATAATGCAACAAGTATACCATGCTCTGATGTTGCAAAATTAAGTGATGATTATTCAAGTTGTAGTATTACATATGATAGTAATGGAGTAGCAACAGTAAAACTAAAAGGAGCAAATGGTGGTAAATTTAGTGGAATAACATGTACTGGTACAAAAGATAATATGAATTGTAGTGAACTAGTTGGGTATACAGATGCAGCTGAGTATCTTGCAGGCTTATGTACAGGCACATGTCCAAAATCTGAAGATAGTGATGGAATAGTAAATGAAAATGGTATGATACAAGATAAATATGGTAATTACAGATATCAAGGAAGTACAGTAGATAATTATGTAACATTTAATGATGAAACATGGAGAATAATAGGATTGTTTGATGTTGATGGAGAACAAAGAGTAAAATTGGTAAGATATAACTCATTAGGTGCTTTTTCATGGGATTCATCTCCTGCAGGAATTAATATTGGAGGAGGAATAAACCAATGGGGACCTTCGACATATACAGATGGTACTCCATATGAAGGAGCAGACTTGATGAGAGAGTTAAATGGTGATTATTTAAATTCATCATTAAGTGAAAATCCGAATTGGTATAGTGGTTCTGGTAATAATGTGAGAGAATTTAATAAAGATTATGTTCTAAAAAATAGTGCACAAGAATTGATAGGAGATGCAACATGGTATTTAGGCGGATTTTCAACAAATACTATATCTAAAGAAGATGCATATAATGCAGAAAGAGGAGAAGAACACATTCTAAATCCTACAGATGGTGTAATAAGGACACATACGTGGGTAGGCAAAGTTGGGCTAATATATCCGTCTGATTTTGCATATGCTTCGGGCGGAACGTGCCCAACATTAGAAGCAAGATGTGGAACAAACTGGATGAAAAGGTATGGATGGACAATTACATCTGATTCTTCTGATTCTACTGGTTGGGTTTGGAATGCTTATGATGATCGTATGTATAACTATAGTCCCTATCTTAATGGACAACCTATTAAACCTTCAGTATATCTAATCCCAGGGGTTCAAATAAAAGGATCTGGAACAACTGCTGATCCATATGTTTTTGCAGAGTAATAAGTAATATAAAACTTGTACTAAATGGTACAAGTTTTTATATTCTTATTTGAGTTATACAAGGTAAATGATCCGAAATTATCTCATTTAAAGTATCACTCAAGAAAAATTTTATATCTTCACTTACAAAAATATAATCTAGTTTATATTTTGGCTTAATAGAAGGCCATGTGAGATTATTTTTATCAGTATTAATTAATTTTATTTTATCAATATTACTATTATTTGGAGTCATATTAAAATCACCCATTAAAATTGTATTATTATTGCTAATATTTTGAACTATAGTATTAATACCATTTTCTTTCTCGTCATTATTTAATCCTAGATGCGTTACAAATACATGTAATACTTTATTATTTACTAATATATTTGCTTTTAATATAGTCCTTTTTTGATAGTGTTTCTTGATTTTTATTGGATATGGTATATGTATTATTTCAGTATTTAATATGGGATATCTAGATAATATTGCATTACCATAATTTCTAAATGCTATATTAGTAGCCTTTCCAAAATAGCAATAATATCCAAGTTTTTTTGCAATTTTTTCTGCTTGACTTTTAATAATAAATTTTCCAAATATTTCATTCAATCCTATGATGTCCACATCATATTTTTTTATTAAATCCACAATTGAATTATAATCTATTTTTTTTGTAATATAATTTTTACAATGTTGAGTGTTAAAACTCATTACTTTTATATTCATAAAATCACCATAATAAATATATCACATTTAAAGAAATACACAAGTATTTATGTTATAATATGAATATAGGAGGAAATATGAATAAAGATTTAATTTGTTATTTTTCAGCTAGTGGTATTACAAAAGAAGTGGCGGAGAAAATTTCTAAAGTAGTAAATGGTGATTTATTTGAAATTGAACCTGTAAATAAATATACAGAAGAAGATTTGGATTGGACAAATAAAAATAGTAGATCTTCTATAGAAATGTCTGATAAGTCTTCAAGACCTAAAATAAAAAATAAAGTAAATAATATTAATGATTATAATAGAATATTTATAGGTTTTCCAGTATGGTGGTATACTGCACCTACAATAATAAATACATTTATTGAAGAAAATGATTTGAATAATAGGAACGTATATATATATGTAACAAGCGGTAGTTCAAGTGTAGATGGTAGTTTAAATGATTTAAGAAAAGTTTATCCTAACATAAATTTTATTAGTGGTAAAAGATTTAGCAGTAATGTATCTTTAGAAGAAATAAAAAAATGGGTAGATAATGAGTAGATGTAACTCTACTCATTTTATGTTATAATTAAGTTGAGGTAATGAATATGAAAGTATTGTTATATACAGAAGGGTTGAAAACAGTAAGAAAAAGTGGATTGGGTAAAGCTATAGAACATCAAATGAAAGCGTTGGAAGATGAAAATATAGAATATACATTAAATATGAAAGATGATTATGATATATTACATATTAATACTTGGTTAATAAAATCATATTTTGTTGCGAAAAGAGCAAAAAGGAAAGGTAAAAAAATTGTATATCATGCACATTCTACAGAAGAAGATTATAAAAATGGATTTATACTTGCAAAGCAAACTTCTAAATTAGTTAAATGGTGGTTAATAAAATGTTATAGTTTAGGTGATATAATAGTAACTCCAACTCCATATTCAAAGAGGTTATTAGAAAATTATAAAGGTTTAGAAAATAAAAAGATATATGCAATATCTAATGGTATAGATTTGGATTTTTTTAAACCAAATAAAAAATATGGATTAGAATTTAGAAAAAAATATGGATATAGTAAAGATGATAAAGTAATTGTAGGAATCGGATTATATATTGAAAGAAAGGGTATAGTAGATTTTGTAGAGCTTGCAAAAAGAATGCCAGAATATAAATTTATATGGTTTGGATATAGTCCGCTTGCTGCTGCTACTATTCCTGTGAAAAAAGCTGTTAATACAAAATTAGATAATTTGTTATTTGCAGGTTATGTTGAAAAAGATATGATAAGAGCAGCATTAAATGGATGTGATTTATATGTATTTCCTACATTTGAAGAAACTGAAGGTATACCAATAATTGAAGCAATGGCATGTAAAACAAAAAGTATAGTAAGAAATATACCAATATTTGAAGATTGGTTAATTGATGGCAAAAATATGTATAAAGCAAAAGATGTAAATGAATTTGAAATAAAAATAAAAAAGATATTAAATGGTAAACTTCCTGATTTGACAGATAATTATAGAAAAGTAGTTGAAGAACGAGATATGAATAATATTGGTAAGCAATTAAAAAAAGTATATGAGGAAGTAATTAATAAATAGATCAATTTGAGTATTTTAAAATAAGATGGTGATAGTATGTATGGAGCAATAATTGGTGATTTAGCAGGTAGTATATATGAATATGATCAAACAAAAAGGATTAAATGTATATCACCTAAAAGTATAATTGATGAAAAATCATTTTATAGTGATGATACAATTTTAACAATAGCAATTTTAGATGCAATATTACATGATAAAGATTATGATAAATATTTAAGACATTATATTAAAAAATATAAAGATTATAAACCCAGTTTTAGTCCATATTTTAAAACTTCATTTTCACCAAAATTAATAAAATGGAGTGAATCAAATGCTATAGGTAATAGTATAGGTAATGGGGCAATGATGCGTATATCACCAATTGGTTATATGTTTGATAATGAAAAAGAAGTGATAGAAAATGCAAGATTAGCAACTGTTCCATCACATAATTCTAAAGAATCGATAGATTCTGCAACAACAATTGCATTAATAATTTTTTATTTAAGAAAAGGATATTCTAAAGAAGAAATATTTGAATATTTAAATATAGAATTAAAATATAAACCATTTACTAGTTTTAATACTACATGTAAACAAACAATAGATAATTGTTTGTATGTTTTCTATTATTCTACAAGTTTTGAAGATGCAATTAGAAAAACATTATTGATGGGTGGAGATACAGATACAAATTGTGCAATAGTTGGAAGTATGGCAGAAGCTTTATACAATATAGATAAAGAATTAATAAGTAAAGTAAATGAAAAACTTCCAGAAGAATTTATCAAATTGCTAGTAAAAGCAAAATATTAATATAGTGAGAGGTAATATATGAAAAATAAGTTAATACTTTTTGATTGGGGTAATATAGTTGAATCGCATTTAACTGGGTATACATGTCATGATGCATGGCAAGATTTATTTTGTGCCTGTGGTTATAAAGGTGATAAAATAATATTTGAAAATATATCTAAATATAAAGTAACTCGCATAAAAAATAATGATGAATTTAAAAAAGTATATAAAGAGATATCATATGATTTTAATTTAAATACTACTTATGAAGAGTTTGTAAGATTATATAAAGAGTATTTTGATAAAATAGACTATTACAAAGAAGTAGCAGATTATGAAAAATCATTAAAAGATAAATGTTATATAGGAATATTATCTAATTTAACAATATTTGATAAAGAAAGATTAGATAAACAAGTGGATCTTTCACAATATGATTATGTATTCTTATCATTTGAAATGGGATGTAGGAAACCTGATTTAGAAATATATAAAATTGTACAAAGTAAAGTTCCATTTAAACCTGAGAACATTTTATTTATAGATGATAGAAAAGATAATATTGAAACTGCAAGAAAGTGTGGTTGGAATACGCTACAAACTACAGGATTAGAACTAGATAAGATAAAGGAAACTTGTGAACATTTTGTAAAGAATTAATATTTACAAATATTTTTTAAAATGTTAGTATGTAAATAGAGGTGATAATATGATAAAAGATGGAGTTATACAATTACGTGATTATGATTCTGTATTCGATAATAATCCGGATTCAAATTATTTTTATAATACTCCTGGGTATGATGGACCAAAATTAATTGCAGGAAGAGTAAGCTTAAAAAATGCTAAAGAGAGATTAAAAAAAGGTGAAGTATATACTATAGTAAAGTATCATCAAGGAGATGAATTGCCACAAGAATATACACCACTTAATGCAAATGTAGAAAGTGGAGATACTTTGTTTGCAACTATAAATCCTGATCTTCGTTTTTATTATTTGTGTGCTAATGGTGGAATTCAAATGATTAGTAGATTTCCTGATAGAGAAGAAGGTAATCCAATATGGCTTCTTGGACCTGGGCCAGATGAGGTTTCATTATCAGAGTTAGTAGAATCACAATTATCTGATTATGAAAAAATAGATACTATGCGTAAATAAAAAGCAAAAATTAATTTTGCTTTTTTTAATAACTATTAATAAATATGGTATAATTATAAAGGTGAAGTGTTATGTTTTTAAAAGAGTATATGAAACAATATAAAAATGTTAAAGTAAAATTATTTGTTGATATGGATGGTGTAATAGCAGATTATGTATTTGATAATGCAAAAGATTATGATAAAAAAAGACCATTATATGATAGTATAAAAAAATTAGAAGTGGTTTCTAAAATGCCAAATGTTGAAATGTTTATTTTATCTGCAACAAGAAAAACAGAAGGAATAGATCAAAAACATTGGTGGTTAGATACATATGCTCCTTTTTTTAAGAAAAAAAATCGCATTATAATATCAAGAGAAGATAATGACATGATAGAAACATCTATATTAAAAGCTAAATATCTAGAAAATTATAAAAGAGATAATAGTGTAATAATTGTTATAGATGATGATCCTAAGAATTTAAAAGATATAAAAAAGTATAATGATGATGTAATTCTTCTAAAAGATACAGTATTAGTAGATTAAAAGGTAAAAATGAATAAAGAAATTATTGATAAAATTCATACAACAAAATTAGGAGAAGAAAGAATAAAAAGAAATTTATTTTTAAGTGATGATAATGTAATTAACTATTTAAAAAATAAAATATCTAGTAAAGATTGTATGATATATAAAAAAGGTAAAAATTATTATTGTGAGATTGATAATTTAATAATAACAATAAATTCTTATAATTATTGTATAATTACTGCTCATATAAAAAAGGGGTGAAATCTATATGAAGAATGTATATTATCATGTAGTTACAGAAAAGCCAATGAAAATAGGTCAAGAAATAATTTTTGATAATAATAATCATAGCGGATTATATGATAGAGTGTATGCTTTAAAAGATAAAGTTGATGAAATATATAGTAATCCTGTAAAATATGAGAATATTGAATTAGATCATCATATTAAAGTTGCATTAAGAGAACTTGCATTAGAAGAAGTTAGGAAAGAAAAATTTCCTAAATATCCCTCTAGATTAAGTTCATTATTTGTTTCTAAAACTTTAAAAGAAGCTGAAGAATGGTATAAATTGTTTGTTAAAATTGGTAGACCTACATATTCGATTATAAAAGTCGAAACTGATGGTGATAAATTTATAGGAGATGCATGGAATTGTTTTGAAGGTACAATAAATCAAAAAGAGAACTTAGAATTAGCAGAAAAATATTGGAAATATAAAAAAAATAAAATTGGAAAAAAGCCAATTGTAGAAATTTTAATCAATGGAAAAATAAAAGTAATAGAAATAGTCAAATAAATGGTGGTGATTGATATGAATATAGATAATATTGAAGTTAATACACAAAGTAGTATAAAAATAATACTTGATAAGATAATTTATTTTGATCCATATAAAATAGAAGATAATAAACATGATGCAGATATTATATTTATTACTCATAATCACTATGATCATATGGATATTAACTCAATTAATAAAATAAAGAATGAGAATACAATAATTATTGCACCACAAACAATGAAGGATACTATTGATAAAATAGAGTTTAAAGATTATATATATTTAAATCCAAATGAAAATATAGATATTGATAATATTAATATTAAGACAATTCCAGCGTATAATATTGAAAAATCTTTTCACCCCAGAAAAAACAATTGGTTAGGATATATTGTAACATTTAATAATATTTCATATTATATAGCGGGCGATACTGATAAAACTAAAGAATCAGAAAGTGTAAAATGTGATATAGCTTTAATTCCAATTGGTGGTTATTATACTATGGATGTTGAAGAAGCAACGGAATTAATAAAAATTATTAAGCCTAAAATAGTAATACCAACTCATTATGGTTCAATAGTAGGAAATATAGATGCTGGTAAAAAATTAAGAAATAATTTATATGGTATTACAAATGTAATAGAAAAATGGTAATTATATTATATTTTTATAGTTAATTCATATTATAATAAATTTAAAAATTATTAATTATGAGGAGTTGATAGGGATGAATGAAAATAAAACCAATATAAACTGGTATCCTGGACATATGGCAAAGACAAAGAGATTAATAAGTGAAAATATTAATCTTATTGATATTGTGTATGAGGTAATTGATGCAAGAATACCATATTCATCTAAAATAAAAGATATTGATGATATGCTTAAAAATAAGCCTAGAATTCTTATTGTTACTAAAATGGATTTGTGTGATATAGAAGAAACAAATAAATTTTTGAATAAATATAAAGAAGATGGATATCATGTGATTCCAGTAGACTTAGTAAGTGGTAAAAATGTTAATATGATTATTGATAAAACTAAAGAAATACTAAAACCATTAGATGAAAAAAGAAAAGAAAAAGGTTTAAAGAAAAGAAGTTATAGAGCACTAATTGTAGGAATACCTAATGTTGGAAAGAGTACTCTAATAAATAGATTAGTTGGTAAAAAAGCTACTAATGTGGGAAATATGCCTGGTGTTACTAAAAATTTAAGTTGGATTAGAATTAATAATGATATTGAACTTTTGGATAGTCCAGGGATATTATGGCCTAAACTTGATAGTGAAGAAGTTGCACTTAATTTAGCAGCTATGAGTGCTATAAAAGAAGAAATATTAGAATTAAGTGATATATCAATTCATATCTTAAATAAATTGGATAATTACTATAATAATAAATTAAAAGAAAGATATGGTATAGATAAAGTAAATAGGGAAGATTACTTGGAAACATTAGATTTAATTGGTAAGAGAAGAGGATGCTTATTAAAAGGCGGAGTTGTAGATTATGATAAAGTATATTCGCTTATTATTAGAGATATTAAGGATTCTAATATAAAAGGAATAACATTTGATAGATTTTAATCTATCTGCAAGAATGGCGGAATTGGTAGACGCGCTACTTTGAGGTGGTAGTGGTATAAACCGTGGGAGTTCAAGTCTCCTTTCTTGCACCAAATTTAAAAAAATTATATAATGATATTGGAGGTAAAATGATGGAAAATAAATATTTAAGTGAAGAACAATATCAAAAAGCAAATAGAAAAATAAAAATAGCAGGAACTATTGTTATAGTGCTAGGTTTAGCTTTATTAGGATTTGGTATATATACTTTAATAATGTCTAATAAAATAGTTGAACCAAGTATGACTAGTTCAAATTGGTTTAGTGTTAGTTCTAGTAAAATGAAAATGCAATCAATGGGTATGTTTATGGTTATACCATCTATATTTGTTATTATAGTAGGATGTATGATTAGATTTGTAATACCAAATCAAAGACAAATAATGGCATATAAACTTCAACAGATGATTCCTTTAACAAAAGAAGGAGTAGAGGAAATGACTCCAACTATGAAAAAAGTGGCAAGTGAAATAACAAAAGGAATAAAAGATGAGTATTAATCTCATCTTTTTAAGAAATTATAATAAAATTATTGTCAAATTAAAAATGATTTGTTATAATCTTAATTGTCTTATGGCGAGATAGCTCAGTTGGCTAGAGCAATCGGTTCATACCTGTTTAGCTGACTGACTTTTAAATAAATTTTAAAAAGGTATTTAACCTAGTAATTATAAGGGTTTGCGAGTATGCAAACTCTTTTCTTTATAAAATTTTTAGGGAAAAATTAGTGAATTTTTTATAAAATACCTTTCATTTTACTTATACTTATTTTTATTTACTTTAATTTATTTTAATTTTTTTAGACATAATAAAAACAACTCCTATACTAGCAAGTTGTTATTTGGTACTACTTAAAATATTTTATATAATCTTTTTTCATATTATATTTTTCTATAATTTTTTCATTATGCACTTTACTGATCCAGATACATTGTTCTTTATAATCAATATTAGCTTGAGCTCTATGCTTATTATTAACAAATAACTGAATATCATTATCTATATAGTTAAATAAATAGTAACTATCGAACTCTTTATCACAAAAAGCTAAATCTGAAACTAAATCTAGTAACTTTTTTAAATGGCTAGATTTTTTTAAATCTAATTTTTTGTAATCAATCTTTCTTTCTTTTAAAATATCTGCATATATATCATAATGATATTTTAAATTATTATAAAATCCTTTAACAAAAATTAGACTAATTGAATCAGTAAAAAATTTAATATAATTGTTATCGCCTAAATAATGTTTGCTTTGTAAATATTCTACAGTTTCATCATAACTTAATAACTTGCCAATTATAATACTTCTATATCTATATAATGTAGGAAAATATTTATCAAACCAATATAATAATCTATTAAATAAGTGCATTACTTGTTGTTCTGCTGTTAATACATTATTAGGATCTACATTTGAAACAACTACAGATTCATCTAAACCTTTTAATACACGATCAAAATTCCCACTTAATCTTACATTATGACTTATAAAAGCACTATAGTTTAAATCTTCTTTCAATACATCATTGGCGAACTTTTCAATTTTCTTATTCATACTTCTTTTTACAATAACTAATCCTTTCTAATAGATTTATAAAAGCTACAGTTTTTACAATCTTTAACTGATAATGCTTTACAATAATTCGCATCTCTATAAGCGAAACAATCTGGTTTTTCTTTTCTATCATCTTCTCTAGGATCTTTCTTTATTGTGTTTTTACTACTAATACTACTTTTATTATTAGTATTACTCATCTCTAACTCCTTTCTACATATAGTTCTTCATTTTCTTTAATGGCGAATAGTACAATATCAAATCCATTTTCATAGCTGGTAGAAAAATAAGATTTATTATAAGGTGTTAGATACCAATAATCTTTATTATCATTTTCTTTAACAATACTTACATAATAATCCATACTACCTTTGTAATTAATGATTAAATGACTATTCTTTAAATCCCAGTCAATTTTATAACCCTTTGAAATATATTCATCCATGTTGTTAGTAATAGTGCATACTTCCCTGAATAGTTTATCTGGGTTATTTTTCAAGAAATCACTTCCTTTCTGTACTACTTTCATTATCAAGTCATATCAAATCTTTTGCACTCATACTTATTGGAGTATTATAAATAAAAATCGTATCATAATAATAGAAAAAGTTGGTGATACGAATATGAAATTAAATAAGGTATTCGGTAACAATGTAAAATACTTTCGTTATAGAAAAAAGTATAGTCAAGAAAAAGTTGCCGAACTTACTGATATGAGTGTTACATATATAAGTCAATTAGAATTAGGTCATCATACACCATCATTTGAAAAGTTGGAAGCTCTAGCAAATGCTTTAGGTGTTGAGCCATTTGAATTTTATGTAAAACGAGATATCAATAAACTACCTGCAAGAGTCGATATGACTGATAATTGATTCAATGAATAACGATTTTAGATTGTTATTCATTTTTTATTATAGCACAGATTTGTCAGATTTTATC
>JAFRQS010000011.1 GCA_017428495.1 Bacilli bacterium | reverse complement strand
TATATTATCAAAATGTATATTTTTAATTGGGAGTATTGTATGGATTTAAATAAGATAGGATTGTTTATAAAAGAATTAAGAAAAGAAAAGAAAATGTCACAGCAACAACTTGCTGATAAAATTCCGATAGATAGAACGGGATTAAGTAGGTGGGAAAATGGTGATGTATTACCACCTGTTGATAAAATGAAACTATTATGCGAGATATTTGATATTTCAGTGGATGAGCTATTATCTGGAGAAAGATCAACAATAATTAATAAGTCGACTCATCAGAAAAAATTATTTGATTATTTAATTAGTCAAGATTCAAAATATAAGAGTTAAGAAATTTGCTATATGGGCTTCAATAGTTTTATTATTAATTACTATAACATTTTTAATTTATTATTTTTATCAAACTTATAATACAGTAAAAGTATATAAGATTTATACAGAATCTGATGAATATGTAATAAAAAATGGGATATTAGTTACAACTATAGAAACATCATATTTTAAGATAGGCGCAATAAATGATAATATATATGATATTGAAATTTATTATAAAGATAATAATAAAAAAGTTATTATGTTTAAAGGAAGTTCGGATTCTTTGTTAGTTGATTTATATCATAATGGGACTTTAATTAATGGTAAAACTGTTAGTAATATTTCAGATAATTTGTATATGAAAATTGATGATAGAGAAATAAAAATTTATAATAAACAATATTATAAAAATAGTAATTTAATTTTAAAAAATACGAATTATTACTAGAGAACAATATGAATATATAACAAATTTATATTATGATGGATATCAAGACACTATGACTCAAAGTGAATTAGATAAAATGATTAATTTAAATTTATTTGAACAACCTATTGTTAGTGTTGAAGAAATTGATTTATTACTTGGAAATAACTATTCAATTAATGGTAGTACTGTCACACAATATGGAGTTACAACAAAAATTATTAAGTCATGTTCTACTGAATGTTTAGTTGTAATAACATCAACATGGTCATTAATTCCAACAATTAATAGCTATGATGTTATTGGCTTTAGATTAGTAAATGCTTCAATTAATACTGTTAATAAGGCAACAATAACTGGGACTAATTATTCACTAACATATCAACCATCATCAGCTCAACAATTTAGTAATGGTTTTGGTTATTCAGTTAAATTAGGCAATGTATTTGGAATGAAGATTACTACATCAATGTATGCAACAACCAGTGGAACAGTTTTTGGAAGTTATCAACATGCTAATTACAATGTATCACTTGCGACTAGTCAATTATATACAATAAGTCCAGCTGGTTATGGAAATGTATTTAATTTTTATGGTAATGCAATGTTTAAATATAATAATGCAACTGGTGTAGATATTACATTGTAATTGATAATTTTAAATATATTTAAAACTATTAATGATAAAGTAATTTGAAACTAAAAATAAGGCAGTACAAATTTTTGTGCTGTCTTATTTTATGAAGTAATGGTGTAGTTATGATTGTAGTAAATGTAAAATATAATTTCAAAATTAGATTTTTTTTAAGTAATATAAATTATAATACTTTTTATACTTTAAATGGTGCTAATCGCGTCTTATCAAAAGACATGATTAGCACTTTTTTTGTTTCTATTTTTTTAAAATGTAGAGATCCACCTTCTATTAATTTGCAAAAAAGCAAATTGATAGGAGGAAATAATGGAAAAAAGACCAAAGAGAAGAAAACATAAGGATAATCCTTATGAAATAAACATAATTGATAATAAATATACTGTTAAATTCAAAGACAATAAAAATAATATAAATTTAGTTGAAGTTAGTGTTCAAGTATATGAGGCATTTGATAAATTTGAATTAAGAGATTTGTCTGAATTAAATGAATATGATAATCATATTGAACATTCAGAAATTTATGAAGAAACATTGGAAAAAAGAATAGTAAATAAGCAAGAACTAATTGAAGATAGCATAATAAAAAAGGATAATTTTGAAAAATTACATAATGCTATAAATGAATTAAGTGATATTGAAAAAAGAAGAATTAGAATGTATTATTTTGAAGATAAAACATTAGATGAAATAGCAGAAATTGAACGTACTTCACACCAGGCAATCAGTAAAAGTATACATAATTCTTTAAAAAAATTAGAAAAATCATTAAAATTTGAAATTTAGGGTTGCAAAAATTAGTTTAAGTTAGGAAACAAGTGAAAGGAGATAATATTTCCTTTCAAACTTGTTTCTTTTTTTCAAAAGTGTTCTTTGACAATTTATAAAAAATCATTAAATACATTCTTATTATTCTAGCACGATAATAGATTCGCTTGCGATTAAAATCTGATTATAAATATTAAGTTGCTCTTAATAATGCGATTATAAATAATGAGGATAATGATACTTCAGTATAGCCACAGCCTCAAGCAATGGATACTGTCTTGATGTTACAAGAAGGTGAAATTCCTATGAAGTTACCTAGCAAATAACTGTTTAATGATATAGTTGAGAAAATAAAAATTTTAGAAAAAGAAAGGATGATTAAAAATGAATTTAACAGACCAAACAGTAACAGGTCAAAATGAAATAATTATACAAAATGCATTAAGTGCATCTTTGTTTAGATTAAATTTAAAAATGAAAAGTAATACAGTAGCTCCTAATACAAATGATTTAATTGTATATGTTGATAAAGCAGCCTCATCAAATCCTACTTCAGAAAGGAAGCAATATGTATTTAATTTAGACGATATATTAAGGTATTACAATGGCACAGGTGATGAATTATTACAAGAGGTTAATGTAGTAGAAAATGATTCGCTATTAATATCAAAAGTAATTAGAAAAATTAGTAGTGATGGAACAAGTGAGTTATTAGAACCAGTAGAGGAAGAATTAGACATAGCTGATATAGTATTATTTGATGGAACTAACTATATTTATACAAACTATTCAAATATCGAAATAACAGCAATATTTTTGAAAGATACAGATGAAAATAAAATGTATTTATCAAGTGGTATTTTCAATGGACAAAGGGATAAAAGAGCATTAACTAAAGATGATATATATTTTAAAGATGCCTTTACAAAAACTCAAAATAAATTAAATCTTGAGATTGATAATTTGGAGGCAGAATGTTTAACATCGAAAAATAATAAATTTAGTTTAGATGCAAATGGTAATTTAGTTGTTAATTCAATTACTACAAATGGTTCATCAGGAATTATAGATGAACAAACAATATGTGATTTAATATATCCAGTGGGAAGTATTTATATGTCCATATTAAACACTAGTCCTGCGACACTATTTGGTGGTACATGGCAGAGAATAAATGGATATTATTTATATGCAGGAACTGGGGGAAATACTGCTGGAAGCAATACATCTGGGACACCAAGTACAAATACATCTGGTGGACCAAGTACAAATACATCCGGTGGACCAAGTACAAATACATCTGGAAGTACTGCAATAACTATTGAACAAATGCCTAGTCATACTCATGTTCAAAATGCACATAGACATGCACAGCATTCAGATACTTGGATGAATGTAACTCCTAAAGATAGTTATGTTGGTCATGCGTCAGGTTATAATGCACAAGCTGGAGTTTCAACATATTATACTGCTAATGCTACTGCAACCAACCAAAATACAGGTGGAGGTAAAGGACATACTCATACACTTAGTTCACATACTCATACACTTAGTTCACATACTCATACACTTGGAAACCATACTCACTCTGTAACACCTTTAAGATACGAAGTTTATATGTGGAAAAGAACAGCTTAATTGTTCTTTTTTACACATTGAAAGGAGAAAAAATGAAAGAAATAGAACTATTAGAGAAAAGAAAACCAAGAGAAAAACATTTTTTAAGAGAAGATGGAACTGTTAAAGTATGTCTTTATAACGAAGATATCCATTATTTAAAAAATGACAAATATGTAGAAATTGATAATACACTTATAGAACAAGATGACTTTTATGTTAATAAAAGCAATTCTTATAGTGTTAAATTTAATAAAAAAGAAACAAATAATTTATTAGAAATTGAGCAAGATAATTATTATTTAAAATTAAAGTTGCTTAATAGTAAAATTGATAAGATTGATATAAATAAGTATTTATTTAAATATTTGAATATATTAAATGGTATTGATATTGAATATAAATTGATAAATGGTAAAATAAAAGAAAATATAGTAATAAATGATAAAAGTAGTATAGATCAAAAAATAGTATTTAATGTTGATACTAATTTAAAATTAAATTTAAAAGAAGATAAAAGTATAATTGCTTCGAAAGATGATAATGAAATATTTAGATTTGAAGCGCCTTTTATGATTGATAATAAAACTAATGAATGTTGTGATATTTTTTATAATATAGATGAAAAAGATGGACAATATTTATTAGAACTAAATGTAAATAAAGATTGGCTAAATAAGGCTGAATATCCGGTTATTATTGATCCAACGATAATATTAGATAATCAAAGTACATCAGTTAAAGATACATATATTTATCCAGGAGATACCAATATTAGTAGAGGAAGTCTAAGCTATTTTAAAATTGGTGTTGAAAAAGTTAATGGAGTAGATGTTCCAAATAGAGCTTTAATAAAATTTAACTTACCACCTTTATCTACTGGAGATCAAGTTGTATCTGCTCAATTAAATTTAACAGGATATGAAACAAATTTTCCAGCATCTGATTTTAAACATGTAGTATTTGCTCTACATCCAATTACAACTGATTGGAATGAATCTACTGCTAATTGGAATAATATGAATAGTAATTATGAATCTAGAATTGAAGGTGTAAGTGATTGTGATTTGATGCCATTATTAGGGTCAGATAATTCACAATTTAATTTGTTAACTAGTGATATAACAAATATAGTTAAACACTGGTACACAGATAAAGTTAATAATGGCTTGATGATAAAACAAAATACAGAAGAGTATAAAAATTCTGTAGTTCCAACATTTTCATCAAGAGAAAGTAATAGTACACCTTATTTGGTAATAATATACAGAAATCAAAATGGTTTAGAAAACTATATGAATTATTTCAAACAAAGCTTTAATATTGGAAATACATATGTTAATAATTATAATGGAAATTTAGTTGGTCTATTTGATATAGGAAAAACTATAGGAGGTAAATTACCGGCTAATTTAAACTTAGTTTATAATACAAATGATGTGATATCAAATAATAATATTGGTTATGGGCTTGGTTGGAGACTTAACTTATCTCAAACAATTGAGGAAGAGACAATAAATGAAATTTTATATTTAAAATATATAGATGATGATAGTACAATCCATTATTTTTATTTAGATGATGGTATTTATAAGGATGAAGATGGACTTAATTTAATAATTACTGATAATACTAACTACTATCTATTAGAGGATAAAGATGGAAATAAAATGAAATTCATAAAATCTAATGGTGTTGGTTATTTATCAGAAATTAGAGATGTAAAAGATAATACTATTACAATAAGTTATGATAATAATAATAGAATTACTACAATAGTAGATGCAGATAATGCTCAAATAAGCATTGTATATAATAACAATAATATTGTAGTAACCAATCCAGATGGTAATAGAACAATTAATTTATCAAATAATAAGATTACTAGTATTGTGTCATATTTAGGTACTATGTCATTTTCTTATAATGCAAATAATATAATTACCGAAATTGTTGATATTGATCAAACAAAAATTGCATATGAATATTATGAAATTTCACCATTTAGAATAAAGAAAGTATCTGAATATGGGTATAATAATACATTAGGAAGATACTATAATGTGTTATATCAATTTAATTCAACAACTATAACTGATAATGATGGAAAAACAACTACTATGACATTTAAAGATAATGGCACATTGGAGTCAACTTCTTCATTAAAGGCTAGAGAGGATGTAGGTGATGCTTATGGGAAAAGCATTAACTATGGTGAAGCTGTTGGTACAACATTTACTAAATATTCAAATAAATTAATGGAAGATTATATACCTATTCAATCAGTAAAAAACTATGTTACTAATAGTAATTTTGAATCTACAACTATTGATTTTTCAGCCCCATCAGGAGTATCACTTTCATTGTCACAAGATGAAGCATATATAGGTAAAAAATCTCTTAAAATTATTTCAAATAATATTGGTAGTATTATATCTAGAAATATATCTGTTTCAAAAGGTAATGATTATACATTTAGTGCATATTTAAAAACAGGTAATATAGCAAAAGTAGCACTTAGTTATATTGATTCAAGTAATGAAGTAGTAAGAGTTTATGGAAATGAAGTTGACGATAATACTGATTTCTATAGAAGTGATGTAACTATTAATTATCCTACAACTGCTACAGGTAATTTAATATTAGAAATTATTACTGATTCTGGTACAACATATGTAGATGCAATTCAGTTAGAAAAAGGTGAAGTTGCAAATGACTATAATTTAGTTGAAAATTCAGATTTTTCAAGTGGTTATGCAGATTGGAATGTAAGTGCAGATTATCATGATGTTATTTATAATTTTGCAGATCCTACTGATTATCCAACAATAAATTTAAGTAACTTATTTGAAACAGTTACATTAAGCACTGGTAAAACCGCATTAAAAATTAATATGAATCCGGATATTATTACAAAATTCAGTAAAACATTTAATATTTCAGGTGCTGCTGGTGATGTTTATACATTATCATTATGGTATAAAAATAAAGGAATAGTTTCTGACTATGGAATGGGTGCATTTTTTTATAATGTAATTGATATGGACTTCGATTATGTCGAAGGAAGTAATCCTTATGGACCAATTTTACAAAGTAAATCATTTATTCCAAATGAAACCGAATGGCAATATTTTTCAGTAAATTTTGTTGCAGCAGCAGATTATAACTCATTTACATTATTTTTAGATCAAGAACTAAATGCTAATGAATTCTATATAACAGATATAAATTTGTTTAAGAATATAGGCTCTATTTCTTATGACTATGATGATAATGGAAACATTATTTTATCTCGAGGTTTAAATAATGATTTAAATGAGTTTAAATATGACAAAAATAATCAACTAATAGAAGTAACTAATCCATTAGGTAAAAACTACTGTTTTGAATATGATAATATAATAACAAATAGAATGATTAGAGGAATAAGTAATTCTGGTATATCAAATATTGTTAATTGTGATGTATATGGTAATCCAATTTGCACTAAAATAGCAAAAGAAAATTTAGAAGAAATTACAAATGCTTTGTATAGGATAAGACAAAAAGGAACTGATAATTACTTCAGATTAATTAATAATCAACTTAATGTAGATGTTGATAAATGCGGTCATGATAAATGGTATTTTGAGTCAAGTGGTTCTTATTACACAATAAATCATTCTATAATTAATAATAAATATTTTACTGTATCTAATTCAAATTTAATTTTGAGCTCTTATGATGGTGATAACTCTTTGTTTTCTTTGATAAAAAATAATAATGGAAGTTATAAAATTCAATCAAAATCAAATGGAAAATATTTAAAAATAATTAACAATAGCATTGTATTAGATAATTTGGAAGATAATAATGATAATTATAATTTTTATATAGAAAATTTTAACAAATTATTTATTGAAAATGATGCTAAATATGATACAAGTGGAAAATATTTAACACAAATTATAGATTCATTGTTTAATAAGACTTCTTATAATATTGATGATGTAACAGGATTGCTAAACTACATTACTAATGCTAATGGTTGTAAAATAGAGTATGAGTATAACAACAAAAAACAATTAGTAAAAATAAAAAACAATAATAAATTTTTAGAGTTTTCTTATAATCAGAATTTGCTTACAAAAGTTTTTGATGGCAATATTGAATATAATTTTTTATATGATAATTTTAGTAATTTGACAAGTGTAAAGATTGGAAATAATATAACTCTAATAAATAATGATTATGAAATTAACAATGGTAATTTATATTCTTCATCATATGGTAATAACAATAGTATTTTATATAATTATGACGATTTTAATAGAATAAAAGAAGTTGTAAAATCTGATAATACATATAGGTATTATTATGATAATAATGGAGAGTTAGTTAAAATAGTTGATAATAGTGGATATAAAAAGTTTATTTATGACTTGGCTAAGAGATTATCCAAATATATAACAGACAATTTTAAAATTATATATAATTATGATTTAAATGATAATATAACTAGTAAAGAATATATAATAGGAAATAATAGGGAAAAAGTAGAAAATACTTATAATTCTGAGGATTCTATTATACAAACTGAATTTGATACAAAAATAATTGATTATATTTATGATGAGATTGGCAGATTAACAAATAAAAGAATTAATAATACTTTTAATATAGAATATAAATATTTATCTAATGGATATAGGAATTCTACAAAAATTAAAAGTATTATATTAAATAATGAAAAATATGATTATGAGTATGATAGTTTAGGAAATATCGTTAAAATTTATTATAATAATGAATTACAGAATGAATATATTTATGATATTTATAATCAATTAGTAACTGATCATAATTATTTACTAAATACAACATTTCGTTATAAATACGACAATTATGGTAATGTGATTTCTAAAAAAACATATTATATTAATACATATAATCAGATATCACAACAAATATATAAATATCAAAATAGTAATTGGAAAAATCAATTAACTAAATTTAATAATCAACTTATAACTTATGATAATATTGGTAATCCAACTTCAATTGGAAATAAAGTTTTAACTTGGATAAATGGTAGACAACTAAGTAGTTATAGTGATAATACAGTATCTGTTACTTATAAATACGACTTTAATGGTGTACGTGAAAAGAAGATTGTAAATGATATTGAAACCACGTATAAATTAGAGGGAAGTAAGATTGTTAGTGAAACAACAAATAATAATACAATATTTTATATAAGAAATGGTGTTGGAGATTTAATTGGATTTAAATATAATGGTAGTATTTATTATTATTTAAAAAATTTATTTGGAGATATAATAGCAATTTTAAATGATACAAATAATATAATAGCGAGATATAATTATGACGCATATGGAAATATTATTTCAATAACAGATGGTAGTGGGGCAATTATTAATGATAGTACTAGTGTAGCACATATAAATTCATTTAGATATAGAAGTTATTACTATGATAACGAAACATCTTTATATTATTTGAATAACAGATATTATTCACCTGAATTATGTAGATTTATTAATTTAGATGGTTTAGTTAGTGAAAATAATGATATAATCAGTTGCAATTTATACACTTATTGCAATAATAATCCTATAAATGACATAGACAATTATGGTAAAAGTGTAATTGGTGGAATATTATTGTTATTAGGAGTAGGAGCATTGGCTGGTTTAGCAGGCCAAGCTATAAGTGATGGAGTCAATAGTGTAATGTCTGGAGAATTGAAGGTATCTCCATGGCAAGATTATGTAGGATCAGGTGTTGGAGGTTCAGTAGGAACTGGAATATCTTTAGTTACAGCAAATCCATTGCTAGTTGGAGGTGGTTCTGCTGCAGTGTCTAGATTAACATCTGAAGGTTTAAAAAATATTGGAAGAGAGGAAAAAAGACCTTTTAAGGACATTATGAAAGATACTGCTGTTGATGCAGCTATTGGAACAATTTCAGCTGTACCAGCAATAAAGGCACCAAAAATTACTACTGGTAGAAATAGTTATAGTGCTGTATTCAAATCAAATACTACTAAAATTAGAAAAGATATAATAAAAGAAGTATCGGGTAAGACAATTTTCAAAGGTGTTGCATCAAATATAATAAATAATAGTTTTTCTAGTAGTATAAATGGAATGAGAAATTATATTGATGATAAACTTGGACCATATTATAATCCTGGCACATATGAATCAATTAAATGGGATATTAATAATTAAAATAGTATTGAAATGGGTTAGTAATAATATTATTATTATTATTAATTCATTTTAATATAAAGTAAAAGGTGGAAATATATATGAATTTTATATTAAAATATTGGATAGAATTTTTGTTCACTATGATAACTTCTTTAATAATATATATTTTTAAACAATATATGGGATTAAAAAACGGAATCAAAGCCTTACTTAGTAATGAGATTATTAGAATGTATGAACTATACATTGATTTTGGTTATTGTCCTAGTTATATAAAAGAAAATATAGAAGAAATTTATAGAAGTTACCATAAACTTGGTGGAAATGGAATGATAACTTCCATGGTTAATAAAATTTATGAATTGCCAAATTTAAAAGGAGATTTAAAGTGATAAAAATAATTATTGGTTTAATTTGTGTCATGATTTCAAATGTATTATTGGGTTGTTCACTTGCAACAATAAAGAAAGAGTGGAACAAAAATAAATTTTTAAATGGATTATTTAAGGCTTTTTTTATAATTATAAGTTGCATTTTATTATATTTATGTAGTTATTTAAATCCTAATATATTAATTATATCTATAGATGGAAATAATCTTAATTTAATTGATGGAATGAAGGTAATTTTTATAAGTGGAATTTCATTATATGGATACAACGATTTGATTAAATTAAAAGAAATGTTTACAATAAAAGTTGATTTTAAGGAAAAAGAATATGAAAAAGAAACAGAGATAGGAATAGGATAATATGCAATGTGCAATTTTTCCTATTTCTAAAACATGGATAAGTCAAGAAATGAATGTTGGAAGCCATAAGAGTACTAAAGCAATTGACTTTGGTATTTTGAAGCCTTATTATGTGACAAATTTAATTGCACCTTTTGATGGTACTATAGTTCATGTTGACCCACAAAAATATGGTGGAGGCATAGCATTTCAAAGTAATGAAAAGGTGAAGTATGCAAATGGTACTATTGATTATATGACATTATGGACTGGTCATGATAATAATCCACCAAAAGTGGGTTCAAGATTTAAACAAGGAGAAACATATTCCAATATGGGGACAGCAGGAGGTGTGTCAAAGCATTGCCACTTAGAAGTTCAGAGAGGCAAATTTGTAATGCCAACTGAATATATTTATATTAATGAAAAAGTAGGAAATGTTTATAAATTAAAAAACACCATAGAACCATTTAATGCATTGTTTATAAACAATGAAACAATAATAAAATATAGCAAATATTTATGGAAGAAAGTAGGGAATATTATGATTACACAAGATGTCAAAAGAAATGAAAATAATGATCAATTAATAGTAATGGTATCCAATCTTCGCGTTAGAGATAATCCTAATTTACAATCTACAATATTAGGCTATGTGAAAGAAAATGGAATATATAATGATTTAGAGACAAATACAGATTCAAATTATACATGGCATAAAATTGCTAATGGACAATGGATAGCTGATAATGGGGAATGGCTAAAATTATTGCCAAGTAATAATTATGAATTATTGTATAAAAAAGAACACGAAAAAATAATAAGTGTTTCAAAATATATAAATGAAATAATTAAAATAATTGAATAAAAAAGCACTAAGAATAATATGTTATTCTTAGTGCTTTCTTTTTTTTATTAAAATTTTGAAAAATGATGTAATTAATACAATAATTATGCAAAAATATAATAAATAATAATTATTTACAATTAAAGATTCATTGTCATTTTTAAAATATATACTATCAATTATTTTTTTTATGTTTTCTTTTTGAACTGCGCTAAATTTTTTTTCTTGTTGAAATTTAATTATATATACTTTTTTATCAAAAATAGTATAATAATCTATTATATTATAATTAAGGTTTTTGTCATAGTATTCAGCAAAAATATATTTGAAATTATTAAATTCATATGTATATATATTTTTGCTATTTGTTAATTGTGAGATTTCTTCTATATATTTATTTATATTTTTATTCGATTCTGCATTTAAATTTTTATAATTATTGTTATCTTTAGCAATTATAAAAAATTCTTCTTTTAAATTATCTGTTATTTTAACTGCATTCATATAACAATCTTTATTATTATTAAAAAAATTATTAATGTGTTCGTAATTAATTCCTAGGGTATTTAATGATGGATTATTTTTGAAATTATCTCTAGTAAAATAAAACCATCCAAATTCATTATAATTTAATGTTAAATCAAAAATCTTATATACCTTTTGATAATTAATATAATTAATATTGTCAATTAACGATTTTATATCTTGCTTTTCTTGAACTGTAAAATTGCTGCTTTGTTGAAATCTAATTAAAAAAACATATCCATTCATTATAGTATAGTAGTCAATTATAAATAAGTTTTCATAGTTATATTGAAAAAAAATATATTTATAATTATTAATTTCATAGATATCATGATTTTCAGCACTATTTTGATATAAAATTATATTTTCAAATTTTTTAATATTTTCTTTGCTTTGTACATTCAAATTAATATCATTATATTCATAAGCATAAATAAATATTTCTTTTGATGTATCATTATTTGTAGCATATAAAAATCCACCATCATTGAAAACAGCATCTATAAAATTTAGAAAATCAACATCTAATTGTGCTCTATTAATATTATCTTTTATAAATGTATTGAAATCAGTATTATTAATTTTAAATTCTAAACCAAAAATATCATAAGTACTTGCATTTATCTTAAATGGAATAGTAAGTAATATTATTAAAAAAATAATATTTAATTTTTTTTTAAAGTAATTTAACATATTTTTTCTCCTTACTCATATTATAACAAAAATATTAATTTTAGTCCATTATTGCATTTCATATGTTACTAATGTGCATATTTCTCACTTTTATTCTTTAATATATAAAATTATACTTTAATTAAATAAAAATATCATTTTTTATTATTTTATATTTGCAATTATAAGATTCAAATTGAATTTTATTTTGCTTAAAGGATTTTATATATGATTGAAATAATTGGATTATTATTAAAAGGTGATTTTTGTTACAATTATTTTGGGACAAAAGTCACTTTTTTTTTATATCTAATTAGAGGACCCCCCTTTTATCAATTTGAATTAAAAAAACAAATTGATAGGAGGAATAGTTATGATTAAATTAAGGATTAAAAAAAGTAAAGATAATCCATATACAATAATTTTTAATAATGTTGAAAATATTTATATTGTTTTATTTAAAGATGTAAATAATAGTAATGAATATGGAAGTGCAAGATTTGCTACATTTAAAGAAATAAATAGCATTTATAATAAAGAAGAAATAAAAAATATTAATGAGGTTGGATTTCCTATATGGTATAGTAGAAATAAGAAATATGTATGGTTTGATAGAGAAACACCTCATTGGTGTTTTTTAGGTTCTACTGGAAGTGGTAAGTCTGTTACAGCAGTTATTCCAATGTGTAGTTTTATTGCTACTGCAACTAAAAAAAGAAGTGTATTTATAACAGATCCAAAAGGTGAAATATTTAATACTACTTCAAAAATGTTTAAAGATAATTCATATAATATAATTACAATTGATTTTAGAAATCCAGAATTATCTAATAAAATAAATTTACTTGAGCCAATTATTAATGAGTATGAAGAATATATGAAATATGATAAATTAGCTATTAATGTTGAATCAGATATTAACTATTTATATAGTGGTATTGAAATGTTAAAAGAAGATATAGAGTTAATGAAAAAGGAAGGATTAAATTATAATGATAAAGAAAATGAAATTATTTTAAAAGAGAATGAATTAAAAGAGATTGAACCTAATTTAACTTTATATAAAAATAATGCTATGAGACATCTTGCTGAATGTAATAAGCTAATTACTTCTATTTCAGCAATGATTATGAATGATAAAGGATTAGAGAAAGATCCATTTTGGAATAATTCTGCTAAGAATTTATTAGAAGGATTAATTGGTTTATTTTTAGAAGAATATAAGGATGGGAAAATTGATAGAGAAAAAATAACTCTAACAAGTATTAAGAAATTTCAAAATTCATCTATGAATGAAAATAATTTTCCTATTCTTACTACTTATGTAGATAGTAAACCTTATGGACTAAAAAGCAAGGATACATTAACATCTATTTTTTCTAGTGCAGAAAATACATATAAAAGTATAACTGCAACTTTTTCAGAAAAGATGAGTTTATTTGATGATGTTAATGTATCAAATATTACATCAACAAGTGATTTTGATTTTGGTATTTTAGGTAAAGAACCTACAGCAATGTATATAATTGTTCCAGATGAAGATAAGACTTATTATAAACTTGTTACTATAATAGTTGGATTATTATATAAGGAATTGGTAAAAATTGCCAACAATATCCCTGAAAAAATATTACCAGTACAAATTGATTGGTTATTAGATGAATTTGCTAACTGTCCACCACTTGAAGATATTAGTACTATTATTTCAGTAGCAAGAAGTAGAGGTATGAGATTTCAGTTTTTTATACAATCTTTTGCTCAATTAGATAATGTATATGGTAAAGATGTAGCTCAAACAATATTAGATAACTGTGGTTTAGTTTATTTAAAGACTAATACACAAGAAACTGCTGAAGCGATATCTAAAAGATTAGGTAAGAAGACAATAGAATCAAATTCAGTTAGTCAATCTATTTCCAAAAGTGATTTTAATGGGAATAGATCTACTTCTTTGATGGGCAGAGATTTAATGACACCAGAAGAAGTAAAACAACTTTATTTTAAAACTATTATATTTCCAATTAAAGGTTATCCAGTATTTAGAGATACAGTTATATATAAGAAATTTGCATGTTATAAAAAGGGTGAAATAACTAGAGATATAAGAGCTTTAAAAGATATGTCTTATACCTATTATACAGTAGAGAATTTAAATAAAAGAGTTAATAGACAAAAGTATAGAAAAGAAGAATCTTCAAATGAAAATGTAGATTCTTTTTATGATGAATATAAAGAATTATATAAGGACATTGTTGAAAATATATCTAATATATTAGAAGGTTATACTTTTGATATTAAATATCCAATAGATAATTTTATTATGCATTGTGAAATAAAAGTAAATAATGATATAAAAGATTTAATAAAAGAACAAATTAATAATCTTTCATCAGATGATTTTTATATAGAAGTAGATAATAATAGTATAAAAATTTATAAAAATTTAGGATTTTAAGTATATAATATTAATTAAACTTTGATAATTAAATCAATAGTAATAGTAAGAGGTTAGTTATGGAATTAGATGTATTATGGTTGTTTGTATATACAGTAAATGAATATAAAAAGTTTTCAAAAAAGTTAATTAAACATAATTTAATTGATTCATTTAATGATGAGGATTATGTTGAAATAAATACAAAATTAATGCTATTAAGAAAATATGCTGTTTATGGTGAAAATGTATATATTAAAAAAATCCTAAATTTAATGATTGATAAATATCCAGATGAGAAGGAAAAATTAAATAAATTGTTGATAGATTATGAAAATGTGGAAAAACAGAATATTCAATTTGTGTTGTCTGATGGGACAAAGTGTAGTTTATATGAAACTATAGAGGATGTTATGTATGGTGTGTATTTGCATGCTGATTTTGATAAGATTAAAAGATTAATATCTTCAGATGAGAATTTAAGATTTACATGTGTAAGAAAATATGTTGAAGATTTTGAAACTATCATTTTAAAAACATATGATATTTTAATTAAATATTACGATTTTAATAACAAATATAATTTTAATGAAAGAGCATCAATAATTTATTTGGGCGATAGCTTAAATAATACTCAATCAATTACTAATTCTAAATATTGGTCAAATTTATATGGCAAAGATTGTTCGATGGAAGATTTAGAAAGTATAATAAATGATTCAGAATACGAAGATATACAAATATTATATATATGTTATCAATTTATAACTAATATAAAAGAAATCAATCTCAATATTTCATTTTTAGATAATTTAATATATCCTAGTACGAAAAAAGATTGGGGGAATTTTTTAGAAGCTAAAAGTTTTTATGAATCTATAAATAATCCTGGATTAAGCACAAAGGTAAGGTATAATAAAAAACATGATATGGCATATGTAAGAATTATGCCTAATGTTGAAGGTACTTTTAGTATTTCAACTCCACATATTATACCTGAAAATTATGAAATTAGTTTGGTAAAATATGGAAATAATTGGAAAATATATTCATTTGGAAGTCACTTAGATTCATATATTAAAAATTGATGATAATGGGAATTTAAAATCTACAAATTGATGTAGATTTTTTTAGTTCAATTATATTTTTTAATACATATAATTTAATAAAGTAAAAGGAGGTGTTGGATGGAAGTTTTTGTAAACTATCCAAAAGATGAAGAAGGTATAAGAGAATTAAATAAAGCTGTTGCACAAGTCCATGCAACACTAGTCTTAAAGGCAGTTGAAGATTTAGATATAAGTTCTGAATCTAAAAAGAAGGTAATAAGAACTTTAGTTCAAAAAGCTAAAGAAGACGCCTTAAAAGAAGAAAAAGAAAATAAGAAAAAAGGTATCGAGATTGCCTATTAATTCTTATTTTCTATTAATTGTGGAGAGAGTGACTGTTATCGAGTAATTCTTTAAATTTAAAATATTGTTTTTTTGTTATTATTTTTTTACCATTAATGATATTTCTAATTGAATTAATATTTGTATTCATTCTTTTTGCAAAATCAATTGTTGTTATGTTTTCTTTTTTTATATAATTTTTTATTAAATAGGGTACATCACTATTTATAAAATTATAATATTCAAATATACTATTATCTAATTTTCTTTTGTTTTCAAAACAATTTTTTATTTCGATATATTTTTCAAATTTTTTTTCTAGATATAGTTGATTGATCTTTTTCCCATTTAATGATTGTTTTAGGATAAACATCTATCATATTTGCAAAATCTATAAGTGCAATATTGTACTTGATTCTAAAATCAAATATTTCGTGTTGTTTTTTCTTTAGTATAAATTCCAAGTAATCATCATTTATTTTTATTTTATCCCTAATATCTAGATAATTAATTATATTAGTTATTATTGTTGTATTATGCAATTGTTTGTAAGTTTTATTTTCAATTTGTTTAATAGTACATGAATCTACACCAAGTGTTCTAGCTAATTCTTCTTGCGTGATTCCTTTTAATTGTCTAGCATATTTAATTTGGTTTCCTAATGTACTATTTTCATCAATGTTAATTGTTTTAATATCATCTTTAACAAATAATGTATATGTATCATTTATTAAATTGAAACTTTTAAGAACATTATTTACTAGTGTTATTGACTCTCTTATGTCCATTATGTGAGGTGTGCATTTTCAATACATCTTGCACAATAAGTTGTTAATTTTGCACCATTACTTTTTGAAAAAGAATCAATTCCTTTAATTAATCCAATTGTACCAATACTTATTAAATCATCTAAGCTATCTCCTTTTTCACCATATTTTTTAACTATATGCGCAACTAATCTAAGATTATGTTCAATAAGTATTTCCCTAGATTTAATACTACCATTACCCATTTCTTTAATATGATATTTCTCTTCTTCTTCACTAAGAGGATCTTTAAATACTTGATTTTGATATGCACCTGTTAATAGCATATTTTTTATTAAAATAGTAAATAATTCAATCATAATTCACACCCTAATAAAGTTTACTCAAAATTGCAAAGGAATATAACTATAAAATTGACTTTGAACTATCTTTATGTTAACATTAATATGTGAGGATGTGATATTATGGCAAATACACATAGTGGTGCTGAGGAAGAAAAATATGACTATTTTAGTATGGTAGCAATGCTATATGAAATGGGCAATTGGGATGAAGAAACAGTTTTAAAAAGAGTTCATTCATATGCAAGTGACAATGATATTGATGAAGCTGAAGTGAATGAGTTTTTAGGTAGACTAATTAAGAAAAAAGAGGAAAAGATAGAGCATACATTAGAAGAAAAAAGAAAATTTTTATCGGTAATTACTTTCAAAAATGGTGAATATAAGTATGGCGATGCTGTAATGCTTATGAATGATGATATGGTCGAAAGATATTATGATTTTGAAAGTAAATCAATTGGTGAAGAATATACAGAAAGAATATTTGAAGATATTAAACATGAAAAACCAGTTGAAGAAAAACCAGTAGATAAAAAAGAGAAAGGCTCTGCTGCTGAAGAAAAACCAGTAGATAAAAAAGAGGAACCTAAAAAAGAAGAAAAGAAAGAAACAAGCACTTCTACTGAAGAAAAATCAAATCCTGAAAAAGTTGATGGTGAATATTCACATAAAGGTGGAGAACGTACAGTGGTTGGTGGAAATTCTTCTACTACACATACTAGATCAAATAGCACTTCAAATTCGCATCAAGGTTCAGGGCCTAAAAGTGAACCACAGACTGAAGCTGATTATGAGAACACAGCAAGAAATATGGGAAGTGCAGAACAAGATAGTGATGTAAGACATGTGGATGCATCACCAGAAAGAATAGAAAGATTAAAAAAAGGTAAAGGAAAAGTAAAGAACTTCTTCTTGAAATCAGGAATAATAGTTTTAACAGTAATGCTTACTTCTACATTCTCTATTCCATTAATTGGAGGATATTTGGTGTTAGCTCATCAAATTAAGGAAGGCAAATTTAATCCTCCAGGTGCATTTGGACAGGGAATAAAGAAAGTTGTAGAAACAATTATGAATATAGGTAAAACTAAAGAAGAAGTAGAGGCTGAAAAAGCCGAAAGGGGAAGGTCTAGATGATAAAAGAAGATACAATAATAAAATTAGATGATGATAAAGAATATTATGTATTAGATAGTTTAATGATGGATAATAATAATTTTATTATGATTGGTGAAATAGATTCTGTTAAAGATGAAATTACTAATAATGTAAAAATAATGTTTTATGATTCAGTAAATAATAAAGTTAGAAAGATAACTGATCCAACTTTGCTTTATCAATTGGTTGTATCTTTTGCAGACAGAGAATTGAATAATGAGGAATAAAGATATTTATATAAATTATAATTAAATAGAGTTTATGGCAAATAAACTCTTTTATTATTTATTTATTAAGAAAAATATAGTATACTTATATTGTAAGTAGTGAGGTTGATTATGATTGAATTATATAAACCAGATATGTATAAAAAAGATATTTATTCTATTGATTATAAAAAATTGAAATCTTTTGGCATAAAGTGTATTTTATTTGATTTAGATAATACTCTTGTACCATATTATAGAAGTAGACCAACAAGAAAAATAAAAGATTTTATAGAAAATTTAAAAGATTTAGGATTTAAAGTTATATTGTTTTCTAATTCTACTAAAAAAAGGCTTGTCCCATTTAAAGATATATTGGAATTGGATTGTTCTGCATCAAGTCATAAACCATTTTCTAAAAAATTTAAGAAAGTACTAAAAGAGTATAAGTATTCTGAAAGTGAAGTTGCAATAATAGGTGACCAAATTCCTATGGATATATATGGTGGAAATAGGGTGGGAATATTTACTGTTTTAGTTAATCCTATTTCAAGTAGAGAACCAATATGGACTAAATGTAATAGAATATATGAAAAACATGTTATAAAGAAAATGAGAAAAAAGGGAATATTTAAGAGGGGCGAATATTATGAATAAGAAATGTATTGGTTGTGGAATAACTCTTCAATGTGAAGATCCATATGAAGATGGTTATGTGAATCCTGAAATGTTTGAAAAAACTATAATGTGTAGAAGATGTTTTAGATTAAAACATTATGGTGAATATAAGGTTACAAATAAATCAAATTCTTTTTATAAGGGAATAATAAAAGAAATCTTTAGGATGGATGAATTAGTTGTACATATAGTAGATATTTTTAATATGGGTAATATGGATGAAATATATAGTAAGATATATTCAAAAGCAATACTTGTTATTTCAAAGATTGATATATTTCCTAAAAGTATAAATGAAAATAAATTAATTGAATATTTTAAAAAAAGATATCCAAAATATGTTGATGTTATAGCTATAAGTAGTGATAAGAACTATCATATGGATGAATTATTGATGCTTATGATGAAATATAAAAGTAGTAATGAAGTATATGTATTAGGTAATACAAATGCAGGAAAGAGTTCTTTTATAAATAAGATGATAAAAAATTATACTGATAAGAATTCATTTATTGTAACTAGTTGTATGCCTTCTACTACATTAAATGTAATATCAATCAAAATAAATGAAGATTTAACATTGTTAGATACTCCAGGAATAGTATATAGTGGTGATATAATAACTAAATTACCGGAGGATTTAGTAAAACATATAAATATTAAACATGAAATAAATCCAAAAATATATCAAGTTAAAGATAAAGTTTCTTTGGTATTAGATAATATTGGTAGGATAAATGTATTAAATGATAGTAATATATCCATATATATATCTAATAATATAGATATTGATAAAGCTAATATGGATAATAATTTAAAGTATAAAGATTTAGAGTATACAAAAATCAAGGTATTAGAGGGACAAGATTTAGTAATAGAAGGTTTGTGTTTTATAAAAATCAGTAATGATACTATTTTTGAAATTTATATGCCAAATGGTGTGGATATTCATACAAGAGATAGATTAATTTAAAATAAATACTATGATAGAATATAAAAATAAAGATCCAATATCTTTATTTTTATTATGAAAAATGATATCATTAATATGATAGGAGGATATATGATTAGAGGTTTAAAAATAGATGGTAAAAAAGAAATGTCATTATCTGAAGAAATAATAGATTTTTCTTCTCCAGATAAAGTATATGTCCCATTAATGAATAATAATACACCTTGTGATTGCTTAGTAAAAAAAGGAAAAAAAGTAAAGAAAGGTACTGTAATTGGAATTAGAAAAAATATGGATTTTCCTGTTTTATCACCTGTAAGTGGTATTGTTGTTGATATTGATAAATGTTTATATTTAAATGGTGAGGAAGTACCTTGTGTAGTAATAGAGAATGACAAAAAGGAAACTGTGCTTAAAAAAGTTTTAGTAGATGATATTGCTAAATATACAAAAGAAGAATTTGTAGAATTACTAAAGAAATGCGCTGTTACTGGTATGGGTGGTAGTGATTTTCCTACTTTTTTTAAGTATAAAAGTGATGCATCATTTTTGATAGTTAATGCTGTGGAATGTGAACCGTATTTAACAGCAGATATGATGCTTGTTAAATTAAAAGCAGAAGCTATATTAGAGAGTATTGATGCTATTAGAAAGATAAATAATATAAAAAAATGTTTTATTGCCTTTAAAGAGAATAATGATATAGTAAGGAATGCTTTTTTAGAATATATAGGTAGGTATGAAGATATAGTTTTAAGCCCTGTGAAAAATATATATCCGATGGGATGGGAACGTCATTTGGTTAAAAGTGTACTTAACTTAGAATATGAAAGATATCCTAGTGAAGTTGGTGTAATAGTTAATAATGTTTCTACTATATTTGCTATATATAAAGCATTGAAATTTCAAAGGAATATTACTAAGAGAATTGTAACAATTACTGGTGAGGGTTTTACTGAGCCAATAAATGTGTTAGTAAAAGTAGGAACAGATATGTCATCTATAATTAAGAAGATAGGTAAATATAAGGGCGAAAAGTTAAAATTTATAGCTGGTGGTCCTATGATGGGTACTGCATTATCTTCTGACCATATAGTTGTATCTAATAATTTAGGCGCAGTAACTATTATTAGTGATACAGAAGATTATAAAAATGAATGTATTAGTTGCTCTAAATGTGTGAATGTTTGTCCTGCAAAGTTGTGTCCAGTGCTTATAATGAAAAATATAGATAATGTAAATGAGTTGAAGAAATTACATCCAGAATTATGTGTGGAATGTGGATTATGTTCATATGTTTGCCCATCTAAATTGGGTGTTAGAGATTTTGTAGTAAAAGCTAAAGGAAAGGTGAGACAATGAAATTTATAAAAGAAAATGGTCCACATATAAAAAGTGATGATAATAGTAGTAAAATAATGACTAGAGTTTTAATTGCTCTTATTCCAATAGTTTGTTATGCAATATTTAAAAATACAATTTTAGTATACTTTTTTACAAGCCAATCATTTTTTAGTTCTCTTCATCCGTTATTCATGATAATAACAGGTGTATGTGTATCTTTAGTATCTGAAGTTTTATGGTTTAAATTTGTACTTAAAAAAAGTTTTAATAATAGTATCAAAGAAACAAAAAAGTCTTTTAGTATAATACCTGGTTTATTACTTTCATTAGTATTACCTACTAATGTACCACTTTGGGTAGTAGCTTTTGGTGCATTTTGTGGCACTATAGTTGGTAAAATGTTATATGGTGGATTTGGTCAAAATGTATTTAATCCTGCTTTAATAGGATATTTATTTATAAGTGTATCTTATAATAGTTTGCTAGGAAGCCCTTTAAATGCTTATGAACTTGATGCACTTGCTGGTGCTACACCATTAACTAATTTAACTAGTTTAGGGTATTATGGAGTATATGATTCTGTTGTTGGTAGTTATGGTTCACTTCTTAATTTTTTTACAGGAACTATACCAGGTGCAATAGGAGAAGTATCTAAATTACTAATATTAGTAGGATTTTTATATTTAGCTATAACTAAAACAATTAAGTGGAGAATTCCAATTACATATATTCTTACTGTGTTTATACTTACTGCAATTATAGGTTACGGAATAGGTTTGGGTTTATGGTATCCATTATTTCATGTATTAAGTGGTGGATTGTTGTTTGGAGCGGTATTTATGGCAACAGATCCTGTTACAAGTCCTGTTACTCAAATAGGCCAAGTACTTCATGGAATAAGTTTAGGAATACTCACTGTAGCTATAAGATTTTTAACACCATATCCAGAAGGTGTTATGACAAGTATATTATTTATGAATATGCTTGTGCCTTTATTTGATAAGATTGGTGTAAAATTAAAATATGCGTTTAAAAAGATATATATTCCAATTATTATATATTTAATTTTAGTTGTAGTATTAGTATTAACTATTATTAGTAATGTTAATAATAGTAAAAATAATACTGTAGATGATGTTGGTAATAAAGTTACAATAACTGAAACTAAAAAAGATGGTAATAAAACAACTTATATAGTTACATCAAAAGGTTGGGGAGTTATTAAAGCTGAAGTAGAAGTAGTAGATAAAGAAATAAAATCAATTATAGTAACTGATAAAACTGGTGAAACACAATGGTCAGAAATAGAAAAAGAAAATTATATATATAAAGTTATAACAAATCAAAAAGATATTAATAATTTAGATGCAGTAAGTGGAAGTACTTTCTCATCTAATGCATTAAAAAATATAGTAAAAAAAGTATTAAGTGAGGAATTGAAATGAAAGATAAATTAAAGAATATATTAGTATTAACTCTAACAGCTTTTGTTTGTTCATCTCTTATATATATAGTGTGGAGGTTCTTATGAAAAAAGTATTAAATTATTTATTTAAAGAAAATCCTGTATTTGTACTTGTATTAGGAATATGCTCTGTACTTGCTGTAACTACTACTTTTGAAAAATCATATATGATGGGTATAGTTGTACTTATAATTCTTGTTATTTCAAATTTTTTAGTATCATTAATAAGAAAAATAGTAAGTGAAGAAATTCGAATACCAGTATATATAATAATAATATCTACATTAGTAACATTAATAGAAATTATATTAAACAAATATAGTAAGCCTTTATATGATGCTTTTGGGATATATTTACCATTGATTGTTGTAAATTGTATTATACTTGGCAGAGCTCTTGCATTTGCTTCCAAAAATAAAGTTTTTGATAGTATAAAAGATGGTTTTAAGTCTGGAATAGGTTATTTAATTGCTATATCTATAATTGGCTTTTTAAGAGAATTATTTGGTAATGGTACAATTACTATAATGAATGATATTTCAAGTATAACTGGTTATAGAGAAATAATTCATGTCTTTAATAATTCTGTTATACCAAATAAATTATTCTTAACTAGTGGTGGTGCATTCATACTTCTTGGTATATTAATAGGAATAATTAATGGAAGAAGGGGTGAAGTATGAGTATATTTACAATATTTATAACAGCACTTGTCACAGAGAATGTAATACTTACTAAGTTTTTAGGAATTTGTTCTTTTTTAGGTACAAGCAATAAAGAGAAAAATGCAATTGGAATGGGTATATCAGTTACATTTGTTGTACTTGTTTCAACAATCCTTACATATTTAATAAATAAATATATACTTATACCTACAAATAGTACATATTTACAAACAATAACATTTATATTAGTAATTGCATGTTTTGTCCAAATAACAGAATTAGTAATTAAAAGATATTTTAAATCTTTATATAAATCTTTAGGTATATACTTACCGCTTATAACTACAAATTGTGCAGTATTAGGAATCATTCTTACAAATATAAGATCAGATTATAATTTTATAGAATCAATATTTAATGCATTGGGTAGTAGTTTGGGATTTGTTTTAGTATTATATATATTTGCATTATTAAGAGATAGGATAGAAAAAAATAATATAATAAAATCATTTAAAGGAATTCCAATAGCACTTATAACTGCTGGAATTATGGCTTTAATATTTGGTAGGTTAGTATGAGTTACATATTTATTTTAATACTTATGATAATTACAATAATTTTATATAAAAAGAATAAATCTAGTAATTGTAGTTTATGTAATAAATGTGAGGTGAAAAAATGATAGGTGTAGTACTATTTACATTTATAGCATTTATATTTTCTATATTAATAGTATTTTTAAATGGATATTTGTTTAATAAAGATGAAAAATTGTCTAAAATAGAAGAAATGTTACCAGGATACAATTGTGGTAGCTGTGGATTTGGAAGTTGTAAAGGTATGGCTGAAGCAATATTAAATGATAAAGAAGCAGTAAAAAAGTGTAGGCCATTAAAAGACAAAGAAAAAATATTAAAGTATTTAGGTGAGTAGTATGAGTTATGAAAAAAATAATATTGTAATAGTAACAGTAGTTTCATTATTGTTTATAATAAGTTCTGCGATAGTATATTTTGTATTTTTCTTTGAAGAACCATTAAAAGATGATGTAAAAGATAGTATATATGTTAAGGTAACAGATAAAGATATAATTGATGAATTAAAAAATATAATTATAAATAATAATTTAATTGAATTAGCAAAACATGAAAAAACTATAGACAATATTAATACAGCTAGTAATGAAATAAAACTTAATATGTCATTTAGTAAAGTATTAAAAGACACTAATTATAAATATGATGACAAAATAGATGCAACATTATTAGATAGTTATTTTAAAGATAATTTTAAAGATAAAATTTATTTTAATAAAAAAGACATATTATGTTCATGTGAAGAAAAATTATATATATATGATGAAGAAACAAATTCATATAAATATAATTTAGAACATACTGCACATCCAATATATGAAGCTTATCCATATTATACTAAAGTTTTAAGTGTAGATAAAAAGAATGATATATATGTAATAAAAGTATCTTACATATGGAATACTTATACTAGAGAGGGATATACAAATACTGGATATGCATCATATAATGATTCAATAGATAAACAAAATGCTTTATTTGAAATAGAAGTACCAAGTGTTAACTATAATATACTTAATAATACAGATATAAATGTAGATGGTTATGCTATAAAGGAAATAGAAAATAATTATGAATTATATAAAAATAAATTACATAAATATATTTATACATTTGAAAAAGAAAATGATATATATAAATTAGTAAGTTTTAAGTTTGAAAAATAATAGTATTAAGAATGATTAAAATATAGGAGTAATATATGAAGAATAGAAAAGGATTTACATTAGTAGAATTATTAGCAGTAATACTAATATTAGCAGTAATACTTATAATAGCAGTACCACAGATAATGAAAACAATAAAAGAAACAAAATTAAAGACTATGGAAGACAGCGCAAAACTAATAGCAACAAATGCAGAAAAAGACTATTTAAGTCAACAAGCAGTAAACGCTAATTATAATGCAACAAGTATACCATGTACAGATGTGGCTAAATTAAGTGATGATTATTCAAGTTGTAGCATTACATATGATAGTAATGGAGTAGCAACAGTAAAATTAAAAGGAGCAAGTGGTGGTAAATTCGGCAAAATCAAATGTACTGGTACAAAAGATGAAATGAATTGTACTGAAATAACACCACTTCCAGGATACTCTGATGCAGTAGAATTATTAATGAGTAAATATAATAACGGAACAAATGGTGAAGGATTAATAAAGGTGGAACATGATACAAGTGCAATACCAAAAGCTACAGCAGTGGAATATAGATACCAAGGAAGTAATCCAAATAATTATGTATATTTTAATTGCACAAATAATAATAATCCAACAAGTAGTACATGCGAAGTATGGAGAATAGTGGGATTATTTGATGGAAGAGTAAAATTAGTAAGAAGAGATTCAATAGGAAGTTTCTCATGGGATACAAGCCCTAAAACTGGAGCGGGTTCAGCTAATGGTGGATATGGAATAAATCAATGGGGGCCCTCTGGGACATATACTGGTGCAGATTTGATGAGAGAACTAAATACAGATTATTTAGACCCAACACTGTTAGCAAATGCTAACTGGTATAGTGGAAATAATAATAATTTAGGGAGTGGTAATTTTAATAAGAATTATGCATTAAAAGAAAGTGCGCAAGAACTAATTGGAGATGCAATATGGTACTTAGGAGCAATACCATATAATGGTATAATAACATTAGCGGATGCTTATGCTGCTGAAAGGGGAACAATAGGAAAGTTATGCTCATCTGGTGGTTTTTGTAACGATACTGTTATAAGAACATTTGAATGGGTGGGTAAAGTTGGATTAGTTTATCCAAGTGACTTTGGATACGCATCAGGAAATAGTAATTGTACTATAGACAACATATCATCTAGTAATACTTATTGTGATACAGACTGGATGGGGAATTATGGGTGGTTACTTTCATCTGCCCCTACATCTTCAGATGCTCGTGGCGTTTGGTACACTTTTAGTGGACATATTGTAAAAAATAATGCAGATAATACTACAGCAGTTAGACCTTCTGTATATCTAATACCAGGAGTACAAATGAAAGGTTCTGGGACATTATCTAATCCATATGTTTTTGCAGAATAATTTATTTTAAAATTCATATATTAAATAGTAGAGAGGCTTCTCTCTATTATTTTGTAAATAAATTAGCACTCAACTATTGACAATGCTAAAAGTTAGTGTTAATATTTACTTGGACCTTAAAAAGAGGTGATATCATGCTAGGTAAAAGGCAAAATGAAATGTTGAAAATAATTGTTGAAGAGTATATTAAGACAGCTAAGCCAGTTGGTTCTAAATCTATTTGTGATAGTCTTAATTGTTCTTCTGCTACTGTTAGAAATGAAATGGCTTATTTAGAAGATATTGGTTATTTAGAGAAGACTCATACATCTAGTGGTAGAGTTCCTAGTGAGCTTGGTTATAGGTATTATGTGGATAATCTTATGAAACCAAAAGAATTAACTGGTGAAGAAGTTCTTACTTTACAAACTATATTGTCTAATCAGTCATTAGAATTATCTGATGCTATTACTAAGAGTATGGAAATAATTTCAGAGTTAACAAATTATACTTCACTTGTACTTGGTAGTTCTATTAGTGATAATAGACTTAAAAAAGTAGAGGTTGTACCTATAAGTGATAATAGTGTGATAGCAATAATAATTACTGATAAAGGTCATATTGAGAATAAAACTATTGCTATTAATGAAAATATAAGTGTTGATGAAATTAGAAAGATGGTAGATTTGATTAATAATTTATTGGTGGGTACATTGATTGATGAAGTTAATAAGAAGTTAGAATTTGAAATAAAGCCAATTATTGGTAAATACATTAAACAACAAGAAGCGATATATAATATGTTTTATAATGCCTTTAATGAAATGACATCTAAGAAAGATAATTATCATTTTAGTGGTAAGACTAATTTTTTGAAAGCTCCAGAATTTGATTCTGCTGATAAAGTTAGAAGTATAGTTGATAAACTTGAGGATAAAGATGTTATTTCTAGTATAGAGGAAACAAGTAGTGGCATAAATGTTTATATTGGTGATGAGTCTAATATAGATAGTGATGTGACAGTTATTAAGACAAAATATATTGTTAATGGTGAAGAGGGTACAATTGCTATTATTGGTCCAAAGAGAATGAAGTATGATAAAGTTATTGGTATGCTCGAATATATTAAAGGAGAGATAGAAAAGTAGATATGGATGATGTGATTATGGAAGATGTTAAAATTGAAAAGAAGAAAAAGCATGATAAAAATAGTAAAGAGATTGAAACACTAAAGAGTAGAATAAAAGAATTAGAAGAGAAGATTCTTTATAAAGATGCAGAATTAATTAATTATAGGAAGAGAAAAGATGATGAAGTATCTAATATGTTAAAGTATGCGAATAGTGATATGATTATTCCAATACTTACTATAGTTGATGATTTTGAAAGAGCAATTTCTTTAGATGATAATATTCTTGATGATGAAGTATCTAAATTTTTAAGTGGATTTAAGATGATTTATACAAGATTAAAGAAGATATTAGATGATTTTGAGGTTAAAGAAATTGATGCTCTTAATAAGGAATTTGATCCGAAGTATCATCAAGCGGTATTTACTGTGAAAGATGATAGAGGGCCAAATATAGTATTAGAAGTATTACAAAAGGGATATATGTACAAAGATAAAGTAATACGTCCTGCTATGGTAAAGGTAAGTGAATGATGGATAGTAATAGTGCGTTGTTATTATCATATATGTTGCGTCTAGGTGAAGATGAAGAAATGACAGCAGAGGATATAAAAAATGCTGTTAATAAAGAAGTTAGTGATTGTCAAGTAGCATTATGCTTGAATGTTGTTAAACTTCTTGGCAAAGATACACCTTATGATGTGATATTTGATTATATTGATAAATATACAGATGAGGATTTTGATGAATTGTTAGAAGATCAAAAATCATATATAAAGACAAGAATAAAAAGGGATTTAAATACAAGAAAAAGGAAATTAGAAGGAGAGGATAAATAATGAGTAAAATTATAGGTATTGATTTAGGTACAACTAATAGTTGTGTATGTGTTTTAGAGGCAGGTGAAGCAAAGGTTATACCAAACCCAGAAGGAGGTAGAACTACTCCATCTGTAGTAGCTTTTAAAAATGGTGAAAAGATAGTTGGTGATGCTGCTAAAAGACAAATGGTAACAAATCCAAATACCATTTCATCAATTAAGAGATTAATGGGTACTAATAAGAAAGTTGAAGCTGAAGGTAAAAAATATACTCCAGAAGAAATAAGTGCAATGATACTTTCTTATATTAAAGATTATGCAGAAAGTTATTTAGGAGATAAAGTAACTAAAGCTGTTATTACAGTCCCAGCATATTTTGATGATTCTCAAAGACAAGCTACTAAGAATGCTGGTAAAATAGCAGGACTTGAAGTAGAAAGAATTGTTCCAGAGCCAACTGCAGCAGCTTTAGCTTATGGTCTTGATAAACAAGAAAAGTCTCAAACAATTTTAGTATATGACTTAGGTGGGGGTACATTTGATGTATCAATTCTTGAACTAGGTGATGGTATATTTGAAGTTAAGAGTACTAGTGGTAATACACATCTAGGTGGAGATGACTTTGATGAAAGAATTATGGACTATTTAGTTGATACATTCAAAAAAGAAAATGGTATTGACTTAAGTAAAGATAAGATGGCAATGCAAAGATTAAAGGATGCTGCAGAAAAGGCTAAGAAAGATTTAAGTGGTGTAACTACTACTCAAATTAGCTTACCATTTATATCTCAAGGAGAGAATGGACCACTTCACTTAGAAGTAAGTTTAACTAGAGCTAAATTTGAAGATTTAATTGGTGATTTAGTAGAAAGTACATTAGAGCCTGTAAGAAAAGCTCTAAAAGATGCTAAATTAAAGAAAGATGATATAGATAAAGTTATATTAGTAGGTGGATCTACTCGTATACCAATGGTTCAAAAACTAATTGAAAAAGAATTAGGCAAGGAACCTCATAAAGGTGTTAACCCTGATGAAGTAGTTGCTATGGGTGCTGCTATTCAAGGTGGAGTACTTACTGGTGAAGTTAATGATATAGTACTTCTTGATGTTACACCATTATCACTTGGTATTGAAACATTAGGAGGAGTAAATACTATATTAATAGATAGAAATACTACTATTCCTACAAGTAAGAGTCAAATATTCTCAACTGCAGCAGACAATCAACCAGCAGTAGATATTCATATAGTACAAGGTGAAAGACCAATGGCTGCTGATAATAAGACATTAGGCAATTTCCAACTTACTAACATTCCACCAGCACCAAGAGGAATACCACAAATTGAAGTTACATTTGATATAGATGCTAATGGTATTGTTAATGTTAAAGCTAAAGATTTAGGTACTAATAAGGAACAATCTATAACTATAACTGCATCTACAAACTTAAGTGATGAAGAAATAGATAGAATGGTTAAAGAGGCAGAAGCTAATAAAGAAGCAGATGAAAAGAGAAAAGCTGAGGCTGACCTTAGAAACGAAAGTGAACAATTAATATTTGCTACTGAAAAGGCTATCAAAGATTTAGGAGATAAAGTAGATGATAAAGATAAAGAAGAAGCTGAAGATTTAATTAAAGATTTAAAGAAGGAATTAGAAGGTAATGATACTGATAAGATTACTGAGTTAAAAGATAAATTAAATGAAAAAGCTATGGCTTTAGCTACTAAAGTTTATGAAGAAGCTGCTAAAAAGGCTCAATCTGAACAAAATAATAATGAAGAAAAAGAAGATAAAAAGGATAAAAAATCTAAAAAAGATGATGATGTAGTAGATGCAGAATTTGTAAATAAAGAATAAGAAAGGTTAAGGGGTAAACTTACCCCTTTATTTAGGTTATGGAAAGAAATAAGATTGATGATAAATATAAATGGAAATTAGAAGATTTATATAGTACTATAGAAGATTATAATAAAGATATAGAAAAACTTTCTAAATTGGTAGAAGAATTAGTTACTTATAAAGGTAAAGTAACAAAAGATTCTAAAACGTTATTAGAAGTATTATTGCTAAATGAAAAAATAGATATGATTACTAATAAACTTTATGTATTTATAAATATGAGATTACATGAAGATACAAGAGTGGGTAAATATCAAGAATTATCTGGTAATTTAGATATAATATTATCAGTAATAAATGAGAAGACTTCATTCTTTATTCCTGAATTATTAGAATGTGATTATAATAAAATTAAGGAATATATAAGTGATAATAAAGATTTAAAAAGATTTGAGTTTTTATTAGAAATGATATTTAATGAAAAAGATCATATATTAAGTAAAGAAATAGAAGAGGTATTATCACGTACTGGCAATATATTAAGTACTCCAGATAATGTGTTTTCTAATTTGAATGATGCTGATTTAGTGTTCGATTATATTAAGGATGAAAAAGGTAAAAAAGTAAGACTTACTAAAGGTAATTATTATCCATTTACTACTTCTAAAGATAGAAAGGTAAGAAAGAGTGCATTTAATACTTTATATAAAAAATATAAAGAGTTAAATAATACATTTGCAAGTATATTAAATTCTAATTTGCAAACAAGTACATTTTTAACTAAAACAAGGAAATACGATAGTCCTATTAACTTATATTTAGATAGTAATAAAATAGATACAAATATTTATTATGATTTAATTAAATCAGTTAATTCTAATTTGGATAAAATGAAAAATTATATAGATTTAAAGAAAAAAGAATTAAAATTGTCATCTATTCATATGTATGATATGGCTGTTAAATTAAGTGATGAAGAAGATTCTAATTATACATTTAATGAAGCTAAAGAATTAGTTTCTAAGGCATTAAGTGTATTAGGAGATAATTATATAAAAGATTTAAATAATGGATTTAATAGTGGATGGATAGATGTATATGAAAATGATGGTAAAAGAAGTGGGGCATATTCATGGGGATGTTATAATGCACATCCATATGTACTTTTAAATTATCAAGGTAAATATAATGATGTAAGTACACTTGCACATGAAATGGGACATGCTATGCATAGATTTTATTCTAATAGAAGTCAAGATTATTTCTATAGTGATAACCAAATATTTGTTGCAGAGATTGCATCTACAGTTAATGAAACATTATTAAACTTATATATGCTTAAAAATGGTGATAATAAGTTAAAGAAGAGTATTATTAACGAAATGTTAGATGATATTAAAAATACTATATTTAGACAAACTATGTTTGCAGAGTTTGAGTTAGATATTCATAATAGATGTTTTAATGGTGAAACATTAAATGGTGAAAAATTAAATAATATATATTATGATTTAGTAAAAAAATATCATAAAGGTGCAGTAGTAGATACTGATATAAAATATGAATGGAGTAGAATACCACATTTTTATACACCATTTTATGTATATCAATATGCAACAGGTTTATCAATTGCAATAGCTATTGCTACTAAAATATCAAATGGAGATAAAGATATGTTAGATAAGTATTTAAAATTCTTATCTAGTGGATCAAATGATTATCCAACTAATTTAGTAGAAAAGATGGGAATAAATATATCCGATGCAGTAAATGAGGCATTAAGATTATTTGATAAACTTATAAAAGAATATAAAAACTAGAAGGTGAAGTATGAATAAAAAAGATTATTATGAGGTATTAGGAGTTTCTAAAGATGCAAGTGAAGATGATATTAAAAGTGCATTTAGAAAACTAGCTAAAAAATATCATCCTGATGTATCAAAAGAACCTGATGCAGCAGAAAAATTTAAAGAAGCACAAGAAGCTTATGCTGTGTTGTCAGACAAAGAAAAAAGAGCTCAATATGATAGATTTGGACACCAAGCATTCAATGGTAATATGGGTGGTGGAGCAGGCGGCTTTGATTTTAGTGGCTTTGATTTTTCTGATATATTTGATGATTTGTTTGGATCTTCTTTTGGCTTTTCAAATAGAAGAACATCTTCAAATAGAGGTAGACGTGGTAATGATATAAGTTTATCGATGAAGATTACGTTTGATGAAGCAGTATATGGTTGTGAAAAAGAAGTAGAACTTGAGCACTATGTAGAATGTGATAAATGTGATGGTAAAGGTGGATTTAATGCAGAAACTTGTAAATACTGCCATGGATCTGGTACTATAACTCAAGAACAAAGAACAATTTTAGGATCATTTATGTCTAGAACTACATGTCCATATTGTAAAGGAGTAGGTACTAGTTATAAAGAAGAATGTTCTAAATGTAGAGGTAAAGGTGTAGTAAAAGAAAAAGGTAAGAAAAAACTAAGAATACCTGCTGGAATTGATACTGGTAATCAACTAAGAATACCTGGTTATGGAATGCCTGGTTCAAATGGAGGAGAAGCAGGAGATGCTTATGTGGAATTTATAGTTGGTGAACATGAATTATTTAAAAGAGATCAGTATGATATAGTTCTTAATTTACCACTTACTATAACAGAAGCTATATTAGGATGTAAAAAAGATATACCTACTTTATATGGTAATGTAACATTATCAATATCATCTGGTACTCAAAGTGGTGAAAAGCAAAGATTAAAAGGTAAAGGTATAGAAAATCCTAATAATGGTAGAAAAGGAGATATGTATGTAATATTAAATGTTATAACTCCTAATAAATTAGATAGAGAACAAAAAGATTTAATAAATAGGTTATCTAAAACTGATTTAGAAACAGGTATTGAATTTAGTAGATTTAATAGATATATGAGAAAATAAATAATTACAAAAATAAGATTATAAGAAATAAAAAGATACAAAAATTATAATTTAGTTATAACATTGTATCTTTTTTTTGTTACGTATTTTCATTAAAAAGGACTTTTTTGTAATTTGATAGGTATTTATATATTTGATATAAATTATGCGGATACATAGATTAGGTGCTTCCTTCTATTTTAGATGGAAAGGCGGTGGTATTATGACAAAAAGAGAAAGAACTCAATTTATTATAATATTACTATTATTTTTCATAGTAATCACCTTACTATATAAATAAAAATAGCACCTAATCATTGATTAGGTGCATATCCAACTTATTGGAAGCACTTGATTTAAGTGTATCCATTTTTAATATAGCATATAATAATTTATATATCAATATTTTCATTTTGTAAATGATTCACTTTTTCTAAATTCATCAGTAGTTTCAAATTCTTTCATATATTGTCTTAAAAAATTAATTTTATCTAAGTTATTATCAAATATTAAATCGGCTAGTTCTAATGCTTCATCTATACTTATTAAATTATATCTTGATAATTTACTCAATTCATCTAATTTCTCTTTTGTTTTTCTTTTTAGCAATTCAATATCCAGTTTACCACTTTTAACGCTACTTACAAAGTGGGCGAAGAAGTTAACATTGTTCTGCCATATAACTGGATTAGTTGAAGCATTAGGCATCCTAAATTCAAATGTTCTATTCTTTTCGAAAGATGTACCACCTTCACTAACTTTATAAAACTGCATAGCACATTTTTTATGTGGTACAGCAAGTGTAGTAAATATTTTCCTTATGCTTGGAGTTATTATACCTTCATCCAATTTATCTAATCGGTGAGTATATTCTTTTGCAAGAGGCGCTGCATATGTGCTAACAAAAGATCTTTCTTTTTCAAATTCTCCATAACTAAATCTATATATAATGTTTTCATATAAACAATATAATCTAAAGAATGTTAACCATTCATCTGGATTATTTCCAATAATTTGAGTACCAAAGTGAATGTGACCAGCATCTCTTTCATCTATTCTACATTTATTACTTTCAATTAAAGAACATATTTCTTTTACTTGTTTCCATGTTTCAATACTATCAATAAGAATTGGGCTACTTATTTCATATCCATCAGTAGAAGAAGTTTCTTTTTTGAAATCATACCAAGAACCATTTAATCTTTTTTCCATTAGCCATTTATAATTTAATGTTTTTGTACCACTTTCAACCTTACTTGGATTATCTGTACCAAATTCAAATTCAAGACCAAAAGTAACATTAGGATCTAATGCTAATCTATCTCTTAAAGAAATTCTATAAATTTTTAATAATTCTAGTAATTCATGTTTATCTTTTTCACTCATCTTAGATAACATATCATTACTTTTTTCCCCAATAAAATCAAATATTTCCATAATAACCCCTTCTTTTTATGGCCTATATTATACACATTTTTACATTTTTGTCAAATTATTGACTTATATCCAAGTTTGGTATATACTTTAAATGTTATATGAATGCGATGATGAAGGTTGGCAACTTCTAGCAATATTAAAGAGTGATTCTTCTAGAATAAGTAAGGTGGAACCGTCCATATGGACCCTTATATCTAGGAGTTTTTGTTTTTTATGGAGGGTTTTATGAGAATAAATGGAGCGAATGTATTAAATTCAAATAATTATACTAAAATATCTATTATGGATAATATAAATATTCATGGTAATTATTATAAAAATGCCATAAAAGTAAGTGAACCTCTTACTAAAAGTTTAAAAGGCAAAAGTGATCAATTTAAAATTGAAGAAATTATAAGATATTTTTTAAGAAGTCATAAAATAGCAATGATATATGAAGGGCCACAAGAAGTGGTAATCAAATCTATTGATGATATTGAATTAAGGATTTCTAGAAAACATGCATTAAGTAAAGAATTAATAAAAGAAATAAAAGAAAAGTTTTATATTGATAGGATGGATGCTTATGCTAATAGTGACGTTGATTTTTATTGGGTAGCAGAAAATATTGGATTTGGTTATAAAAAAGTAGATTATTCAGTGGGTATTATTGATGAATTTCAACGTATGCTGCAAGGTCTTCCAACTGCTTTAAGTAACAATAAGTGCATTGCGTTTGGTTTTTATAATCACTTAAGTGATTATGATAAACAATTTTTAAATAGAATGCTATCTGATATAGAAGAAATAAGATATTGTGCAAGTACAAGAGATTGTTTTTCTAGCGTGTATAAAATAAAAAAAGATGGTAAAGAGGTATATTTAGTAGTAGGCAAGGAATTGTGGCCATTTATTTATGATACTGACAAAAAAGTAGAAAGTTTGAAAGAAGAAAAAGCAAAGTGCAAAAGATTACAATATAGAATGGAGGAATTTAAATGAAAATGGAAGATATGGTAAATTTTTGTAAGCAATATGGATTTATATTTCAAGGTAGTGAAATATATGGAGGACTTGCAAATACATGGGATTATGGACCTTTAGGTAGTAGACTTAAAAATAATATTAAGGATGCTTGGAGAAAAAGATTTATTCAAGAAAGAAGTAATAGCTATGAAGTAGATGCAGATATATTGATGCATCCAAGGGTATGGGAAGCTTCTGGCCATGTACAAAGTTTTTCTGATCCTTTAATAGATTGTAAGCATTGTAAGACAAGACATAGAGCAGATAACTTAGTAGAAGATTATGATCCAAATAGTCATGCTGATGGAATGAGTCAGGATGAGCTAATGGAATATATACGTACTAATAAGGTACCATGTCCAAAATGTGGTAAGAGTGATTTTACTGATATAAGACAATTTAATCTTATGTTTCAAACATATAGAGGAGTTACTAATGATTCAAAAAGTATTATTTATTTAAGACCAGAAAATGCTCAAGGTGAATATGTTAATTATTTAAATGTACTAAGAAGTATGAGATGTAAATTACCATTTTCAATTGGTCAAATAGGTAAAGCATTTAGAAATGAGATTACACCTGGTAATTTTACTTTTAGAACAATTGAATTTGAACAAATGGAGTTTCAGACATTCTGCAAAGAAGGTACTGATTCTGATTTATATAATTATTTTAAAGAATATGGTAAAAAGTTCTACATGGATTTAGGTATAAAAGAATCTAATTTAAGATTCCATGATCATGAAAAATTAGCTCATTATGCTAAGGAAGCATGTGATATAGAATATAACTTTCCATTTGGATGGGGAGAAATTAATGGTACCCATAATAGAACTAACTATGATTTGACACGTCATACAGAGTATAGTGGTATTAGACAAGAGTATTTAGATCCAGAAACAAATGAAAAATATATTCCATATATTATTGAATCAACATATGGACTTGATAGAAGTGTACTTGCATTTCTTTTTGAAGCATATAATAAAGAAACATTAGAAGATGGTACAGAAAGAGAAGTATTAAAATTACATCCTTATCTTGCACCATATAAGTTAACAGTGCTTCCTTTAGTAAAAAAAGTACATAGTGAAAAAGCAAAAGAAATATATACTATGTTATCTAAAAATTTTATGACAAGTTATGATGATTCATCAAGTATTGGAAAAAGATATAGAAGAAGTGATGCTATTGGAACACCTTTCTGTATAACAATAGATGATGAAACATTAAACAATAATATAGTAACAATACGTGATAGAGATACCATGGAACAAGTAGTAATAAAAGTAGATGATATAGTATCATATATAAGTGAAAGAATTAAATTTTAAAACTGATAATACAAAAAAATAGAACAAAAAAATAAGTTTTTAAACTCATATGTTCTATTTTTTAATATATAAATTACTATTTTATTATTTGACATAATTTCAAATATAAGTATAATAACCTCTAAAGTGAGGGGATGTTATGTCACTTATTGTATTAGAAAAAAGAGAATTAGAGGATATGAAACTATTTAGTCATTATATCGGTAAAATAGCATGCCCAACTCAATTTTCACTTGCAACAGGACTTATAAGTTTTGCAAATAAAGATCATATGATATGTTCAAGTTATTTTGTAAATGATACTAATGAAATATCATATTCCCAAATCATTAGAGTAACAGAAGATGGAATATATAGATATTCATCAAAAGCTGATAAATATTTAATTGGAGTAAGACCAGCTATTAGTACACCTGATCTTGATACAAAATTAATATTAGATGGTCAAATAGTAAATAGAGATTTATCTATTATGGAATATGGATATTATCCTAAAAGCTTAATTAAAAAACAAATTATTAAAGAAGATACAGGTGTAAAAATAAAATTACCAATATCAGATAAAGCGCTAAGTAAGTCTGAATTTAGAGAATTTCCTGTATATGTAAATCCTAATTCCAATATTTATTTTATTGAATATCCAATATATAGTTTGTGTACTAGAATAGGTGATGAGATATTTAATTGTGGTGATGTTGCAACATTTGAAATTGAACCTGTAAGATTTTGGGTAGATAATACTACAGGATTGTGTATATCGCAAGATGTCATTCAAGGTGGAGTATCTTATAAAATGTATAGTGATTCAGGTTATGAATATGATGATTACTATGAATCGGATTTATATGAGGCCGTAGAAATAATGGAAGAAAATATGATAAAATTAACTAGATTAATAAAACAACCTGATAAAGAAAAGAAAAAAGAGAAAAAATAGTTGACAATAACATATATTTATAATATAATTTAATGCGTAAGAAAAAGGAAAGAGATGTGTCCACATCCACCTGAGAGCGAATAGTTCTAGGTATAAAGCCATAATATAATATGTTTATGAGTTTTAATAGTGGATACATTGTATCTGCTTTTTTAATGGAGGTGCTTACTATAGCAATGGAAAGAGACTTACCTATAAATGGTGAGATAAGATGTAATCAAATGCTTGTAATTGGTCCAAAAGGAGAACAATTAGGAGTAAAATCAAAGAGTGATGCTTTAACATTAGCAGATTATGCTGGATTTGATCTAGTACTTATTAATGAAAATGGAAATCCACCAGTTGCAAAACTAATGGACTATAAAAAATATAAGTATGAGAAAAAGAAAAAGCAAAAAGAAAATGATAAAAAGCAAAGAGAAACTAGTTTTGAAGTTAAAGAGTTTAGATTATCTGTAACAATCGATAAACATGATTTTGAAACTAAGATGAATAATGCAAAAAAGCATTTATTAAAAGGAAATAAAGTAAAAGCGTCAATAAGATTTAAAGGAAGACAACTTGCACATACTGAACTTGGTGAAGAAGTATTAAATAGATTTGCAGATGGACTTAGTGATGTAAGTGAAGTAGAAAGTAGTCCTAAATTTGAATTTAAATCTATGTTTATGGTTTTAGCACCAAAAAAATAAGGAGGAAATATTATGCCAAAATTAAAGACACATAAAGGTACAAAGAAAGTATTAAAGGTTCGTAAAGGTGGAACTATATCAATTGGAAGACCAGGAAGTAGACACAATACTGGTAAGAAAAATGCAAATGTAAATAGAAAAAACAGAAAAGGATCAGTTTTAAGTCATTCTGATGCAAAGAGATTAAAAACTGTAAAATATAACTAAGGAGGTTTGTCATGGCAAGAGTTAAAGGTGGAACAGTAGCAAGAGCTAGAAGAAAGAAAATTTTAAAAGAAGCTAAAGGTTACTTTGGAAGTAAACATAGACTTTATAAAACTGCAAAAGAACAACTTTTACATTCTGGTGTTTATGCTTATAGAGATAGAAGACAAAAGAAGAGAGACTTTAGAAAATTATGGATTACAAGAATTAATGCTGCTTGTAGAGAAAATGAAATTAGCTATTCTAAATTCATAAATGGACTTAATAAAGCAGGATTAACAATAAATAGAAAGATGTTAGCAGAACTTGCTATAGATAATCCAAAAGCATTTACAGATTTAGTTGATATAGCAAAAGATGCTTTAACTGGTAAAGAATATAAACCAGCTAAAGTTGCTTTAGAAAAGAAAACTACAAAAGTAGAAAAAGTAGAAGAAAAGAAACCAGCTGCAAAGAAAACAGCAACTAAAAAAGAAGAAAAAGAGCCTGTTAAAAAAGAAGCAGCAAAGAAAACTACAACAACAAAAAAATCTACAACAAAGAAAACTACAAAAAAAGAAGAAAAATAATATTTTATTAATTAAATAAAAGTAAAAATACAAATTTAATTGTCTAGATTTGTATTTTTTATTATTTTAAAATGCAATTATTTTTTTGTGTGATATAATAAAATTATAGAATATGGAGGAGTGTATTATGGAAAAGAAAGGATTTACATTAGTAGAATTATTAGCAGTAATAGTAATATTAGCAGTAATATTAATAATAGCAATGCCACAAATAATGAATACAATAAAAACATCAAGATTAAAAACAATGGAAGGTAGTGCTAAATTAATATTAAAAAGAGCAGAAAAAGAGTATATAGCAAAAAATATGGGTAAAACAGATTTATCTTTTGAAGTCATGGATTGTGATGAAATAGTTAAGATTTCAAAAGATGAGTACTCAAGATGTCGTGTAGAAGTATCACCAGAAGGAGAAGCATATATTAATTTAAAAGGAACAGCAACTGGAAAATTTAAAGGAATGACATGTATTGGTACAATCGATAATATGGATTGTAGACAAGGTCTTACTGATTCTGAATCAATATATGCATTAGGAATTCCACAAATTACAAATTTAACATATAATATTAATTATGATAAGTGTATGGAAATGGCTGAATTAAATTTTAAGGAAGAAGATAGAGAACCATATTGTACGGACCAAGTAGCACCTGCTGGTTTTAGTCTAAGAGAGGATTTATTACATGGCGATACTGTATTAATTGATGAAGGAATAGTAACCAATGTAAATTATGAATATGAGCAAATAACAGATTATAATAGTTTAAATAGTAATGTATTTGTAAAATTGCCAAAAGGAGAATCAAGATATGATGATTTAACACCAAAAAGTGTATGTATAAAGTATCAAGGAAACACTAGTAATGAAATTAATTGCTTTGAATATGATAATTATGAATATGAAAAACAACACTTAGCAGATGTATTTGGAAAAGATAAGTGTACAGGAAATGATGTTGGTTCATTAGCATTAAAAGATTCATTTCTTAATAAAGTATTAGGAATAGAAAATGTATATGCAGTAAGTGCACCTGCACCAGTTAAAAGTATTGGAGCGTCAGATGGTTTATATTCCTGTATTCTAGATGAATTAGGAACTGTTATGTGTACATATGATGGTGAAGGATATATGATTGATTCGCGTGGTTGGGTAGGCGAGAAACTACAATATGCGCCTAATCCATTTGCACCTGATCCAGGGGGTAATGCTGTTAAATAAATATAAGTAATGCTAATCAATTAATTTGAATGGTCAAAATAGAGTATTAAACTCTATTTTTTTATTTGTATAATAAAATTTTACTATAGTACTTATAAAGTAATAAATTAAACAATAGTAATTAAGTTATTGCTATTGTTTTGTTTATAAATTATAATTTAATTGGTGATATTATGAAGATAATAATATTTTTACTTAGTATTTTTTTGTGATATAATAAAATTGTAGAATATGGAGGAGTGTATTATGGAAAAGAAAGGATTTACATTAGTAGAATTATTAGCAGTAATAGTAATATTAGCAGTAATATTAATAATAGCAGTACCTCAAATAATGAATACAATAAAAGAAACAAAATTAAAAACTATGGGAGATAGTGCAAAATTAATAGCAACAAATGCAGAAAAAGATTATTTGGCACAACAAACAATAAATTCAAATTATAATGCAACAAGTATACCATGCACTGATGTAGCAAAGTTAAATGATGATTATTCTAGTTGTAGTATTACATATGATAGTGATGGTATAGCAACTGTAAAGTTAAAAGGCGCAAGTGGTGGTAAATTTAATGGAATAACATGTAGAGGAACTAAAGATAATATAAATTGTATAAGTGGATATACAGATGCAGCAGAGTTATTGATAAGTAAATATAATAATGGAACAAATAGTGAAGGACTAATAAAAGTAGAACATGATAAAACACAAAATGAGAAATATACAGCAGTAGAGTATAGATATCAAGGAAGTAATCCAAATAATTATGCATATTTTAATTGTGCGGACAATAGTAATCCAACAAGTAGTACATGTGAAGTATGGAGAATAGTAGGATTATTTGATGGAAGAGTAAAATTGGTAAGAAAAGATTCGATAGGAAGCTTTTCATGGGATACAAGCAATGCAAATAGCGGATATGGAATAAATCAATGGGGGCCATCTGGAACATATGAAGGCGCAGATATAATGAAAGAATTAAATAGTGATTATTTAAACTCAACATTATCTACAAATGCAAATTGGTATAATGGTGAAAACAATGCAATAGGAGACGGAAATTTCAACAAAGATTACGTACTAAAATTAAGTTCTAAAGAGTTAATAGGGGATGCAACATGGTATACAAGTGAAGTAACAGTGACTAGCATAGTAACCTTAGCAAGAGCATATGCAGATGAAAGGGGGACACAAGGGAAGGAGTGCACATCGGGAACATATTGTGATGATGAGGTAGTAAGAACATTTGAATGGATAGGCAAAGTGGGATTAATATATCCAAGTGATTTTGGATATGCATCTGGGAGTAGTAAGTGTGCAACAAATATATTAAATGTCACTGGTTTTTGTGGTAGTAACTGGATGAGTAATTATGGATGGACAATTTCCCCAGCGCTTCCATCTTCTATGGCTTTTAGCGTGTGGTATGCGACCACAAGTCGTAGTACTCACACACATGCGAAAGGCACTCCAGGCGTAAGGCCTTCAGTATATCTAATCTCTGGAGTTCAAATGAAAGGATCTGGAACAACTGAAGATCCATATGTGTTTGCAGAATAATAGATAATAAACAATAGTAATTATATATTGCTATTGTTTTATTTATAAATTATAATTTAAATGGTGATATTATGAAGATAATAGTATTTTTACTTAGTATTTTTTTGCTATCTGGTTGTAAAGAGAAGGTTAATGAAATAGATAGTATTTCTTTTAATATTAATAATACTGTTGAAGTATATAGTGATGTATATTTATATGATTTATTAAGTAATATAGATGATATTGAAATAATAAGTGATAATTATAAAATTGATACAGATTTAGTTGAAAGTAGTGAATATGAAATTATATTTAAAAGTGATAAAAAGAATTTTTTGTATAAATTTATTATAAATGTGGTTGATACAGAATATCCACTTGTATTTAGTGGTACAAATAGGACTGTTTTAAAAGGTTATGATAAAGATTTGTGTAATTTAATTACATATGGTGATAATTATACTGGAGATTTAAAATGTGTAATAGATGGAAAATATGATATTAATAAAATAGGTACATATAATTTGATTTATAATATATCGGATAGTAGTAATAATACTACTAGTGTAAATGTTACTTTGAATGTTGTAGATAAAATTAATAGTAGTACATATCATAATAATTTAACTACTCCTATATCTGAGATGTTCGAATTGTATAAAGATGATAATAATGAAATTGGTATTGATGTATCTGAATGGCAGGGTAACATAGATTTTGTTAAAGTAAAGGATTCAGGTGTTGCTTTTGTTATTATTAGAATTGGTGTACAAACTAATGATGATGAACCGAAATTAGATGGAAAATATTTAGATAATATTAAGAAAGCTAAAGAAGCAGGATTAAAAGTAGGCGTTTATTTATATTCTATTACTGATAATATAGATGATGCAAAAAAACAGGCTTTATGGGTAATTGATAAATTAAATGGTGAAGAATTGGAACTTGGTGTTACTTTTGATTGGGAAAATTGGAAGTATTGGAATGAATATAAGATTAGTTTTCATGATATTAATGAAATAGCTAATGTTTTTATGGATACAATTGAAGAAAATGGTTATAAAGCAATGTTATATGGTAGTAAGTTTTATTTAGAAAAAATATGGAGAAGTTCTTATCCTGTTTGGCTTGCACATTATATAGATGGTAAGTCTGATTATAAAGGTGAGTATGTAATATGGCAACAATGTAGTAATGGAATAGTAGATGGTATAAATGGGTTTGTAGATATGAATATAATGTATAAAAAATAGTAAATTTTAAGCCATTTTTGGCTTTTTTTATTATTTTATGATAAAATATTATTGGTGAAGCATATGAAAGATGTAATACAGAAAATATATGAATATTCTTTAGAAGAAATAATGGGTGAAAGATTTGGAAGATATTCAAAATATATAATTCAAGACAGAGCTATACCTGATGTTAGAGATGGTTTAAAGCCTGTTCAAAGAAGAATATTGTATTCAATGTATAAAGAGAAGAATACATTTGAAAAACCTTATAGAAAGAGTGCTAGAAGTGTTGGTGATATTATGGGCAAATATCATCCACATGGTGATAGTTCTATATATGATGCTTTGGTAAGATTATCTCAATGGTGGAAGAGTAATACACCATTTGTTGATATGCATGGTAATAATGGTTCTATAGATGGAGACTCACCAGCTGCAATGCGTTATACTGAAGCAAGGCTTAGTAAAATAGCAGGTGAAATGCTTAAAGATATCGATAAAGATACAGTAGTATTTGCACCAAATTATGATGATTCATTACTTGAGCCCACAATATTACCAGCTAGATTTCCTAATTTATTAGTAAATGGTGCAACAGGTATAAGTGCTGGATATGCTACTAATATTCCACCTCATAACTTGGGTGAAGTAATAGATGCAACTATTTATAGAATAGAATATCCGAATAGCAAGTTAGAAACAATAATGAATATAATTAAGGGACCTGATTTTCCTACAGGTGGTATAGTTGAAGGAATAGATGGTATTAGGAAGGCTTATGAATCTGGTAAAGGTAAGATAATAATTAAATCTAAAGTAAGAGTTGAAACTGTTAAAGGTAAGACAAGTATTATAATTGATGAAATACCATTTGAAGTAAATAAAGCTATGCTTGTTAAATCTATTGATGAAATAAGAGTGGATAAAAAAATAGATGGTATGGTTGAAATAAGAGATGAATCAGATAGAGAAGGTATTCGAATTGTAATAGATGTTAAAAAGGATGCTAATACTGATTTAATACTTAATTATTTATATAAAAATACTGAACTTCAAGTATCATATGGCTTTAATATGATTGGTATAGAAAGTAGAAGGCCTAAATTATTGGGATTACTTGATATGTTGGATGCTTATATTGCTCATAAAAAAGAAGTAACAATAAAGAAAAATGAATTTGATCTTCTTCATGCGGAAGCTCGTATGCATATTGTAGAAGGTTTAATTAAAGCAATAAGTATATTAGATGAAGTAATAGCAACTATTAGGAGTAGTAAGAATAGAGCAGATTCAGAAGCTAATTTAGTAGCTAAATTTGGATTTACTGAAAAACAAGCTAAAGCAATAGTTGAATTACAATTATATAGATTATCTAATACAGATATTACTGAATTACAAGAAGAAATGAAAAATCTTGGTATTATTATAAATACATTGAGAGGTATTTTAAATGATGAAGAGAAATTAAAAGGATTCATGAAAGATGAATTGAAGAAAATAAAGAAAGAATATGCAACTGATAGAAAGACTGAAATAAAAGATGAAATAACTGAGATAAATATTGATAAAGAAGATTTAATACCTAAAGAAGATGTAGTAGTAGTGGTTACTAAGGAAGGTTATGTAAAAAGAGTATCTTTAAGAAGTTATTCTTCTAGTAAGGATGAAGACACTTCTATGAAAGATGGCGATTATGTAATAGGTATGTATGAAGTTAATACTACTGATACAATACTTATGTTTACTAATTTGGGTAATTATTTGTATGTTCCTGTATATGAACTTCCTGATTCTAAATGGAAGGAATTAGGTAAACATATAAGTAATATAATACCTTTAAGAGAGGGTGAAGAAATAATATCTTCTATACCTGTTTATGATTTTGATAAGGAAATGTATATAACAACATTTACAAAAATGGGTATGATAAAAAGAACGTTATTATCTGATTACAAATTACAACGTTATTCAAAACCTGTAGTAAATATAAAATTAAAAGAAGAAGATGTAGTAGTAGATGTAACATGTGAACCATATAATAATGCTTTAATAGTAACAAATACTGGATATTCTTTAATGTTTAATATGAGTGAAGTACCAGTAACTGGTATTAAATCAGCAGGAGTTAAATCAATTAAGTTAAAAGATGATTATGTTGTAAGTGGATTGCTTTTAGATGGAAGCTTTGAACATATTGCAATTATTACTAATAAAGGTACTGCAAAAAGACTAAGAATATCTGATATAGAGATGAGTGCAAGAGCAAGAAGAGGTATGTTAATAATTAGGGAAGTTAAAACTAATCCACATAGAGTACTTAGGGTATTTAAAGTAAAAAAAGAATTAATAGGTATTAAAAATAATAATGATATTGATTTTATTAAAAATACTGAAATGCCTATTATGGATAGGTTAAGTACAGGCTCTAATATTGCTAAATCTATAACTGATGCATTTATAGTTAAAGGTATGGAAAATAAAAATTCAATGGATGTAGAAGTAGTAGAAAAAGTGATTACTAAAGAAAGTATATCATTAGAGGAAATTGATAATAAAATATTAACAATAGATGATTTTTTGAAAGATTTTAATTCATAATGAATATAATGTAGTGGTGATATTATGGATAAAAAAGAAGAGTTTAAAGCTTTTGTACGTAAGTATCCATCATTTGCAACTTATGTACAAAATAAGGCCACTACATGGCAAGAATTATATGAATTATGGGATATGTATGGTGATGATGATTCTGTGTTTTCTAAATATAAAACAGTAGTTACAAATGATTTATCTAATGTAATAAATAGTATTAGAAATATAAATATGGATAGTGTAAAGAAAAATTTAAGTAATATTGAAAAAGGTATAAAATTATTGCAAGATTTTGTAAAAAAAGATGATGTAGTAGAAAGTTATGAACCAAGGCCTATATATAAAAGGTTTGAAGATTAATGGATATATCTTTACAATATAAAATATTTAATAATGAATTATTGCATAAGTATTTGAGAGAAAATTCATATTGGTATAAAATATTAAATAGGGATCCATCAAGAATAGATGAAATGATTAGTGAAATGAAAGATAAATATAAATTAAATACAAGTGATAAATTGGAAAGATTAGGGCAAAAATTAGAAATGATTGAATCATTATTACAAGTGTTGGAGTGATTGTATGATAGAAGTGATAGAAGAAGTTGATAAACTGATAGATATATTTAAATCTACTGATTTTGTTAAAAATATGTATGAATTGAAAGAAGAAATAAAAGTTAATAATTTAATCAATAGTTCTAATGTAAGAGAATTATATAATAATCCAACAGTTCATAGGTATATAGAGAATCAGAATATATTAGATTTACATATATATTATTTTAATAAAGAAATAAATAAATTAATTGATGATAAGGTGTGTAATAATGAGAGTAATTAGTGGTAAGTATAAGAGGACAATTTTAAACGGATATGATATTGAAGGTATAAGACCTACTATGGATAAGGTTAAGGAATCATTGTTTGCAATGATTAATGACTCTGTAAAAGATTCAATCTGTTTAGATTTGTTTTCTGGTACAGGTTCTATTGGAATAGAAGCATTAAGTAATTATTCAAAACGTGTGTATTTTGTAGATAAGATGAAAATTGCAATAGATACTACTAAATCCAATTTAAGTAAGTTGGATTCGACAGATTATGAGGTTATTAATGATAATTATACATCTGCATTAAAAAAATTTAGTAATAATGGTATTAAATTTGATATAATTTTTATAGATCCACCATATGGTAAAATAAAGATTAAGGAAGTAATAGATGAAATATTAAAATATGATATATTGATGCCTAATGCTTTATTAGTATGTGAGTATGAAAAAGAGATTTTAGAAGAAAATTATGGAAATTTAGAATTAATCAAAGATAGAAAGTATGGTAAAACATTTATTAAAATATATAAATTGAGGTGATAATATGCGTGTTATAATAAGCGCAGGTGGTACAGGAGGACATATATATCCAGCATTGTCTATTGTAAATAAAATAAAAGAGAAAGATAAAAATGCTGATATATTATACATTGGTACAACCAATAGAATGGAAAAAGATATAGTACCTAAATATAATATAAAGTATCATGCTATTAAAATTAGAGGATTAGATAGAAAATTATCACTAGATAATATAAGAACAGTTAAATATTTTATTACAGCAGTTAAAGAAGTTAAAAAGCTGATGAAAGAGTTTAAACCAGATATAGTAATAGGAGTAGGAGGATATGTTACAGCACCTGTAATATATGCTGCACATAAGTTAAAGATAAAAACTATAATACATGAACAAAATAGTATACTTGGAATGACCAATAAATTTTTGTCTAAATATGTAGATGCAGTATGTATATCTTTCCCAGATACTAAAGTAAAAGCAAAAAAAGTAGTATATACTGGTAATCCAAGTAGTGAAGATGATAATAGTATATTTGATAAGAAAGAATTTAAGTTATCAGATGATAAAAAATTGGTTTTAATAGTTATGGGTTCCTTAGGATCTAAGGTAGTAAATGATAAGATGAAAAAAATATTACCTAAATTTAATGACAAAAATTATGAAGTGTTATTTATAACAGGAAATGATTATTATGAAGAATTTAATAATTTAAAATTAAATAAAAATATAAAGATTGTACCATTTATAAATAATTTAAAAAGGGTATTTAAAAAGACAGATGTACTTGTAACAAGGGCTGGTGCAACTACAATGTCTGAAATAATATCGTTTAAAGTACCATCAATATTAATACCTAGTCCATATGTGACAGATAATCATCAATATAAAAATGCAATGAATTTAGTAGAAAAGAAATCAGCGTTATTAATCGAAGAAAAAGATTTAAGTAGTGATACATTGATAGATAGTATTGATAATTTAATAAGTGATAAAGAAAAAATAAATTTAATTAAAAATAATTTGTCTATGATGAGTGTTAATAATAGTGCATCAAAGATATACAAGTTAATAAATGAAATAGTAGGTGAATAAATGAATATTGTTAAGGAAATAGAAAAGAAAAGAATAGGTAAAGTAGATACTAAGGTATCTTTAAAAAAATGTACTACATATAAAGCAGGTGGTAAAGCAGATGTAATTGTATCTCCTAAAAATATTGAAAAATTAATAGAATTATTACAATTGTTGAAAGACAATGATGTTGAATATAAAATATTAGGTAATGGTTCAAATTTAATATTTTCAGATAAGCCATATAAAGGAGTATTAATTAAATTAAATGAGTTAAATCATTGTGAAATAAATGATACTGTAATAAAAGCTGGTGCGGGTCATAGTTTAATTGCACTTGCAAATAAAACGGCTAAGTTAGGTCTTACTGGTATGGAATTTGCTACAGGTATTCCTGGTACAGTTGGTGGAGCTATTTATATGAATGCAGGAGCATATAAATCGGATATGGGGTACATAGTTAGTGAAATAAAAGTATTAACGCCAGAATTAAAAGTAATAACTATGTATAATAAAGATTTAAAATTTAAATATAGAAATTCATTCTTACAACATAATAAGGGATATATATGCTTAGAAGCTACCATTGTGTTAAAAAAGGGTAATAAGAAAGTAATAAAAGAATTAATAGAGGAAAGAAGACAAAAAAGATTAATGACTCAACCATTAGAATTTCCATCTGCAGGTAGTGTATTTAGAAATCCTGAAAATGATTATGCATGGCGATTAATAGATGTATGCGGATTAAAAGGTTATAAAATTGGTGGGGCAGAAGTGTCTAAAAAGCATGCTAATTTTATAATTAATACAGGAAATGCTACAGGAAAAGATATTCATGATTTGATATTATATGTACAGAAAACAGTAAAAGAAGAGACGGGAGTAGAACTTAAGATAGAACAAGAATTTGTAAATTGGGAGTAATATATGAAAGAAGAAGAGGAAGTTGTAAAAAAAAGATTTAATTTTGCAAAGTTATTGGTGTTCTTACTAATTGCATATATAATTGGGTATAACATATATAGAGTAATTAAATCTCCAATAAATAATATATATATTGAAAATAATAAATATTTGTCTGACCAAGAGGTAATAGATATAGCAGGAATAAGAAATTATCCGAGTTTTATACTTACATTTAAATATAAAATTAAAAATAATTTGTTTAAGAATAAGTTTATAAAATCAGTAAAAGTAAATAAGAATATTGGTAATATATTAACAATAAGTGTTGAAGAAAATACCCCTCTTTTTATATATAATAATAAAGTGGTATTATCAAATGGTGAACAAGTAGATAATAATAAATATAAACTTCCTTCATTAGTAGGTAATTTAAATGATGATATATTATTTAAATTTTCTGAAAAATATCAAAATATAAATGATGAAATTAAATTTATGATTTCAGAAATTAAATATGATCCAAATAATATTGATAAAGAAAGATTTTTAATTACAATGAATGATGGTAATTATGTGTACGTAACTTTATATAAAATTACTGCTATAAATGAATATTTAAAAATATTATCTAAAGTAAATAAAAAAGGAATCTTATATTTAGATTCCGGCAATTTCTTTGAAGAAATAAATTAAAAGAGATCTAATAAATCTCTTTTTTATAATTTTCTATATAATCCAATAGCTTTACCAAGTATAGTGATATTTTCAAAAATAAATGGCTCCATAGTATCATTTTCTGGCTGTAATCTAAAATATCCATTTTCTTTATAAAATGTTTTTAATGTTACTTCATTTTCATCGGTCATAGCAACAACTATTTCTCCGTTTCTTGCAACATTGCATCTTTCAACTATTACAATATCTCCATCAAATATACCAGCATTAATCATACTTTCTCCACTAACTTTTAAAGTAAATACTTCTTTTTGTCTAGGTATAAGATAAGCAGGAAGAGAAAAATATTCATCAGGCCTTTCGATTGCTTCAATTGGATTACCTGCGGTAATTTTTCCTAATAAAGGTACTTCTACAACTTCTTCATTTTTAATTTCAAATTCATTATCTACTAATAATTCTATAGCTCTATTTTTGTTTCCACCCTTTCTAATATAACCTTTTTCTTCTAATTGTGATAAATGTGAATGAGTGGTAGCTGGAGAAGAAAGACCAAGTGAATCTCCAATTTCTCTTACTGTCGGTGGATATCCATGTGATACCATAAACTCTTTTATATATTTTAAAACTTCTTTTTGTCTTTTTGTAAGATCCTCCATAATATACCTCCAATTACAATATAACATATATTTTACACTTTGTCAAACGTTTGTTCGAAAAACATATTGACTCGAACATCTGTTTGTGTTAATATTGAATTGTAGTTAAGGAGGAATAGTTATGGAATTTATAAAATACAATAAAGGATTATTAATGTTTTATTTATGTATGGTTATTTTTACTGTATTTTGGGTATCAAATGTTGAAAGGGAAAATGATAAAATTATGCAGCAAAAAAATGCATATATTATGAATGAAGTAGTAAGATAATATAAATCGACAAAAAAGCCTCAAATTATGATTAAAATAATAATTGAGGTGTAATTATGAGAACTTATTATGCATTTATTATAAAAGATTCATTGATGCATTTTTATATAAAGAAGCCATATTCATTATATAAAATTCTTGAACAAATATATAGACTTAAGAATAATGATATAGTATTAGGATATAGATTGTTGAATCAAGTAACAAGAACATTTGTAACTAGAGATGCTGATAATTTCATATATAAAAGACATTATAATGAACTTGAATACTTGAAATTAGAGAATAGTCATATGATTAAGAACTTATATTCTGAAGAAATAACATTTTTAAAAGTTTTTAAATCGCATATTAGAATTACTACAAATAACAATTATTCTGCATTTTTTTCTTCAATCAAAGAATACAATAAAAATATATTTATATGTGATTTTGAAAATCAAGATTTTTTCTTTATAAATAAAATTGATTTTGAAAGTATTGTATAATTAATTAATTTTTAGTACAATTAATAAAGGAGGAAGATATGGAATTGTTATTTGATATATTAAAAGTGTTATTTGGAATAATAGTTGGAGGTGTAATTGGTTTCTTTGTATGTAAGAATTATATGCAGAAATACCTTAAGAAAAATCCGCCAATAAATGAACAGATGATTAAGATTATGATGCAACAGATGGGACGTACTCCTAGTCAAAAGCAAATTAATCAAATGATGAAAGCTATGAACAAACAAATGTAACTAACTTGGTTAGTTATTTTTATATATAATATTGTATAAAATATTATGTTTTGGTATAATTTATATGTAATAGGAAGTGATAAAATGGCAGAAGATGGTTTTGGAGTAGTTAAAAAAATATTTCATAATAAAGAAATAGTAGAATATAACAGTAACATAAGTTTAATGAATGAATTAGAATCATTAAAGGGTAAAGTAAATGCTTTAAAAGGTGTTGTAAGTGAATGCAGCAGTAATATTCTAGCAACATATGAACAAGCTAGTGAGGCAATAATAAATGATGAAATTTCATTGTCTCTTGATAAATTAAATGATTATAATAATGAATTAAAAAAAGTAGAGGATGCTTTACAACAAGCTAATACTGAGATAAGTAATAAGTTTAATGAACTGCAATCAAGAAATAGTTATTTATTAGGAATAATAAATGGGTAAGAGTAGGTTAAAAGTGTATATAAAAGTAGAGTAATTAGAAAAATCTACTTTTTTTATTAAAAAGTGATATTTTAATTGCTTTTTTTAATAAAAAAAATATAATAGTAAAAAAATTAAAAATTTTAGGGGAAATTGTTATAAAAAGATAGAATAATATATTTGTAGGGTGTAAATATGGAAATAAATGATGATAAGATAAGTGAAATAAGGAAAAGTGTAAATATTGTTGATGTAATATCAGAGTATATTCCATTAGAACGTAAAGGAAGAAATTATTTTGCAGTTTGCCCATTTCATGATGACCATAACCCTAGTATGAGTATTTCACCTGAAAAGCAAATATATACTTGTTTTGTTTGCGGAGCACATGGTAATGTCTTTAACTTTTTAATGGATTATGAAAATATAACTTTTTTAGAAGCACTTAAATTAGTTGCTAATAAAGTTGGTATATATTTAGATGTTTCAAAGAATCCAAATAAAATTAAAGATAAATTTGATGATTTATATAATATTTATGATATTGCTAATAAGTATTATCAAAATAATTTGCATACTAAAGATGGAGTAGAAGCACTGAATTATCTTAAAAATAGAGGCTTTACTGATGAAACCATTAAGACATTCGGTGTTGGACTGTCTACAAATAATCAGATAACTAAATTATTAAAGGCAAAGAAATATAGTGATGATATTTTGATTAAATCTGGAATAGTATCTAATAATAATGGATTACATGATACATTTATTAATAGGATAATGTTTCCATTAAGTGATTTAGATGGTAAAGTGATTGGATTTAGTGGGAGAATATATAAAACAGATGATTCATCAAAATATGTGAATTCTAAGGAAAGTGATATATTTAAAAAAGGTAAAATTTTATATAATTACCATAGAGCTAAAGAAGAATGCAGAAAAAAGAAATGTGTAGTTGTGGTAGAGGGATTTATGGATGTAATAGCACTTCATATGGTTGGTATATATAATGTTGTTGCAACTATGGGAACTGCTGTTACAAATGAACAAGCAAAGTTATTGAAAAGATTATCTACTAATATCATATTGTGTTTTGATGGTGATGAAGCAGGTAATAAAGCTACGTTATCATGCTCAAAAGAATTAGAAAGTATAGGAATAGTTCCTAAAATAATTAGGCTGCCAGATAATTGTGATCCAGATGAATTTACCAAGAAATATGGCGTAGATGAGTTTAACAATTATTTGTTAAATCCTAAATCATTGCTAGATTATAAATTAGATGAATTAAAAAAACAAACAAATTTTTCTAATAGTGATGAGGTATCAAAATATTTAAAGGATGCAATTATAGAATTATCTAGTGTTACAGATCCAATAGTAAAGGAAATTATAATAAAAAGATTGAGTGATGATACTAATATAAGTATGTCTACAATAAGTGGTATGCTTAAAAACAAAAAGAATGTTGCAAAAACAGAAAAAAAACAGATTATAAAGTTAAATAAATATGAAAAATCAGAAAGAGAATTGATTTTTTATATGATTAGATATCCTGAAGTAATAAAAATATATAAAAATAATAAATGTTATTTTCCAACTCAAGAATTTAGATATTTAGTAAATGAGATAGTACATTATTGTGATAAAAATAGTGAATTAATTGTAGCTGATTTTTTGAGTTATTTAAGTGATAAAAAGGAATTATTAAATGCATTTAATGTAATTGATACAATGGAAATAAGTGATAATTATACTTATGAGCAAATAATGGATTATATAAATGAATTAAATGAATTTAGTATTAAAGTTCAAATAGAAAGATTGATGAATGAATTTAAGAAAGAAACAGATTCATTAAAAAAAATAGAAATAGCAAAAGAAATACAAGATTTGAAAGTGAGAGTATAATATGAATGAGATTAAAACGTTTGAAGAAAGAAAAAAAATATTAGTTAAAATAGGAAAAGAAAAAGGTTATATTACATTTGAAGAATTGGCTGAAAACTTAAAAGGTCTAGAGATGGATAGTGATTCATTAGATGAATTATATAATTTATTTCATGACATGGGTATAGAAGTTGTAAGTGAAGATGTAGATGATGGCAGTAATGAAACTGAAGGTGGAGAGGTAATTGGAGATTTATCTATACCAAAAACAGTAAGCATTAATGATCCTGTTAGAATGTATTTAAAAGAAATAGGTAAAATAAGCTTATTATCATTAGACGAAGAATTAGAATTGTCTGAGAAAGTAGCAAATGGCGATGTTGAAGCAAAAAACAAATTAGCAGAATCTAATTTGCGTTTAGTAGTTTCAATAGCAAAGCGTTATGTTGGAAGAAATCTATCATTTTTGGATTTGATTCAAGAAGGTAATATGGGATTAATGAAAGCAGTAGATAAATTTGATGCTACAAAGGGATATAAGTTTAGTACCTATGCAACTTGGTGGATAAGACAAGCTATAACAAGGGCTATTGCCGATCAAGCTAAGACAATAAGAGTACCAGTACATATGGTTGAAACAATTAATAAATTAAAGAGAACACAAAGACAATTAACATTAGAGCTTAATAGGGAACCTACTGAAGAAGAATTGGCTGAAAAAATGGGATTACCAGTTGATAAAATAAGAGAAATAATTAAAATTGATGTTGATCCAATATCATTAGAAAAGCCAACTAGAGAAGATGAAGATTCATGTGTAGCAGACTTTATCAAGGATGAGAGTAGTATGGGTCCTGAAGAGTATGCAATAAATTCTAAATTAAAAGATGAAATAGCTGAAGTATTACTTACATTAACTGAAAGAGAAGAACAAGTATTAAGGTTACGTTTTGGTCTTGAAGATGGTACTTGTAGGACATTAGAGGAAGTAGGTAATATGTTTGGAGTTACAAGAGAAAGAATAAGACAAATAGAAGCAAAAGCATTGAGAAAATTGAGACATCCTTCAAGATCAAAAAAACTTAAGGATTATTTAAATGATTAATTTATCTAAGCGCTTGGAAAAAATAGCTAGTTATATAGACAAAGAAGATATAGTTTTAGATGTAGGATGTGATCATGCATTACTAGATATTTATTTATCTAAAAAATATTCAAAAGTATTTTATGCTTCTGATTTGCGAGAAAGTGCTTTAGATATGGCTCGCGCTAATGTAAAAAAGTATAATGCCAATAAAGTGATTTTGAAATGTGGTAATGGATTAGAGCCTTTAAAAGAATGTAAAGATGTAAATACAATTATATTATCTGGTATGGGTTATATGTCCATTATAAATATATTAAAAAAGATTAAAAATTCGAATATAAATAAATTAGTTGTGCAGTCAAATTCAAATCCAGAAAAAGTAAGAAAATTTATTTTGAAAAATGGATTTTATATTAGTGATGAATCTGTTGTTTTAGATCGAAATATATATTATATTGTAACAAGTTATAAAAGAGGTAAAAGAAAATATAACAAATTCCAAAAAGAAATAGGAATGATTTCTGGAAATGATTTAGATAAATACATTGAAGTAGAAATAAAAAAGTGCAAGGTATTGTTAACAGTTATTCCTAAAAATTATATATTTAAAAGATTGGAAATAAAAAGAAAAATAAAATATTTAAATAAAAAAAAGAATTCTATTGATAAGAAATAGAATTCTTTTTTATGCAAAAAATGATGGTGAGTTATTTGAGACATTATCAATTGAATTGATTGTTGGTGCAGCATTTAATTCACCAATTACTTTAAATATTGTTCCCATATTTCTAAACATTGGTTTAACTTGATTATAAATAGGCATTGCTTGGTTTATAACATTTAAGGTCCTTTGAGCATTATTTAGAAATGAATCCCAATTAAAATTTTTTTTATTTAGAAATCCCATTGGTGAACTATTTGATGACATAAAAGGACTATTATTATAATATGAATATGGAAATTGATTATACATATTCTCACTCCTCAAAATATTATATGAAAAAAGCAAAAAAAAGTTTTAATATTTACTAAAATATGATATACTTTATATAGTATAGGAGTTTGGCTATTGGAGGTGTGATTTGAGTGAAAAACAATAATGTTTTATCACATTCTGATAATAATGATGATAAAAGGCAGCAAAATGCCTCTTTTGTGCGTAAAAATCTAACTAAAGAAGAATTAAAGATTAGAAAACAAAAAATAGAGATAGAAAAGCAAAGAAAAAAAATAGAAAATTTAATTGAAAAAAAATTGATTGAAGCAGATAAAAAAGAAGAAAAACAAAAAAAATTAGCGTTGAAAAATAAAGAAGATGATAAGTCTTCATCTAAAGATATATCTAACATACCAGCAATTTCTTTAAAAGAATTTAATAGTAAAAAAGAAACTAGAGTAAAAAAAGAATCTTTTTTATCTAAGTTCTTGAAAAAAATTCAGGATAAAAAAGATGAAATGTTAAAAGAGCAGGCCGAGAAAAAAAGGCAACAAGAAGAAATGCATAAAGCTGAAAAAGAAGCAAAGATAAAAGTTCAAGAAGAAGAAAAAAATAGAATAATTGCTGAAAAAGAAGCAAAGGTAAGAGCCCAAGAAGAAGAAAAAAATAGAGTAATTGCTGAAAAAGAAGCAAAGGTAAGAGCTCAAGAAGAAGAAAAAAATAGAATAATTGCTGAAAAAGAAGCAAAGGTAAGAGCTCAAGAAGAAGAAAAGAATAGAGTAATTGCTGAAAAAGAAGCAAAGGTAAGAGCTCAAGAAGAAGAAAAGAATAGAATAATTGCTGAAAAAGAAGCAAAGATAAAAGCTCGAGAGGAAGAAAAAAATAGAATTAAAGCAGAAAAAGAAGCAAAGATAAAAGCTCGAGAGGAAGAAAAAAATAGAATTAAAGCAGAAAAAGAAGCAAAAAGAAACAAAATAATTAGTGAAAAGGAAGCAAAAAAGAGAGCGATTGCCGAAGAAAAAAGATTAAAGGTACAAGCGGAAGAAGAGGCTAAATTAAGAAAGAAATCTGAAGAAGATATTTTGTCTACTACTGTTACTACTAATGGTGGTGTTTTACAAGATAAAAAATTATTAAAAGCTCAGAGAAAAGAAAATAGAGAAAAAGAGAAGGCTTTGTTGAAGCAAAAGAAAGAAGAAGAAAGAAAGAAGAAATTACAAGAAAAATTTGAGCAACAAGCAAAGGCTAAGAAAGAAAAAGAAGATAAGGCAATTCTTTTATTAAATGAAAAAAGAGAAAAAAACAAGAAAATAAAAAAAGAGAAAGAGCAAGCAAGAAGAGAAAGAAAAGAGAAGGCTTTATTAATTAAGAAAGCTCAAGAAGAGAGCAAACAAAAAGCTAGAAGTGAAAGAAAAACTTTAAATGAAAAGATTTCTAATTGGTATAATAATTTATCAATAGTTAAAGATAGAAAAAATAGAAGAGAATTGCAAAGACAAACATTATTAATTGACTTTGATGGCGCTGATGCTATACGTAGTGATGAAAAAATAATGTATAAATATGTTGCTAAAAATTCTGAAACTGGTAAAGTAGAAACTGGATATTTTGCAGCTTTCTCGAAATTAGATGTTCACTCATTCTTGATGGCTGAGGGATATGAAGTATATGAAATTACTCCACAAAAGAATTTTGCAAAGACTTTAACATTATTTTCACCAAAGTTTAAAGCAACTGAGTTGGATTTCTTTTTAACTCAATTATCTACATTTTTAAAATCAGGTATGACATTGGTGGAATCAGTTAAAATTTTGTCAAAACAGAGTAAAAAAAGTGGTCATAAAAATGTATATAAATCAATAATATATGAACTTACAATGGGAGAAAATTTTAGTGAAGCTTTAGCAAAACAAGGAAATATTTTCCCTAGATTGCTTATTAATATGGTTAAGACATCAGAACTTACTGGTGATTTGCCGGAAACATTGGATGATATGGCTTCATATTATAGAGATACTGATAAAACTAGGAAGCAAATGATAAGTGCTATATCATATCCAGCTGCAGTATTATTATTTGCATTAGGGATATTAATATTTATTATGGTAAAGGTTATTCCACAATTTGTAAGTATATATTCAAATATGGAAACTGGGGTGCCTGGTATAACACAAAAAATTATAAATATTAGTGCTTTCCTTCAGAGTAATTGGTTGAAGGTATTACTTGGATTTTTAGTGTTTGTAATAGTATTTATAATATTATTTAAGAATATAAAAGTATTTAAATCAATAGTCCAAACTTTTGTTATGAATCTTCCTATAATTGGTAAAATAATAATTTACAATGAGGTAACAATGTTTACTAAGACATTTGCGTCTTTATTAAATCATAATGTATATATTACCGATAGTATGGAAGTATTAAGTAAAATAACTAATAATGAAATATATAAAATGTTAATATTTGATACAATAACTAATTTGGCTAAAGGTGAAGCAATATCTAATTCATTTAAAAATCATTGGGCTTTCCCAAATATTGCATATGAAATGATTCTTACTGGTGAAAAAACAGGTCAATTAGGTACTATGATGGATAAGGTTGCTAATTATTATGGTGAACAGCATAAAAATGCTGTAAATCAAATTAAAGCATTTATTGAACCAGTAATGATTATTATTTTAGCGGCAATTGTCGGAGTAATATTACTTTCAATAGTTGTACCAATGTTTGATATGTATCAAAATATTTCAGCAATGTAGGTGGGTTTATGGAATTATATTATTTAATAGTATTCTTTATATTTGGATTGATTTTTGGATCATTTTATAATGTGGTTGGTTATAGACTACCTAATAATATGTCATTAATCAATCCTTCTTCTCATTGCCCTAAATGTAACCATAAATTAGGGCCTTTTGAATTAATACCTGTATTTTCATACTTGTTTCAAGGTGGTAAATGTAAAAATTGTAAAGCAAAGATAGCTATATTTTATCCTATATTTGAACTTTTTACAGGTATAGTTTTTGCACTTATATATAAAATATTTGGGATCTCTGTAGAAATGTTTATTGCACTTGTTTTTGCATCTATGTTGCTTATAATAATGATTTCAGATTTTTTATACATGATAATTCCAGATGAATTGTTAATATTTTGCGGATTATTAATATTAATATTAAAAATTATAGTAGGTGGAATAGATATATTATTACCAACATTTATGAATATGATTATTCCGTTTATAGCATTGTTATTTATTAAATTATTAGGTGATAAGGCATTCAAAAGAGAATCAATGGGGGGCGGAGACATTAAGTTAATGTTAATATTTGGTATGGTTTTAGGATGGCAAATATCTTTATTTACAATAGTTTTAGCAGCTTTCATAGCACTTCCCGTGACACTTATTTTAGATAAAATAAAGAGTAATAATAATCATGAATTGCCGTTTGGACCTTATCTATCTTTAGCAGCACTTATATGTTTGTTAACAAGGGTAGATATAATGACTATATTACATTTTTTAGGATTTTAATTGACATTAAATTTAATAAGAGTTATTATTTATTTAGCGATGAAGGAACATAGTAATAAATAATTTATTTATAGAGAGTCAGTCTTTGGTGGAAACTGATAATAATAGTTTATGAATCTACTCCCGAGCTATTTGGTAACGCGTTATAGTAATTAAGTAAAATTAAGGATGGCACCGCGGAAACGCTCCTTTGGTTGTCATCTTTTTTGTTTTTTTGGAGGAAATATGAGAAAGATTAAATTAAATACAATTTATAAACATTTTAAGGGAGACTTATATTTAGTAGAAGATGTTGTGATACACTCGGAAACAAAAGAAAAAATGGTTTTATATAGAGGATTATATGGTGATAATGTTTTATATGTAAGACCACTTGATATGTTTTTATCTGAGGTGGATCATGATAAATATCCAAATGTAGATCAAAAATATAGGTTTGAAGAAAAAAAAATAAAAAGTAAGGTGATAAAATGATTGATATTAAATTGATAAGAGAAAATAGAGATTTAGTAAAAGAAAATATTAAGAAGAAATTTCAAGATGAAAAGTTAGAATTAGTAGATGAAGTTTATAATTTAGATAAAGAATACAGGGAATTAAAGACAAAAGCAGATGATAATAGAAAAAGAAGAAATGAAATAAGTGATAAAATAGGTTCTTTAATGAGAGAAGGAAAAAAAGAAGAGGGTTTAAAATTAAAGGATGAAGTAGTAAAAATAAATGAAGAGCTAAAGGATATGGAAGTTCTTGAACTTGAAAAAGAGAAAAGAATAAAAGAAATAATGTATCAGATACCGAACATAATAGATTCTTCTGTACCAATTGGTAAAGATGATACTGAAAATGTTGAAATAGAGAAATTTGGAGATCCAGTTGTACCATCATATGAAATACCATATCATGCAGATATAATGAATAAATTAAATGGGCTTGATAAAGATGCTTCCGGTAGAACAAGTGGTAATGGCTTTTATTATTTGATGGGAGATATTGCGAGGTTATCTTCAGCAATGCTATCATATGCAAGAGATTATATGATTGATAAAGGTTTTATATATTGTATACCACCATTTATGATTAAAAGTGATGTTGTTAGTGGTGTTATGTCTTTTTCTGAAATGTATAATATGATGTATAAGATTGAAGGAGAAGATTTATATTTGATTGGTACATCAGAACATTCTATGATAGGTAAATTTAAGGATCAAATTATAAAGGAAGAAAGTCTACCAATAACAATGACATCATATAGTCCATGTTTTAGAAAAGAAGTAGGAGCACATGGTATAGAAGAAAGAGGTATATATAGAGTACATCAATTTGAAAAGCAGGAAATGATAGTACTATGTAAGCCAGAGGAGTCAATGGATTGGTATAACAAGATGTGGCAGTTTACAGTTGAAATATTTAGAAATATGAATATACCGGTAAGAACATTGGAGTGTTGTAGTGGAGATTTAGCTGATTTAAAAGTAAAAAGTTGTGATATAGAAGCTTGGAGTCCAAGACAACAAAAATATTTTGAAGTTGGATCTTGTTCTACACTAGGTGATGCACAAGCAAGAAGATTAGGTATAAGAGCTAAGGGGGTTAATGGTAATTATTATTTGCATACTTTAAATAATACAGTACTTGCTAATACAAGAGCACTTATTGCATTAATAGAAAATAATTATAATGAAGATGGATCAATAACTATTCCAGAGAAATTAAGACCATATATGGGTGGAAAAGAAATGATAAAATAGGAACAATGTTTCTATTTTTTATATTTATGATACAAACATATGTTTACAGTCAATATTATAAATGTTATAATATAAATGTGTTATAATTAATAAGAGGTGGTACTATGTATGCATATATAAATGGTATAATAACAGAAATAGAACCTAGTTATGTAGTAATAGATAATAATGGAATTGGATATAAAGTATTTGTAGCAAATCCATTTTATTATAAGGAGAATGAAACATATAAAATATATATATATAATCATATTAGAGAAGATGAAAATTCTTTATATGGTTTTAAAGATATTGAAGAAAGAGACTTATTTTTAAAATTAATTGAAGTAAAGGGATTGGGTCCTAAGATGGCACTTCCTATGCTTGCTACAGGAAGTATTAGTGGAATAATAGATGCTATAAATAGAGAAAATATTCTTTATTTAAAGAAATTTCCTAAAATTGGTGATAAAGTAGCAAGGCAGATAGTATTAGACTTAAAAGGTAAAGTACATACTGATAAAGAAATAGAAGTAGAATCGAATGATGATGTAGTGCTTGCTTTACAAGCTTTAGGTTATAAAAATAGTGATATTACTAAGATTCTTCCTAAACTTACAAGTGAAAGTGTAGAAAATAAAATAAAAGAAGCACTAAAATTATTTTTAAAATAGGAGGATACATGCAAAATACAGAAAAGTTACTATCATTTGAAGAAGTGAAATCTAATAAAGAAATAATTGTACCTAGAATTGCTGAAGGTAATCCACTACTAGAAAAAATAATAATGTATTGTATAGATAGAGAAATACCTACAATAGCATGTTGCAATGGTCATAATGTATTTGATAAGCCATATATAACAATGCATTATGATGGTTCTACTAGAAGAAATATAAATGCTTTTTTAAATAAAGTTAAGGATATAGAAGGGATTGAAATAATGTTTTCTACAACTGGATATACTGAAAATCCTTTTAATGTAACTGTATATACTAATATGAAAAACAGAGATAAGGTATTTAAAATAATTGGTGATACATTAGATAGTGGATTAGAGAGTGAGTATTTAGATGATGATTTAGATGCTGCTTTAGATATTGCTATTGATACAGATTATACTGGTAGATATAGTATAGTTAGAGTATTAAATAAAAGATTTAGAGCTAAGTATATGATAGGACTTTATAAAGCTTGTGATGGTAATATATATGAAGATAATAGTGATAGAAAAATAAAAGGTGATTATGGTATGACCTATTATTTATATAGAACAAGTAAAAGCGTTAGGGCAGTGGCATCCGATTTAAGAGATATTATTCCTGTTGTTAGATATAGAAATGGGTTTGAAATTTCAATGAGTAGTTCAACAACTGAAAAGGTTGATAGAATTTCTGAATTGAATAGAAGAATTGAAGAAGAAAGAGGAAGTATTAGAAGATTTTAGGAGGTTATATGAAAGAAAATGTTTTAACTAATAGAGAATTGGAAGAAGATACATTTGAGACTTCAATAAGACCGGATTCGATAGATGAATATATAGGTCAAAAAGAAGTAAAAGAAAATTTAAAAGTATTTATAGAAGCTGCTAAAATGCGTGATGAAACATTAGATCATGTTTTATTATATGGTCCTCCTGGACTAGGTAAAACAACTCTTGCGTTTATAATTGCAAATGAATTAGGTAAAAATATTAAAACGGCATCTGGTCCTTCAATTGAAAAGACAGGTGATTTAGCAGCTATTCTTTCAACATTAGAACCTGGCGATGTGTTATTTATTGATGAAATACATAGGATGCCTAGATTTATAGAGGAAATATTATATCCGGCTATGGAAGATTTTACATTAGATATAATTGTTGGTAGTGAAGGAAATAGTAGAAATATAAAGATAGATTTGCCACCATTTACATTGGTTGGTGCAACTACTAGAGTAGGTGATTTATCAAGTCCTCTTAGAGATAGATTTGGTATTATATCTAAACTTCAATATTATACGGTTGAGGAATTACAACAAATAGTAAAAAGAACAGGTAGAGTTCTTGGCGTGGAAATTGATGAAGATGCATCTTTAGAACTTGCAAAAAGAAGTAGAGGTACTCCAAGAATAGCAAATAGATTGTTTAAAAGAACAAGAGATTTTGCACTTGTTAAGGGAAATGGAAGTATAGATTTAGAAATAACTAAACATGCATTGGATAGATTGGGTGTTGATGAGATGGGGCTTGATGAAGTAGATATCGCCTTATTAAAAGCTATAATATATAAATTTAATGGTGGACCAGTTGGTGTAGATGCACTATCTGCATCTATTGGTGAAGAAGTGTCTACTATTGAAGATGTTTATGAACCATATTTGCTCCAAATGGGATTTTTGAAGAGGACTAGTAGGGGTAGAATGGTTACTAAAGAAGCGTATGATCATTTAAAAATAGATCACCAGCAGGAGTTGATATAATGCGTACAGATGATTTTGATTATTATTTGCCAGAAGAATTGATTGCACAGACACCAATTGAAAAGAGAGATGAATCTAGATTGTTAGTATTAGATAAGAAAACTGGTAATATAGAGCATAAACATTTTTATAACATAATAGATTATTTAAACAAAGATGATGTACTAGTAGTAAATGATTCAAAAGTAATACCAGCTAGAATAATAGGCATTAAAGAAAAAACTGAAGCAGTAATAGAATTATTAATGCTTAAAAACAAAAATGATGATGTATGGGAGTGTTTATGTAAACCTGCAAAAAGAGTAAGTGTAGGTACAACTATTAAGTTTAGTAATAGATTAAGTGCAGTATGTACAGAAGTAAAAGATGAAGGTATAAGATATTTTAAGTTTATATATGACGGGATACTTATGGAAATATTAGATGAATTAGGAGAGATGCCGCTTCCTCCATATATTCATGAAAAATTAAAAGATAAAGATAGGTATCAAACTGTGTATGCTAAGAATATAGGTAGTGCAGCTGCTCCTACAGCAGGGCTTCATTTTACAAGTGAGTTATTAGAAAAAATAAAAGAAAAGGGAATAAAAGTAGTAAGTATAACATTGCATGTTGGTTTGGGTACATTTAGGCCAGTTAATGTAGAAGATGTAACTAAGCATAAGATGCATTCAGAGTTTTATTCTATGAATAAAGAAGTAGCAGATATTTTAAATAATGCTAAATCAAGAGGAAATAAAATAATAAGTGTAGGAACTACTACTACAAGAACATTAGAAACAATATATACAAAATATAATACATTTATTGAATGCTCTGGATATACTGATATATTTATATATCCGGGGTATAAATTTAAAGCGATTAATTCTCTTATTACTAATTTTCATTTGCCTAAATCAACACTGATAATGTTAGTAAGTGCACTTGCTGGTAAAGAAAATATAATGAATGCTTATAAAATAGCAGTGGAAAATAAATATAGATTTTTCTCATTTGGAGATGCTATGTTTATAAAGGAGTAAATATGGATATATATACATTAATTAAAAATGAAAAAGATACTGGTGCTAGACTTGGTAAAATAAAACTAAGAGGAAAAGAGTATGACACACCAATGTTTATGCCTGTTGGTACGCAAGCTACAGTTAAAGGTCTTACTCCAGAAATGGTAAAAGAATGTGGAAGTGCAATTATACTTGCAAATACATATCATTTGTGGGAAAGACCAGGTGAAGATATAGTTTATAAAGCTGGTGGACTTCATAAATTTATGAATTATGATGGTCCAATGCTTACTGATAGTGGTGGATTTCAAGTATTTTCTCTTGCTAAGCCAAAAGATATAACTGAAGAGGGTGTACATTTTAAAAGTACAATTGATGGTAAAAAGTTATTTTTATCGCCAGAAAAATCAATAGAGATACAAGAAAAATTGGGAGCAGATATAATAATAAGTTTTGATGAATGTCCAGGATATCCAAGCACATATGAGTATATGAAGAATAGTGTTGAAAGGACTTTAAGATGGGCTAAGAGAGGTAAAGATGTTCATAAAACTGATCAATTACTATTTGGTGTTGTTCAAGGTGGAGAATATCCAGATTTAAGAAAGTATAGTGCAGAAGAATTAGTGAAGCTAGATTTTCCTGGATATACAATTGGTGGAACATCAGTAGGTGAAGGAAAAGATGTAATGTATAAAATGATTACAGATGCTACAACATATTTACCTACTAATAAACCTAGATATTTAATGGGTGTAGGAGATCCTATTGATATTATTGAAGGTGTAATAAGAGGAATAGATATGTTTGATTGTGTATTACCAACTAGAATAGCAAGACATGGTAATGCATTTACACATCATGGTAAAATGAATTTGAAGAATGCAAAGTATAAAGAAGATTTTAATCATATAGAAGAAGAATGTGATTGTTATACATGTAAGCATTATAGTAGAGCATATATAAGGCATTTACTAATGTGTGATGAAATGCTTGCGGGAACACTTTTGTCGATACATAATATAAGATTTTTAATAAAACTTACTGAAGATATAAGAAAAAATATTGAAACTGATACATTATTAAAATTTAGAGATAATTTTATAAAGGAGTATAGAAAATGAAGTGTCCAAAATGTGGTCAAGAAATGATTGATATTAAAGATTATTGTGTGAATTGTGGTGCAAAGTTAAAAAAAGAAAGTAAAGGAATAAGTTTAAAAGCTTTGTTATTAATTTTTGGATTAATAATAGTGGTTACTGTTATTGCATGTTATTTAATAATGCATTATAATACAGATAAGGAAATAAAGCCATATATAGATAATACAAAAAATAATAGTGTTGAAAAGTAATAAAATGTAATCATATATAAGGTAAATGGTGGTAGTATGTTAAATTTTAAATTAAAAATGTTTTTAAAATATTTAAGATCAAATCGTATAATTGAAGAATATGAAATGTTATTTGATAAAATGTTTGATTACAGTAAATTGTTAGATTTAAGTGATGATTCTGTAGAAAGAATATACGGTAATAGTGATATTGCAGCCATCATTTTATATGAAGAAATAAATAATATTAAAATTTCTGATGATATACTTTGTTACATAAGAAATTTGAATAGTAAAGAATTACAAAAGTATGCAGTTAGAATGGCAATATCAAAATATAATAGCATTGATGGATTAATGTATATTAGAGCAGTATGTGAAGCAGATAATACTATATCATCTAGGTATGCGTATGCTGTTGCGATGAGTGATAAACTAGATAATATTGATGATAAATATGATTATATAAATTTTACTGCAAGAAGTGAACCGGATACATCAGTTCAAATTAGAGATTTAATATTTGAAGGTTCTATATTAAAACAGGAAGATAATTTAGAATTATTGGAATATATTGCTAATGAAAAAGGTTATATTGCTAAATATATGATAATGTTGTTTAATGATACTCATTCTACCAACAATTTATGTATATTATCGCATGCAATAGGAGAGACACAGGCAAGATATACTTATGAAATACTTTCAAATAGTAAGTTGATGGGCATAAAAAATAGTGTTTTTATAGCATTATTAGTAGCGCAAAGTGAAATAGATGATGGATATAAAATAATATCTTTAATAAGAACTGGAAATTATGATAATTTATATGAAAAGGTTGTAAGTATATTAAAAAAAGAAGAAGAGGATATAGATATAGAAGGATTATTTAGAAGTAGAAATTTAGATAAAATAATTGCGGGATTAGAATTAATAAATAGTGATAAGGATATAAAACGTAAAGTAAAGAAGTGAATATAAAAACATATAATTAATTGGTGATTATATGTTTTTTAAATTTATACATAAAAGAATTAGAATAGTTTTATTAATTATATTCTTTCTATTTTTTTTGGTTATATTGAAAGTGGCATATATTCAATTGTTTCAATATAAAAAATTAAATACATTAGCTACTGATTTATGGAGTAGAAATTTGCCAGTTGAAGCTAATAGAGGATACATATATGATATTAATAATTTAATAATAGCGGATAATATTACTACTACATCTTTAGTAATAATTCCAAATCAAATTAAAGATAAAGAAAAGGTAGCAAAAGATTTAAGTGAAATATTAGATGTTAGATATGAAGAAATGTATCGACATGTATCTAAAAAGACATCAATAGAAAGAGTTCATCCAGAAGGTAGAAGATTAAATTATGATATTGCTAATAGAATAAGTGAATTAAATTATGATGGAGTATATCTACTTAAGGAAAGTAAAAGATATTATCCATATGATACATTACTTTCTCATGTGATTGGTTATGTAGGAATAGATAATCAGGGTTTAAGTGGCATAGAATTGCAATATGATAAGTATTTGACAGGTAAATATGGGATGATTAAATATTTTAGTGATGCTAAAGGTAATAGGCTTTCTATGAGTGAAGTATATGAAAAGCCACAGGATGGTATGAATATTCAATTAACTATAAATTTGGATATTCAGAAGGCTGTAGAAAGGGAACTTGATAATGCGGTAGCAAAATATAATCCTGATAGTGCACTTGCAATAGTAATGAATCCAAATAATGGAGAAATACTTGCTATGAGTTCTAGACCAAATTTTTCACCATCTAATTATAAGAATTATACTATTGAACAAATTAATAGGAATTTACCAATATGGAGTACTTATGAACCTGGATCTACATTTAAAATAATAACTTTGGCAGCATCATTAGAGGAAAACACAATTGATTTTAATGATACATTTTATGATGGCGGGAGTATACAAGTTGAAAATGCAAGAATTAGATGTTGGAAGGCTGGAGGACATGGTGCTGAAACATTTTTACAAGTAGTAGAAAATTCTTGTAATCCTGGATTTGTAGTAATGGGACAAAAACTTGGTAAAGAAAAATTATTTAATTATATAAATAATTTTGGTTTTGGTAAAAAGACAGGAATAGATTTAAATGGTGAAGAAAATGGCATATTATTTAATTTAGATAGAGTTGGTCCTGTAGAACTTGCTACTACATCTTTTGGACAAGGAGTATCTGTAACTCCTATACAACAAATAACAGCAGTATCTGCAGCAATAAATGGAGGGAATTTATATAAACCTTATATTGTAAAAAGAATATTAGAGCCTGAAACAAATAATGTTATTAAAGAATATGATAAAACATTTGTAAGAAAAGTAATAAGTGAAGATGCAAGTAAAAAAGTAAGGTATGCATTAGAAAGTGTAGTTGCAAATGGTACAGGAAGGAATGCATATATTGAAGGTCATAGTGTAGGTGGTAAAACTGGTACAGCGCAAAAAGTAAAAGATGGTAGATATATGGTAGGAAATTATATAGTATCTTTTATAGGATTTACTCCTGCTTCTAACCCTGAAGTTATAGTATATGTTGCAATAGATTATCCAAAAGGAGTTACTCAATATGGTGGTACTGTATCTGCACCTATTGCGAAAGAAATACTTACAGATTGTATTAATATATTAAATATAAAAGAGGATAATGTAAAACCTAAAGAATATAATTGGAATGAGATTAAATATTTAGATGTACCGAATGTAGTGGGTATGAAGAAAGAAGATGCAATTAAGTTATTAAAAGATTTTACTATTAATTATAGTGGTACTGGAGACTATGTAAAGGAACAATCACCAGAGGCAAATAAAAGAATAAAATATGGTGGGGTAGTTAGATTACTTTTAGGAAATTAGGCATTTTGTATACAAAATAAAATATACTTATACTAGAAATGATATAAATAATATAGTATAATTGTTATGTTTGGAGATGATATTATGTTAATACTTGCTAAATCGGTATTATCATTAATGATTGGTTTTTTAGTATCAATTGTATTGGGACTTATAATAGTACCAATATTAAGAAGAAGTCATATTAAGCAAAGAGTAAGTATATATTTGGAAGATTCTCATAAGAAAAAGGATGGCACTCCTACAATGGGTGGAATAATATTTATATTGGCAGTATTTATTGCAATAATAACATTATTATTATTTGATAAAATAGAGTTTACACCAAATTTATTCATAGTGTTTTTTGTTTTTATTAGTTATGCGTTAATAGGTTTTTTAGATGATTATTTAAGCATTAGAAGAAAGACAAATGTTGGTTTAACTAGTTTACAGAAATTATTTTTACAACTTATAGTAGCACTTGTATTCTTCTTTATTTATATGAAAAGTGGTAATGAACCATTGCTTGAAATATATACATTAAATATTAAATTAAATATGGGATGGTTTTATGGAATATTTATATTGTTTGTATTAGTAGGAGGTTCAAACGCAGTTAATTTAACTGATGGACTTGATGGATTGGCTGGTGGACTATCTGCTATAGCATTTTTAGCTTTAGGTATTATTGCGTGGGGTTCTGGATGGGTATCTGGATATCAAGATATAGCAATATTTTGCTTTGTATTAGTAGGTGCATTATTAGGATTCCTTATATTTAATACAAATCCTGCAAAAGTGTTTATGGGAGATACTGGTTCATTAGCATTAGGTGCCACTCTTGCTACAGTTGCAATACTTACTGATCATGAAATAACATTACTTGCGGTTATGGGAGTATTTATAATAGAAACATTATCTGTAATACTACAGGTTATATGGGTAAAAGTATTTAAGCATAAATTGTTTTTAATGACACCTCTTCATCATCATTTTGAAAAACTTGGTGTAGATGAAAGAGAAATAGTGAAAGGATTTTGGGTAGTAGGATTCATACTTGCTATGGCAGGTATAGCATTTGGAGTGTGGATTTAGTGAAAAAAAATATAGATGTGATATTATTGTTTGCAGTAATAATTATTTCTATATTTGGAGTTATGATGATTTATTCATCATCAAGTATATGGGCAGAATATAAATTTAATGATTCACTCAAATACTTAAAATTACAATCTATATTTTTAATAATTGGAACTATATTAATGATTATAATATCAAAAATACCATATATGTACTATAAAGATAAAGCAAACATCATACTACTTGTTTGCTTTTTATTATTAATATTGGTAATAATTCCAGGTATAGGAAAAATTAGAAATGGTAGTAGGAGTTGGTTTGGTATAGGGGGATTTGGTATTCAACCAAGTGAATTTATGAAATTAGGTCTTATTATATTTGTATCTAAATATTTGTGTAATAATGAAAAAAATATAAAAGATATTAAAAAAGGGGTATTACCAATACTATTTATTACATTACTTGTATTTGGTTTAGTAATGTTACAACCTGATTTTGGTACTGGTGTAATAATAGTAATGAGCATTATTGGATTATTATTTATTGCTGGTATAAGTATGAAATTTTTCTACATTACGGGTATATTTGGTGCTATAGGAGCAGTTATACTTATTTTAATAGCTCCATATAGGTTCAAAAGAATATTATCTTTTATTAATCCATGGATTGATCCTTTAGGTAGTGGATTTCAAGCAATTCAAAGTTTATTCGCAATAGGACCAGGTGGATTTTTAGGACTTGGAATAGGTAATTCTATTCAAAAACATTTCTATTTACCAGAACCACAAACAGATTTTATATTTGCAATAATAAGTGAAGAATTAGGATTCTTAGGTATATTAATTGTGTCTACTTTATTTTTAATAATTATATATAGGGGTATAAAAATATCATTATTATCTAATGATACATTTGCAAAATATTTATCATTTGGTATTACATTTCAACTTTCTTTTCAAGCATTATTAAATCTTATGGTAGTTGTATCTTTAATACCTATAACGGGAGTAACATTACCCTTTCTTTCATATGGTGGTAGTTCTTTATTAATAACATTATGTGAAATGGGAATATTACTAAATATTTCTAGATATAATAGTTGATTATTTTTTGATAAATAAGTTATAATTGTATTGGTGATAAAAATGTATGATTTAATAGTAGTAGGCATGGGGCCAAGTGCTGTATTCTTGGCTTATGAATTGATTGAACTTAATAATTATAAAAATGTATTATTAATAGATCAGGGTAAACCAGTTGAAAGAAGAAGTTGTCCAATGGAAAAAGTTGGCCATTGTGTTAATTGTAAACCATATTGTAATATTACATGTGGTTTTAGTGGTGCAGGTGCTTTTTCAGATGGTAAATTAAATTCTTATCATTTATCAAGTAGAGATAAAGATGGAAATATATATCTTGGTGGTAATGATGGTGGATATTTCAAACAATATATGACTGAAAAAGAAATTACTGATTTACTTACTTACACAGATAATGTTTATTTAAAATTTGGTGCAGATAAGAAGTTAAATGGTGTAGAACATATGGATGAAATTAAAAAACTTCAAGAAAAAGCATCAAGAAATAATCTTAACTTAGTATCATATCCAATAAGACATTTAGGTACTGAAAAAGCTCATATTTTATATGGTAAATTAGAAGAATATTTAAAAGAGCATAATATTAATATGTTATTTGAAACTGAAGTTAAAGATTTAATTATAGAAGATGGTACAGTAAAAGGTGTAAAAGTACATAAATTAAAAGATAAAACTGATGAAGATATTATGGGTTCAAAAGTGGTACTTGCTGTGGGAAGAAAAGGTGCTTCTTGGTTAAGTGAAATATGTATTAAACATGGTATTAATACAAAATTAGGAAGCGTTGATATTGGAATTCGTTATGAACTTCCTGATAAAGTAATGGCTAAAATAAATGAATATATGTATGAAGGTAAGTTTATAGGTAGACCATTTCCATATGGAGATAAAGTAAGAACTTTTTGTCAAAATCCAAGCGGATTTGTAAGTGCAGAAGTATATGATAATGGACTTACATTAGTAAATGGTCATTCATATAAAGATAAAAAAAGTACTAATACAAATCTAGCAATACTTGTATCTCATCATTTTACATATCCATTTGATAAACCTATTGAATATGGTGAAAATGTTGCACAAAACTTAAATAGATTAGGTGGGAATGCAATTATGGTACAAAGATTGGGAGATATAAATAGAGGTAGAAGAACATGGCCAAAAGATTTAGAAAATAATAGTGTAGTACCAACATTAAAAGGAGCAGTAGCAGGAGATTTAACATATGGTCTTGGATATAGAACAATGACTGATATATTGCAATTTATAAAAGATGTAGATAAAGTAGTGGAAGGATTTGCACACCCAGATAATTTATTATATGGACCTGAAATAAAATTTTATAGTAATGAAGTAGTGCTTGACAAGAACTTTATGACTAATATAAATGGTTTGTATTCAATAGGTGATGGTGGAGGACTTACTACTGGGCTTATGATGGCATCATGTGCTGGTGTTAAAATGGCCAGAATATTAACAGGTGAAAGAAATGAAAAATAAAATTAAAGAAGGCATATTCTATTTCTTTATAATATCAGGTATATCCTTAGTTGTATTAATACTATGTAATTTACTCAGATATAATCCAGTAGTAGAATTTCCATCATTGGATGATTTTAATAAGAAAATAGAATTATATAAAGAAGCTGCTAATAAATTAAAAGATGGTGAATGTAAAGACTTTATAATTAGCTTTATCGATAAGGTTAAAGATTCTAATTATGAAGGAAAAGTAAATATTAAAAAGTTATATACTGATAATACAATATTAACTAATTACACTAAGGCTAAATATGCATGTGGATTTACTGATGAAATATTAAATGAAAACTATGTATCAACTATGTATATGTCAGCTATAATACCATATGAATATATTTATAAAGAGCATATGTTTGCATATGAAATTACACTACGTGATAGTTTGGAAGAAGCATTTGAAGTAAGTTTATTTAATGCAACTGAAAATATTAAAAGAAATAATGAATTATCAATAATTGAAAAATATATAGAATTAGCGAGTGAGGTACAAAATGAAGAATAAGTTATATTTAATACTTTATTATATATGTTTTGCATTAACACTTGGAACATCAATATTTGTATATAGTTTAACTACAACTATCATTATGGTAAATAAATTCATGTATTTCTTTATTGGTATAAATGTTGTATTAGCAATAATATTTACTATATTATTAAAAAAGAAAAAATATGAATTTGATAATATATTATTACCAATATCATATTTAATATTATTCATATTTTTAATAGTAATATCAATTATATATAATAATATTCTATTAGTAGAATATATACATTTAAGTTATTACTTAGTGATATTATTATTCTATGATATATTATTAAATATATATTCAATACTTTCAATAAAAAACTAGTTTACTAGTTTTTTATTATGTGTTAGAATATCAAGCACTAGGTGATAATATGAAAAATATTGTTGAATATTCAAGAATTTAAAAAGCATAATGAAGAATGTAAAAAGATGACAAAAAAACTAGGAAGTTCCTAGTTTTTATTATCTTTTAAGTACTTTTACAAATTGTTCTGATATGTCTTGATCTAAATATTCTTCTGGTACGTATTCTAACATACTATTAGGTATGTAACCATCTACATTATCGCTAGTAAATACATGTGAATAATCACCATTTGTTGAACTTACATATACTATTTGATTTTTTTCGCAATATCCTATTACGCACATATCATCTCTATACCAATCATATAATGGATAACTCTCTTTTAAGCATGCATATTCTCTAACTGCATAAAAGTTGTCACCAGATTCTTTAGGTATTAAATATGTTCCATTATATACATATCCTTCAGGTACATAACCTGTTGATGATTCAATTGGAGTACCATCTTTTAAATAATATGTAGTAGGTTGATATTGTCTTATTGTAGTATCACTACTGTATGAATCATCATTTGTTCTGCTGCTTGTTGAACTATGTGGTTGTTTTTGGCTATCTATTATACAACCTCTTACTACAAGTACAACTAAAAATGCCATTAATAATGCTTTTGCACCATTTCCTTTTGATTTCCTCTTTTTCATAAAACCCCCTCCTAAATTGGCCTATATGATAGCACAAAACTCAAAAAAAGTCAAATTTGAAAAGATAAAGTAAAAACTAGGAATTTCCTAGTTTTTGTTTTTTGAGAACTTTTACAGATGGTTCTGATATATCTTGTTCTAAATATTCCTTATGTATATATTCTAAAATACTGGTAGGTATATAACCATCTATATTCTTATCAGTAAATACATGCGCATATTCACCATTAGTTGATTCCACATATACTATTTGATCTTTTTCGCAATATCCTTTTACATTCATATCATCTTTATACCAATCATATAGTGGATATCCTTCTTTTAAACAGGCGTAATCCATAACTGCATAAAAACTATCCTTAGTTTTATCTTCATAGTATGCCATTGTTTTGCACTCAGTATAATCATTATTATACATTTGGCTACTTGTTGTTCCAGCTTTATATCTTTGATATCTTTGATATCTAGTTTCGCCAGTCTCTTGTTCTCTTATAGCATTACAACTTCTCAATATAATAATTACTATGAATGGTAAAAGCCATGCTACTTTATTCTTTTTCATAACCCCTCCTAAATTGGCTTATATACTAACATAATTTAGGGAACAAGTCAAATTTCTAAATAATATTTAAAAAAGCACTTTAAAAATATGTGTTTTTTTGGTATTATATTATTTGTAAGAATAAGTAGGTGATATATTGAAGAAATTGCGTTATTTGCTATTAATGTTACTATTTATACCAATTACTACATTAGCAAAATATGATGTAATAGATTCAAGATGTACAAATAGCTTTAAAACAGCACTTAGAAGTGATGCTAATGATGTTGTATATAGACTTAGTAAAAATATTGAAAATGATAAAGTTACATATAAAGTGATATTTTACAATATAACAAAGCATATGTATTTGGCAGATAGTAATGGAAAAAAATACTCAAGTAATGTTATTGATGGATTAACACCTGGAAGTAAAATACAAGTTATAATATATGCATCCAATAATAATTATTGTGAAGGATATAAAATACTTACAAAGGTAATAAATGTTCCATATTATAATAAATATTCAAAAAGTGATTTGTGCAAAGGATATGAAAATTACTTTTTATGTAAAGAAAATTCTAATGTTAATTTGAGTGAAAAAGAATTTGAAAAAAAGATGAATGAGTATATAGAAAGTTTAAATAAAAGAGAAGAAACAGAAATTAAACCACAAGAGAATGATGAAACCAATATAGATGTGCTTGGATATATATATGAACATAGACATTTGATAATTGTTAGTTTAACAATTATATTATTGGTTTTATTAAGAATAATTATGAAAAGAAGGTCAAAGAATCGAGGTATATTATGAAAAAGAAATTATTATTATTTGCGTTATTGTTACCAGTTGTAACTTTTGCTGCTACATGTGATCCAGTTATAAATACGGTTAATACAAATAGTAGAGAGATTACATGTGATGCAAGTAAAAGTACGGTTACTACATTTAGAACTGAGAATGAAATTGAAGTACTAAAAAATGATGTTTGTACTATTAAATGTAAAGAAGAAATATTGTTTTCAGTTGATCCTATAAAAAGAGTATTAGCAGGAACTGGTTTTAATTATCCATTATATGCTAGTGGAAAGAGAAATTGTACTGCTGAATATAAATATACTCAATATGAATCTAAAATAAAAGAATTGGTAAATGAATATAAAAGTTTATCAGGTGAAGAAAAAGAAACCAAAAGAAGAGAAATAGTTAATTATTATGAAAATAAAAAAGCTTGTGATGAATTTACATCAGATGATGAATCAAATATTCATAAGTATAAATTTAATGGAAATGTAGAGTTAAATGTATCTACTTCTCAGAATGTAGAAACTATTCCTTATCATTTTTCTCAAATGGGTGAATATTCAAAAGTTGTAGATATGGATGAGATAAATGTAACTCCTATGGCATGTAATTTTGATGAAGCGACTTATGATTGTAAACTTAGTAATAAAACAATTAAAAGTTGGAATGAAACAGTTATGTTAAATGGTAAATACACAATGGCTGATACATTTTTGGAGTTAAATACTGGAAATATAGAATCTACATATAGATATGATAGGTGTAATGCTGGAGATAAGTATTTTACATCATTTAATGAGTATACAAGGCCAGTTGCATCAGATCCTACTGATAGAGGATATTCATTAGTATTAACTGCTAGAAATTTAGGTAATAATTTAATAGCAGGTGGAGATGTATGGAATTTAAATGTAAATTGTTCATATAAAGTAAAAAATTTATCATTCCCTGTGACAAAACCAGGTTCAGAAACAGATGAAAATTATGATAAATATGGTGGCCAGGCATTTCAATATAGAATAATTGATGTTAATAATCCATTTCCAAATAGAGAGCCTTCAGCTAACTGGAGTGGTCTTACTCCAGATGGAAAGACATTAGTAAATAAATATATAACTTCTACTAGTAGTAATTTATCAACAATGGAAAGATTTGTTATAACTTTAGATAGAAGTAAAATAGGAAGAGTAAGAGAGTATAATAAAAATCATCCTTATGATACATTTAATATTAATGAGATGAATAAGAGCAAATTTATTATTGCAAATCCAGATATCATAGATAGGAAGTGATAATATGAAAGAAGCGATATGGGGAGTACTAATAGTAGTACTAGGATTATTTGGAATATTAGTAGTAAATTTATTTCAAAATGTAACAGTAGATAATGATAGAGTATATTATTTAATAAAAGAAACAACACAAGCGGCAGCATATGATGCAATAGATTTGCAATATTATAGAACAACAGGAAACATGAAAATAGCAGAAGATAAATTTATAGAGAATTTAACAAGAAGATTTGCTCAAAATGTAACAATAGGTGACTATAAGATAATAGTAGAAGATTTAAATGAAGTACCACCTAAGATATCATTAAGAATAAGAAGTGGAGTAACATCATTAAGAGGAGAAGAATTTGGATTAGTAAATCGAGTAGATGGTGTTATAGAGACAAAATATAAAATAGATGAAGTAATAGATTTTTTGTGTGAAGATAAGACAGCAGAAGAATGTAATACAATAAGACAAGAGTTTGGAACAAAAGTAGAAATAGATTCATCAAGTGGAGAGAATAGGTGTGCATCAGACATATCAGATGAAGAGATGGATTGTATACCAGGAGATATAAGCTTTTTAGGATGGGGAGAATCAAATTTACCAATAGGAATATGTCAAGATGAGGAAGCCCCAAGAGATAAAGAAAGAACAGCAAGATATGCAATATGTGAATGTGGAAAATGGAGTAGTGAAAAGACAAGAATAGTAACAGCAAATCCAGTATCATCAGGTAATGAATATATTTATACATGGACATTTAGTGAAAGTACAGATGTAAGAACAATAAATGAAAGTATAAAAGAAAGAGTAAGAAAACAAGTATGTACAACAGATATAGAAGTATTGGTACCAAAGAATCCAAATGATTTAAGTCCAGAAACAAACCCAAATGAACCAAGTGCAGATAATTCAAGTTATGTTGTATGTCCAGCAGAAGGAATAAAAATAGCTTCTGGAACAAAAGTAACATTACATCCACAATATGTACCTGCAAATGCAGCAAATAGAAAGTTGGAATGGACAAGTAGCGATCCAAGTGCTTTAACAATACAATATTCAAACCCACCAGAAACATGTGAGTTAAATAATACAAATTCGAATTGTTTATCAAAGGCACAAATAACAGCGCAGAATATAACAGGTACAAAGGAAGTAACAATAAGGGTAAAAACAACAAGAGGACAGACATCAACATGTAAAGTAACAGTATGGGATGGAATACCTGAAACATTAGGATGTAAAAATTTAGAGATAGAATATAATGGTATAGGGCAAATGGAGAAAGTTTATACACCAAAGAATTCTACAAAGACTGATGTAAAATGGAGTTTATCAGATACAACATATGCAACAATAAATGAAGAAACAGGAGAAGTTAAAGGAAATAATGGATTATCACCAATAGATCAAAAAATAACAGTAACAGTAACATCAAAAGTGGATTCTACAAAAACTGGTACTTGTACATTAATTGTAAAAGGAAAAGCATGTCCAGCAAGCTATCCACATATAAGTGAAGATGATGCAAAGAATTCAATATCATGTTCATCATCAAATCAAGTAAAACAATGTTCTAATAATGGAGAAGGATGTTATAAAGTAGATTGTGTATGTTCAGGAGATTATCCATATTCAAGTGAAGAAACAGCTAAATCACAAGCAACTTGTGGAGATGGACAGGTTGCATCAGCAACAGGTGATGGACAAGGATGCTATAAATCAGATTGTGAAACTCAACCTCCAGATGATGGCCCTGGAACTTCAAGTAGTTACAATGGTGAATCATGTCACTATGATTTTAATGAAGAAGTGCAAAAACCAGACTGCGATAGGGTTAAAAGTGAACATTGGAGTTGTGGTGCGGATACATGTGAGGTGTGTGAATTTTATGGAAATGATGTGGAACATTGTGGATATAAAAAATGTTCAAGATGTGGTGCAGCTACATGTAAGCCTAGGAGTTGTGGAGCATGCGGTTGCAAAAAATATGATCCAAATAATAAAAACAAATGTATAGAATATAATACGTGTGCATGGTGTGGTGATGTAACAGATGCTAGTATATGTGGCTATAATGCATGTGATTCTTGTGGGGCGGATTCATGCACAGCTTGTGAAAATAAAGCAGATGCAATTCAATGTGGTTATAAAACATGTTGGCATGAGACTAATTGCTCTAAAAATGAAAAAAATATACGTTATATAGGTAGTACATATTATACAGTAAAAAAAGGTATATGTTCTAATCATCAGAGAACTATAACAACAGAAACACACTGCGTTTTTACAAGAGTCTCATATTATGCAGATCCTTCAAAACGAGAAGACATTGTTACAGCTACGTATACAGAAACAGGAGGTTGTTAACAATTAAATTGACAAATATAAATTATTGCATATAATATATTTATTCAAATTAAGGAGGCATTATGAAATTACAGAGAAATAATAAGTATAATGGCAAAATAGCAACGCAAATTGCAGCAGTATTATTGGCATCTAGTATTTTAGTTGGATGTGACAATTATTCTTTAGATAAAACGGATATTATAGAGGAAACGGTAACACCTATTGAAACTGTTATACCTTCTCCATCCGTTGATCCTATTATTAAAGCAACCCCAGAACCTACTCCACAACCAACTATAGAACCAATTGTTGAAAATGAAAATATTGAAATTAATGAAGAACCAGTTATTGATGATTCAAGTGAATTGGTATTTAAAAGACTTTCAGAAGAAGAAGAAGCTGAAGAAATGAAAAAATATGAAACATATGATGACGATGAAATAAATGATTCAAATCTTTATTTCTCAGCTTGTTTCTTCATTGAAGGTAAACCAAAAGTAATGTTTGGATATGTATATAATACTCCAAATGAAAATATATATAAATTTAAGGATTTATTTACTAATGAGGAATTATTTACTTATCACACTACAGGTGAAGATTTTGGACCATTAACTTGGAATGCTATGAATCATGAAGTAGTAGAGTTTGAAGGTATTCATCCATATTTTTGTAACAATGATATACAACTACGTTTGGTAGATAACGTTGTTATGGCGGCCAATTTTTGGATTGAATATTATGATAGAGAATTAACAAATGAAGAAGATGAATATATGTTTGAGTTTTTTCCATTTGGAAAAGAAGGTGGAAGAGGTTATTACTCTCACAATGATATGGTACATATATATTTAAATTGGATTCCTGAATCAATGAGAGTTACTACAGAAGAATTAAATATGGCTAAAGAAGCCTCTGTTAAGAAAATGGGTTAAGATATAAAGTAATGGGTGATTATATGAATAAAAAGTTAAGGATAGTGTTGATTGTATTTGTTATAATGTTTTTAGTATTTGTAGGATACTTATCATATTACAAATTTATGAAATCTGATAAAAGTGATTCTAAAAGTTTTACTTTTCAGTATGAGGGAATAAAACACATTAATTCAATTGAATATAATGAGTCTTATAAAGATAATATATTTTATAATGTCATCAATAAAATTGAATTTACTGTTATTAATGATAATAATGTTGGCAAATTGTATATTGATGATGAAAAGCATTTACATATAAGTTTGAATTCAAGTAATAAGGAAGTACTTGAGAATGTAAAATTTAATACATTATATGATGCTAGTATGTTTTTCGAAAAAGGATTAAATGCTTTTGGCATAACTGAAGATGGAAATTTATATAAGTTTGTGTTGAATAATGACAATTTAAATGAGTTATATATCAATAAAATTGATATTCCCAATGAAAAAATTGTTAATTTTACAAATTTAAAAGTAAAAAGTTACATTAATATAAATCATATGAGTTTTGTAGTATTAACCGCAAAAAACAAATTGTATGATGTATATACCTTATTTCCTTATGATAAAGATATGATGTACATAAATAATGAATATATATTATATTCTGATATGTCAATATCTAAAATTAATGGTGAAGTATTTAAAAAGGATAATAAAGATGTTAAAGTTAAAAATATTATATTAGTTGGTATGGGTAATAATATTAGTGGATTTAAAAATGTTCCTACTGAATTTATTATAACCTCAGATAATGAAATGTTATATGTTGAAGGTGATACTATTAAGAAATATAATAAGTATGTATCTAATATAAGTGAGTTGGAAAATAATATTATAGTTATAACATTTAATGATAAAAGTAAAATTAAATTTAAAGGCTTTTATGATAAAGAATTATTTAAATAATAATTCTTTTTTTTATTTATGTAATATGCTAAAATAAAATTATAAGTTAAAGTGATGGTATAATAGATCTTACAATAGTTATATATTGTTATAATGAAGAAGACTATTAATGCAATTAAGAAAGATAATATTGATATTTATAAATTTATATTTATGTTTAGGCATATTTGATTATTATGCATAGGAGGATTTATGAGGAAAGATGCGAAAAGAATTAGAAATTTAGGTGGTATGGAACAAATACTTGTTGATTTAAAACCACAAAGATGTGATAGTGATGTATATATAAATCAGAAGATGGATGTTACAGAACTTGTTAAATATGTAAATAATAAGAAAAAGAATGGTAGTGATATTACATATTTTCATACATTTGTAACTGCTATTGGTAAAACTTTATATAATAGACCAAAATTAAATAGATTTATTGCTAATAGACATGTTTATGAACATAATGATGTTGTTATAAGTTTTGTTGCTAAAGTTTCTTTTGATGATAAGAGTGAAGAGGTTATGATTATGATTCCAATAAATGAAAATGATAATTTGGAATCAATTAGTAAAAAAATAATGGAAAAGGTAAGTGGCTTTAGAAATAAAAAATCTAAAAAAGAAGGCGCAAATAGTGCAATTGATATATTAGGTAAACTTCCTAATATAATAAGAGTACCAGTAGTTGGTATATTAAAATGGTTTGATAAAAATGGAATGCTTCCTAAGAGTTTAGTAAGTGACAATGTATATTATAGTAGTATGATGGTATCTAATTTAGGTAGTATAAAATGTGGTGCTATATACCATAATATAACAAACTTTGGAACATGTTCTTCACTTGTGACTATGGGAGAAATTAAAGATGAAGAAGTAATAGTAAATGGTAAAAAAGAGATAAGAAAATTATGTGAATTTGGTATGAATTTTGATGAGAGAATAGCAGATGGTTATTATTTTGTTAAATCTGCTAAAATATTGCAGTATATATTTGATAATCCAAAATTATTAGAAGATTCTGCTAATACTAAAGTAGAAATTAAGGAAAATGAATAATAAATTACCACGATAAAAATATTGTGGTAATTTTTATATATGTGATATAATTATAATAGGTGATAGTATGAAAAAGGGATTTACTTTAATAGAATTAATTGCTGTAATAGCAATTCTTGGTATGTTAGCTATGATTGCTGTACCTAATGTATTAGATATATATAATAAAAAGAAAAATGCATTATATACTGATATAGTGAATGAAATAGAAAGAGTTGCTCAAAATTATATGCTTGATAATCCTGATTTATATGAGGAATTGAATGTAGTTGGAGACTCTGTAAGCATTGATATTGATGATTTATGTGAAAATAAATATTTAGATTGTCCGATACTTGATCCTAGAGATAATTCTGAAATTAAAGGATATGTAAGTTATAGTATATATAATGATGGCCATTATATTTCTGGTTTTCATCGTACATAGTAATAGTGTTAAGCACTATTTTTTTATATAAAAAACTTAATAAATTAGCAATTAGTGGTATAATTATAATATGATTAATTAGGAAGTGAGATTTATGAAATATCATTTTATTGGAATAAAGGGTTCAGGAATGAGTGCACTTGCACTTATTTTGAAAGATTTAGGTAATGAAGTGGAAGGATCTGATGTTACACATCATTTGTTTACAGAAGATGAACTAGTTAAAAGAGGAATAAAGATAACTCCTTTTGACGAAAGTAATATTGATGATCATATGATAGTTATAATTGGTAATGCATTTGATGAATCTAATGTTGAAGTAAAAAAGGCAATTGAATTAGGTCTTAAAAGGTATTATTATTATGATATGCTTCATGAATTAGTAAATAATTATAATACAACATGTATATGTGGTTGCCATGGTAAGACTACTACAACTGCATTACTTTCACATGTTTTTGATGATTTAGTAGGAGCTAATTATTTGATTGGTGATGGTACTGGTCATGCAATGGCTGCTAATAAATATTTCTTTTTAGAAGCTTGTGAGTATAAAAGACATTTTTTAAATTATTATCCTAAAAATATCATTCTTACTAATATAGAATTAGATCATGTTGATTATTATAAAGACATCGAAGATATGAAAGATGCATATGAAGAGTTTTTAAGGCAATGTGATGGTAATGTAATTGCATGTGGTGATGATTTAAATGTTAGAAGTTTAAAAACAGATAAGAAACTAATATATTATGGTTTTAATGAAGATAATGAATGGATAGCAAAGAATATAATACTAAATCATGAAGGTAGTTCTTTTGATGTATATCATTATAATGAGTTCATAGGACATTTTGATTTGCCATTATATGGTAAGCATATGGTTTTAAATGCTTTAAGTGTGATTATATTAAGTTATATAGAAGGACTTAATATTGATGAAGTTCATGATAGTATAAAATCATTTAAGGGTGCAAAGAGGAGATTTAAAGAAAAAACTATAGGAGATATAATAACAATTGATGATTATGCTCACCATCCTACAGAAATTAAAGTAACATTAGAAGCAGTAAGGCAAAAATATCCTAATAAGGAATTGGTAGCAGTATTTTTAGAAAATACTTTCTCTAGAACTCAAGCATTATATAAAGAATATGCAGATGCATTGAGTGTTGCTGATAAAGCATATGTTACTGATATATTTAGTGATAGAGAAACTCAAGAGGAATATCCTAATTCTTCACCAATGTTAATAGTTAATGAACTTAAAAATGCGGAGCATTTAAAGATTGGTAGTGTAGATAATTTGATTGATATAAATTATACTGAATGTATAAATCCATTATTAAGACATAAAAATGCAGTAATAGTATTTATGGGTTGTAAAGAAGTATATGATATAAAAGAGAAACTAGAAAAAAGATTGGGGGAATAATATGCAGATATTAGATGGTAAAAAGATAAAACAAGAGAAAATAGAAGAATTAAAAAAAGAAATAAGTACATTAAAGAGGAAACCTGGACTTGCAGTAATTCAAGTTGGAGATAATCCAGCAAGTAACGTTTATGTAAGTAATAAAGAAAAAACGGGATTAGAATTAGGTTGTAATTTTGAATATATTAAATTTCCTGAGGATGTACAAGAAGATTTAATTCTTGCAACAATTGATAGATTAAATGATGATATGTCAATAGATGGTATAATAGTACAGTTACCATTACCAGAACATTTAAATAAAGAAAAGATACAAAATAGAGTGTGTCATAAAAAAGATGTTGATGGTTTAACAGACATTAATGCAGGATTACTTATGCATAATAAAGATTGTTTGGTTCCATGTACACCTAATGGAATATTAGAAATATTAAAATATTATGATATTTCAGTAAGTGGGAAAAATGTGGTAATAGTTGGAAGAAGTGAACTAGTAGGTAGACCAATGTTTTCTTTGATGCTTAATAATAATGCTACTGTAACTATTTGTCATAGTTATACATCAAATCTTAAGGATATTACAAAAACTGCAGATATATTAATTGTTGCTGTTGGTAAAAAGCATATGATTACATCATCAATGGTTAAAGAAGGTGCAGTTGTAATAGATGTTGGTATAAATAGAGCAGATGGTAAAATATATGGTGATGTTAATTATGAAGAAGTAAAAGATATTTGTTCATATATAACTCCTGTACCTGGTGGTGTAGGTCAAATGACAGTTTTATCGATATATCAAAATTTGCTTAAAGCATATAAAAATAATAATTTAGATATGTAGTTCTAAATTGTTATTTTTTTCATATATTAATTCAGGAGGAATAAATATGGAAATATTGAAAGTATCATCTAAATCAGATGCAAATAAAGTAGCTGGAGCACTGGCTAATGTTTTAAAAGAAAAGAGTAGTGTTGAAATTCAAGCTATAGGTGCAGGAGCATTAAATCAAGCTATAAAAGGAATTGCTATTGCAAGAGGATTTGTTGCACCTACAGGTAAAAATTTAATATGCATCCCTGCTTTTTCTGATATCATGATAGATGGTGAGGAAAGAACAGCTATTAAACTTATTATAGAAACAAAATAAAAACAAAATCAATTGATTTTGTTTTTGTTATTCTTCATATAATTCTTGTCTTAATACTGAAAGATTACTATTCATAATTGAAATATAATTCTTTTCACTATTTTTATTTTCAGTAGTTAAAATATTTAATGAATCAAAGTATATTTTTTCAATATTATTATCAGTGATAAATTTTTCTACTTCATCTGTTAATATATCTTCTTCAAACATTATTATATATTTAATATGTTTATTGTTAATTTGTTTTTTTATTTCATTTTTAATAGTATCAGTTAAAGTGTTTTTACTATCTACTGAATATACTGTTACATTATATTTTTCTAAAAAGTTTAGTGCATTATTAGATACTAATAAGTGATTGTCACTAGCATTTTCAACCAATAATTTTATATCAGCATCTAATTCTGATATATCTAATTTTAGTTTTTCATAATTTTCATCAATTTGCTTTCTTAATACACCATTTGTAATATATTCTTTCATACCATTTCTTATATTTAGGCATAACATTAAAAAGTTTGATGGATCTAGCCATAATTCTTCAATACTAGTGCTATTTTCCATACCTAATGTAGCATCCACTATTTTTAGATTTTTATTATTATTAAGCATATTTACTGCATAATTCTTTTCATTACTTAATCCATTATATACAAATAAATCACTTTGACTATAATCATTTATTAATTTGTCAGACAATTCAATAATTTCACTTGGATATATACTATTAATTACACTATGTTTTCCATACAATCTATTGGTTATATATTCTATAGGATATGTAGTAGTATATATTGTAATATTTTCCATACTATCTCTTTTACAACCAGTTAATGATAATGTTACTATTACTAATAATAAACTTATAAAAATTTTTTTCATTGATTTTTCCTTTCTGGTACAGGATCATATCCCATACCACCCCAAGGGGCACACCTTAATATTCTTTTTATACTAATTATACTTCCTTTAAAAGCTCCAAATCTTTTGATAGCTTCAATGGAATAATTAGAACATGTTGGATTATATCTACACATTTTATGCCATGGTCCAGGTATTAATTGATATATTTTTATAATACCTATGAGTAAGTATTTCATATAATCACCAATTATATTTTATTACAAAATAATATTTTTGTAAAACAAAAGATAAAAAATGGTATAATATAATTGGTGATATAATGAAAATATTGGATGAACTTAAAATTATTCCCAATGATATGGAATTATTTTTAACAGCTTTTACGCATAGTTCATACTGCAATGAAAATAAAGAGGCAGAGAATTATGAAAGGTTAGAATTTTTGGGTGATAAAGTATTAGACTTTATTGTAACTGAATACTTATATATCAATAGGCATTTAGTTGAAGGTGAAATGACAAAGGTAAGAGCAAGTCATGTTTGTGAAGAAGCATTGAGTGAGTATTCATTGAATTGTCATTTTGATGAATATTTAAGACTTGGTAAAGGTGAAGAAAATAGTGGCGGTAGACATAAAAAAGCTATTCTTGCTGATGTGTTTGAAGCTTTTATTGGAGCTTTATATTTAGATCAGGGTATAGATAAAGTAAAAGAATTTGTAAATAAAACAGTTATTAGATCAATAAATAAGAATGAGGAGTTATTTAATGATTATAAATCAAAATTGCAAGAATTGGTACAAACAGATAAAATGTCATTAGAGTATGTTTTAGTAAATGAAAAAGGTCCATCACATGATAAAGAATTTGAGATAAATGTAGTTGTTGAAAATATTATATATGGTACAGGTATAGGTAAAACTAAAAAAGAAGCAGAGCAAAATGCAGCAAAAGATGCCTTAAATAAGATGGCTAATGTATAGAAAATATATTAAAAGAATATTAGATATAATAATAGCAGCAGTATTTGTAATTATGCTTATACCAATTTATATAATTATGTATATAATAACTAAAATTGAATTTAAAGGTAGTGCAATATTTAAACAAAGAAGAATTGGTTTAAATGAAAAGCCTTATGAAATATATAAATTTAAAACTATGAATGATTTTACAAAAGAAACTACTAAATTGAGTAGATTTATAAGAAAAACAGGTATAGATGAGATACCACAATTTTTAAATGTATTAAAAGGTGATATGTCTATAATTGGTCCAAGGCCATTTATAGTTGATGATCCTTTACCAATACCATATAGTAAATTAAGACATACTGTAAGACCTGGACTTACAGGTTTATCACAAATAAGTGGTAGGTATACTCTTACTCATAAGAGAAAATTAGAACTAGATGATGAATATATAAATAATTTGAGTTTTATATTAGATTTAAAGATATTTTTTAAAACAATTATATATATATTTAAAGAAATATTTTAAGACTATACTAATAGTCTTTTTTCTTGTTAATATGTTTATTTTATAGTATAATTTTAATGTTAGAAGGTGCATATATGATATTAAAACAAATTAAAATAAATGGATTTAAATCTTTTGCAGATAAAATAAATATAGAACTTGAAAAGGGTATTACAGGTGTAGTTGGACCTAATGGTAGTGGTAAAAGTAATATTGTAGATGCTGTTCGTTGGGTTTTAGGTGAGCAATCAGTTAAATCTCTAAGGGGAGATGGCGCAATGGCTGATGTTATATTTTCTGGCAGTAAGACTAGAAATCCATCAAATAATGCATCTGTAACTCTTGTGTTTGATAATAGTGATCATTCATTAAAGATAGATTATACTGAGGTTTCTATTAAAAGAAGCATATATAGAACGGGCGAAAATGAATACTTTATAAATAATGAAAAAGTAAGATTAAAAGATATTATTGAATTGTTAATAGATAGTGGTAGTGGTAAAGAATCATTTTCAATTATATCGCAAGGAGATATATCAAATATTATAAGTACTAAAGCTGAAGATAGAAGAATAGTGTTTGAAAGTGCTGCTGGAGTATTAAAGTATAAAAAAAGGAAAGAAGAAGCACAAAGAAAATTAGATAAAACTCATGATAATATTGATAGAGTAAATGATATTATTAATGAATTAGAATTACAAGTTACCCCTTTAAAGGAACAAAGTGAAAAAGCAAGTTTATATTTAAAAACAAAAAAAGAATTAGAAGATGTTGAAATATCTTTGATTGTACATGATTTGGATGCTTTAAATCTAGAATATAATGAATCAAAAAATAAAATAGAAATATTAAACAAGAGTATTATAGAATTGTCTACATCTAATACTTCTTTTGATGCATCTTTATCTAAGAAAAAGATTGAATTGTCTAATTTAAATGATAAATTATATTCTAAACAAGAAGAATTAGTTAATGTTACAAAAGAAGTAGAAAAGTTAAATGGTGAGAAAAATATAATATCAGAAAGGCAAAAATATAAAGTTGATGATGTTAAATTACATGATAGTATATTATCATTTAAAGAAGATAAATTAAAATATAATAATAATAAAGAAATATTAGAAAATGATATAGAAAATATACATAAAGAATTAGATATTACTAATAGAGAAATAGGTAAATTAAATATAGAAATAGATAAATGTGATATTGAAAAAAGCAAATTATCTAATGAATATAGTATTATTGATAAAAAGATTACTAATAATGATTATAGAATTAATTTATTAGAGAATTCTATTGATAATAATGATAAGTATTCATATGCTGTTAAAAGTGTATTAAATAATCCAAAATTAAATGGTATATGTGATGCAATTGGTAATATTGTAGAAATAGAAGATAAGTATATGAATGCAATAGATACAGCATTAGGTTTTAGTGCTTCATTTATAATTACTGAAACTGAAAAAGATGCAGAAAGTGCAATTAATTATCTAAAGAGTAATTCTTTAGGTAGAGTTACATTTTTTCCTCTTAATATAATTGAACCTAAAACTATAGATCCAAATGTATATAATATTTTAAAAGATAATAAAGGATTTATAGATATAGCATCCAATCTTGTTAAATATGATTCAAAATATACTAATATTATATTAAATCAATTGGGTAATATTATAGTAGTAGATGATATGAAAACTGCTAATATGATAAGTAAAAAACTTAATCATAAATATAGAATAGTTACATTAGATGGTGAAATAATACATGTTGGAGGTAGTTTAACTGGTGGAATAAATAAAAAGAGCAATAGTATTATTTTAGATAAAATGGAACTAGACAAATTAATAAGAGAAAATAATAGTTTAAAAAAAGATATGGATTTATTAACTATAAATATTAATAATAATAATGAGTTATTAGATAAATTAATTATAAAAATAGATAGTTTAAAGAGAAAAAAGATATATAATGATGAATTGTTAAATATAAAATCTAATGAGTTAGATAATGTTAATGAAAAATTAAGTGATATAGAGACTAATATTAATGGTACAAACAATATATTGAATTCTAGTTTAAGTAAAGAAGAAGAAAATATATTGGATAAATATTATTCTAAAGTTAAAGAAAGAGAAACTATAGTTAATGAAATAAATAAATTAAATGCACTAGTTAAAGATATACAAGATGAAATAAATACTTTAGAGCATGAATTTAAGACTAGTGGTAGTGAATATTATAAAAAACAGAATGAATTAAAAGAGTTAGAAATAAAAGTAGGTAGATTAGATGTAAAGTTGGATACACTCCTTAATACTTTAACTGAAGAATATAGTATTACTTATGATAAGGCTAAAAGAGATTATGTATTATCATTACCAATTAATGATGCTAGAAAAAAGGTGAATGAATTAAAGAAAATTATAAATGAACTTGGTTTAGTAAATCTTGGTGCAATAGATGAATATGAGAGAGTAAAAACTAGATATGAATTTTTAAATAATCAAAAAAACGATTTATTTAAAGCAGAAAATACATTATTAGAAATAATAAAAGAGATGGATATAGTAATGACTAGTGAGTTTAATTCTACATTTAAGCAAATTCAAATAGAATTTAAAAAGGTATTTAAAGAATTATTTAATGGTGGAGATGCAGAATTAAAATTAACTAATCCAGATGATGTTTTAAACACTGGAATTGAAATTATAGCACTTCCTCCAGGTAAAAAATTAACATCTATTTCGCTTCTTTCCGGAGGAGAAAAAGCTCTTACTGCAATATCACTTTTATTTGCAATATTAAGAGTTAAACCAGTACCATTCTGTATATTAGATGAAGTAGAAGCTCCACTTGATGAAGCAAATGTTGATATATTTGGTAAGTATGTTAAGAAAATGGAAGAATCTACACAATTTATAATAATTACACATAAAAAGAAAACTATGGAATATGCAAAAGTACTTTATGGTATAACAATGCAAGAATCTGGTGTTTCTAAATTAGTAAGTGTTAGATTAGAGGAGTTGAAATAATGAATATAGCAAATAATTGGAAAGATTATGAACTTTTAGAAATGAAAAATGGTATGAAAAAAGAAAGATGGGGTAAATACATACTAGTAAGACCAGATCCACAAATAATATGGGATAATGATAATAGTTTTGGTAATTATGATGCTATATACCACAGAAGTAATAAAGGTGGGGGTCATTGGGAATATAAAACTAAATTACCCGAAAATTGGCAAGTAAAGTATAAAGATTTAACGTTTAATATTAAACCAATGAGTTTTAAACATACGGGTTTATTTCCAGAACAAGCAGTTAATTGGGATTATATGATAGATAAAATTAAGAATTCTAATAGAGAAATTAAAGTACTAAATCTATTCGCATATACAGGTGGGGCAACAGTAGCGTGTCTTTATGCTGGAGCTTCAGTATGTCATGTAGATTCATCTAAAGGCATGGTTTCTTGGGCTAAAGAGAACGTTATATCATCTGGACTAGAATCTAAACCGGTTAGATATATAGTAGATGATGTAATAAAATTTGTTGAAAGAGAAATAAGAAGAGGCAATAAATATGATGCAATTATAATGGATCCACCTAGTTATGGAAGAGGAGCTAATGGTGAGGTTTGGGATATAGAAACGAATTTATTTAAATTAGTAAAATTGTGTACTCAAGTATTAAGTGATAATCCATTGTTCTTTTTAATAAATAGTTATACAACAGGTCTTTCTTGTAAAGTATTAGAAAACATATTAAAAATATGCATAAAGAATAAAGGAACTATTACTTCAGGTGAAGTTGGATTGCCTTTAAAAAATAGTGATATAGTACTTCCTTGTGGTATATATGGAAGATGGGAAAAATGAAAATATTATATGAAGATAATCATATTATAGTAGTAGTAAAAGATTATAATATACCTGTACAAGAAGATTCTAGTAAAGATACAGATTTACTTACTATGATAAAATCTTATTTAAAAGAAAAATATAATAAACCAGGCAATGTATATCTTGGATTAGTTCATAGATTAGATAGACCAGTAGGTGGTGTAATGGTATTTGCAAAAACTAGTAAAGCTGCATCTAGACTTTCAAATTTAATAAGAGAAAAGAAAATAGAAAAAAGATATATGGCTTTAGTACATAATCATGTATTAGAACATGAAAAACTAATTGATAAATTATATAAAGATGAAAATACTAATACATCATATGTGAGAGATGATGGTAAAGAATCTATTTTAGAATATAATTTAATTGAATATAGAAATAATTTTTCATTAATAGATATAAATCTATTAACAGGTAGACATCATCAAATCAGAGTACAATTATCACATCATGGATATCCAATATATGGTGATCAAAAATATGGAATAGATAAAGAAGGAATTCAAATACACCTATGGGCATATAAATTAAAGTTTAAACATCCAGTAAAAGATGAGATAATGGAATTTACTTATTACCCAAATTTTAAATAATATTTAATAAAAATACAAATTTAGTTGTCTAGATTTGTATTTTTATTATTTTGAAATATAATTACTTTTTTTATGTGATATAATAAAATTATAGAATATGAGGAGTGTATTATGAAAAAGAAAGGATTTACATTAGTAGAATTATTAGCAGTAATAGTAATATTAGCAGTAATACTAATAATAGCAATACCACAAATAATGAATACAATTAAATCTACAAGATTAAAAAGTATGGAAAGTAGTGCAAAACTAATAGCAACAAATGCAGAAAAAGACTATTTAAGTCAGCAAGCAGTAAATCAAAATTATAATGCAACAAGTATACCATGTACTGATGTTGCAAAATTAAATGATGATTATTCGAGTTGTACAATTACATATAATAGTAATGGCACAGCAACAATAAAATTAAAAGGAGCAAGTGGCAGTAAGTTTGCAGGAATAACATGTACAGGTACAAAAGATGAAATGAATTGTATACAGAGAGATAATGTATCAGAATATGTGTATTCATTTGGAATTCCTAGAGAATTATATACATATACAATAACAAATGAAGCAAATTGTGTTAATGCTGTAAAAAGAATTGAAGAATTGCATTATAACAAAAGTAATTATCGACTTACTTCAGATGCTTATAAAATATGCACAAAATCAAGCCTAGCTTTTACAGCATCTGATTATATTGATGAATCAATTGCAAATGGATTATTTACTTATTCAGAAATAAGTTCTTTTGTAAGTAAAATAAATCGCTATGGTGCTGATTTCTATACTGTAACTAACAAATCAAGTTGTTTACCATTTATTAAACAAAAAGAAATGAATAATGGAGAACCTGATTATTATGCTGCTTCAACAGCTTATAAAGTATGTAATAATTTAGATACAATAAGATATACTACTACAAGTGATTGGTTTTTTACAGGAGTGTCTAGCAATGGTATTAGCAGTTCTAGTATAAGTTCATTTACAACTAAAACTACAACTGATGGAGTAGATTTATATACTGTAACTGATGCAAACGCTTGTAAAACATTTGTGAAAGGAGATTTGATAAATAACTTTAACTACGATGTTTCAAGCGCTGAATTAAGTGCTCAAAAAATATGTAGCAATACTAATAATATTGATGAATATACAGAATCTACAGCTGATGATTGGTTTATTGATAATGAAAGATACTTATATAATTATATAGTGACTAATAAATCGGAGTGTGAAACTAAAATAAAAGATGATTATATAAATAAATGGGGCTATTTAGAAAGTGAGGCAAATGCAATTGCTACTAGTGTTTGTAATGGTAATGGATATGATACTGGAGGTATAGTTTTAACAACAAGTGAATGGTTTGCTGACAGTATTGGTAATGAATACAATTTATATGCATTTTTAAATAGGGAAAATGCATATAATCAATTCTCAACTAGAGTATATCAAGGTACTGAAACTTATACAAATCCTAATGATATTAATTCTATTGTATTTATAAGATGGCCTGGAGATACTGATGAATTTGATTCTACAACTGATAAAGCTGTTTGCATTAAATATAAAGGTAATACTAATAATGATTTTAATTGTTTTACTTTTGATAATACAATTGATGATCAATTGAAGAATGTATTTGGGGAAAGTAACTGCAATGTTATTGCTGAATGGAATAATACAATTGTATGTGAACAAAATACTGGAGGAAGGCGTTTTAGGTGCCGTGTTAATAGAACAAGTTTATCTAGTGGTAATGAATTTTATTGCCAAGAAGGATATCATTCTGGAAAAGAATGTAATATAAATGGTGGATGCGGTGAATGGATAAGCTAATAATAAAAAAGAATTATTTAATCTCTATTGGATTATTTAATTCTTTTTTTATATATTCATTTATGTTAGTTTGTTTTAATGAATATATAGTATTTACTTTATATTCAAATTCTAATAAATCTTTATTATTACTATAATTAGATATTAATGGTATATTAATTTCTTTTTTAATACTTTTAATATATTTTTTACCTTTGTCATTAAATCCTAGTAATCTAATATAATCATTTATTTGTATATCTTTCTTAATATCTAACAATATATATAGTAATATTCTTTTTATCCTATTATATGTATATCTTTTTGTTTTAACTAAATTTATTAATTCATCTAAATTATTTGATTCTAATATATATTTTTTGATTCTAGAATCTATTCCTTCTTTAATATCATGATATATTGTTAGATCATCACTAGATAATATTTTATATTTTATTAAATCAAAATAATCATTTAAAGATACATTACTTATATATTTTATAACATCTCTAGGTACATATTTAGATATATCAATATTATTTTTTAATGCTTCTCTAATAGATGTAGCACTATTTGTTAATTCTTTTGAATGATAATCAGCTGTTCTTTTAATATTTAATGGTTTAATATTATATTTGTTATTTTCTATTTCTTCAATATATGATAGTGCAAGTATATCATTTGGAGTACATAATTCTATATTTGTCAATTTCTTTAAAGATTCAAATGATGCTTTTGGATAAGAATAACCTTTATTTAAATATTCTTTTAATAATTTCTTGTATTCATTAGTTTTTTTACATTTAATTAGTTTATAAAAATCATCTAAGTTATCTCTTTCTGTACCAAATACTAGAGTATCTATCTTTAATTCATTTAGTATTTTTAATGCTCCTTTGCTAAATATATCAGCATTATTTATTCCATAAAATGTAGGAAGTTCAATTACTAAATCTACATTATGATTTAGTAGTATTCTAGCTTTATCCCATTTATTTATTATTGAAATATCTCCTCTTTGAGTAAAATTCCCATTAACTATCACAATTATAATAGAATCTTTATATAATTCTTTTATTTTATTTATTTGATATAAATGTCCATTATGGAATGGATTATATTCTGCAATTATTCCAATAACATTCATTAATAACCTAAAGTTCCTTCTAATGATTCATCATTATCTATAAAATCTTGTACATCGATTACAGTATAATTCTCTTTATCATTTCTAATATATACTTTATTAATTCCCGAATTAATTATAGTTTTTTTACACATTGAGCAAGGTCTTGCATCTTTAACATATGAACCATCATTATAATTTTTACCAACCAAATATAAATCAGCACCTATCATATCTCTTCTTGATGCACTTATTATAGCATTTTCTTCTCCATGAACACTTCTACATAGTTCATATCTTTCTCCTCTTGGAATTTTTAATTTTTCCCTCATACAATATCCTAAATCAGTACAATTTTTTCTACCTCTTGGAGCACCATTATATCCAGTAGAAATTATCTCATCATTTTTAACAATTATTGCACCAAAATTTCTTCTTATGCATGTACTTCTTTCTAATGCAGCTTCTGCAATATCTAAATAATAGTTAATTTTATCAATTCTCATAATTACACCTCACATTAATTTTAACATAAATTGTAGAATTATTGGAAGTTATATGTTAAAATTTAATTGGGTGATGGTATGAAGACACATGAAGAAATGATAGGTACAGAAAGATTTGCAATGAAAACAAAGAATGGTTCAAAGATTGCTGTAGAAAGAAAAGTTATTGATGATAAAGAGCAATATATACTGAAGCTTAGTGATAATATTACTATTAATAATATGAATATACCAAAAGGTGTTATTTTTGTATTAAAGAAACTTATATTTAGTGATAATGATGTTACAATAGACGGGGTAGTACTTGTAAATGTTGGATTGAGAACAGTATGGGTTAACCAAAATGGGTACTTACATGAATTTATAGGTAGTTATCCAATTGAGCCTGAAGAGGATGTTTATTCTGGAAATATAAAATTAGATTTTGCAGATGTAGAAGAAATATCAGCAGATTTAGATTTATTTAAAGATATGATGGATGAAGGTATGATTGATGCGACACCATATGAATTATCACAATATGGACTATATTATCCGCAAATCAAATTGTATGAACCTGAGTTAGATGAAAATATAGTTAATACAGAAAAATCAGCAGTTAGAGTTAAAAAGCCTTTAAAAGTTAAGAAATTTAATATGGATAAAGATAAATAAAACTTGCAATTCTATAATAAAACTAGTATAATTTACTAGGTGAGTGATTATGTTAGATTTAACTAGATTACAAAACAGATTGACAAATGAATTAGAATATAATGATACAATTATATTAAATGAATCATTATATGAAAACACAGATATAAGACATTTAAGTCCAGTGGATGTTAATGCACATATAAGAAGAGTTACAGATTCTTCATATAGTATGAGTCTTGAAATTAAAGGTACAATGGTACTTCCTTGCGCTATTACATTGAAAGACGTCGATTATCCATTTGATATAAAAACAGAGTTAAAATTATCAAATGAAGATGATTTTGATGAAGAATATGTAAAAATAAATCAAAATACTATTGATATTATTTCAATTATATGGCAAAATATTGTATTGGAAATCCCATTAAGAGTTGTAAGTGCGGATATTGATGATACTCCTATATCTGGAGATGGATGGAGATTCATAAGAGAAGATTAAATGAGGAGGGGATAACATGGCAGTTCCATTTAGAAAAGTAAGTAAAACAAGAAAAAGAATGCGTCGTACTCATTATAAAATAGAAGAAAATGGTACAACTAAGTGTTCTAATTGTGGAGCTATTATAAGACCACATAGAGTATGTACTGAATGTGGATATTATAAGGGCAAAAAAGTATTATCAAAAGAAGAAGCATCTAAGTAGTGCTTTTTTTTGTGTCTTATTAAGAAAATTGTTGAAATATATCATATTTGGTGGTATAATTCATTTGAATTTAAGTTGGAGGGAGGGATAAAATAATGACTAGAACTGTTGTAAAAGGTAGTTTTGAGAATTCACTTAAGAGATTTAAGCAACAAGTAGCAAAAAGTGGTACTCTCTCTGAAAAGAAGAAAAGGGAACATTTCAGTAAACCAGGAGTATTAAGAAGAGAAGCAAAGAAAAATGCTATTATTAATAGTAGAAAACAAAATAGAAAAAATAGAAACTATGATTAGGTGATAATATGTTAGAAAGAATAACTAATGATATTAAAGAAGCAATGAAATCCAAAGACACTTTAAGACTTCAAACATTAAGAATGTTAAAAGGATCTATTGATTTAGAAAGAATTAATAAGAAATTAGAAAAAGTGTCAGATGAGGATATAATAGTAATAATTGGTAAACAAATTAAAACTAGAAAAGAATCAATAGTTGAATTTGAAAAAGGTAATAGACAGGATTTAATTGATCAAACAAATGAAGAAATCAAAATATTATCAAGTTATATGCCTGAGCAATTAAGTGAAGAAAAAATTATTGATATAATTGATCATATAATTAAAACAGTTAATGCTACTAGTATTAAAGATATGGGAAGTGTTATGAAAGAGGCTTCATCAAAATTAAAGGGTAAAGCTGATATGTCTTTAGTTAGTTCAATAATAAAAAACAAATTAAATTAGACTATGTCTAATTTTTTTATTTATAGTTTAAAAAAATATATAAGAATGATATAATAAAGATATAAGATAGGAGTAAGATATGAAAAAGAATAAGAAGAAAGCCTTTACATTGGTAGAGTTATTAGCAGTAATAGTAATATTAGCAGTAATACTTATAATAGCAATACCACAAATAATGAATACAATACAAGAATCAAGATTAAAGAGTATGGAAAGTAGCGCAAGATTAATAGCAACAAATGCAGAAAAAGATTATTTGGCTCAACAAGCTATAAATCCAAATTATGATGAAACAAGTATACCATGTACTGATGTTGCAAAATTAAATGACAATTATTCAAGTTGTACAATTACATATAATTTAAATGGAGTCGCAACAGTAAAATTAAAAGGAGCAAGTGGAAGTAAATTTGCAGGAATAAAATGTAGTGGTACAAAAGATAGTATAAGTTGTACACAAGGCGATCCAAATGCCCCAGAATATTTATATACATTTGAATATTCTTTAGTATATGCAGTAACTAATGAGACATTATGTAAACCAGCTATAAAGTCACTATTTGTTTCATGGGGAGAAACTGATACAGATGCAACATTATATTCAAATAATGTATGTACTAATAGTTCTGATATAGGTACCAATTATAGTGCATCACAATTTTTAATGGATAATTATTGGATGGGTTATACATATACAGTAACTAATCAGACTGCATGTAAAAATTGGATATTATATAATGATTTAGGTTATGATATCAATGATGAAATATATCCAGAAGATGATTCCCATGCGACAAAGGTATGTAGTAATAGTAATGATATATGGGAAGATGGTAGTAATGAGAGCACTAGTTTATACTTTGGAGATAGAATAAATACTGGTACATATGTATATGATGAAATGACTTCATTTCTTACGCGAAGTGATAATGCTTTTGATAGTTTTGTTACAAGATCAAATACTGCTGTAGCAGATTACTCTTTATTAAATAAAAATGTATTTATAAGATGGCCTGGAGATACAACCGAATTTACTAGGAATGATGACCCTGAAATATGTATATTATATAGAGGTAATGGAGATTCAGATATAAATTGTTTTTCTAATAAATATTCAGCTGATAATCTTAATCATGCAACTCAAGTATTTGGTGAGTCTAATTGCAGATATGCACAAGGTGGCGAAATATGGAAATGTACTAATGGTGATGTATATTGCCACGTTCCTACTGAGTGGTGGAATGAGGCTAGATGTCATATTACAAGTAATGGGGTTACAAATTGGTGTGCAGGTAGTTCATGCACTACTTCGGGCAGTTAATTGATTATTTAAGACTTCTAATGAAGTCTTTTTTTCATATATTTTAATAGGTGATATTGTGATTTTAGATAGGATAAAGAACTATATTGATCCGAGTGATTTAGAAATACATATATATAAATCTGGTATTTATATTATTAACTATGTGTGTATATCTAATTTTAGTGATAAAAGTATTAAAGTAAATACTAAATATAAAGTTATATCTATAAGTGGAAATAAATTAGTTATATCTAAGTTAAAGAAGGATGAATTATTTATATCTGGGGATATAAATAGTATTAGTTTTAATGAAGAATAGATTTTTAGATAATCTTAATAATATAATTGTATTAAAAATTAAAACTAAAAATATAGATAGGTTTTTAAGTAATTTATATAAGCTTAATATAGATATATATAGTGTGAATGTGGTTAGTTTTAAAGAGGTAGTAGTTGAGATAAATGAATGTGATTATAATAAAGTAAAGAAATTAAGTATTTTAAATAAAATTGATATTATTAGCTATAGAGGTAAAAAAGATAAAATTAATAAATTAAAATTTAATAAAATATTATTAATATCCTTATTTTTTGGAATAGTTATTCTTATTTTTTTGACTAATATTATCTTTTCTATAGAAATAAGTCATAGTAGCGAAAAGACAAGAAATTTTGTTATGAATGAATTAAATAAAAATGGAATAAATGTATTACAGTTTAGAAAAAGTTTTAAGGAATTAGAAAAAATAAAAAATAAGATATTGGATAATAATAAGGATAAAATAGAGTGGTTAGAAATTGAAAGAATAGGTACAAAGTATGTGGTAAGACTTGAAGAAAGAAAAATAAATAATATTACTAATAATTATGAATTTCAGGATATAGTAGCTAAAAGAGATGCTGTAATAAAAAAAATAGTAGTTAATAGTGGTATGAAAGTTAAGGATATAAATGATTATGTAAAAAAAGGGGACATAATTATTAGTGGTAATATTTATTTAAATGATGAAATTAAAAAAACTGTAGAAGCTTCAGGGGAAGTATATGGAGAAGTGTGGTATAAATTGAGTGTAGAATATCCACTTATTAATGATACAAAAGAAGAAACTGGAAATAAGAAGCAAGTTTTTAGTTTAAATATATTTAATAAGAGTATTATTTTGTTTGATAAAAATGGTTTTAATAATAGTTATGTGAGTAAGGAATATATATATAAAAATGCAATTTTACCTATTGGAATATCACGTGATACTATTTATGAATTAAAAAGTATTAATGGTATATATACAGAAGCAGAAGCAATTTTAAATGCTAAAGAGTATTCTAAAAATAAAATGAAAGAATTATTGGATGAAGATGAGTACATAATTAGTTACAAAGTATTGAAATATAGTTCAAATAGTAATACAATATATATGGATATATTCTATAAGATATATGCCAATATAACTAGTGTAAGAAGGATAGATATTGAGAGGAAGTGAAATATTGATAAAAGGTATGATTCTTGAAATATTTGGAGGAGCATGGACTATGATAGTTATATTTACTATTATTCTTTCTTCTGTTAGAATTGCATATCTTATATCTAAAAAAGAGAAATTTGTATTTTACAAGGAATTAACATATCTATTGTTTATTATATATTTACTTAGTTTATTCTATATTGTTACATTTCAAGATGATAATTATGGGTTATCAAATTATATACCATTTAAAGAAATGTTTAGATATAGTTTGAATTCAAAAATGTTTATAAAGAACTTTGTTGGTAATATACTATTATTTATGCCATTTGGGCTATTTGTAACAGCGTATTTGGATCAAAATAAAGTATATCCTGCTGTTATTCTTACTGCTATATCATCTGTTTCTATTGAAATTGTACAAAATATTATAGGTAGGGTGTTTGATGTAGATGATATTATATTAAATATAATTGGTGGTGCAATTGGAGCTATTGTATTTATTTTATTAGATAAATTGAGAGATAAATTACCAAATGTTTTAAAAAAAGAATGGTTTTTGAATTTAGTTATGATATTATTGATGTTAGTTGGAATAATATATCTTACTAATTTTACTGAGTATATTGGGGAGATGGTGAATTAATGGTTAGTTTTGAAAATGAAACAAAAGAAAAAATCGAGAATTTATCTGAATTAAAGAAGTTAATTAAGTATGCTATAAAATATATGAAATTAGATGAAGTTGAATTTAATGTAATATTTGTAGATAATGCTAAAATTAGAGAATTAAATAAGACATATAGAAATATTGATAGGGAAACTGATGTTATAACTTTTAGGCTTGCAGATTATGAGAATGTAGTTTTTGATAATGTTACTATATTGGGTGATATATACATATCAATTGACAAGGCTAAAACTCAATCAATTGAGTATGGTCATTCATATTTAAGGGAATTAGCGTTTTTAATGATACATGGTTTTTTACATTTGCTTGGGTATGATCATATGAATGAAGAAGATGAGAAGGTTATGTTTAAATTACAGGAGGAAATATTAGATGGCTATGGGATCAAAAGATAAGAAGAAAAATCTAACATTAATGGAAGAGTTTGAAAGAAGAGATTTAAATCCAAAGTCTGTAATGAACGTTATAAAGTATTCATTAAATGGTATTAAAAGCTATGCAGATGATGGCAAAAGCATAATTTTATATTCTTTTGGAAGTATACTTGAGATAATATTTGGTTTTATATTTCATATAAATGGTCTTGAATGGATATTAATTATATGTATGCTTGGTATACTTTTAGCTGTAGAATTGTTAAATACTGCTATTGAAAAAGCTTGTGATGCCATTACAAAAGATTATAATCCATATATTAAGATTGCAAAAGATTGTGGTTCTGGAGCAACGTTTATTATATTTGTTGTTATATTAATATTGAATATAATTATATTTTATCCAAAAATAGCAATTCTTTTCGCATAGGAGGTTTTATGAAAGAAGTATTAATTAATTTGTTAAATAAAAGTAGAAGTGATTATTTTCATTTCCCTGTAAGTGCTTGTATTGTTACTGATAAGGGAAATTTTTATGGTGTTAATGTAGAAACATCAAGTCCAGCAGCAGGAATTTGTGCTGAAAGAAATGCACTATATAATGCGATAACTAATGGAGTTAAAAAAGAAGACATTAAAGAAATTCATGTTATGAGTAATAAAGGTGTAACTCCTTGTTTTATATGTAGACAAGCTTTAGTAGATTATTGTAATATGAATACTAAAGTATATATATATGATACTATTGGTAATACTAAGGAAATGATTTTAGAAGAGTTGTGTCCACATAAATTTGGGGAGGAAGATTTACTATGAAGTCTGGCTTTGTAAGTATTATAGGTAGACCTAATGTAGGTAAATCTACATTATTGAATACAATAATGGATAGAAAAATTGCAATAGTAAGTCCTAAAGCTCAAACAACAAGAAATAATATAATGGGAATTTATCATGATGAAGATACACAAATTGTATTTATAGATACACCTGGAATTCATAAACCTAAGCATAGTTTAGGTAAAGCGCTTAATAGTCAAGCGTATTATTCAATTAATGATGTTGATATACTTGTTTTGGTTGTTGATATAAGTGAGCGTTATGGTAGTGGTGATAAGTTTGTACTAGATAAATTAAAAGATATAGATAAACCTGTTATTTTGGTATTGAATAAAATAGATAAAATACCAAAAGAAATGATATTAAGAAAAATAGATGAATATAAAGATTTATATGATTTTAAAGAAATAATTCCTTTATCTGTAATAAAAAAAGAAGATACAGATATATTAATTAAAGAGATTAAGAAATATTTAACAGATGATATTAAATATTATGATGATGATTATATTACTGATAAAAATGCTGAATTTTTTGCGGCAGAATATGTAAGAGAAAAAATTCTTAATTATACTAATGAGGAAGTTCCACATGCAATAACTTGTATAACTGAAAATATTAAACCTGGTAAGGATGCTATTGAAGTAGATGTACTTATAATTGTTGAAAGAGAAAATTTAAAAAAGATAATTATAGGTCATAATGGTGAAATGATTAAGAAAATTGGAATAGATTCAAGAAAAGATATTGAAGCATTATTTGGTAAAAAAGTATATTTAAATTTATTTGTAAAAACTGTTCCTAAATGGAGAGATAAAGAAAGATATTTAATTGAATTTGGTTACAAAAATAATGAATAATAATTAAAATAAATGTCCACCATATAATAGAAAGGTGGATATTTTATGACAAAAGAAGATTTATGGAATTTATTTAAGAAAACTGGAAAGATAACATATTATTTAAAATATAAAGAAATGATTAAGAAAGGAAAATAATATGCTTAAAGATATTGAAGGAATTATTTTAAGAGAGAGAGATTATGGTGAATCTAGTAAAATATTAGATTTATTTACCAAAGAATATGGTGTTATAGGTATAATCTCTAAAGGTTCTAAGAAAATAAAAAGTAAGTTGTCAGGGGTATCAAGTAGACTTACATATGGGTTATTTCACATATATTATAAGGAAGATAAATTATCTATTCTTAATAGTGTAGACATTTATAATCCATTATTAAATATTAGAAATAGTATCATAAATATTAGTTTTGCAACTTATTTATCTGAGCTTGTACATCAAGTTCTTAATCAATCTATGAAAAAGGATGAAATATATAATTTATTTATAAATTCAATATTAAAAATTAATGAGTCATATGATCCTTTAGTTATTACTAATATTTTAGAATTAAAATTACTTAAATATTTAGGTGTTGAGCCTATATTAGATAGATGTACTATTTGTGGTAAAAGTACTGATATTGTGACTATTTCAGCAGATAAAAATGGTTTATTATGTAATAAGTGTAGAATAAATGAGAAACTGGTAGATTTAAAAGTTATTAAATATTTAAGAATGTACTATTATCTAGATATTTCTAAAATATCTAAAATAGATATGGATTCGAAAATAAAAAATGCTATAGATGATTTTTTAACAGAATATTATAATACTCATACTGGGATATATTTAAATTGTAAAAAGTTTATAGACGATTTAAAAATGGTAAATATATATGTATAAAACGTATAATTTGACAAAATTAAAAAAAAAGTATATTATTATCTAGTAATTTCAATTTGATTGAAGTTACTATTTTTTACAAAGAGGTTAAAATATGAATTTTAAACAAATAGAAAAATATGCTAAAGAACATAATGTTCCAATAATGCAAAAAACTGGAATTGAGTTTTTAAGTAAATATATAGCTGAAAACAACGTTAAGAATATTTTAGAAATTGGTTCTGCAATTGGTTATTCAGCAATTAAAATGGCTTTAGTAAATGATAAAGTTAAAGTGACAACTATTGAAAAAGATGATGAGAGATATTTAATGGCAATCAAAAATATTAAGGATTTTAATTTGGAGAAAAGGATTACATTAGTACATGCTGATGCATTAGATATTACTCTTGATGGTAAATATGATTTGATATTTATTGATGCTGCTAAAGGTCAATATATTAAATTTTTTGATAAGTATTCTAAAAACTTGAGTAAGAATGGTGTTATTATCTCAGATAATATGGAATTTCATGGCCTTGTAGAGCAAGAGGAAAGAATACCAAGTAAGAATTTAAGACAATTAGTAAATCACATTAGAGATTATATTGAATTTTTAAAGACCAATACAGAATTTGATACAACTTTTTATAAAATTGGTGATGGAATAAGTGTTTCTTGTAGAAATGAGTAATCATTATTTTGCTGATGCATATTATATATAAAAATGCTATTGACAATATTTTGAAAATAGCGTATTATGAACTAAGTGAAAAAATTAAGAGGTGATAATTATGGCAGATAAAAAAGAAGTTTTTCTTACTGCTAAAGGTTTTACAGAAATAGAAGAAGAATTAGATGAATTGAAGAGAGTTAAACGCCCGGAAATAATTAAGGCAATTAAAGAAGCTAGGGCATTAGGTGATTTGTCTGAAAATGCTGAATATCATTCAGCAAGGGAAGAACAAGCTATAATTGAAGGCAGAATTCAAGAGCTTGAATATATGATAGATCATGCTGTTATAATTAATGAAGGTGCTAGTGATGTTGTTAGAATTGGTTCATCTGTTGTAATAAGATATGATGGTGAAGATGACACAGAAGAATATCAAATAGTTGGAAGTACAGAAGCTGACCCATTTGAAAACAAGATATCTAATGAATCTCCAATTGCTAAGGCATTACTTGGTAAGAAAAAAGGCTCAGTTGTTACAGTTGAAAGTCCAAATGGTAAATATGATATTGAATTAGTAGAGATAAAGTAACGTAAAGTTGCTTTTTTTTTAAAAATATGTATAATATCAATAAAAAAGAGGGGGTGTAGGTATTATGTTTACTAAAGAATTATATTGTAAGTTTAGATATTTGCTAGCAAAAAAGAAAAATTTTTATGAAATATGTTCCGAATTAAACTTGAGTGATTCTCAAGTTATGTTGCTTATAGATTCTTTAGATGATACTAGTATCTACACAAAATTGTTTGGTGAAGATTATAAACGCTTGAAGAGGCCACCAATAACAGAGGGAACTTATAAAATATATTCAAATAAAGAACATTTAAGACTTGCATTGCTTGGTGATACTCATTTATGTAGTAAAAGCGATGCAGTTGAAGAAATACGTGATGCATATTATATTATTGAGAAGAATCAAACAGATTTTGTTTTACATTGTGGTGATTTTGTAGATGGTTTAAATCCAATGAACAAAGATCATATAAGAGAATTAAGAGAAAGAACATATGAAGGACAATTAGATTATTCATTGCATTATTATCCAAGTTATAGCAATAAAACATTAATAGTAAGTGGTAATCATGATGATTATTGGTATCAACTTACTGGTAAAGAAATATTAAAAGATTTTAGTGAAAGACGTGATGATGTTATATATTTAGGTGCAAATAGAAGAAAAATAGCTATAGGTAATCTAATAATAGATTTAGTTCATGGTAATACACTTCAAAATGGTTCAATTGATTTTAAAGCTGGTTTATACATAAGAAATATACCTGAGAATGAGAGACCTAATATCGTGCATCTTGGACATATGCACACTCCATATCATAATGATATTTATGGTGTTTTATGTGTTAGAACAGGGGCACTTATGCATTTATCACCATATCATAAGAGTAAAGGTTATAATAGTCATATTTCATTTTACTTTGTAGATGTTTATTTTGATGATGATGGTAAAGTAAAAAAGATTAAGCATAAAAAGGAAAGTTTAGATAAATAAATGCAACTAGTTGCATTTTTTTAGTATATTATATATAATATTAAATGTTTTGTAGGAGGAATTTTATGTCAAATAAACATGTAGTTGTTAAAAAAGTAGATGGTGATGCTTGGAAAGAAGCATTAAATAAATCATTTGAAAAAAATGTAAAAAAAGTTAAAGTAGATGGTTTTAGAGAGGGAAAATGTCCAAGGAATATTTTTGAAAAAAAATATGGTGTTGAATCTTTATATAATGATGCTGTTGATATGATATTGCCTAATTTATATTCAGAAGTATTAACTGAAAGTAAATTAGTGCCAGTTGTTCAACCATCTATTGATATTAAAAGTATAGATAAAAATGGAGTAGAAATTGAATTTACAATTATTACTGAACCAGAAGTAAAAATAAAAAAATATACAGGTTTAGGTGTAAAAAGAGAAAAGGCTAAAGTTAGTGCAGAAGAGGTCGAAACAGAAATTAATAGATTGAGAGAACAATATGCTGAAATTGAAATTAAGGAAGGAAAGATAAAAAAAGGAGATACTGCTGTAATTGATTTTGAAGGATTTAAAGATGGAGTAGCTTTTGATGGTGGAAAAGGTGAGAACTATCCATTAGAAATTGGTAGTAACACATTTATTCCTGGCTTTGAAGATGCTTTGATTGGACTTAAGACTGGTGATAAGAAAGATATAAATCTTACATTTCCAGAGGATTACCCAAGTGAAGAGCTAAAAGGTCAAGCAGTTGTATTTAAAGTAACTGTACATGAAGTAAAAACAAGAAAGTTACCAGAAATAAATGAAGAATTTTTTGATGATATAGGTATAGAAAATGTTAATTCATTAGAAGAATTAAAAAAGCATATAAAGAAAGATTTAACTGAACAAAAAGAAAAGTCAATTGATAATAAGTTTATTGATGAAATATTAGAAGCAGTTAGAAAAGAAACAACTATAGATATTCCAGATGAATTAGTGCATGAAGAGATTCATCGTATGCTAGATACATATGATCAAAGGCTTCATATGCAAGGGTTATCTTTAGATCAATATTTACAATTTTCAAAGAAATCAATCGATGATTTAGAGGAAGAATTGAAACCTGAAGCAGAGAAAAACATTACATATAGATATATGATGGAAGAAATTGCTAAAAAAGAAAAGATTGATGTAACAGATAAAGAAAGAGAAGAAGAAACTGAAAGACTTGCAAAAATGTATCAAATGACTAAAGAAGAATTAGTTAAAGCATTTGGTGGTAAAGATATGGTCGGTTATGATTTAAAAATGCGTAAAGCTTTAGAGTTCTTAAAGGAGAATAATTAAGAGCATAGCTCTTTTTTATTTTTGATAAGGAGAAGTATTATATGTGGATTATGTTTGCTCTTTTAACATTTGTATGCTGGGGTGTAGCAGATTTATTTTATAAAATTGGTAATAAAGGTGATGAAGATAATAATCATTTAAAAACAGGAATAATAGTTGGATTAGTAATGGGTATTCATGCTATTATCTATATGATTGTTAAAGGACTTTCAATAGATATTATTGATATATTAAAATATTTACCAGTTTCATTGTTATATATTTCTAGTATGGTTATAGGATATAAAGGATTAAAATATTTAGAATTATCTATATCCAGTCCAGTACAAAATACTAGTGGTGTCATTACTGCATTATTATTATTAGTATTTTTTAAAGAACATTATGATTTTCCATTCTATATTGCAGTAGCATTAATATTTATAGGTATATTTGCATTATCATTAATTGAAGTAAAAGAAAATAAATCAGTGAGAATTGAATATAAAAAGAATAATGTGAAATTAAAGGTTATAATATATACAATTGTTTTTCCTTTGATTTATTGTATATTAGATGGTGCAGGGACTTTTTTAGATGGAATATATTTAGATAAATTTGAATTGATTAATGAAGATAGTGCTCTTATTGCATATGAATTAACATTTTTATTATATTCAATAATTACATATATTTATTTAAAATTAAAAAAAGAGACTTTTAACATCTCTTTTGAAAAGCCAAAAATATTTGCAGCAATATTTGAAACAATAGGTCAATTCTTTTATGTTTATGCAATGTCTAGTAATTCAACAATATCAGCACCAATAGTAGGAAGTTATTGTGTCCTATCTATGATTTTATCTAGAGTATTTTTAAAAGAAAAATTAAGTAGAAAAGAATACGCATCAATAGGTATTGTTTTGGTGGGCATATTTATATTAGCAGTTTTAGATATATAAAAGGCATTTATATTAAATGCCTTTTTAATTTCCATAATATCTTTGACCTTTATGATAGCATAATAAATTATTAATGTCTATCAAAAAAATGAAAAAAAACAATAAAAAAATATTAGTATAAAAAAGTTAAAAATTTATTGATTTTTTGATAGACAAAAAATATAAAATAAGTATAATAATTATTGTTTCTGGGAGGGTATGCTTATGATTAAAACTAATTTACCAGTAATAATACTTAGAGGTGCAGTATTACTACCATATTGTGAATTTAGGTTAGAATTAAATAATGATATAGATAAGCATGTATTAGATGTATCAGAAATGAATCATGACTCCCACATTCTTTTAGTTAGTCAAGTTAATCCACTTGATGAAAATATTGATATTAATAAATTGCCTAAAATAGGTACAGTTGCTAAAGTAACAATGAAAATGCAAATCGGAAGAACTACTAGAATTGTTCTTGAAGGAATAAATAGAGTAAATGTATTGGAATATAAAGATTATGAAGGTGAAGCCAATATATTAGATGCGGTTATTACAAGCACTACACAGTTTGCTATGTCTCCTGTTGATGAGAAAGCATTAATAAGAAAATTGCAAAGAAGAGTAGAAGCATATGTATCTAATGTGCCAAATGTAAGTAATAGTGTTTTAGCACAAATAGGAGAACTAAATAGTATTTCAAAAATAAGTGATATTGTTGCAAATTATTTGCCAATCGAATTTGAAAGAAAATTAGAATATTTAACTACAGTTAATCCTTATAAAAGGGTAATAATGTTGTTTGAAGATATAAAGACTGAAGAAGAAATATTAGAATTAGATAAAAAGATAGATATTAAATTAAAAAAGACTTTAGATGATAATCAAAAGGAATTTATATTAAGAGAAAAAATAAGATTAATAAGAGAAGAACTTGGGGATGTTAATTTAAAAGAATCAGATGTAAACTTATTAAAAGTAAAAATTGATAAGTTTAAATGTCCAAGTTATATAAAAGATAAATTATATAATGAGTTAAAGAAATATGAATTAATGAATTCTAATTCACCAGAAGTTGGTGTTGTAAGAAATTATATTGAATTATTATTATCTTTACCATGGGAAGTTAAAACAAATGAAAATAAAGATTTAAAATTAGCTAGAAAGAAATTAGATTCTACTCATTATGGACTTGATAAAGTTAAAGATAGAATTATAGAATATTTGGCAGTTAAGCAGTTATCGAATAATTTAAAAAGTCCAATAATATGTTTAGTTGGTCCACCAGGTGTAGGAAAAACATCTCTTGCTAGGAGTATTGCAGATGCTACTAATAGAAACTTTGTTAAAATAAGTGTTGGTGGAGTTAATGATGAAGCTGAAATAGTAGGACATAGAAGAACTTATATTGGATCTAATCCTGGTAAAATTATTACTGCTATGAAAAAATGTAATAGTAATAATCCTGTATTTTTAATTGATGAAATAGATAAGATGACTAAAGATATAAAAGGTGATCCTGCTAGTTCTTTACTTGAAGTGTTAGATCCAGAACAGAACAAATATTTTGTAGATAGTTATGTAGAAGAAGAATTTGATTTATCAAATGTTATGTTTATATTAACAGCTAATTATTTATATCAAATACCCGAAGCTTTAAGAGATAGATTAGAAATAATTGAGCTTAGTGGTTATACAGAATTAGAAAAGTTAGATATTGCTAAAAAGCATTTAATTAAAAGAGAAATATTAGAGCATGGTTTAACTAGTAAGGATGTAACATTTAGTGATGGTGCAATACTTTCTATTATTAGAAATTATACTAAAGAAGCTGGAGTAAGAGATTTAGAAAGAAAAATAGCAGATGTATTAAGAAAAATAAGTACTAATATTGTAAATAAAATTAGTACTAAGAAAAAATATTCTATTACTGAAAAAAATATTGAAGAATATTTAGGTAAGAAAAGATATTTAGATGAAGAAAATGAGCCTCTTCCTAGTGGAGTAGCAAATGGTCTTGCATATACAGAATTTGGTGGTACTATTTTGCCTATTGAAGTATGTTATTATAAAGGTAAAGGAGAACTTACTCTTACTGGTTCTTTGGGTGACGTAATGAAAGAAAGTGCCAAGATAGCACTAAGTTATATAAAAAGTCATTATAAAGAATTTAATATAGATTATGATTTACTTGAAAATAGTGATATACATATACATGTACCAGAAGGTGCTGTACCAAAAGATGGTCCATCTGCAGGAATAACACTTACTACTGCTATAATAAGTGCATTTACAAATAAAGCTATTAATAATAAAATAGGTATGACAGGTGAAATAACATTAAGAGGAGAAATATTGCCTATAGGTGGATTAAAAGAAAAATGTATAGGTGCACATAGAAGTGGTATTAAAACTATTATTTTACCTATTAAAAATGAAAAAGATTTAGATGAAATACCAGAAGAAATAAAAAAAGATATTAAATTTATATTTGTTAAAAAATATAAAGAAGTATATAAAATAGTATTTTAGGAGGAATTATGAGTTACCCAGTTAAATATGCAGTAGAAGAATTAAAAATTGAAGGTGGATACGTTGAAGATTACCAAGACACAATAAAAGGATATATTGTATCAAAGTGTTATGTTATAGAAGACAGAATTAGATATGGTGGACATACTCCATATGTTGTGCATGCTGTAACATTTCCATATAGTAGATTTGAAGACTTTATTAGATATAATAAAATACTTAAAAATATACATACAAGTCCATTCCGTTTACCGCAAGCATATTATGAACAAAGAAACATACCTTCATTAGAAGAATTAGTTGTTATGGAAAAATTATATGATAATATTGAAGATGCATATCTTGAAGCAGAAAGAAGAAACAATAATTTAAAAAGTGAGCTGTTATTACATACATCAAGTGCACAATTTGAAAGTTTAAGCAAACAAATTGATGAGGATTTAGATTTATGTAGAGAATATGCAATTTTTATTTCAGAAAATACAACAGATATGGTTGTAGATAAAGAAAAATGTAAAGTTAAAATTTAGTTGAAAAGGAGATTTTAATATGAGTTATCCAATAAAATATGCAGTAGAAGTACTAAAAGTTATAGGCGATTCTACTGAAGAATATAGAGATATTACAGAGGGATACATTGTATCAAAATGTTATGTTGTTGAAGATAGAATTAAATATGATAGAAATGATGGACCAACTATTAGGCATATAGTAACCTTTCCATATAGAAGATTTGGTGATTTTAATGAATATTTTAGAAAACACTTAAATGGAGATAGTTACTATGAGCAAAGATGTGTACCGGAAAGAGAAAATCTTGAACATCCAGAATTTATAGTTAATGAATTATATGATACATATGAAGAAGCAGCTTTAGCAGTAAAATGGAAAAATATTTATTTAAAAGAAGAAAAAATTGCTTATATAGAACATTCTATAACTAGAGAAAAAATATCTCAACAAATTGATAGAACATTTGTAGCATGTAGATTATATGAAAGTTATATTTCAGAAAATACAACAGATATGGTTGTAGATAAAGTTAAACGTAAAGTTAAGGAATAGGTGAATATTATGGTAATGAAATATCCAATAAAATATGCAGTGTTAGAAGTAAAAGAGCAGGGTGGTTATTTACAAGGATATAAAAAGGTAATATTGGGGTATATAGCATCTAAATGTTATGTATTAAGTAGTGCTGTTATATATTCTGTTGATGGTACATTAAAGACGTCTAATATAGTATTTTTTCCATATAATAATATTAAAAATTTTAAAAACAGTAATCTAGAAAGTGACGAAAAAGATACAATTAGATTTAATTACAATATGACTCCTTGGCCAGTTGAAATAGTAGTAGAATTATTTGATACATTTGAAGAAGCTAAGGAAAATGCAGAAGAGAAAAATAATGAATTAAGAAAGAATTTAATGTTTAATAGGCCTGTTATTTATGTAGCAAAAGGATATGAGGAATTAGTTAGAGAATTTGAATCTGATTTAGAAGTATGTAGAAGATATGAAGAATTTATTGATGAAAATACAACTGATATGATTATTACAAAAGATGAAATTGGTAAATGTAAAGTAAAGAATTGATAGTTCAATTCTTTTTTGTTATACTATATTTGGGTGATAATATGACAGTACATATAGGTGCTTTAAAAGAAGACATAAGTAAAGTAGTAATAATGCCAGGAGATCCAAATAGAGCTAAATTTATAGCAGAAAAATTTTTAACTGATTATAAATTAATAAATAATGTTCGTGGTATGCTTGGATATACTGGATATTACAAAGGCAAAAGAATAACAGTAATGGCTAGTGGTATGGGTAATGCTTCAATGGGTATTTATTCTTATGAATTATTTAATGACTATAATGTGGATTATATAATTAGAATTGGTACTTGTGGAGCATATACTACTGATTTAAAATTATTTGATTTAGTTCTAGTAGATAAATCTTATAGTAATACTGCATATGGCATTAATCTTGGTTATAATGAGAATAATATTAGTGCATCTTTAAATTTAAATAAAGTTATAGAGGAAACTATAAATAATAATGGAATAAATGTAGTAAGAGGTAATATTCATTGTACAGATACCTTTTATAATAAAGATTATAGTGAATATTTAAATTATGGTTGTATTGCTGTAGAAATGGAATCTTTTGCATTGTTTACAAACGCTAAAGTGTTAAATAAGAATGCAGCTTGTATTCTTACTGTATCAGATAGTTTAATAACTGGTGAAAAACTTACAAGTGAAGAAAGAGAAAAAAGTACAATAAAAATGATAGATTTAGCACTTAACTCAGTATTAAAGCTATAAAATTGTATTTTTTTCATATACTACTAAATGGAGGATCTATGAAATACTGCAAAATAAATAATGGTATATATAATGTGCATTTTATAACTACTAATAAATTTAAGACAACAACAATTTCTATTAATTTTAGAGAAAAAGTAAAAAAAGAGGATATAACAATAAGAAAATTTTTGTTTCAAATGCTTACTAGTACAACATTAAAATATAATACTTCTAGATTGTTTGAAATTAAATTAGAAGATTTATATTCTTTAAGTTTATCACATTCTAATATAAAGTTTGGAAATTATATAAATAGTTATATTGATATTAGATTTTTATATAAAAAATATAGTGATGAGAGATTGTTATATAATTCTATAGATTTATTATTTGAAATATTATTTAATCCTAATGTTGTTAATAATGAATTTGAATCTAAAAATTTTAATATAGTAAAAGATAAATTGAATTTAATAATTAAATCATCTAAAGAGAATACACAAAAATATACATTAAATAAAGCTTTAGAATTGATGGATAATATGGATCCAATATCATTTAATATGTGGGGGTATAAAAAAGATTTATATAATATTACAGAAAAATCATTATATGAATACTATAAACATGTATTAGATACTAATATAATTGATATATTTGTAGTTGGTAATGTGAATAAGAATGAGGTATTAAGATATATTGAGTCTAAATTTAAATTTAAAAATAATAGAGCAATTGATGTTGATCCATTTATAACATATAAACAGGTACCAAAATTAAAATCTAAATCTGAAGTTATGGATATAAGTCAATCTAAATTAGCAATAATATGTAAAGTACTAAATTTAAGCTTATTTGAGAGAAGATATGTGTTGCCAATATATACTTCAATTTTGGGTGCGGGCTCTACATCTAGATTATTTGTTAATGTAAGAGAAAAAAATTCTTTAGCTTATTCAATTGGTGCTATGAATAACAGTCCAAATTCAATTTTAATGATAAGTTCTGGTATTGATGAGGAAAATTATGATACTGTAGTAAATCTTATAAAAGAAGAAATTAATCTTAAAAATGTTAAAGATTTAGAGGTTGAAACAGCTAGAAAAGAAATATTGTCATCAATTGAAACACTTTTAGATAGTCCAGCAAGTATTATTAATTATTATTATGGTATAGAAGTTTTTAATGCAGATCCTATTAATAAAAAGGTGTTAAATTATAATAAGGTTACATCTAAAGATGTAGAAGCATTAGCTAATAAAATATATATATCAAGCATTTATTTTTTGAAAGGAAGCAAAAATGGAAAAGATGAAAATTAGTTTTTATAATAACAATGTATATTATGAGAAATTATCTAATGGATTAGAAATATATGTTATTCCTAATAATACAGTTAATGATTTTTATGTAACTTTTACTACTAAATATGGGGGTTGTAATTATAAGTTTAAAGTTGATGATAAATATATTCAAATGCCCAATGGAATAGCTCATTTTTTAGAGCATAAGATGTTTGACCAAGAAGATGGTATAGACCCTTTTGTATTTTATAATAATTCAGGTACTTATTGTAATGCATTTACTAATTATTTTAATACTTCCTATGTATTTGCAGGTACAAATAATTTTGAAGACAATTTAAATTATTTGTTAGATTTTGTACAATCCCCATACTTTACTGAAAAGAACGTGAATAAAGAAAAGGGAATTATTAAACAAGAAATAAAAATGTATGATGATATGCCAGATAATATATTGTTTGAAAAAACATTAGATATTTTATTTAATGTGCATCCTATTAAGTATTCAATAGCAGGAACAATTAATGATATTGATAATATTACAAAAGATGATTTATATACTTGTTATAATATGTTTTATCATCCTAAAAATATGTTTATAGTAATTACAGGTAATGTAAATGCATCTAATGCTATCGAAATAATAAGAAAAAATCAAGATAGTAAAAGATTTAAAGATGTTAATATAAATATAAAGAGCGTAATTGAACCTAATATAGTTGCATGTAGTAAAAAAATTATAAAACATAATGTAGCAATACCATTAGTTTCATATTCTATAAAAATACCTTTGAATGATTTTAAAATTGATAGAAAAAAACTTAATATATATTTATCTAATATGTTTAATATATTATTTGATGAAACATCAATATTTTATGAAAAAATCAAAAATAAAAAATTGATAGATACACCAATAGATATTGATAATATAGATGTCGATAATTATAAAGTATTTATATTAAGTTTTAAAACTAGAAAATATGAGAGAGTTATAAATGAGATAAATAAGGTTTTAAATAATATAATAATTTTAAGTGAGGATTTAGAAAGAAAAAAGAAAGTAGAAATTAGTAATTTATTGTATATGCTAGATGATATAGAAAGGACAAATAAGTTGTTTTTAAATAATAAAGTAATATATGATAATATTTATACTGATATTTATAAAATATTGAATAGTTTAAATATTGATGAAATGAATGCAATAATTAATAAATTAAATTTACGTAATAAATCTATTCTTATAATTGAAAGTAATAAATAAATGAGTTATAATTTATATGGATGTCCTCGTAGCTCAGTAGGATAGAGCGATCGCCTCCTAAGCGATAGGTCGGAAGTTCGATTCTTCTCGGGGACGCCATAATGAAATATGAGAATTATAAAAATATAATTCTTTTTTAGTATATTGGTGGTTATATGGAAAGATATAAAGAAATTGAAAGAAGTATAATAAAAAAATATAGAAGAGATATTTGGAGTAAATTCATTCGAGCTATTAATGATTATAAACTGATTGAAGATAATGATAAAATTATGGTATGTATTAGTGGTGGTAAAGACTCATTTTTACTTGCAAAATGTATTGAGGAATTAAAAAGGCATGGAAAAAGTAATTTTGAAGTAAGATATGTAGTAATGAATCCAGGTTACAATGAAATTAATAAGAAAAAAATAATTGAAAATGCTGAAATTTTAAATTTGCCAATTGAAATGTTTGAAAGTGATATTTTTAATGTTGTTAAGACATTCGAATTGAAAAAATCATGTTATATGTGTGCGAAAATGAGAAGAGGATATTTATATAATAAAGCAAAAGAGTTAGGATGTAATAAAATAGCATTAGGGCATCATTTTAATGATGTTATTGAAACAACTTTATTATCTATGTTTTATGGAGCTGAAATTAAAACTATGATGCCTAAATTACATAGTGATAATTTTCCAGGTATTGAATTGATAAGACCTTTGTTTTTGGTTAGAGAAGAATCAATTATTTCATGGGCAAGTACTAATAAATTAGAATTTATTAATTGTGCATGTAGATTTACAGAAGCAAGTAGTAGAAATAATAGTGATAGTAAAAGATTAGAAATGAAATTATTAATTAAAAATATGTTAAAAATAAATAAAGACGTTGATTATAATATTTTTAAAGCTTTGGATAATGTTAATTTAAATTGTATATTAGGTACTAAAAAAGATGGACTATATAAGAGTTTTTTAGATGAATATGATAAAAGGTGATTTATGGAGTTATTTGGATATAAATGTTTTAATGCTAATGGTAAGAATAGATATGGTATAGATATTAGAGAAGGTATTATATATTCTACTGATAAGGATGTAAGATATGGTAATGATGGTCATGGATATCATTTTTGTACTAATATGGAGGATACATTTAGATTTTTTAAATCTGATAAAAGTAATTTATGTGAAGATATATTTATATGTGAGGTACGTGCTTTTGGTGAAATTAGAGAAAGAGAACAAGATAGAGTAGTAGAAGTGGATGATGGTTATTATGGGTTATATGCTGCACAAAATTTAGAAATATTGAAGATATTAACTAGAGAAGAAATTATTGAGTATGGGCTTAATTTGAGCCCAGATAGAACTGTTAGATTTGTTTCTGGATTAAAACTTAGTGATGAGGAAATTGAAAGATTTAGAGAAAAATATAAAGCAAGTTATATAGTTAATGATGCTATAGATTATTATCAATTGAATGATAAAGATGTATATAATAGAAGATTTCTTTTGAAACGTTAATTATTTACTTTTAATATTATGTGTTATATAATTATATAGTAGGGTTGGTGAAATTATGAAAAATGTATTAAAATTGTTTGTATGCGTTAGTATATGCTTACTATTGGTTGGTTGTGGTTGTTCCAAAAAAGAAGATATTAAAAAGGATGAAAAACCAGCAATTGAAAAAATTTCAGACAAATTATATACAGATAGTACTAAATTAGTTTTTAATAATGATAATAAGTATAAATTAGTATTTTATTATAATGAGTTAAATCAAATTACTGGGTATGAGCATTATTATGAGTATCCAACAGAAAAAGATGCAGAAGATAATTATAAAATTGCTGTTAGAGAATTAGAAAATAATGTATCTATTAATAAAATTGAAAGAAAAGATAATTATGTAATATATATAATGGCTGATGATGAATATAAGGACAAAACAGTTGATGATATTAAGGAATTATATTCATTCTTAATTCCAGTATATAAAGCTAATTAAGATTATACAATTGTATAATCTTTTGAGTTTAAGGAGGGGTATAATGAATACATTGATATTTGGACATAGAAATCCAGATACTGATAGTATTTGTTCATGTATAGCGTTGTCATATTTAAAAAATGCTCTAGGTGAAAAGACTGTGCCTAGGGCTATTGGTCATTTAAATAATGAAACAAAATTTGTATTAAAATACTTTAATATCCCAGAACCACAATATTTAAATGATGTAAAAATTAGAATAAGAGATATACATTATAGAAAAAAAGCATATGTAAATGAAAATGATTCGATATATAATGCTTATTTAACAATGCAAAATTTTGAAATAACTGCTATACCAATTGTGAATAATAATAGAAAAATTACTGGTTTTTTATCTATGAAAGATGTTGCAAGATTTTTAATTGAAGGTAATAAGGATAGCATTCATACTTCATTAAACAACATTATAAATATTTTAAATGCTGAGTTACTTACTAAATACAATGATATTATTGATGGTAGAATGGTAATAATTAATAATCAAAGTAGTAATTTACAGGATGAGATTTTATTAGATTATAGTGATATACTTATTGTAGGTAATAGATATAAAATATTAGAGCAAGCAATTAATTCTAAAGTAAAATTAATTATATTAGCTATAAATAGTGTAATAGATGAGGAGTTAATTGAAAAAGCTAAGGTTAATAGTGTAACTATAATTAGAAGTAAAATGACAAGTTATGAAATTGCTAATATGATACGATTAAGTAATTATACTATTAGTATTAATACATGTGATAATCCAATTACAGTTTATGATGATGATTATTATGATGAATTTCAATTGTTAGCTAAAAAAACAAAACATACAAATTATCCGATTGTAAATAAAAAGAAAGAATGTTTAGGCGTTATTCAAACTAATTTATCTAATGAATTTGAAAGAAAAAAAGTCATATTAGTAGATCATAATAATTATGAACAATCAGTTGAAGGAATTGAAGAGGCAATTGTTATGGAAATTATTGATCATCATAATTTAGGAATGATTGGTACTAAAACTCCAATAAATTTTAGGTGTATGACTGTGGGATGTACTTCTACAATAATTTATAAAATGTTTGTAGAAAAGAATATTGAAATACCACAAAATATTGCTGGTTTATTGCTTTCTGCAATAATTTCTGACACATTATTATTTACATCTCCAAGTACTACTGATGATGATATTGATGCTGCTAATAAGCTTGCAAATATAATAAATATTGATATAAATGAGTATGGTTATAAAATGTTAAAGGCATCATCTTCTATTGATAAATTAACTGTAAATGAACAAATATATGAAGATTATAAATCATATACAGTTGGTAAATTACATTTAGGTATTAGCCAACTTATTACTATGGATTTTGAGAAAATAAATAATAATATTGATGAATATGTAAACAAATTAGATGAACTAAATAGTGTTACGCCTGGTGTAAATGTTATATTTATTACTGATATATTTAAAAAAGGATCATATGTAATATATAATACTAGGGCAAAAGAAATAATAATGAATGCATTTAATTTAAAAGAAATATATGAAGGAATGTTTATACCTTCGATTATGTCAAGAAAAAAGCAGATGCTTCCACCAATAATGGAAATATTAGAAATGCAGTAATAGCTAATATTCTAAAAAGATATTGTTTTTCAATATCTTTTTTTATATAATAATATTTACTTTAAGGGGGGGGAATCATGAAAATAAATATTGATTATAATAAATGCCTTACTAATTTAGCAAGTTCTATATCAAAATATTTTGGAATAGAACCTTTTCACAATACTTTGGATTCATTAGATGATGCCTTATCTAGTAATCCCAAAAATGTAGTATTAATATTATGCGATGGTATGGGATACAATATATTAAATAGAACATTAGATAAAGACTCTTTCTTAGTTAGTCATATCAAAGAGCCAATATCAAGCGTATTTCCTCCAACTACTACAGCTGCTACTACAAGTGTAATGACAGGCTTAAATCCAAATGAACATTGTTGGTTGGGATGGGAAATATATATAAAAGATGTTAATAATGTAGTTATAATGTATCAAAACAAAATAAAAGATACTGATATACATTTTGATGAAAATATATGTCAAAAATATATGCCATATCAAACTATTATGGATAGAATAAATAAAGAAGGCAAATATTATGCGGCATATATATCATTATATGGAGATATTGGATATGAAGATTTTCATGATATGTGTAATAAAATTAAACAAAATTTAAATAAAAAAGATAGAAATTACATATATGCCTATTATGAAAACCCAGATACATATATGCATTTATATGGTGCTGATTCTAAAGAAGTAGTTGAAGAAATTAATATGATTAATTTTGAATTAGAAAGATTGTGTAATGGATTAGAAGATACTTTGGTTATTATAATTGCAGATCATGGTCATATGAAGCAGAGAATAGTATATTTGGAAGATTATCCAGAATTATTTGAATGTCTAGAAAGAACTACCTCAATTGATTCAAGAAGTGCAATGTATTTTATAAAAGATGGTATGAATGATTATTTTAAAGATAGATTTACTAAAGAATTTGATGATAATTTTATATTACTTGATAGAAATCAAATATTTGAATATAACTTATTTGGTACTGGGAATAATCATCCATATTTTGATAGTTGTATCGGAGATTTTATATCAATTAGTAATAAAAATTTAAGTATAAAATATAAACGAAAAGAGGGTAAAGTAGAAGCAGTATCTAGTCATGCTGGAAATACTACTGATGAAACTGAAGTACCACTTGTTTTAGTTAAAAAAAGATGAAGATTAATATTCTTCATCTTTATAGGAGATAATTTCTCCTTTTTTTAATGTTTTTTTTATATCAATAACTCTTTGATTTTCAGAACCTCTCCATCTTAAAGTTGGATTTCTAAGTTCATCTTTGTATTGACCATCAACTAATACATCTAAGTAATTTATAATTTCTTTATCTTTTAAATCATCAAATAAATAACCAGACCATGACCATATTGTTTTATTTGGAAATTTTTCTTTAAATGTTTTTGCTAATTTAGTTGAACCCACAATATTTATATCATTCATAGGCTCTCCACCAAGCATTGATAATCCCATTATTTCAGGCTTGTCGGCAAGTTCTAAAATTTTTTCAATTGTTTCATCAGTAAAATCATTACCATCATTAAAACTCCAAGTTTCAGGATTGAAACAGTTTTTACAATGAAATCTACATCCTTGAAAGAATATTGAAACTCTTATACCAGGGCCATTAGAAATATCCATTTTTCTTATTTTATTATATTTCATTATGCATCCTTATTATCAATGTGTAACACTCTTTCTTTTATTTCTTGAGTTCTTCCTTTATTCCAGAAGTTAGAACCAATATAACCACATGTTCTTCTTGCTACATTTAATAAATCATGATCTCTATTTCCACATTCTGGACAATACCATTCAAGATTATCATCTATTAATATTTCACCATTGTAACCACATTTTTGACAATAATCACTCTTAGTATTTAATTCGGCATACATTATATTATCATATATGAATTTAATTACTTCCATAACGGTATCTAAATTATTTTCCAAGTTAGGTGTTTCAATATAACTAATTGCACCACCTGGTGATAATCTTTGAAATTCGGATTCAATTCTTAATTTTTCAAAAGCATCAATTTCTTCAAATACTGGAATATGATAAGAATTAGTAATGTAATCTCTATCAGTAATACCCTTTATTTTGCCAAATCTTTCTCTTAGACCTTTTGCAAATTTATAAGTAGTAGATTCGATTGGGGTACCATATACAGAATAATCAATTCTTTCAGATTCTTTCCAAGCTTTACATTTATCATTCATATATTGCATTACTTTTAATCCAAAGTCTTTTCCTTCACCATTATCTGTATGAGAATGACCAGTCATATATTTTACGCATTCATACAATCCGGCATATCCAAGAGATATGGTAGAGTAACCATTATGCAACAAATCATGAATAGATTCACCTTTGTTAAGTCTTGCTAATGCACCATATTGCCATAATATTGGCGCTACATCACTAGTTGCTTTAGAAAGCCTTTTATGTCTTATTTGTAATGCTCTATGACATAATTCCAATCTTTCCTCAAATATCTTCCAAAATAGGTCCATGTCTTTGCCAGAGGACAATGCAACATCTGGCAAATTAATTGTAACAACGCCTTGATTAAATCTACCATAATATTTAGGCTTACCATTTTCATCAATATAAGGTGTTAAAAAGCTTCTACATCCCATGCATGGATAACATTGACCATTTCCATTAGCATCTATTTTTAATTTTTTCATAACTTTTTCAGATATATAATCTGGTGCCATTCTTTTTGCAGTACATTTTGCTGCTAACTTAGTTAAATAATAGTATTTGCTCTTTGGATGAATATTATCTTCTTCTAATACATATAGAAGTTTAGGAAAAGCAGGGGTTACATATACACCTTTACTATTTTTCATACCCTGAATTCTTTGCTTTAAAACTTCTTCTATTATCATAGCAAGTTCTTCTTTATACTCATCTGTTTCTCCTAAATACATATTTACACTTAAAAATGGAGCTTGACCATTTGTATTAGTTAATGCATTAATTTGATATTGAAATGTTTGCACACCATCAACAATTTCTTTTTTCAAATCTTCTTTAGCATATTTTTCAACATCTTCCTTTTTTAGACCACGTTTTTTATATTTTTCTACATAACGTTTATATGTATCTCTAACAAAAGGCGCTAAATGTGTTAAAGTGATTGTACAACCACCATATTGACTTGATGATACAGCAGTAATAAGTTGAGTTGCAATTGTCATTGCTGTTAGAAATCTATGTGGTTTTTCAATCATTACTCCGTTCATCATAGTGCCATTATTTAGCATATCTTCTAAATTTATTAAATCACAATTATGTAATGCATTTTGTGCGAAATAGTCAGCATCATGAAAATGTATTATTCCTTCATCATGAGCTTTTACAATATCCTCTGGAAGTAAAAATCTTCTAGTAATGTCTGTCGAAGTTATGCCTGCTAAATAATCTCTTTGCGTAGTAACAACTTTAGCGTTTTTATTTGAATTTTCTGTATTCCAATATTCATTTTCACCATCAATTAATTCTTTAATTGATTTATCCGTTGTATTACTTTTTCTTATCAATTCTCTTGTATATCTATAAGTGATATATTGCTTAGCTAATTGATATTTACCTAAAGCCATAAGTCTCATTTCAATTATGTCTTGTATATCTTCAACTAGCATTCTTTTCTTTTTTAAACTCTCAATATATTTTATAATGTTTTTAATTTGTATATCTGAAACCTTATCTTCATCACATACGTCATTATTTGCTTTCATTATTGCATTTTCGATTTTTTCTGGCATATAGTCTACAATATGTCCATCTCTTTTAACAATTTTCATAATACACTCCTTTTACAATAAAAATTGTAACGCTAAAATCATAAATATAGTGTTGCAGTTGCAACACTATACATTTTTTGATAGAATAATAATATTGAGGTGTAAAATGAATCCATTTGATAATATAAGTAGTAAAAATAAGATAAAATTATTAAAACTATTAGAAGCACAAGTACTGAATTTAAATAGGGGAATATCGCTTACTAAAAGATATAGAAATTATAATATTATTGGTATAGTTGAAAAAGGTTCAATCGAAATATCAAAAATGGATTTAGAAGGTAATACAAATATTATAGATGAAATATATGAAAATGATGTATTTGTAATAAATGAAAAAGTAAGAGAAGAAGATGATATTTCAATAAAAGAAGATAATACTAGAGTAATTATATTTGATTATGATTATATTATTTTAAATTTATCTAATAATAATGAGTATTTTAATCAATTTATTAAAAACATGTATGTAATACTTAATGAAAAAATAAAAGAAAGAAATAAAAGAATAGAAATAATTAGTAAAAAAACAATAAGAGAAAAAATTCTTGCATACTTAAATATAGAATTTAATAAAACGGGTTCAAAAAATATATATTTACCATTTTATTTAAAAGATTTAGCCAGTTACTTAGCAGTAGATAGAAGTGCTATGAGTAGGGAGTTAAAAAATTTAAAAGATGAAGGGTTTATTGATGTTAAAGGAAGAAGAATTATAATATTATACAAATAATGCTATTAAAATATAAAATAAAGTGTTAAAATTGTATTGTGATAAGTAATGGAAAATATATATAATTTAATAATTAGTTTAATAGGTAGTGTTAGTGGATTAGGTATTTTTATTGATTGTATGCTTATAATGATTGAATCAATTATACCGCCATTACCACTTGGTTTTTTTGTAACAATACTATTTATAAATTATGGTATTATACCAGGATTTCTAATGTCATGGATATTTACAATACTTGGATGTGTAATATCATTTTATTTATTTCAAACAACATTTAAAGGTTTGGTAGATAAATATGTTAGAAATAATAAATATTCAGATAAATTTATAAAATTAATAGATAATATAAAATTTAGTGATTTAGTATTAATAATAGCTATACCATTCACACCGGCATTTCTAATTAATATTGCTGCTGGAATATCAAAGATAAGTATAAAAAAATACTTACCAGCATTATTGATTGGAAAAATATCACTTGTGTTATTTTGGGGTCTTGTTGGCACTAGTTTGATAGAGTCATTAAAGAATCCTATTTCAATTATAAAAGTATTAATATTATTATTTATAACTTTTATAATTAGTAAAATAGTAAGTAAAAAATTAAATATAAATTAGGAGGAAGTATGAAAAAAGCGGTACTAGTTATACATGGATTTGCAGGTGGATGTTATGATGAAGAAAATGTAGCAACATATTTAGAATTAAAGGGTTATCATGTATTTCAATTCACTTTGCCAGGTCATGATAAAAGGATGTTTCAACATGTAAAAAAAGAAGATTGGATAAAAAGCTGTGAAGAGCATATTGAACAATTAATAAATAATGGATATAAAAGAATATATTTGATTGGACATAGTATGGGTGGCGTTTTAGCTTGTCATTTAGCTTCAAAATATAAAGAAGTTAAAAAAATGGTACTAGCAGCACCTGCTTTTAAATATATGACTTTTGGTGGAGATGAATTTAAACTATTCCATGCACTTAGAAATACTCCAAAATTATTTAAAGATTATGGTAAAGATGTATTGTTACCTAGAGCAATAATGTTTCCAGTATCAGTGGTAAAAGAATTTATGGCATTAGCTGATGAATCACAAGATTTGCCGTCAAAAGTTACATGTCCTATATTATTGTTTCATGGTACAAAAGATGATGTAGTACCAATCGAAAGCAGCAAATATGTATATAATATGGCATTAAACAATGAAAAAGAATTGGTAGTACTTGAAAATGTTACACATGATATATTTAAAAGCGATCAAATTGATTATATAAATAAGAAAATATTTGAATTTTTTGGGACGTTTATATGGTAAAATTTAATAAAAACAATTTCAAATTATATGATACTATAACTTGTGGTCAAATATTTAGATTCATATTAGAAAATAATAGTTATATTATAATATTAGAAGATAGAATAATAAAGATTACTGAAGATGATAAATATTTTTATGTTTATTCATCTAATGAAAATAATTTAAAAGAAGTAGTAGAATCATATTTTGGTTTAAATATTGATTATGATTCAATTAATAAGACATTACTATCAAATGATATTACATTAAAAAATATGATAGATAATTGTATTGGATTTAAAATAATCAATTCCCCAAAATTAGAAACAATTATTTCATATATGATAAGTGCTAATAACAATGTTAGAAACATTCAAAATAGTGTTAATTTGATGAGTAAATATTGTGGTAAAAAAATAGTATTTGAAAATAAAGAATATTATTTATTTCCAACATTAGAAAAATTAAAAAAATTAAGTATTGAAAATCTAAGAAGTTTTAAATTGGGATTTAGAGCAGAAAATATATATAATTTTATACAAAGAATCACATTAACTGATATAAATAATATTAATAATATGAATACAAAGGAAGCATTAGATTATTTAATGAGTTTTAAAGGTATAGGTTTAAAAATCGCGTCATGCATACTTTTATTTGGTTATCATAGATTTGATGTATTTCCAATAGATACATGGGTTAAAAAATATATGAGTGATACATATGGTCTTAAGGATACAAAAAAAATAGAAGAATTTACTAAAGAAAAATATAAGGAGTATAGCGGTTTAGTAATACAATATATGTTTCATAGTAAAAGAAACAAGGAGAAGTAATGAAATTAGAAGACTTAAAAAGAATATATAAGAATAGTGGTAGAAAATTAAGTGAAGATACAATTATAAGGCTTAATGATGCAGAACTTGCATATGAATATGCAAAGGATAATGGTAATGCAAATATAAAAAAATTGGGTGAAATAGTAATAGATAGTAAAAACCCAATGTTTAATTTTTATTATGCTAGGGATATTGCAGGTTGTAATATTAAAGAGCATGAGAGAGTTATTATTGAATCGGAGAATGCTTATTATTCTATTTTATTTGCAGCATATATATCAGATGCAGATATAAAAAGTTTAGAGCAAATTGTATTAAAGAGTAAAGATCCATATTTAAATTATTATTTTGCCGTACTTATTACAAAAAGAGAATTAGATTTAGATATAAAACCTCATGAAAAGGTAGTGTTACAAAGTAGAGATCCGGAATGGAACTTTCAATTTGTAACAGTTCCAGGTGCTAATATTATTGCACATGGTAATATAATTTATAAATCTGGTGATTCTAATTGGATTGATTCATTTAATAATTGTTTTAAATCAAGATATGAAGAAGCTAAAGTAAAGAAAAAATCAATTATGACAAAATTAAAATAAAAAGATTCTTAAGAATCTTTTTTTATTGGAATAAGTATAAATAATAATATAAATATAATTAATACACTATGTAATAATTGATTAGTAATGAAATGTACAATATTTATATCTTTAAATGTATATATTGAAATATATACTAATATTATTATTAAAACGTAATAATTATTAATATTATATTCTTTTTTTAAATAATATTTAATAATGTAAATATATATTGTTATAGAATAAAAATAGTCAATAATAAAAAATAATGAATATATATTTTCCACATTGGATATGAAATTATAATTTATTTTTTTTAATGCAAAATATGCAGGATAATTAAATAGTGATATATATTCATAATTAAATATTGTGGTAATGAAGAAAAATATTATAAATATAGATATAAAAGATATTATATATCCAATAATTAAGAATTTATTGTATTCTTCTATATTTAGATTGTTTTTAGGTATTATACTTAATAATATAATAGGTGATATAGTATAACTTATAAATAGAATAATAGATTTAATAATATTAGTATTTATTAATATTGGTTTTAAATTATCAATATTGATGTATTTAATAAGACTTAAAGATATTAAAATATAGAGTAAGATGCTTATAAATGACATAAATAATGCACTTCTGCCTATGGTTTCTATTCCTTTATTTACTATATAAAGGGATGAACTAATTATTAATATTGAAATAAACAATTGTGATGTTTCGAATAAGTATTTAACATTACAAAAGTTAATAAAGTCATTTAGTAATATAGTAAATGAAAGCATAAGTACAATTATTACTATAAATTTAATTGTTTTTGAATGTATTACCTCAAATAAATTAATATTTCTATTATTTAATACTTTTATAATTAGTATTGGTATAAATCCTATTAAAAATCCAATTAATAATGATAACCAAGTAGTATTTTTGCTACTTAATAATATATTAGAAAATCCTATACCACTATAAAAACTTCTGGACAAAAATATTACTAATACCATATAACCATAAGGGCTTATATATTCATTAACATACTTTTTAATATTTTTCATCTCCTTTTTTTATAGAAGATTTTTGAGTAAATGTTACATCTACAATTATTTTGCTATTCATATTTTTAATTACATTATTCATATTATTACTAATATAAAAATTATAATCATTTTTATATAAATATCTACCTATGCCTAAATAATCAGAATTTAACTTTTTTTCATCATCAATTGTTTTGTTTATTATTCTTTTAATTTCATCAATAAACATATTTTTTAATTTATTTATACCATTATCATTAGTTATATCAATATTACAATTCAATTCCTTTAATGTGGCCGTCAAATTTAAATTAATAATTAGACTATTATTTATATATTTATAATTTGATTTGGTACTTAATATTTCAATACTAGAATAATTATTGCTATCACATTTAAAAGTAATTATGCTTTTAGACGCTTTGTCATTTAATATTGAATATCCAAAAGATGAATCTTTATCTAAATATGATACTAATTTATCCTTTCTAAATATTGCTAATTCATCATTAAGTACAATATTATTGTCTTTTATTTTTATTGTAGGTAGCACTGGATCAATACCAACATCATATAAAATCATTAAATAATTATCAAAATATATATTACTTATACCTTTTACAACAGATGAATTTGTAATACCTTTTGATATGCTTTCTGATGGAATATTTATTAATTCTGTCTTTATACTCATAATATCTTTTATATCATTACTTGTTACTAATAAATTAAAATCTTTTTCTATCTCATGATTTCTAAGTATAAAATCTATAAACTTTGATGCATTTATTTTAAATACATCATCTTTTACTATAAATGTTTGAATATGCCCCAAATATAATTTCTTTGGGCACTCTAAAGATATATTTCTAAATGCTTCTTCTAAAGTATTTCCATTACTTTCATATATAATTACATTATTATTATTTTCTTTATTATCTAATACTTGTATAATAAGTTTATAATCATCTTTATAATCTATTGCAACATTAGTTACTATTGCCATATCTGTTAATTCTTTATAATCAGTACAACCTGTAAGAAAAAATATAAGTAATATTAATATTATTTTTTTCATCTTACACCTCTAATCTTATTTTTTATTGCTGTAAGTCTATTTCTAAATTTTAATTTATAATTATTTGTAAGTAATATATTATTTTCTTGATCTATTAAATTAAATGGAGCATTTGGATACATATATGGATAATCAAATGAATCTATACTTACCAATTCAGATACAAGTAATATTAATGCAATAAATACACCTAACATACCAGAAAGTGACGCAAATAGTATAAATATTAATCTCCATATTTTAGATGCATTAGATACGTCATTAATAGAAAAAATTAACTCACTAATGGCAGTAATAGCTATAACTATAACCATTATTGGACTTACTAAACCTGCATTTACAGCGGCATCTCCTAAAACTAATGCACCTACTATTGATAATGCGCTACCCAAAGTAGAAGGCGCTCTTATATCTGTTTCTCTTAGAATCTCAAATATAATATTCATAAGTACTGCTTCTAACACAGTAGGGAAAGGTACTCCTTCTTTTTGAATTGCAAAATTAATAAGTAAACTTGGTGGTACAATTTCATAATTATATGTAATAAGCGCAATATAAAATCCTGGTAACATAACAGTAGTAATAAATGCAATTATCCTTATTAATCTTATATATGTACTATTAAATGTATTTTGAAAATAATCATCCATAGTATGAAAAAATTCCATAAAAAACGCTGGTACTAAAAGTACATATGGAGTATTATCAACTACTATTGCTACTTTACCAGATAATAATTTATAAGATACTAAATCAGGTCTTTCTGTCAAAAGTACATTAGGAAATAATGATTTATTCTTTTTAAAATAATCATATATATAAGTGCTATCTGGTATTGAATCAATATTAATAATACTTATTTTGTTTTTAATATTTTCTATTAAATTTTTGTTTGCAATATCATTAATATACATTATTCCAATTTTTGTATTACTTTTTTTACCAATATTAAATTCTTCTAACCACAAATTCTCATTTCTAATTCTTTTTCTAATTAATCCAATATTAGTTTGATAGTTTTCAGTAAAAGCATCTTTTGGGCCTCTAATTGTTTTTTCGCTTTCTACTTTAGATATACCACTATCTAGTTGTCTTCTCACTTCCATTGAATAATAATTATTATTAATAGATAATACTACAAATCCACTAAATAAAATAGTAATAATTTCATCAATATTATATACTTCAATTATTTTAAAAGATGGTGTATATTTTTTTAAATAGTTTGCTAAATTTAATGATATTTTTTTTCTGGTCTTAATATAACTCAAATATTTCAATATACATTCATTAATAGTATTTGTATCGGTTAATGTTTCAAAAAAAAGTAATGATACTTTCTCATTACATATATCTAATTCTCTAATTATAAAGTCTGGACTATTACCAATTCTAGTTTTAATTTCTTCTAACACAAGAACCACCATTTATATTATTAACAAAATATATATTTAATATGCTATAATTAGATTGGAGTAGATAGTTATGTATAAAGATATTAAAATAATAAATCAAAATAATGAAGGAGAAGGAATAGCAAAAATAAATAATAAAGTAGTATTTATTCCTTATGCTTTAAAAAATGATATTATTGATTTAGAAATAATAAAAAATAATAAAAACTTTGATATTGGTAAAATTGTAAATATAAATAAGTCATCTAATGAGAGAAGAGAAGTAATATGCCCATATTACTATAATTGTGGTGGTTGTAATATAATGCATCAATTATATAATTATCAATTAGAATTTAAAAAAAATAAAATTATTAATAATCTAAAACATATAGCGGATATTGATATTAATAACATAGATATAGAATATGATAATGAATATTATTATAGAAATCATATAACATTAAGTGTAAGTGGCGATAAAATTGGCTTTTTAAAGACTAATTCTAATGATATTGTAGATATAGATAAATGTATGATATCTAATGATATAATAAATGATAAGATTAATGAAATAAGGATATTTTTAAATAAATATAAGGATAACAATATAGATAAAATAAGCATAAAGTCATATAAGGAAATATTAATAAATATTGAATCAAATAATTTTAATTTAAAAGATGAGTTTATTAAATATGTTAAATGTGATTCATTATATTTGAATAATAAGCTTATATATGGTAAAGATAAAATAGATATTGATTTTGGTAAACATAAATTTAAGATATCTAATAGATCATTCTTTCAAAAAAATACAAATGTGGCAATAAAATTATATGATTATATAAAAGATAATGTTGATGTAAATTCTAATGTATTAGATTTATATTGCGGTATTGGTTCGATAGGCATTTATATAGCAAATAAAGCAAAAAGTGTATTGGGAATTGAAATAATTGAAGATGCAGTTAAAGACGCTGAAAACAATGCTATATTAAATAATATTGATAATATAAAGTTTATATCAGGCAAAGTAGAAGATAATATCAGTAACATAGATAATATTGATACAATAATAGTAGATCCACCAAGAGTTGGTATTAATAAAAATGCAATAAATGATATTATTAAAATTAATCCAAATAAAATAGTATATGTATCATGTAATTCCACTACTTTAGCAAGAGATATTAATTATTTAAAAGAATATTATAGTATAAAAAAAATCAAAGCATTTGATATGTTTCCCAATACTTATCATTGTGAAAGTATCACAGTACTTGAGAGGAGATAATTATGAAAGGAATTAATCAAGAATTAAAGAAGCATATAGAGGAAAACATATTCCCAAAATATGATAAGTTCTATGCTCATGGAATGATGCACATAAATGCAGTCATAGAAAATATGATGATGCTTGCTGAATACTATAATTTAAATAAAGATATGGCATATGTTATTGCAAGTTATCATGATTCTGGATTAGGTATAGATAGAGAAAATCACGAAAAAGAATCAGGTAAGATATTATATAATGATATAGAATTAAAAAAGTATTTTACTAGTGAAGAAATACAAATTATGAAGGAAGCAATAGAAGATCATAGAGGCTCTAGAAAAACACGACCAAGAAATTATTATGGAGAATGTATCTCAGACTCAGATAGAGATTTTGATATTTCAATTTTAGCAAGAAGGCAAATAAATACAACGTTAAAATGTTATCCGAATATTAAAACTTTTGATGAACATTTTGAAAGATGCCATAAGTATATCTGTGGAAGAATAAATACATCAGGTGTTTTTAATCTTTGGACAAATAATCCAACTTTAGTAAAAAGAAGAGATGAGTTTCAAGAAAAATATCTAGATAAGGATTATGCAAGAAAAATATATAAAGAAGAATGGGATAAAGCAAAAAAAGATGGAACAATGGAAAAAATACTGAATTACTATGAAGATTATTAGCAATTAGTACTTATTCCCAATACGCAAACAACCTAGGCAGACTAATGTATAGGAATATATTTTTAAATATGAAACATGGTTAGATGACCTATTCCTGAATAGGTGTCCACCCATTGCGAAAGTATCACGGTACTTGAAAGGAGATAATATATGAGTAAGTATGAACCATTATGGAGATATGTAAAAGAAAATAATAAAGAAGAGTATAAATTATCATTTGAAGAAGTAAAAAGAATAACTGGCTTTGATTTTGACCACGCATTCTTAACTTATAAAAAAGAATTACCAGATTATGGTTATGAGTTTAAAAAATTATCTTTAAAAGAAAAATGGGTATGGATTATTAAAAAGAAATAATGTCATGTCAAAAACCAATAGACAAGGTTGATAAACTATTGGTTTTAGGAATGCAAAGACCCACGAACATACAAAAAGTGAGATGTCAAAAACCCACGGTCTAGCCATTGCGAATCAATCACGGTTTTAGAAAGGAAATAGTTATGAAAATAAATAAAGAGTTAAAAAAATATATTGAAGATAATATATTTCCAAGTTATAAAAAAAATGATGAGGGACATAACTTAGATCATATTGAATATGTTATTGAAAGAAGCTTTAAATTTGCCAATAATATTAGTACTATTAATTTAGATATGGTTTATGTTATTGCTTCTTATCATGATATTGGATATTATATTGATGCTAAAAATCATGAAAAAATTTCATCTGAAATGTTACTAGCTGATGATAATTTAAAGAAATTCTTTACTGAAGAAGAAATCATTACCATGGCAGAGGCTGTATATGACCATAGAGCAAGTATGGATGGTGAACCAAGAAGTATTTATGGAAAGATTGTCTCATCTGCTGATAGAGAGACAAGAGTTGATGTTCAACTACAAAGAATGTATAAATATAGATTAACTCATTATCCAGATAAATCATTAGATTGGATAATTGAAGATACAAGATTGTATATAATAAATAAATTTGGTAAAAAAGGATATGCAACTGAAAAAATATATTTTGAAGATTTGGATTATAAAAAATTCTTAAAGGAATTATCTAAAATAACAGAAAATAAAGATGAATTTAAAATTAGATTTATCAAAGCTAATAATCTAGAATGACTTAGTACTGACACTGATACAACCCATTGCGAAAGAATCACAGTACTTGAAAGGAGATAATTATGAAAATAAATAAAAAATTAAAAGAGTATATTGAAAAAAATGTATTTCCAGAATATGATAAGAATGAGTCAGGACATGGAATTAATCATATTAAAGATGTTATTAAAAGAAGTTTTGAAATAGTTAAAGAAAATCAGCTTGATGTTAATATGGATATGGTTTATATTATAGCAGCATACCATGATATAGGACATCACATAGATTCAAAAACTCATGAGATAATATCTGCCGATATTATGTCAAAAGACAAGAATTTATCAGACTTCTTTTCTGAAGAGGAACTAAGAATAATTAAAGAAGCAATTGAAGATCATAGAGCATCAGCTAAAGATAATCCAAGAAGTATTTATGGTAGAATAGTGTCTTCTGCCGATAGAAATAATAAAGTTGAAGACTGTTTAAGAAGAACATATACATATGGTAAGAAATTAAATCCTGATGCAACTGATGATGAATTGTTTTTAAGAGCGTATGATGTACTTCAAGATAAATTTGGAGAAAATGGTTATGCCAAATTTTATTTTAAAGATTCTCAATACGAAAAATTCTTAAAGGAATTAAGAGACTTACTAAAGGATAAGGATAAATATATTAGTACACAAAGAGAATATATTGAAAAATTGAAAAAAGACAAGAAATTGTAATGACATGTCAAAAGCTCACGTTCTTGCCATTGCGAATCCATCACAGTTTTAGAAAGGAAGTAGGATATGAATATATATGAAGGTAATAATTGGACTATTGTATTTGTAGATTGGTGCCAAGAATTTGTTGGTGACTGTATTATATCTTGTGATAAAGAACAATTAAGTGAATTAACTGATGAAGACTGGAAAGAATTGGGAAAATTAGAAAAAGAATTAGAAAGAGTATGCAAAAAGTTATTTAATGCTACTATGTTTAACTTTGCTTGTTTAATGAATAATGCTTATAGTGATAATGAAAAGCCACATGTACATTTTCATTTTGTACCTAGATATAAAAATGAATTAAAAATATTTAATAAGATTTATAAAGATAAACATTTTGGATATAATTTTTGGAAATGGTCTTTAAGCAAATTTAAAAGTCAAAAAGATATATTTACAAAGGAAGAAAGAAGTAAAATTTATCAAATGATGAAAGAAGAATTTAATTATAAATAAAAACAACATATATGACATTATCTTTACACTAGAACCAGCGTAGTTCTAGGAGTTTAAGAACATATTCTGTTGGCCTAGAACTAGGTTAAATGATATGTTCTTCGACCCAGGATAGGGCATTGCGAGAGTGTCTGTTTATTAGAGAGGAAGTAAAATATGAATAATGAATTATATGATATGATATTTAAAAGAAAATCTTTTCATTTGTTCAAAGATATTGGTGATGAATATATAAGTAAAGATGAATTACTTGATGTTGAAAATGAATTTCTTAAATTAAAACCATTGGTAGATGATATAAAAGTTAAAATTAGAATTGTTAAAAATTCTACTTCTTGTAAAAGGGGGCAGGAATATTGTGTTTTGTTTTATTCTGAAAAGAAAGACAATTATTTGCAAAATATAGGTTATTTAGGAGAACAATTGGATTTATATCTTGTATCTAAAAATATAGGAACCTTATGGTTTGGCATAGGTAAACCAGATGAAAAAACATATGATGGATTAGATTTTGTAATAATGATTGCAATAGCTAAAGTTGATTCATCTGGAAAATTTAGAAAAGATATGTATAAAAGTAAACGGAAAGAAATATCTGAAATTTGGAATGGTAATAACTATTTAGATATTGCCAATATTGTTAGATTTGCACCTAGTGCATGTAATACTCAACCATGGCAAGTTGATGCAAATAGTAATGAAATAATAGTTTATAGATATCATAAAGAGGGTAAAAGAGGAATAATGCCAATGCATATGATTAATTATTATAATCAAATTGATATAGGAATATTTCTATGTTTTATAGAATTATGTCTAAATAAGAATGAAATTAAATATGATAGAACATTATATATAGAAGAAAATGTTGAGAATGAAAAGAATTTAACTGCAAAATATATGATTAAATAGGAGATAAAATATGAATTTAAAAATTATTGAGATAATATTAATAGTAATATTATTAGTATTAGGAATGGAAACTATATTAAAAATTAAAAATAGTGAAGGTAAATTAATTAAAGATGCAAGAAAATTATTACTAGTAAGAATTGATGTAATTATAGTTTTAACTATAGTAATATCAATATTAACCATAGTTAATGTATTTAATAAAAAGCCTAATACACCAAGAAAAACACCAAAACCAAGTTTTAATACACCTACTGTGTATACTGATGCTAATTTTAATATTAGATTGATTAAAACTGTTAATAGTTCTGTCAAATCAAATTATTTAATAAGTCCATATTCAATAGAAATGGCACTTAACTTGCTTAAAGAAGGTGCAAAAGATAATACATATGATGAAATAAATAATTTAGTTAATCGAAAAATAAATGATGTTTCAAATGAAAAAGTAAAAGTTGCAAATGCAATGTTTGTAAAAAATAAATTTAAAAATTATATTGAAAAAAGTTTTTATGATAATTTAAAAGCAAAATATAATAGTGAAATATTATATGATGATTTTAATACTCCAAAATTAATAAATAACTGGGTAAACGAGCACACAGATAAAATGATACCTAAAATATTAGATACAATTGATAAAGATTTTGTATTAGGACTTGCTAATGCTATAGCAATAGATGTGGATTGGACTAATAGTTTTGAATGTATTGGAACTAGAAGTGAAGAATTTACTAAAATTGATGGTAGTAATGTTAATGTAGAAATGATGCATCAAACATATAAACATCATGATGCAAAATATTTTGATTTTGATAGTATTAAAGGAATTATTTTACCATACAAAAACAATTTAGAATTTGTAGGTATTATTCCGGATAATATTAATAATTATATAAATAGTTTAAATGCTGAATCATTTGATAATATTGATAAAAATGCTATTAATTCTAGTGATAAGCTTCATATTGTGTTATCATTGCCAAGATTTTCTTATTCATTTGATTTAAATAATTTTAAGAATATATTAATAGCTATGGGTATAAATGATGTGTTTGATCCTGTTAAGTCTAATCTTACAAATATAATTACTAATGATAATTTAGTAAAAGTAGATCCAAATTATGATAATATATATGTTGATGAAGCAATACATAAAACATATATTGATTTAAATGAGAAAGGTACTAAAGCAGCAGCTGTTACTTATTTTGGTATTAAGGCTTACGCTACTGCTATGGAAGAGAAATATGAAACAGTACAAATTGAGTTCAATAAACCTTTTGTTTATATGATTAGAGATATCAAAAATAAAGAAATATTATTCTTTGGTGTAGTGTATGAACCAAATATATGGAATGGTTCTACATGTAGTAATCAAAAATAAGCATTTGCTTATTTTTTTTTAATATGATACTATTTAATTAATGCAAGGTATAAAAGGAGTGTAACTTTGTATAGCGCCAGGTCCATAATAGGATGACGAGGTTAGTGGTTATCGAAATATTCGGCGGGTTCCACTACGGATTATGTTCGTTAGATATATAGTAAAAAGCAAAATCAAAATTGTAACAAAGTATATATCATTATCATTTTTTATAATGGAGGTATTTTTGTGTGTGGAATTGTAGGATATATTGGGAACAAACATCCTAAAGATATTCTATTAAATGGTTTAAAAACACTAGAATATAGAGGATATGATTCTAGTGGAATAGCAATTAAAAATGATAAAAATATTCAAATAATAAAAAGTGTTGGTAAAATCAGTAATTTGGAAGAAAAAATAAATAATACTAAATTGATAGAAAGCAATATGGGTATTGGGCATACTAGATGGGCTACTCATGGAGAAGTAAATTTAGTTAATGCGCATCCTCATCAAGTGGGTAATATTACTATTGTACATAATGGAATTATTGAAAATGCTAAAGAAATAAAAGATAAATTAATGAATAAAGGCATTAAATTTAAAAGTAATACTGATACTGAAATAGCATGTGCTTTAATTAACTATAATTATAATGGTGATATTATTGATGCAATAAATAAATCTACTAATGAATTAATTGGTTCTTATGCCTTTGCAATCCTAGTAAAAGATAAAAATATGTTGTATGCTGTGAGAAAAGATAGCCCTTTATTATTAGGTATTGGTGATAATGAGTTTTTTATAGCAAGTGATTTATCTGCAATTATTAAATATACAAATAAATATATATTACTAGATGAAAATGAAATTGTTGAGTTAAGTGATACATATAGAATTATTAAAAATAATAAAATTGTAAAAAAAGAAATATTAATTGCAGATGTTAATGATGAATTAGTTAGTAAATGTGGATATGAACATTATATGTTAAAGGAAATAATGGAAGAACCTGTTGTACTTGAAAATACATTAAAACCATATCTTGATAATTTAAATTTATTACCAGATATATCTAAGTATAAAGAAATTCATATTGTTGGTTGTGGAAGTGCATTATATGCAGGTATGATAGGTAAAAATTTATTAGAAGAAAAAGCAAACGTAAAAGTGTTATGTGAGGTTGCTAGTGAATATAGATATAAAAATATTATTTATGATAGAAAGACTTTAGTCATATTAATATCACAGTCTGGTGAAACTGCAGATACAATTGCAGCTTTAAGAAAAGCTAAAAAGTATGGTATTGATACATTATCTATTGTCAATGTTAAAACAAGTACAATTTCTAGAGAAAGTGATAGTAGAATATTTATTGAAGCTGGTAAAGAAGTTGCAGTAGCTACTACAAAAGCATATATATTGCAAGCTGCTATTTTATCTTTAATTGCATATAAAACTGCTTTGAAAAGAAAATCAATTAGTGATAAAAGCATTTTAAACGAATTTAGGAAATTACCTAAATTACTTAGTGAAGTAATAAATAGAGATGATTATATTAGAATTGCAAAGGAAATATATAAATCTAGCAATGTATTTTTTATAGGTAGAAAAATAGATTATTCGATTTGCTTGGAAGGAAGTTTAAAATTGAAAGAAATATCTTATATTCATTGTGAAGCAAAGGAAGCTGGGGAACTAAAACATGGTACAATTTCATTGATTGATAATGATATACCTGTTTTTGGTATTATTACAGATAAAGATATTGCAGATAAAACAATTTCTAATATAGAAGAAGTTAAGTCAAGAGGTGCAAAAGTAATAGTTATTACAAATATAGAATTAAATAAATATGATTATGAGATATTAGTTCCAAAAGTAAATGATTTTTGTCAAAGTTTGTTAGTTGTACCAACACTACAATTAATTGCATATGAAATAGCTAAATTAAGAGGTTGTGATATAGATAAGCCTAAGAATTTAGCAAAATCCGTTACAGTAGAATAATTTTAATGATAAATAGCAATATTTATCATTTTATTTTTAAAATATGATATAATAGTCATGAAAGGAGTACGTATGGATAGTATGATTATATTCTTAGTTGTAATCGGATTTATTATTTTATCTTCAATTAAGCAAATAGCTGAGTATGAAAGGGGTATTAAATTTACATGTGGTAAATTTAGTGGAGTTATGACTCCAGGATGGAAGATAGTACTACCTATATTTCAATCATTTAAAAAAATTGATATAAGAACCAAGGTAATAGATGTTCCTGAGCAAGAAGTTATAACTAAAGATAATGTTTCTGTTAAGATTAATGCAGTAATATATTACAATATATTTGATGCCTCTAAAGCTTTATTACAAGTTGAAAATTTCCATTATGCAGTTAGTCAACTTGCTCAAACTACAATGAGAAATTCAGTTGGTTCTGTTACTTTAGATGAATTATTAAGTTGTAGAGATAAAATATCTACTACTATTTGTGAAATAGTTGATAAGGCTACTGATGAATGGGGTATTAAAGTTCATGATGTTGAACTTAAAGATGTATCATTACCAGGTGAAATGAAAAGAGTTATTGCTAAAGTTGCAGAAGCTGAAAGGGAAAAACAAGCAGTTATTACTAAAGCAGCTGGTGAACTTGAAGCATCTAAAAATTTGGCAGAAGCCGCTACAAAATTATCTGAAGCACCTGGAGCACTTCATTTAAGAACATTAGCAACTATTAATGATGTTTCATCAGATCAATCAAATACTATAATATTTGCAATTCCACTTGAAATATTAAGAGCATTTGAAGGTAAAGATGTTACTAAATTAGTAGACAAAATTAAAAATAATAGAGAATAGCAAAAGTAATCTTGCTTTTTCTTTATAATATATTTATAATTTAATAGAGGTGATAATATGGATAAATACTTAAGTAAAGCATTGAGGCTTGAAAGGAAAAGACAGGAAAATAATATAGAATTAATTGCATCTGAAAACTATGTATCTAAAGATGTATTAAAATTACAAGGAAGTATATTAACTAATAAATATGCAGAAGGATACTCTGGGAAAAGATACTATGGTGGTTGTGAATATATTGATATGTTTGAAACTAAAGCAATTGAATATTTAACTAAATTATTTAATTGTAAGTATGCAAATGTACAACCACATAGTGGTTCAAGTGCTAATATGGCTGTATATAGAGCACTTTTAAATCATGGTGATAAAGTAATGGGTATGAATTTAAGTCATGGTGGACATTTAACTCATGGATATAAATTGAATTTTAGTGGTGTAGACTATGAAATAGTTAGTTATGATGTAGATTCAACTACTGAAATGATTAATTATGAAGCTTTAAGAGAATTAGCCATAAAAGAAAAACCAAAGATGATTATTGCAGGAGCTTCTGCATATTCAAGAACAATTGATTTTAAGAAATTTAGGAGTATTTGTGATGAAGTGGGGGCATATTTATTTGTAGATATGGCTCATATTGCAGGACTTGTAGCAGCAGGTCTACACCCATCTCCAATACCTTATGCTGATGTAGTTACATCTACTACGCATAAGACATTAAGAGGACCAAGAGGTGGAATAATACTTACTAATGATGAGGAAATTGCAAAAAAAATAAATAAAGTGGTATTTCCTGGTATTCAAGGTGGTCCACTTATGCATGTGATTGCTGCTAAGGCTGAATGTTTTTATGAAGCTTTACAACCAGAATTTAAAGAATATCAAAAGCAGATAATTAAAAATGCTAAAGCAATGTGTAATGAATTCAAAAAACTTGGATATAAAATAGTAAGTAATGATACTGATAATCATTTAATGTTAGTTGATGTTAAATCATCAGTAGGTATAACTGGTAAAGAAGCAGAAGAAGTACTAGATAAAGTACATATTACTGTAAATAAAAACACTATACCTAATGAAACAGAAAAAGCAATGGTAACTAGTGGAATAAGAATAGGAAGTCCAGCTATGACATCAAGGGGATTAGTTGAATCAGATTTTAAAGAAATAGCTAAAATTATAGATTTAGTATTAAGAAATAAAGATGATGAAGAGAAATTAAAGGAAGCTCTAGAAAGAGTTAAAGCAATAACAAAAAAATATCCATTATGGTATTAAAAAGGCCTTTCGGTCTTTTTATTTTTATGTTATACTTAAATAGGTGATAGTATGATAAAATATATTTTAATTTTAATAGGAGTTTTGTTGTTATTGTGTATATTTGCAATATTTAATAAGTTAATCAGAGCGAATAATAAAGTGAAGGAAGCATTTGCTACAATGGATGTTTATTTAAAAAAACGATGGGATTTAATACCTAATTTAATTGAAACTGTAAAAGGATATGCTAAACATGAGAATGATACTTTAAAAGAAGTTATTGAATTAAGAAATATTAATTATGATGATTTAAGTAGCAATGAAAAAATTAAAACTAATGAAAGAGTTAATAGAGATTTAGTTAAAGTTTTTGCATTATCAGAAGATTATCCTAAATTAAAAGCTAATAAAAATTTTATGGATTTGTCAGATAATTTAAGAATTGTTGAAGATGAAATAGCTCAATCAAGGAAGTATTTTAATGCTGTAGTAAGAGATTATAATAATCTTGTTGAAATGTTTCCTAGTAGTATAATTGCTAAACTAATAGGATATAAAACAAAATTGATGTTTTCAATAAATAGTAGTGAAAGAGAAAACATTAAGGTGAAATTATGAAAATACTTGATAAATTTTTTAAAGGTTGTTTTGCAATTTGGGCCATTTCATGTGTTTGTGTATTTGCAGTTATTGGTTGTTTTTTTGCTGTAAAAGGGATATATACTGAGTTTTTTGTACAAGAAAATCCAGAAAATATGGATTTAAAAGCTGATGGTTTTACAATAGAAAATTATAATGTAGTACTAGATGTACATGAGGATAATAAAGTAGATGTAACTGAAAATATAGTTGTTAATTGGTATGAAAGTAAACATCATGGAATATATAAGTTTACTCCTGAATGGTTAAACTATACTGGAAAAGATGGTAAAACAATAAAAAGAAAATCAATTTTAACTAATTATATAGCAGTTGATGAACAATATTCAGTAGATAAAGTAAAAAGTAAACCAAGGATTAAAATAGGTAGTCCAAATATAACATTACCTACTGGTGATAAAGAATATATAATAAAATATACATATAATATGGGAAAAGATCCATTTAAAGGATTTGATGAATTTATATTTCATGCTTTTGGTGATTATTGGGGTACAAGAATTTCAAATGCAAGTTTAGAAATACATTTACCTAAAGGAATAGAAACCGAAACAATTAATTTCTTTGCAGATAAATATAGAAAAGATAATATTAATAAATTTATTAATTATACAGTTAGTGGAAATAAGATAATAGCAAGTTTGTCAGATGATTATCCGTTATATAAATCTTTAACAGTTGATATTGAATTTCCTGAAGGATATTTTGTTGGAGGTTCTAATAATTATGGATATGGTTCTCTTGCAATTATACTTGCAGTTATTGGCATTACAGTATGGGTATATTTAATTTGGGATAAATATGGAAAAGATTATGAGAAAAGAAGTAGAACTGTAGAATTTTATCCACCTGAAAATTTAAATTCTGCTGAAATAGGATATATATTTGGTAATAGAAATTATAAGAAATTAACCATTTCATTATTGATATCATTAGCAGCTAAAGGTTATATAAAAATAAATGAAAATGATGATAAAGAAATTGAAATAATTAATTTTATGGAGATACCTAAAATTAAAAATTATGAAAATATCTTTGGAAAAATAAAAAAGCGTGAAATTGAAGTAAAAAGATTAAAAAAATCTGATGATACTTTGAATTCTGAAGAAAATACGATGATGAAGTATTTATTTAGAAAAAATGATACCAAAAAAATTAATGCTAATATAGATAAATTTTTAAAAGTTAGAGATTCTTTAGTAAACAAAGGCTACATAAAAATAATTAGTGATAATAATGATGAAAGATTGCATGAAATTAGAAGTACAAAAAAGATAAAAGATCTATTAACTAATGAAGGTTATGATGTAGATAGTTTAAGTGAAAAAGAAATTGAAGATATAATTAAACATAAGTATGAACATATAAATAGTGAATATTATAAGCAACTTGAGATTTATAATACTGAAAGAGCAAAATTAGAACCTTTAAGTGAAATTGAGGATGAAATATATTCTAAACTATTTGAGAATGAAAGTAATGTTATTTTGAGTAAGCATAAAACTTTTTATACAGTATTTAGTAAAGTTAAAAAGAGTGTTGAAGATGAGTTAAAATATAAAATTAAAGATAAAGTTGCGTCATCTAAAATAAAATTTGCTATACTTGCAAGTTTCATTTCATTAATACTAAGTATGGTTGCATATAGATATGTTGAAGATTTAAATCCAATGTTTAGTTTTATGTATTATGTATCTTTTGGATGTATATTTGTTGATATATTCTTTGCATTTATAATGAAAAGAAAAACTGAATATGGTGAAATAATTAGAGCTAGAGTTTTTGGATTTAGAGATTTTTTAGTAAGAGTAGAAAAAGATGATTTAGAAGCTTTAGTAGAAAAAGATCCAAAATATTTCTATAACATATTGCCATATACATATGTACTTAATGTTTCTAAAAAATGGATAAAGAAGTTTGAAGATATTCCAATACCAGAAGTTGATATGGGTACAATTGATTATAGTAGTGGTTCAGACGTATTTAGTATTTCTAATCATGTATATTATCCAACACCTTCATACAGTAGTAGTTCAAGTGGTGGTGGATGTTCATCATGTGGAGGAGGATGCTCTTCCTGTGGTGGTGGATGTTCATCATGTGGAGGTGGAGGTTCTTGGTAAGATTTATTCTTCAATGGCATTTGGGAGAGGCATGTAATTTAAAGTGTTTGCATTGTTACCAAGAAAATCATATACCAATACAATTAGACTATGATAAATTAGTAAAAATATATAATCAGTTTAAAAAATTATTAAAAAGAAAAAAGATGAGGGGGCATATAAATATTACTGGTGGAGAACCTCTATGCAACCCTCATCTTTTTAAATTATTAGATTTAATAAATAAAGATTCTGATTTAATTACTTTTTCTATACTTACAAATGGTACATTAATAACAGATGAAATTGCTAAAAAGATTAAAACATATAATCCATATTATGTACAAGTTAGTTTAGAAGGGGGTAAAAAAATTAATGATTATATAAGAGGAAAAAACACTTATAAATTAATTGCTGAGGGAATAAAAAATTTAAAAAAATATGATATATTTACTTCTATATCATTTACTGCAAACAAATTGAATTATAAAGATTTCCCTAAAGTAGTAAAATATGCATTAAAATATAAGGTCAATAATGTTTGGAGTGATAGATATATTCCCCTTGGTAATTCTAAAGACAAAGATTTAGCATTAAATTTTGATGAAACTAGAGAATACTTTACAATTATGTATTCTGAAAGAGAAAAATTAATTAATAAAAAACATAGTATTACTACTATCTCAATGAATAGAGCATTACAATTTCAAATGACTAATGATATATCATATGGATGCACAGCAGGAGATACATTGCTAACTGTAATGGAAAATGGTGATTTAGTACCTTGTAGAAGAATGCCTATATTTATTGGGAATTTATTAAAAGATGATATGTATGATTTATATATAAATAATAAAATATTAAAAGAATTAAGAAATAAGAACATTCCAGATGATTGTAAAGAATGTGAACATAGTAAACTATGTCATGGTGGTTTAAGGTGTTTAACTTATGCTTTATATCATGATTTAAATCATAAAGATATTGGATGTGATCTATGAATGAATTATTTCATTCTTTTTTTATTTATAATTGGTATTAAAAATTATATTTTATGGTATACTTAATAAGGTGATAACATGTTAGAACTTAAAAATATAACTAAAATATATGAAACAGAAGGTTTTAAACAAAAAGCATTAAATAAATTTAGTATTAAATTTAGACAATGCGAATTTGTATCTATTCTTGGACCTTCTGGTAGTGGAAAAACCACATTATTAAACATTATTGGTGGACTTGATCAATATACTAGTGGCGATTTAATAATAAATAGTGTAAGTACAAAAGAATATAATGATAGAGATTGGGATACTTATAGAAATCATAAAGTAGGATTTGTATTTCAAAGTTATAATTTAATACCACATCAAAGTGTTTTGTCAAATGTGGAGCTTGCACTTACTTTATCAGGAGTATCTAAAAACGAAAGAAAGAAAAAAGCTATAAATGCTTTAAAAAAAGTTGGTTTAATAGATCATATTAATAAAAGACCAAATCAACTTTCTGGTGGTCAAATGCAAAGAGTAGCTATAGCAAGAGCATTAGTTAATGATCCAGATATTCTCCTTGCAGATGAACCTACAGGAGCACTTGATTCGAAAACAAGTACTCAAATACTTGATTTGCTTTCTGAAGTTGCAAAAGATAGATTGGTAATCATGGTTACACATAATTCTGAACTTGCATATGCATATTCTAATAGAATAGTAGAACTAAAAGATGGAGAAAAGATTGAAGACTCTAATCCATTTAGTAAAGAAAATGAAAAAGAAGAGATAAGAAAAGATAAAAAAACATCAATGTCATTTATTACTGCATTAAGTTTAAGTTTAAACAATTTAATGACTAAAAAAGGAAGAACTATTCTTACTGCTTTTGCAGGTTCAATAGGTATAATTGGTATTGCTCTTATTATGTCTTTAAGTAATGGTATACAAAAGTATATAAATAGAGTAGAAGAGGAAACATTAAGTTCTTATCCATTAATAATTCAAAAAAATACACTTGATATTGGTTCTGTTATTGAGTCAATGACTGCAAGTGTTGATAAAAAAGAATATAATGATAATAAAATACATTCTGTTAATATAATGGGTGATATGTTATCCAGTATGTCTAAACAAGCTGGTAAGAATGATTTAAAGAGTTTAAAAGAATATTTTGATAATAATAATGAAATAAAAGATTATGTATCTGATATTAAATATTCATATGATGTTACTATGAATTTATATAAAGATTCTGATGAAATAATTAAAGTTAATCCTACATCAGTATTTGATTCATTAGGTATGTCTATGTCTGGTGTTTCAAGTGTATATAATTCATATTTATCTAATTATGATGTTTTTGAAGAAATGATGGATAATAGTGCATTAAATAAAAGACAATATGATTTATTAAAAGGTAAATGGCCTACTAAATATAATGAAGTAGTATTACAAGTAGATAAATACAATAGAATATCTGATTATTCATTATATAGTTTAGGAATATTATCACAAGCTGATTTAAAAGAAAAATTTACTAATATGACTTTAGGTAAAGAAATTGAATTTGATGAAACTAGTTATGAATTAGATGAATTAATTGGATTAAAATTCAAATTAGTACTTAATACAGATTATTATAAAAAACAAAATGGTGCATGGATTAATATGAGTGATGATGAATCATTTATGAAAAAAGTAATTAAAAATGCTGAAGATATAGAAATAGTTGGTATTATAAGACCAAATGATGAAGCAATAGTGGGTAATAATCAAGCAGGTATAGTTAAATATACGCACGAATTAACAGAACATTTAATTAATAAAATAAATGATAGTGATATAGCTAAAGAGCAAATAAGTAATAAAGAAACAAATATATTTACTGGTACTAAATTTAGTGATAATAAAAAATTTGATATTAAAGATTTAAGCCCATCACAACTTATACAATTGCAAAGAATGAGTGAATTAGAACTTGCTAATTTTATGAAAAATTATACTGAAAATATGAATTCTAGTTATGAGGAAAATTTAATTAAATTAGGTATTGCAGATTTATCAAATCCAGATAATATATCAATATATCCAAAAGATTTTGATTCTAAAGAAAAGATAACTAGTATAATTGATAAATTTAATGAAAATAAAGATGAAGATGATAAAATAAAATATACTGATATAGTTGGTATAATGATGAAATCTGTTACTAATATAGTGGATATTATTAGTAAAGTATTAATAGCATTTGTAGCTATAAGTTTAGTAGTATCATCAATTATGATAGCAATAATAACATATATTTCTGTAATTGAAAGAACAAAAGAAATTGGAATATTAAGAGCTATAGGAGCATCTAAAAGAGATATTAGAAGAGTATTTAATGCTGAAACATTAATAATTGGTTTATGTGCAGGTATATTTGGTATACTAATAACATTATTATTAAATATACCAATAAATATTATTATTAAACATTTAACTAATGTTAGTAGAATAAGTGTACTTCCTATATTTGGTGCAATAGTATTAATTATTATAAGTATTATACTTACAGTAATAGCAGGTTTAATACCAAGTTCTATGGCATCAAAAAAAGACCCTGTTGAAGCATTAAGAACAGAGTAATGTAATTGACTTACATTACTTTTTTTGTTAATATAAAGCCTAAATTGAGGGGATTTTATGAGGTTAATTGATAAATTTAAAAAGTGGTTTTTTAATGAAACAAAAGTAGATATCATAAATATAGCTGATTTAATACAGATACCAGGTAGAAATTATTTTAAAGATAATAAATATGCATTAGATTTAATTGATAGATATAAAGATAAATATTTAAGCATATTATTAGAAAAGAGATTAATAACTAGTAAAGAATTATCACTTGATGAATTGCAGAAAGATATACTTATGAATGTAGATTTATTATTTTATCATGTTCTTAAAGAAAATAATTTTTCTGAACTTGCACCTGAAGAATTAATAGTTCAAATGACAAAACTAAAGCTATATTTGAAAGAAATAAAAAAGTTAGAAACTGAGGCTATTATAAGACTAGTATCATTAAAGGAATTAGAAAAAAAGAAAGTACCTTCCAGAAATAAAATGGCTCTTAATGAGGAAATAAATAATTTAACTAATGCTTTATTTATATTTATGAGTCAAAAAAGGGCTATAGAAATTGAAGTAAATGCATATTTAACAACAATAAACATAGGTACAGCCGATGTAGATGTGGATTTAATAAATAAAAGATATGATAAATTAATCGAAATATCATCAACTCTTATTGGAAATAAAGCATTTGATATTATATACCAAATAGAATCTAAAGTTTTGAGAATATCAGAAATAGAAAGAGAATTAGAAATTTATGTATATAAAAATAAAAGTGAGATTAATTTATTACATGAAAGATTAAAAAAATTAGATCAAAAAGCAAAAACAAAAGAGAATAAAAACGAATTATTACATGAATTAAGTTTTTTAGAACAAAAATATATTGTTTTCTATGAATATGGAAAAAATGTTGTAACAGAGGAAGAAATGTTGAATTTATACCGAATAAAATTTGATATTCTTACATGTGACATAGATTATTTAAGAGAATCGCCAATTAATGAAGATGAATATGGTTATCATTACTACAGAGAAATTATTTTCAAAAAAATAGAAAGAATTTTAAAAGCTGAAAATATTTATATAGATAAAACTTTTAAAGATAGTGCAATAGATGCAATAAAAATTATTAGAGAATATTTTAAAGATGAAAACGGTGAATTTGATTTAGATAAGATACTTACTGATAAATATATGTTAAATTTATTGTGTTCTTTTGATAAAGAACATGGATTTAAAGATATGGTTACTAACAATGTTTTATATCCACAACAATCATATAAAGATACTAATATGTATGAAAGGATGTTATTAGATCAAAGTGGTATTGAATGGAACGATTGTGTTCCTTTTGAATCTTTATTATCTATTATTAGTGAAGAAACTGCAAAAGAAGATGAAGTTAAATATGGAATATATATTCTTTATAAACTCATGAATAGAATTGAGGAATCAAGAAATAGTACATATAGTTTGCCATATGGAATTAAAAGTATAAATACTTCAGATATGTTAGAAGAAACAAAAGAGTTAATAAGAAAAAAATCAAAATGGAAAGTATTATTAATGCCTAGTACCTTAATAAGTCTTAGTGGTAATTTATTTAATGATGATTATCCTAAAGTAGTATTAAATGATGGGCTAGAAGTAATTGGTAAATATGCATTCTATCATCTAAATAGTTCTTATTTAACAATACCTTCAAGTGTAAGAAAAATAGATGAAATGGCATTCGATACTACTAGAGTTTTAACTATTAATTTTGAAGATTATGAAAATTCAAAATTATTAAATAGTGAAACTGAGTTCGCAGCTTTTATTAAAATGATGTTTTATAAAAAACAAGTTGAAAGAAAATTAGAAGGCTTCGAAGGCATTAAAATTGAACAGCCAAGTGATGTAGCAGATTTAAGTGAAGAGGCACTAGGTGCAATAATATCTTCAAAATGGACTTATGAAATACTAGTAACACCAATATTTGATGAAATTAGATTTAATAATAGTTTTGGAATTTGTAGGAAAGATTTGAGTTATACTTATTATGATAAGTTTTGGAAAAGGCATTTATATGATAAGACTGTTTTGAATCAACAAGAAGCAAACAATATAATTGCCAAAATAAGAAGGAAAATAAAAATTCATAATGATGTAGTAGAAGTAGCCAATGCCGTAACAGAAACATTGAATCAAATAAAAGAATTATCAAAAGTTAAAAAGTAATGTAATTGACTTACATTACTTTTTTTGTTAATATAAAGCCTAAATTGAGGGGATTTTATGAGGTTACTTGATAGATTTAAGAAATGGTTCTTTAATGAAACTAAACTAGATATCATAAGTATTGCTGATTTAATACAAATACCTGGTAGAGATTACTATGCTGATGAACCTAATAAATTAGATTTAATTGATAGATATAAAGAAGAATATCTAAAAATATTATCACAAAGAAAAAGATTAACTACTAAAGATATATCATGTGATAATTTAGTAGAAAGTAATAAGATGTATATTGATCTTATTCTTAGATTAGTAATGAAAGATGATTTTTATGATATTGAAAATCAATCACTCTTAGATAATAAAATTATGATATCTAAATTAAAAATATATTTAGATGAAATAGTTAAAATAGAAGATGAGGTTATAGAAAGATTAATTGCTCTTTCTGAACTTGAAAAAGGTAGAAGAGTACCTCATTTAAATAGAAGTACTTTAAAATCAGAAATTGATAATTTAAAAGTAACGTTACAAATTCTAATATCTCAAAAAACATCTATAAGAAATGAAATTGATTCATATTTAACACATATATCCATCAGTGATAATAGAGTAAGCCCTAAAGCAATTGAAGGAAGAAGAGATAAAACAATAAGATATGCATCACATATTATTAATGTAAATAGAATATTTAATGAAGATGAATTAACTGATAATAATATATATAAACAAATATCTATAATTGCAATACTAGAAACAGAAATGGAAAAAGAATTATATATTAATAGGCCAAATATAGCTCATATTATTAGTAGAGCAAATGAAATCAAGAATGCTGCTAATTTAAACTATGATGAAACTAGATTAATGAAATGTAAATTATTACATGATTTAGATGGATTAGAAAATGAATTGATGCTTTATGATCTGTTTGGAAAAAATCTCGTTACGTATGAAGACTGGTATAAATTTTATATTGCCAAATTTAGAATATTAACATTTGACATTGCTGATAATTATAATGATTGGGAGTTAGAAAAAAGATTATTTGTATATCCAAATGAAATAGAAAGAAAAGTATATGAAGATATTATTTATAAAAAGAAATTAAAAATAACTGATGGTAAAAACAGCTTATTTGAACAAGCAATTAGATTAGATGATAATACATTTAAATCATCAACATATTTAGCTTTTTTAAAATATCTAAAAAAAGATATTGATTACTATGAATACTATGCAAATAATAAGCATCATAGTATAGAAGCAATTAGATTATTGCTTTCATTTGATTCATTCTTTAATTTTTTAAGATTATTAAATAGAAAAATAAATATTAACTCATTACCTGATAATATTTGCTTTGAAGAAATAAAAAATAAAAAAGCAAATTTTGTATTTTGTGATATGGTTCCACTTAGTACTATATTAGAAGTGATTAATTACACAGATTTACCCAATTATTATAAATTTTTAAAAGATGTATATGTAAGATTTAAAAACATTTTTGGTTCATACTTTTTTCTTGATAGAAAAATAAGCAAAGATTATTATTTATTGCCAGAAGGTATTGAAGAGATACATAAATCCTATAGTGTTTATGATACTTATTATATGCAAAAAGTAAGAGAAGAAGCAAAAAGTAAAATATTAGTTATGCCAAATTCTTTAAAAGTAATACAAGGTGATTTATGTTCTACAAAATATGTAAAAAGCTCTATTTTAAATGAAGGTTTAAAAGAAATTGGATGCTATGCATATGTAAGATGGTCATCTGTTATTTTTAATATACCTTCATCACTTGAAAAATGTGAATCCGGATGCATTGATTGCTCTAATATAAAAACGCTTAGATTTAAAGATTATAAAAATTCCAAATTGCTATTTAATGAAAAGCAATTAGCAAATTTGATATATTCTTCATTATGTTGTAAATCTTTAAGTTTTAAAAATAAAAAAGTTAATTATAATCATAATAAAGTTGAAACTAAAATAGATGCAGTTGTTAGAGTTTTTTCTAATGTTAAAAATATAATTTTAGAAGAAAATGGAGTAGATGTAATCATTATTAATGTAGGAGAGTTAAATTATCATGGCACCTTAAAAGGAAACAATTATAAAGAGGCATACTATAAATTAAATTATAAACTGGCATTAAAATATACTGAGGCATTAATTAGAAAAATTAAATCAGAAATAGATAAATATGAATTAGAGAAAGATGCTAAAGTATTAAGAAAAGGATAAGTAATGTAATTGACTTACATTACTTTTTTTGTTATTATAAAGCCTAAATTGAGGGGATTTTATGAGGTTACTTGATAAATTTAAAAAGTGGTTTTTTAATGAAACAAAAGTAGATATCATAAATATAGCTGATTTAATACAAATACCTGGAAGAGAATACTATATTAATGAACAAACTAAATTAGATTTAATTGATAAATACAAAGAAGAATATCTAAAAATATTGTCACAAAAGAGAAGATTAACTACTAAAGATATATCATGTGATGATTTAGTAGAAAGTAATAAAATGTATATTGATCTTATTCTTAGATTAGTAATGAGAGATAATTTTTATGATATTGAGAATCAAACACTCTTAGATAATAAAATTATGATATCTAAATTAAAAATATATTTAGATGAAATAGTTAAAATAGAAGATGAAGTTATAGAAAGATTGATTGCTCTTTCTGAACTTGAAAAAGGTAGAAGAGTACCCCATTTAAATAGAAGTACTTTAAAATCAGAAATTGATAATTTAAAAGTAACGTTACAAATTCTAATATCTCAAAAAACATCTATAAGAAATGAAATTGATTCATATCTAACGCATATTTCTATAAGTGATAATAGAGTAAGCCCTAAAGCAATTGAAGGAAGAAGAGATAAAACACTTAAATATGCATCATATGTTATAAAACCAAATGATCTATTTACTGATGAAGAATTAACTGATAATAATATATATAAACAAATGTCTATAATCGCAATACTAGAAACAGAAATGGAAAAAGAATTATATATTAATAAACCAGATATATGTATAACAGATTTAACTTGGAATGCTCAAAGTATAGGATGTACTCCAGATCTAAACTATAGTGAAACTATTCCAATAAAAAATTTATTATTAAAACAACTTGAACAATTAGAAGATAGGTTTATGGCTTACTATTTATTTGGAAAAAATATTTTAAAATATGAGCATTGGTATGAATTTTATAGTGCTAAATTTAAAATACTTACATTCGATATAGCAGATAATTATAGTGATTGGCAATTAGAAGAAGCTCTATTTATGCATTCAAATGAAATAGAAAGAAAAGTATATGCTGATATTATATATCATAAGAAGGGTGAAATATTAAGTGCTTCAAAGGGTATTTTAAGAAATATATTCTATAATATGACAGGTAATGAAGATAAAAAGTTTGCTATTTTAAACAAATTATCGAAATTATTATCTAACTTTTTTAAAGATGATAGTACTAGATTTGAATTTTATGGAGAACCAAATTACCATTTTAGTATTGAGGCATTAAGATTATTACTATCTCTTGACAGTGAACATAAGTTTATTAGATTAATGAATAGAAAAATTAATATACAATCTCTTCCAAATAATGCTTGCTTTGATGAATTAAAAAGAATTAAAGGATTAGGTCAATTTGTATTTGATGATATAGTACCACTTTCTACAGTACTTGAAGTAATGAGTGATGAAGATGTACCAAGCTACTATAAATGTTTAAAAGAAATATATAATGCTATTAGAAAAGAAATCAATCCATATTTCTTTATGTTAGACTATGAAGTGTTCACAAAAGATAAAAAAATATATAGTAGAATACCTGATGGAGTGGAATTTAAAGATGTATATTTCTTACCAGAAGGTATAAAAGAAATAGATGTATACTATGAACCATATGATTATAGTGATTATTCTAAAAGAGTTGTTAATGAGTCAATAGATAAAGTAGTAATAATGCCAAAATCATTAAGGAAATTTAATTCTAATACGCTTGAACATGCAAGAAGTATAGTTTTAAATGATGGTATAATAAAAATTGGACGCTATAAACAAATACATACTATATTAGAAACACTTGATATACCTTCATCATTAGAAGAATGTAAATTAGGTAGCATTGATTACTCGAATATCAAAAAATTAAGATTTAAGGACTATAGTAATTCTAGAATATTAAGAAATCCTGAGCAACTTGCAAATTTATTATATGGTGCATTAATATGTAGAACGCAAAATTTTAGAAATAAAAGGACAATACTAGATTGGCCATATGCTGATATAAGGGTCGATGTTGATGTTAGAGTAATGCCGGAGCATCTTGAATCTATAATATTGGAAGAAAATGGCTTGGATGTAGGAGAAATAAAATTAGATAGTGTACAATACTACACTACATTAAAAAATATGAGAGTTAAAAATGAAACTTATAAAGCAGATTCTAAGTTAACATTTAAATATGCTCAAAAATTGTGTAATCAAATAATTGAAAGAATTGAACTTGAAAAGAAAAAGAATGAAGGAAAAGTAAAAAGTAAGAAAAAAGTCTAAATAAATATTTAAATTTTCTTTAATATTTTTATTATTTGTGTTATTATATATACGTATAATAATAGGAGATGATAATATGGGTTTTATAAAAGATATACTTGGTACAGATAAAGAAGATAAGAATAATGAAAATGTTGAAAATGAATATTATAAAATGAGTACAGAAGAAGCATTAAAAAGTGCTACTGGAGAGGGTTCTAAATTAATATTATTGGAACCAAGAGCATATTCTGAATCTCAACAAATTGCAGATCATTTAAAGAATAGACACACTGTTGTTGTTAATTTAAAAAGAGTTACTACAGATCAAGCTAAAAGGATTGTAGATTTCTTAAGTGGTTGTGTATATGCAATTGGTGGAGATTTACAAAAGATTGGTGGAGGTATATTTTTATGTGCTCCAAATAATATGAATGTACAAGGCAAGATATCTAATGATTCTGATGATAAAAAAGAAAAAGTACATGATAATAGTGAAATAGATATAGAGTGGTAATTGCTTTTTTGAGGTGAGTTTATGAAAAAATTTAGAAGGAGTTTTAATGGCTATAACGTTGATGAAGTTAATGCATTTATTGATGACGTTATAAGAAGAATAGAGTCTATTTTAAAAGAAGAAGAACAAATAAAACGTGAAATTATTGGTAAAGATAATAAGATTAAAGAATTAGAATATACTCTAGAACATTATAAATCTATTGAAAATGAACTCAATTCCTCAATAAGTACAGCACAAGATCATGCAGAATATATAAAAAGGCTTGCAAATTCTGAAAGAGATGCTATAATAAATGAAGCAAGGAAAAATGCAAATAGAATTGTTAGTGATGCATTAATTCGTGCTGAGAAAACTGAATTTCAAGCTCAAGTTTTAAAAAAGAATATTAATTTGTTTAAAAGTAGAGTAAGAACTTTATTAAATCAACAATTAGATATAGTTGATGATTTAGATAAAGAAGAATTAGATTAGATGATAGAGACGATATATTATGAAGCTTAAAGAGAACCTAGATTGGTGTGAGTAGGGAAGATAATAGTATATAAATCACTCTTGATAATTCTTTCTGATAAGGAAAGAACGTTAATTACGTTATAATTTAAGTGCATAGAATCTATGAACTAAGGTGGAACCGTCCTTATGGACCCTTAGATTATAGATTTTTTTATATTTTAAGGAGGATATTATGAAATTTAAAGAATTATCTAAAGAAAAGGTAAATGTAGTTGAAGAAGAAATATTAGAAAGATGGAAAAAAGAAGATATTTTAAATAAAACTATAGAAAATAGAGAAGGTTGTAAGAACTTTGTATTCTATGATGGACCTGCTACAGCTAATGGACATCCAGGACTTCATCATATGGTTGCTAAATTCTTAAAGGATTCTATATGTAAGTATAAAACAATGCAAGGATATAGAGTTTTAAGAAAAGTAGGATGGGACACACATGGACTTCCTGTTGAACTTCAAGTTGAAAAAGAACTTGGTTTTACTAATAAAGGTGATATTGAAAAATATGGAATAAAAGAGTTTAATGCTAAATGTAAGGAATCCGTAAGAAGAAATGAGAAAACATTTACTGATTTAACTGATAAAATGGGTCAATTTATAGATACAAAAAATCCATATGTTACATATGATAATAATTATATTGAAACTGAATGGTGGATATTAAAGAAATTCTTTGATGAAGGTTTATTCTATGAAGGATCTAAAATATTGCCTTTCTGTACAAGATGTGGTACTGGACTAGCTAGTCATGAGGTTGCACAAGGATATAAAGAAATTGATGTAGATACAGTAACTGTACCTATGAAACTTAAAGATAGAGATGCATACTTTCTTGTATGGACAACAACTCCATGGACATTAATTGCAAATGTTGCATTATGTGTTAACCCAAAATATGAATATGTTGAAGTTGAATCTAAAGGATATCATTTTATAGTTGCTAAAAGTCTTGCAAATAAGGTTCTAGGAGAAGATTTAAATATAGTTAATACATTTATGGGTAAAGACTTGGAATACATTGAATATGAGCAATTAATGCCTTTCTTAAAGGTTAATAAAAAAGGATTCTTTGTATGTTGTGATGAATATGTAACTGATGCTGATGGAACAGGTATAGTTCATATTGCCCCAGCATTTGGTCAAGATGACGCTAATGTTGGTAAGAAATATAATTTGCCATATTTAAATCCAGTAGGTGAAGATGGATGCTATACTGAAGGTCCATGGAAGGGCACTAAAGTATTTGATGTTGATTTAGACGTAATTAAATGGTTAAAAGAAAATGATAAATTGTTTAAGAAACAAAAAATGAGTCATAATTATCCTCATTGTTGGAGATGTAAAACACCACTTTTATATTATTCTAAGCCAAGTTATTATTTAGAAGTTACTAAATTAAAAGATAAAATTATAAAAGAAAATAAAAAAGTTAATTGGTATCCAAGCTATGTTGGTGAAAAAAGATTTGGAAATTGGCTTGAAAATATGAATGACTGGGCAATATCTAGAAATAGATATTGGGGAACACCTCTACCACTATGGATATGTTCTTGTGGACATGAGGAAATGATAGGTAGTAGAAAAGAATTAGTAGAAAAAGCAATTGAAGATATTGATGAATCAATAGATTTACATAGACCATATGTTGATGATGTTCACCTAAAATGTCCAAAATGTGGTAAAGAAATGACTAGAACAGAATGTGTAATAGACTGTTGGTTTGATTCAGGATCTATGCCATTTAGTCAATATCACTATCCATTTGAAAATAAAGAATTATGGGAAAGTCAGTTCCCAGCAGACTTTATAAGTGAAGGAATAGATCAAACAAGAGGATGGTTCTATACATTAATAGTAATATCTACCTTTGTAACTGGAAAGAGCCCATTCAAAAACGTACTTGTAAATGATTTATTACTAGATAAAGATGGTAAAAAAATGAGTAAAACTATGGGTAATATAGTTGAACCATTTAGTACTATAAAAGAGTATGGTGCAGATAATGTAAGATGGTATCTACCATATGCTTCTCCAGTATGGACGCCACTTAAATTTGATATTGAAGGAATTAAAGAAGTATATTCAAAATTTTATAATACATTGAGAAATACATATAATTTCTTTGCATTATATGCAAACACTGATGATTTGGATCCAAGAGAATTTAATGTCCCATATGAAAATAGAGAAGAGATAGATAAATGGATATTATCTAAATTTAATAAATTATTAAAGTATGTTACTGAAAGTTATGATTCATATGATTTAACTAAAGTAGTAAGAAGTGTTACAGACTTTATATCTGAAGATTTATCTAATTGGTATATTAGAAGAACAAGAAGAAGATTCTGGGCATCAGAATTAGATGATAATAAGAAATCTGTATATAATACTACATATGAAGTATTAACAGGCTTATGCAAGATGATTGCACCAATAGTGCCATTTGTATCTGAAGATATATATACTAAGTTAACTAATGAATCAGTTCACTTGCAAGATTTCCCTAAATATAATAAGGCAATGATAAATGAAACTATTGAAAAGAAAATGGATTTGGTAAGAAATTTAATATCTCTAGGTAGAAACGCTAGGGAAGAGGCAAAAATTAAGGTTAGACAGCCAATAAGTGAAGTTGTATTAGATGCTAAAAACAAAAGAATAATAGGTGATTTAACTGATTTAATTAAAGAAGAATTAAATGTTAAAGAAATTAAATTTACCAAAGATTTAAATACATATATATCATTTGAAATAAAACCTAATTTCAAAGTATGTGGACCATTATTAGGAAAAAATATAAAAGAATTTGCAAGTGCTGTATCTAAACTAACAGATACTGATATCAATACGCTAGAGAAGGGCAGTACTATTAAATTAAAAATTAATGATGAAGAAGTTAATGTTACTTATGATATGTTAGATGTAAGAATTAATTCTAAAGAAGGATTTAATGCTGCTCATGAAAATAATAACTTTATTATATTAAACACAACACTTACTAAAGATTTATTAGATGAAGGTATTGTAAGGGAATTTATAAGTAAAGTTCAACAAATAAGAAAATCTAATGATTATGAGATGATGGATAGAATAACTATTTATTATTCTAATAATGAAGAGTTTGAAAATTCAATAAAAGATTATGTTGAATTTATTAAAAAAGAAACATTAGCAGATAGTTTAGTTACAGCTGATAAATTTGATAATACTTATGATATAAATGGTATTGAATTAGGTATTAAACTAGAAAAGAACTAAAAATAGTTCTTTTTTTGTGTTATAATAAGATTGGTGATGATATGAATCCGATTATTATTGCTGGACCTTGTTCAGTTGAAAGTGAAGAACAAATTATAAGAATTGCTAAAAAGTTAAAAGATATAGGAATAGAATATTTAAGAGGTGGAAGTTTTAAAGCTAGAACTAATCCAGATAGTTTTCAAGGATTAGGAGAAGATGCTATTAAATATTTAATTAAAGCAAAAGAAATAACTGGCATCAAAATTGTTACAGAATTGTTAACTATTGAGCAAGTACATAAATATGCTGATCTAATTGATATAATTCAAATTGGAAGTAGGAATATGTATAATTATGAGTTACTAAAAGAAGTGGGAAAATTAAATAAACCAGTTATATTAAAAAGAGGATTATCTGCTACATATAATGAATGGTTAAATGCTAGTAGATATATAAGTAATAATGGAAATAATAATATTATTCTATGTGAAAGAGGTATTAGAACATTTGAAACAGAAACTAGAAATACTTTAGATATACAAGCAATACCATATATTAAAAAACATACAAATTATAAAATAATTGTAGATCCATCTCATGCAGCAGGAAATAATTATATGATTAAACCTATGTCAATTGCAGCTATTGCCGCAGGAGCAGATGGTTTAATAATTGAAGTTCATGATGATATTGAACACGCTTTATCTGATAAAGAACAAGCAATTACACCAGATGAATTAAAAGAAATACTAGATATTGTTAATAGGGGATAGTTATGAAGATATTTTTAATTAGACATGGGGAATCTATGCAAAATACTAAAGAGAATTTTAGTATTAAATTACCAGATCATAAAGTATATCTAACTGATAAAGGTAAGAAAGAAGCAGAAAGAGCAGGGGAATTTCTAAAGGATTATTGCACACATAATACTATTAATTTAGATAGTTCAGTATTATGGATAAGTCCATATGAAAGAACTAGGGAAACTGCAAGAATTATTAATAGTCATCTAAATATATCTAAACAAAAAGAAGATATTGCATTAATTGAACAAAGATATGGATTATTTAGTGATAAAGAGATAAGTGAAATAAGAGAAAAATATCCTGTTGAATTTGCGTTCTATGATAACTATTATAAAAATGATGGGAAATTTTATGCAAGACTACCTCAAGGTGAATCACCATATGATGTAGCACTAAGAACAAGGCAATTTATCGAGACTATATATAGAGATAAAGAAGATACTTTATTTATAGTTACACATGGTATAACAATTAAAACTTTTGTTATGAATTTTATGCATTACACACCAGAATGGTATAGTAAAGAAATAACACCAAGTAATTGTTCAATAAGATTAATTGATACGGATCATAATCCAACTACTGAGGAATATATATACAATAAACCAAAAGTAAAAGTCAAAAAATAAAATAATATGTTATAATAAAATAGGTGAATAAAATGGAGTTGTTTAATAAATTTACTGATACAGTATTTTTAAAAGAGAGTAGTAATCTAGAAAAACAAATCGAAGATCTTAAAATAGAGCGAAATAAAAATCCTTATTATAAGGACAAAATAGATTATGATATAAGAATGTTAGAAATAGGCTTACAAGGTGAAAAAGAAATCGCATATGAGCTTAAAAATGCCAATATAGGCATGTATGTGTTACATGATATAACTATTGAATATGAGGATTTAAAAGCACAATTTGATTATATTATTATTACTAAAGGTTTTATATATTTGGTAGAATGCAAAAACTTAATTGGAAATATATCTGTAGATGATAATGGACAATTTATAAGAAAATATGAATATAATGGCAAAAAGTACACAGAAGCTATATATTCACCTTATACTCAAATAATTAAAAATTTAAATATATTAAAGAAAAAATGGATTAATGCAAACAGTAAACTTAGAGTAGCAATACAAGGGAAATACTTCGATAAACTATGGTATAAACCAATAGTAGTACTAGCAAATTCAAAATCGATACTAAATACTAAATATGCACCTAAAGAGGTGAGGAGTAGCACTATCCGTGTAGATAAATTAGTAGAATATATTGAAAATGATATAAGGAACTATGATAGGACACTATATAATGGCAAAGCATACATGGAAGAATTAGCAAACAGTTTTATAGAAGATAACACAGATAATTTCAATAATATTGCAGATAAATATAAAGAGAAAGTAGATATCAAACTATTAGAACATAAATTAAGAACATTTAGAAGTAGTAGATCAAAAAAACTTAATATACCAGCGTATTATGTATTTACCGATGAAGAGATGAAAAAACTAATTTCTGATAGACCAAAGGATTTAAATAAATTAAAAGATATATTAAGCGAAATTAAAATTAAATGTCATGGTAAACAAATAATTAAGGTTCTCAATGAATAGAGCATAATAAAAGGATTATATTACATAATCCTTATTTAATTTCATCATTAGAAGTCAACATAATATACATTATGCGAAATTGCTTTTATATTTTCCTTGATTGTATTTCAGCTATTCTTTCAAATACTTCTGTAGCATTTTTTTCATTAATTTCAGTATATCCAAGTTCTTTTAATGCTTGAGATTTAACAGTATACAATTCTTGAGTTCTAGACAATTTTTCTTCATTACGTTGTTCAATTTCTGCTTCAAACTTCCTATGTGTTTCAATTACTTTTGACTTAGAGAACCCTCCGTTATTAAATAATGATATTGCCTGATACATTATACCTTCAAAAATGATTTGTTTTTCTTCATTAAATGAATATTCATTTGTTTTAATAAAACCATTTGATTTAGCAAAATATGCAAGCACGTATCTTAATTCTTCAACATCATCCATAACTTGTAAAAAATTATATAAATATCTAAATGTATTATATGAAGTTTCCTCACTACTATCTTCACTTAATCTTTCTTTGAGTAGGGTAACTATATCAAATAACACTTTTTGACTCTTTTTATTTAATCCCTTTAGATCAGTAGTTATCCCTTCCCTACTATTTTCTTCCTTTTCGCTATCAGATAATAGTTTTTCGACTCTAACCATATATTCATTACTTGGTTTTATATTCTTTACTTCATCTATATCTTGTACATCAAATAGTATAAATAACTTTGTTTTTTTATCTTTTGGCCATTCATTAATATCATCCATTTCTAGATAGTTATAAACCATCTGTCTTGAAACACCTAAATATTTTGCTAATTTTACCTTAGAAATACCTAATTCTTTTAACAAATTATTTACATTTTTCATATCAAATCCCTCCTATTTAACACAATTTAATTTTATCACAAACATAAAAAAGTGTCAACTAATGACACTTTACAATAAATACCATAATTTCTTATTATCTTTTCTTACTTCTTTAATAATTCCACCACCAATACATTTATCTTCAAGATAAAATACACATGCTTGGCCAGGAGTTACAGCTTTAACATTATTATATTTTACTAATATATTTCCATCATCTAAATATTCTAATTCAACATCATTATCTTTTTGTCTATATCTAAATTTTGCTGTACATTTTGTTGGCCTTAACTCACAATTAAAATTGATTTGTTCAACTATACAGCTATCAGATATCAAATATTTATTATCTTCACCAATTGATACATATAATATATTCTTTTTTAAATCTTTTCCTACAACAAATAATTTATCTTTTGTACCTCCAACTTCAAGTCCCCTTCTCTGTCCAATTGTATAATACATAAGGCCAATATGTTCACCTAATTTTTCATTAGTTTCGATATTTATAATATCTCCTTTTTGATTTGGAAGATAATTTTTTAAAAATTGTTTGAAATTTCTTTCACCAATAAAGCATATACCAGTTGAATCTTTTTTAGTTGCTGTAGATAAATCTAATTCTTTTGCTATTTTTCTTACTTCAGCTTTATTTAAATCTCCTACAGGAAATAATACATTTTTTAATTGTCCTTTAGTAACTTGTGATAAAAAATAAGTTTGATCTTTATTATCATCTATTCCTCTTAAAAGATACTTTCCATCATATCTTGCATAGTGACCAGTAGCAATATAATCAGCACCTAGTTTTTTAGCTTCACTTATAAATAAATCAAATTTAATATATTTATTACACATAATATCTGGATTAGGGGTTCTACCCTTTTCTAATTCATCTAAAAAATATTTAAAAACATAATCCCAGTATTCTTTTACAAAATCAACTCTATGTAATGGAATACCTAATTTATTACAAACCTCTAATGCATCATTATAATCCTGTTCTTGTGGGCATATATTATTATTTAAAGTGGGATTTCCCATTATATCATTATTAATAGTAGCATCCCAATTTCTCATAAATAATCCAATTACTTCATATCCTTCTTTTTGAAGAAGATATGCTGCAACTGATGAATCTACACCACCTGAAATTCCAACTACCACTTTCATATATATCACCACTTTTATTATACATTATTTTAAAAATTAGTAAATCATTTTTATAAGATACGGTAATATATATGTTTCATATAAAGCTGTTATTACAAGTGTAATATTAATAATTAAAAATATAATGAAATACTTTTTAATATATTTAAAATTTAATTCTTTTTTCTTTGTTAGAGCATGTATTATTTTTATACATAATTTAAAACTATAATATATAAGTATAAAATAGCATATTAGGTTTAGTACATGATGTGGAAACACATATATAAAACTAAAAAATATTCCATCAACTTTAAAATTATATATTAATGATGTTATAGAAAAAGAAAGTAAAAATCCCTTATAAAATAATATAAATACTAATATTGGAATACCTATTACTGAAAATCCTAATATAAAAATTAGTATAGCTAGTATATTGTTACTCAATATAGTTTTTAATATATTAATATGATATCTTCCTTCTTTAATTGAGTCAAAATAACTATTTATATTTTCTGTTAATAAAGTTTTATCCGAGGCTTTTAATATAGTAATAAATAATAATCCAAATATTACAGATATTAATATAGCAATAATTAATGAGTAATATATACTTTTATCTTTTCTTAAATCTTCAAATATAATATTAAAAATCTTATTCATATTTCACCTCATAAAATTATATAATTTTTAATAAAAAATATTACAATTATTAATATAATATTTTGCTATAATTATTTTGCTATGATATAATTATCTTGAGGTGAAAGTATGAAAAAATTAGGTAAAATTTTTGTTTGGTTTGCACTAATTATAATGGTTGGTAGTGTTATTATATCAGTAATATCACCACTATTATGGAGGTAATATATGAGGAAAAAGTTTGATAATATATATTTAAAATGGGCTTTCACAGCTTTTTCTGTAATTGCAGCCAGTATTTTATTATATTTCTTTATATTAAGATTTAATAATATTATTAAATCAATCGGTAAAATCTTTATTATATTAAAACCATTATTTTATGGCATTATATTAGCATTTTTATTAACTCAAATTTTTAACTATTTTGATAAAAGATTAACTAAACTATTAATTAAAAAAAGATCTGAAGAGAAAGCTAAATATATTTCTAAAATTCTTAGTATTATAATTTCAATATTAGTATTACTAGCCATATTATTTTTAATATTCTATGTATTTATTCCAAAAATGGTTGTAAGTATTCTAGGTATAATTGAAACATGGCCTACAAATATGAATAATATTGAAATGTGGCTTGAAAGTTTATTAAAATCTAGTCCTATATTAGAAGAAAGAATTTTAGATGCAATTAATGATTCATCGACATCTATTTTATCATGGTTATCTAATGCATTATTACCTAAAATGGAAATGATTTCAGATAGTGTTACAACTGGATTAAGCGATATGTATACTTTCATTAAAGACTTTATTATAGGCATAGTATTCTCTGTCTATATTCTTGCAAATAAAACTAAATTTATTGCTGGAATAAAAAAATTCATATATACAATATGTGGAATAAAACATGGCAATAATATAATGGAAATAGGAAGATATAGTTATAAAATTTTTAATGGATTTGTAAAAGGAAAATTAATTACATCATTAATTATAGGAACTGCAAATTATATTGGAATGATTGCTTTAGGTCTTCCATATGCTCTACTAATAAGTATTATAATTGCTGTTACAAATATTATTCCATTCTTTGGACCAATTATTGGTTGGATACCAAGTGTTATATTGATACTTATGATAAGTCCAATAAAAGCATTATATTTTACTTTATTAAACATTGTATTACAACAAGTAGAGGGAAATATATTAGAACCTAAAATAGTTGGTAATACTACTGGCATTTCTGGATTCTGGGTATTGTTTGCTATTATTGTATTTGATGAATTGTTTGGATTTATTGGAATGATATTTGGTGTACCTATATTTGCAATAATTTATCATTTTGTTATCTTGTATATAAATAAATATTTAAATAAAAAAGATATACCATATAATGATAGTGATTATGTGGATTTAAAATATATTGATGAAACCACAAAAAAACCTATAAAATTTAATAACTTAAAATAAAGAAAAGAGTAATCTTTTCTTTATTTTTCCATTTCATTTAACATATTAGTTATATAAATACCATATCCATTAATTGGATTTTCAATTACTACATGAGTTACTGCTCCTATTATTTTATTATCTTGTATAATTGGAGAACCACTCATTCCTTGAACTATACCACCTGCATTCTCAAGTAATTCTTTATCTGTAATTGAAAATGATATATTTTTTGTACTTAAATTACTGCTACTTAACCTATTTATTTTTATGTCATATTCTTTTATTTCATTATTTTTTAATACAGTTAATATCTTTGCTTTCCCTAATTTTATCTCATCAATATTTGCAACATCATACAATATACTACTATCTTTATCTACATAATATTTACCAAATATACCACTTGAAGTATTTTTATCTATAGAACCATATACCTCATCTTTATAAAATATTGCATTTTTTTCTCCGGCATTACCTTTTTTACTTTTATTTATTCCAATTACATTAGATTTATATATTTTACCACCGCTTATATTTACTATTGATAATGTATTTTTATCAATTATTTCATGACCAAGTGCACCATACATTCCACTTTCAGGATCTATATATGTCAATGTACCTATTCCACTTATTGTATCTTTGACATATAACCCTGTCTTATAAATATTATTATCATCCTTAATTAATTTTAAGTTTGTATTATACTCTTTATTTCCTCTTACATATGTAATTTTTACTACGTTATTATTTTTATATTTATCTATTACAGTTAACATTTCTTTTATATTTGTAACTTTTATATCATTAACTTTAATAATATTATCACCTAATCTAATATCAGCTTCTTTAGCAGGTGAAATATTATTTATACTATATAATCCTACTACCATTACACCATTAGTATTTATTTCTATACCTATATTTTTACCAGATACAATTAGTTTATCTGAATATGCAAAAGCATTAGATGGTAATATAGTAACTAATAATAATATATATATAATTAATTCTTTTATTTTTTTCATACTTCATCACCTACGACATACATTATTATTATTTACAAAAATAAGAAATATAAAATGTCAATTTGTACCAATTATTTAAATTTTACTGATATATACATCTTATCATTATACTCTTCTTGTATACTTCTAATAATATTATTAGCCAACTCATAGTTGTGATTTTTTGTATTTACAACCACTTTTATTTGATTGTTATTTATTGTAATAAAAGAATCTAAATTATAATCTTTTTTTATCTTCTCTTCCAATTTTAACTCTGTTTTCTTTAAATCTTCTACTAATTTTAATTTTTCATATGCATTATTTTTTTCCTCAATAGTACTATCAACATTTGATAATATAATTTTTAAATCCTCAATTTCTTTTAAACGCTCCTCATCACTCAATTCCCTTAAAACCATTATTTCATCCTGATTTTTGATATTTACAACAGGTATACTACTACTTTTAGTATCAGATTCCATCAAATTATCAGGCATAGTTATGTAATATACACTCAATACTAATATCAAACTAAAAAGTGTTAAAAACCATAATTTTTGTTTATTTATCATAGGTCCTCCTATAATATAATATTAATTATGATTATAATTATTCATAAAAAAAGTATGTTACTTTCTAGAAACATACTTTCCATCACTTGTAGATACTATTACAATATCACCTTCATTTATAAATAAAGGAACCCTTACAACTAATCCTGTATTTAACACAGCTTCTTTTGTAGCTGTTGTAGCAGTATTACCTTTAATACCTGGCTCAGTCTTTATTACTTCTAATTCTACTTTTTCAGGTAAATTTATACCTAACATTTCAGAATTATAATACATTATATTTACTTCAGAATTCTCAGTTAAATACTTTATTTCATTCTCAATTTGAGACTTAGGAAGCTCAATTTGACTATAATCATTCATATCCATAAATACATAGTTTTCACCATCGTTATATAAATATTGCATAGTCTTTTTCTCAATCATTGCTTTTCCTACTTTTGTACTAGAATTAAATGTTTGCTCATATATAGCACCTGTTCTTAAATTTTTTAATTTCATTTTTACAAAAGCAGCACCTTTACCAGGTTTAACATGTTGAAACTCTAATATAGTATAAATGTTTCCATCTACTTCTATTGTCATTCCGTTTTTTATATCATTAACATTTACCATAATACTCCTTATCTCGCTTTTCTTACAAGCATAGGTCTAATTTGTTTATTAATTGTCTTTACTTTTATTTTTGACTTAGGTTGTACAACACCAGTTGGTATCTTTTGCATTCTTTTCATATCATCGATGATATCTTCCATTGTATAACCTAAATGTAAATTTTTATCCATACCAAAACTCCTAACTTTTATTATTTCTTTTCTTTATGTTTTGTACTTTTATTACATCTAGAACAATATTTGTTTAATTCTAATCTCTCAGTATTATTTTTTTTGTTTTTTATTGTTCTATAGTTTTCTTCATTACATTCTGTACATACTAGAGTAATTCTTTCTCTATTACCAGCCTTTGCCATAAAACACACTCCTTTTTCAACTTTTATATTATAGCAAATTATTTATAAAATTCAAAGTATTTTTTAGTAATTTGATTACTAATTCGCCTATTTAGCATACTCATATATGAATTACCATAAATATGACTAATATTTGGTGTTATTACTACAATACTCATTTGTGGATTATCTAATGGTGCAAAACCAGCAAATGTGGAAGTTATTGTTTCTTTATCGATAATACCATCATTATCACTATCATAAAAGCTTTGTGAAGTCCCTGTTTTACCAGCAGGATTATAAATTAAATCCATATATCCATATCCAGTACCATTATACCCTAAAACTGCTTTAAAGCCTTCTTTTATACGTTTAAAATATCTTTGATCTAAATTTACACTATTAAGTAGTTTTTTCTTATTATAAAGCAATAATTCATCCGATAAGCCATCATCAATACTTTTATGAACACTTTTTAATAAATTTAATCTATATCGTTTCCCATCATTTGCTATAGTATTTATATATTGACTTAATTGCAATGGTGTATACGTATCATATTGACCAATAGAAAAATCTAATAACAAACCCGGGGTATCATTTCTACCAACTATTCCTATACCTTCATATGGTAAATCTATTTCTGTTTTTACTCCAAGTCCATATGAGTTAAACATATCTCTATATATATCAAAAGGTTCATTTGTATAACTAAATGGACAATTATAACAATAATTATAATTTGCTACTTTCATAGCAGTTTTAAATTGATATACATTAGATGATAATCTCAATGCATTAATATCATCTATATATCCAAATCCATTCCTATTCCATGAACACTTTGTATTAGTATTTAATAATTTTATACATTCATCTTTAATTATAGTCCCTATATCTATTACCTTAGTATTATAACCTACTGATATTGATGCTCCTTTTATAACTGAACCCATTGTAATTGAAGATATTGGTATATATGCACTATAATCATATGTTTTATTATTACTAATTAATTTACCAATCATAGATATTATATCTCCATTATTTGGATCACTCACTACTACAAATACCCTATCAAAAAATTCTGTATTAGGTTCCTTTTTTGCTTTTATCATTTCATTTTCAATAATTTTTTCCAATTCTAATTGTAGTTCAATATCAATTGATAATACAATATCACTTCCTCTTTTCTCTTTACTTATAAGTTCAAAACCATTACCATAATTTTTGTATCTAGCAGGTTTACCTCTTAAATATTCATCATAATAAAGCTCCAATCCGCTTAATCCAACTCTATCCGTCAATTTATAACCCTTTTTTAAATAATATTCTTTTAAATCACTTGTTATTCCAATATCCTCTTCTGATACACTACCAAAAACTCCTCTTAATGTATTGCCAAAAGGATATGTTCTTTCCCAACTTAATTTACAAGTAAAGCCTTTATACTTCATTGAATTTATAACTAAACATTCTTCATCACTTATATTTTTCTTTATCAATTTATCTTTATATGCATAATCATTATGCATTAAAAAATATACATATGCTGTTTTCTTATCAATTCCCTTTAATTCATCCTTTGTTATTCTTTCTCTTTTTAACAACTCAATTTTATCATTACTAATTTTCCTTATATGTAACATTTTTCTTTCTTCATCACTTATTTTTTCATTACCATTATTTAATACTAGCCATAAATCCTTTAACATATTTTCTGTGGCAAGTTCATAATTTAATTCTAAAAATCCACTAATTTCTTTTGCCAATCTAATCTCATCATAAACTGATACTCCACTTTCTTTTTTATAGTAAATATTTTTAATATTAATATTATCTACTAACAATTTATGATTCCTATCATATATTTTACCTCTTGGAGCATTATTACCTTCCATACTTGTATAAAATACATTTTCTAACAAATATTTATATTTATCATATTGTATAATCGAAATATAAAAAGATCTAAATAATATGATTAAAAATGATATTATTAAAAAAATTATAATAATATTAAATCTTTTCATACAATCACCTATTATTATTTTTGTTTATTATATTTACTTTATACATATATTAAAATAGAGGTGAATAATGTATTTAGATTTAATAAAAAAATATGTTAATAATTTAAAAAAAAGTGATATAGAAATATACGCAAATAAAAATGATATTAAATTAGATAAAAATGAATTGGAATTACTATATAATACAATTAAAATACGTTGGAAAGATATATATATAGATGGAATTACTGTAATAAATGAGTATAAAAGCAAATTAAAAGATTCAACATATAATAAACTTATCGAACTATATAATAATATAAAAAGATATTATAATTAACTATAATATCTTTTTATTTCACTTATTACATCATTATTAAATTCTTTATTCCTAATCATTTCAATTTCAAATTTATATGGCGGATATGTATCTTTATCATCTTTTATCCATGGCGTTTCTAATATTTTTGGAATATTATCTAATCTATTATTATATATAATACTTATTAATGTATTAAATCCAATAGTACCAAATCCTAAATTTTCATGTCTATCTTTATGTGAACCAATGGGATTTTTAGAATCATTTATATGAACACATCCAATTTTTTCTATACCAACAATTTTATCAAATTCATCTAATATATTATCAAAATTTGATACATCATAACCAGAATCATTTAAATGACATGTATCTAAACATACCATAATCTTATCATTATATTTAACATTATCAATTATATATTTTAACTGTTCGAAATTACATCCCAATTCAGAACCTTTACCAGCCATTGTTTCAAGACATATACTTACGTTAGTATCTTTATCTAAAGCTAAATTTAAAGCTTCACATATAGTATTTAAACCAACATTAATGCCATTTCCAACATGGCTACCAGGATGAAGCACTAAATACTTAATTCCTAATTCTTCACATCTTTTTATTTCTTGTTTTAAAAAACTAACACTAAAATCAAAATTATTTGGATTTGCTAGATTAATAATATATGGTGCATGTACTATTACTTTAGAAATATCTATATTATTTTCCTTCATTAATTCAATAGCATTTATTGTTAAATTATCATCAATTGGCATTCTTAAAGTATTTTGTGGTGCACCAGTATAAAACATAAATGTATTTGAACCATAACTAATTGCTTCTAAAGCACTTCCCAATAATTGTTTATCTTTACTAAAGCTCACATGAGAACCAATGTACAACATACTATCACCTACATAAATATTATATAATGATTTAATAAAAGAATAAAGAAAAAAATCTAGATTGCTCTAGATATTTTATCACTATGATTAATGATATTAAGTCGTTGACTTAACTTGACTTAACACATACAGTATCTACATTATCAGCTGTACCACTAGCTGCTGAAATGTGAGCACCGGTATTTCCACAACTATAGTTAGCAAATTTACCTTGACCTGATAACTTAAGTGTTGCATAACCATTAGAATCAAATGTTATGTTGCAGTTAGTAACATCATAATCAGTAGCAGATAATTTAGCTAAATCATTACATGCACTACCAGTTATAGTACTTGTAGATTCACCTAATGTACTATTAACTAAGTATTGCTTTTCAGCTTGAGTTAATAGTAATCTTACTGTACTCCTAAATGATCCTAATCTTGCTGAATCAATTGTCTTCATAATTTGTGGTATTGCGATTACTAAAATGATTGCTAAGATAACAATTACTGCTAGTAATTCTACTAATGTAAATCCATTTCTTTTCTTCATTTTAAATTCCTTCCCTTCTTTATTTTACATATTTATCTTATCATAGAGTTTTTTAACTGTCAATATATTTTAATGTGTTTTACTATCTGAATATTAACTTTACACTCTAACTTGATTGATAAATAATTCCTTATTTTCGCTATTAGTTAACGCACTTCCAATTACTAATATATCTACTCCGTTTTCTATACATTGAGTAGCACTATTATTATTTATTCCCCCATCTACTGATATTAATACATTTAAATTTAAACTATCTATTTTTTTTCTTAATTTACTGATTTTATCCAATGAATTTGGAATAAATTTTTGACCACCTTTACCAGGTTCTACACTCATTACTAACACTTTATCAATTAATGGTAATAGATGATAGATTTCCTCAACATTTGTATTTGGTTTAATACTTATACCACATTTAATTCCATTGTTTTTAATTTTATTAATTATATTTATATCATTCATTGCTTCATAATGAAAAGTTATTGATTCAACATTATCTTTTAAATAATAATTAACATATTTATCTATATCATTAACCATTAAATGTACATCTAATTTTTTATTTGTAATATTCATTATTATATTAATTTCTTCATCTGTGTATGATGTATTAGGTACAAATAAACCATCCATAATATCTAAATGTATATAATCTATATCCAAATTATTTAATTCTTTTGTTATTGTTTCTAAATTATCCCTAGCAGATAATAATGATGCTGAAATTTTCATATATCCTCCTTAATAAAAGAGTATCAGTAGATACTCTTAATTTCACTTATAAACTTTATGTAGTTTTCATATCTAGAACTAATTATAGTACCTTCTTTTACTAATCTTTTTATCTCACATTCATCTTCATTTAAATGCATACAATCTCTATATTTACATTTATCTTTATAATTATTAAACTCAACCATATTATCTCTAATATCTTCTTTTTTCATATTTAATAATAGAGAACTAAATCCAGGAGTATCAGCTATATATCCATCACATACTTCATATATTTCTGTATGTCTAGTAGTATGCTTACCTCTTCCTAAAGCATAAGATATATCATTTGTTTTTAAATTCAAATTAAAATTAAGTTTATTAAGCAATGTTGACTTTCCAACTCCACTTTGACCAGTTAATACGGTTATTTTATTTTTTAATACTTTTTTAATATCATCTATATTTGTATTTAATATAACTTCATAACCTATACCTCTATAATAATTAATGTATTTGTCGATTGTTTTATCATGAAACAAATCCAATTTTGTTATACAAATAATAGGTTTAATATTATTGAATTCAATCACATTTAATAATTTATCAATTAAATAAGTTGAAAAAGTTGGATTTATAGTACTCATAACAATTAATGCTTGATCAACATTAGCAATAGGTGGTCTTACAAGTATATTTTTTCTATCTAATATATCAGTAATTATTAATTTTTCTTTATCAAATAGAACTTTATCTCCTACTGTAGGTATTATGTTCTTTTTTCTAAAAATACCTTTAGCCTTACATTCAAAATACCCATCTTGTGACTTAACTCTATATAAATCACTTATGTTTTTTATTATTAAGCCTTCCATTATTCCGTTGTCTCACCATTAGAAGGAACTTCAGAAGGTGTTTCAATTGCTTTAGGTGCGACTGCAATCTTAACATTTAATTCAGCACCTCTTACAATCAATGTTCCTTTAATTCTATTTTGAGATATAATTGTACCTTCAGCTACAGAATCAGTTTCAACTTCCTCTATATACAAGCTTAACTCATATTTATCTGCGAAATCTTGCAAATCATTTAAAGTATATTCAGTTAAATCCGGATATACAACAACATTAGGATAATAAAGGATAATTTGGTCATTCTTATACAATTCTCCAGTTTTTGGATTTTGATCAATTATCTTATCTTCTTTATCTTCATATAAAGTTACATCATCTACATTTTGTGATTCAACTGATACCTTAAGTCCTAGTTGCTCAAGTTTTCCTTTTACTTCATATATATTTTGACCAGTATAATCTTCTATTTTTATTTTTTCTGTTCCCATTGAAATATATATAGTTACCGATGTTCCTTTTTTCCTTACAACATTTGCTTGTGGATTAGTACGTATAACTTTTCCTTCTTCAATTTTATCACTATACTCTTCTTCCTCTTTTTCATTAATTATAAATCCTGCTTCTCTTAATTTCTTTTCAGCTTGTGCAAGATTTAAATTACTAACATCTGGAACGCTTATTTCTGGTATTTTAGTTAACTTAGGTAATAAAAGTATCAATGTAACACCCGCTATAACTAGTATACCTATAATAATTCCTATAACCCATGCTAATTTATTACCTGATTTTTCCTTCTTTTTCACCTTTTTTATTTCTTCTTCCTCCTCTTCTTTAACCTCTACATCCTTTACTTTTTTTAATTCTTCATACTCTTTATACTCATATTCAACTTTTTCTACATCTTTCATTGAATCATCAAGACAATTACATAAATCATTGTACATATCTCTAACGTTTTCATATCTGTTTCTAGGATTTTTTGCACATGCCTTTAATATTATATTTTCAACACTTTGAGGAATAGATGAATCAAAGTCTCTTACAGAAGGTATTGGCTCTTTTAATTGTTTTAGTGCTATTTCTACTGCATTATCACCCTTAAATGGCAATGTTCCTGTTACAAGTTCATACATAAGTATTCCTAAAGAATATATATCACTCTTAAATGTTGCCCCTTTTCCAGCAGCCTGTTCAGGTGGCAAATAATGTACGGAACCCATTACAGAATTTGTTTGTGTAAGCTGTGTGCTATTAAGCGCTACAGCTATACCAAAATCAGTAATTTTTACTAAACCATTATCTAATATCAACATATTTTGAGGTTTTATATCTCTATGAATGATGAAAGAATCATGAGCTGATGCTATACCATCCGTTAATTGTTTCATAATATCGATTACTTCTGGTAATGATAATTTTGTTCTTCTTTTAATTAATTGCTTTAGATTTTTTCCATCAATATATTCCATTACAATGTAAAAATTTCCATCATCTTCACCAACATCATATATTTCAACAATATTTGGATGATTTAAACTTGATGCACTTAAAGCTTCTCTTTGGAATCTCCTAACAAATTTTTCATCATTTGCTAAATCTCCTCTTAAAACTTTAACTGCAACTTTTCTATTTAAAATAACATCATTTGCTAAATAAACATTAGCCATTCCACCTTCACCAAGGACACGTATTATTTCATATCTATCATTAATCTTTTGACCTTTAGTTATCATTAGTACCACTCTCTCTATCTAATATAGCAACCGATATATTATCAGTACCACCCCTATTATTACTCTTCATTATTAATTTTCTAGCTTTTTCTTCAATACTTAAATCCATTTTAAGTACGTTCTCTATTTGATCAACATTAAGCATATTTGTGAGTCCATCTGATGATAATAATATACCATCTACATCTGTCTCAACATCAAAAATATCAACTTCAACTGGATTTACAGCACCTAATGCTTTCATAAGAACGTTTTTCTTTGGATGAAATTTTGCATCCTCCTCTGATAATTCTCCAGTAGAAATTAATAAATTAACTAAAGTATGATCTCTTGTTACTTTAAATAATTTATTATCTTTAAATACAAAGCCAGAACTATCTCCAATATTGCCAAATAATAAATAATCTTTTGTATATATCGCTACAACAAGCGTTGTTCCCATACCCTTACTTTCAGCATGCTCATAAGTATATTTGAATATATTATCATTTATTTCTGTTGCTGATTTTCTAATCCAAGATATTGCTTCTTCCTTTGTTCCAATTGTATAATTACTATTAAATTTTTCTTTTAAATATTCAACTGCAATTGAAGATGCCACTTCTCCTGCTTTATGTCCTCCCATACCATCTGCAACAGCAAGTAAATATTCATTACTTGCATTATGAAGAATAACCAAATTATCTTCATTGTGATCACGAATTTTTCCAGTATCAGTTAAATAAAATGTTCTCATATATCCTCCTATTCATGACTTCTTAATTGACCACAAGCTGCAGACACAAGTCCACCAAATTCTCTTCTTATAGTCACACTTATATTATTCTTCTTAAGTATATCATAAAATTTATCAATTTTCACACTTTTACTACGCTTAAATCCAATATTATTTGTTTCATTATATGGGATTAAATTAACATAACAATTCATTCCTTTTAATAAATTACTCAATTCATATGCACATTCTTCTGTATCATTAATACCATCAAGCATAATATATTCGAATGTAACCCTTCTATTTGTAATATTAATATATTCTTTTATTGCTTTCATTAACTCATTTAAAGAGTATACCTTATTAATTGGCATCAATTTATTTCTAAGTTCATTATTTGGTGCGTGCAAACTCACAGCAAGATTTACTTGAGTTTTTAAACTAGCAAACTCATATATTTTAGGAACTATGCCACAAGTAGAAATTGTAATATGTCTTGCACCAATATCAATTCCTTTTGAATCATTTATAATATTTACAAATTTTATTACATTTTCATAATTATCAAATGGTTCACCAATGCCCATTAATACAACATGAGATATTCTTTTATTTATATCTTTTTCTATTTCCAATATTTGTAACACCATTTCATTTACTAGTAAATTTCTTCTTTTCTTAAGCCTTCCACTCTCACAAAAAGCACATGACATATTGCAACCAACCTCAGTAGATATACATAAACTTGTACCATAATCATGATACATAACTACTGCTTCTATCTTTTCATTGTCAGAAAGTTCGAACAAATACTTTACAACATCCGATCCTACATCTTTTTTTATTATTTTTATATTATCGATAAACATATCTTCTTTTAACTTAGAAATAACATTTTTATTTAAATTATTCATAGAATCTATATCTGTTACTCTTTTCTTATACAACCAATCATATAATATATCTGCTTTAAATTTTTTTTCTCCAATATCTAAAAAATAATTAATAAAATCATCTCTAGTATAAGAATATATACTATTCATACTACCACCATTACTATTATAGCATATTTAAACTATATACAAAAGAAAAAAGAGCTATGCTCTTAAAATTTTCTATTTCTTAAAAATGGTGGAATATCAAATGCTGAACTATCATCATCATCATTATCAGTATTATTATTAATTTGAACTTGTTCTTTTGATCTATTTTCAAAATACAAAGGTTCAGTCTCTTTATCAAAACCAGTTGCTATAACAGTTACTATTACCTCATCTTTTAAATTTTCATTAATTACAGCACCAAATATAGTATTTATATCAGTATTAGCTGCAGCTCTTATTACTTCGGCAGCATCTTCAACTTCAAATAATGTTAAATTTGACCCACCTGTTACATTTATAATAGCACTTGTTGCACCAGTAATACTTGCTTCTAATAATGGACTTGATACAGCTTGTTTAGCAGCTTCTACTGCTCTTCCTTCACCAGTACCAATACCTATACCAATTAATGCATTACCACTATCTTTCATAACTTCTTTAACGTCTGCAAAATCTAGATTAACAAGACCAGTTACAGCGATTAAATCTGATATTGATTGAACTCCTCTTCTTAATACATTATCAACTTCTCTAAATGCATCTAACATTGGAGTTGATTTGTCAATAATATCTCTTAATCTATCATTAGGAATAACTATTAAAGTATCTACATGATTTTTTAATTCCTGCAAACCTCCAATAGCTTGCTCCATTCTTTTTCTTCCTTCAAAAGAGAAAGGCTTAGTAACAATACCTACAACTAATGCTCCTAAATCTTGAGCTATTTCAGCTATAACAGGAGCAGCACCTGTACCAGTTCCTCCACCCATACCTGCAGTAACAAAAACCATATCCGCACCAGTAAGAATATCTTTAATTGCATCTTTACTCTCTAAAGCGGCTTCCCTACCTACTTCTGGCTTTGCCCCAGCACCAAGTCCATCAGTTAATTTTTCACCTATTTGTAATTTAACTGGTGCTTTTGAACTATTAAGCACTTGTAAATCTGTATTAGCAACAATAAATTCAACGCCTTTAACACCAGACTCAATCATTCTATTAACTGCATTATTACCAGCACCACCAACACCAATTACCTTAATTTTAGCTAATTGATCCATTTCTAATCCCAACATAATTTCCTCCTTAATTATCAAAGAAATATCCAAATACTTTACTAAGTACCGAATTATTATCACTCAAATTAATTTTTTTACTAATATTCTCACCATCAAAATCTACCATTGAAAACTCTTTATCTCTTAAATTCAACTTTGAATCAAAACATCTAATAAGTCCTGAAACAACAGAATACTTATTATTTCGTATTCCAATAGTATCAATATTTCCAACATGAGCAGTATCCCCAAATACATCTTCAACTAAATAAGACATACCTGGTATTTCGCTACTACCACCTGTAATTATTATATAACTAATTTCTCTATTTGTTAATAGATAACTTTGCTTTTTTGCAAGTTTTAATATTTCGGTTAACCTAGACATAACTACTTGTGATATATCATACTGCGTAATACTTATTAAATCTTTATTAACAGTTATACACTCTTTTATTTCATTTACTCTAGAAAATTTCTTATGTGCAACCGCAAAACTTTCTTTTAATTTTGAACTTGTTTCTTTATCTATTTTAAATACATATGATATATCATTATCTATATTCTTTCCACCAATTTGAATTATTTCAGAATTAATAATTATACCTTTATTAAATAAAGAAACCGTTGTAATATCATATCCAACATTTACTATAACAGTTAATCCTTCATTTGTATTATTATTACTAAATTCATTATAATCTGCGATAGGTCCCAAATTAACATCAACAACATCAATCCCGATACTTTGAAATATACTTATTATTGATTGAACATTTTTAGATGGTGTTGTAACCATCATTGCTTTAACTCCTAATTTCTTACATATAAGACCTTTAGGATCTTTTATATTCTTTTTACCATTTACTATAAAATAAATTGGGATAACTGTAACTATCTCTCTATCTTTTTTTACTTTTTCAATAACAGCACTTTTTAGCACTGTTACTACATCATTTCCTGTTACTCTTTCATCTTCTCTTGAAATATCAATTTCACCATTTACTATTTCAAAATTTGCATAATATGAAGGAACACTAGCAACTACTTTATCAATAGTTATTGAAAGCTTATTTTCAATATCACTAATGGCTTCTTTTAAAGAACTCAATATCTCATTTGCATCAATTATTAATCCATTTTTGATTCCCCTTGATTTAACTTCAGAAACCGCTAAAACATTTAACTTCTTATCATAAATCTCTGCTGTCATAATCTTTATAGAATTTGAACCAAGATCAACACTAGTATAAATCTTTCTCATGTATTCCTCCTACTATATGTATTATACAATAAAATAAAAAGAAATGTAAATACTTACTATTTCTTATTTTTAACAATCAAAATTATAACGCAATGAATTTATCCCCATTTCATAATATTTTTCATTATATTTATCAATACAATTATAGTAATAAATATAGGTATAATTATCTTTAACTCTTATTTTAAATTTATTATTAAACCTATCTATTAAAGATATATTTTTACTATTATAATACTCCTCCATATTAAATTTAGATATCATAACCTCAGGATAACCATAGACAATTAATTCTAGATTTGGATGTGAATTATATCTTTTTACATATGAATCAATTAATTCCATTATTTGATTATCATTTAATTCATATGATAATGTTATTCTATATGCTCCTATACTATGCAAAAACGCCACTGTATAAGAATTAACTACATTAAAACTAAAATCTGTGCAAATATTTTTAAGTTTATTAAAAGCACCTATTTCACCAACTAATAACATATCATTAGTATACTTATATTCATTTACTACCCTAGGAATTTTTAAAATTGTATTTTCAATTTTAGACTCACTATATACAAAATCATATTTTTTATTTAAATTAGCATATGTTTTATCATTTACTAAACAAGTTAGTAACCTCTCTCTATTAAAATTAGGTACATTTATTGAATACTCGTTTTTAATATACTCTATTTTATACAATCTTCTATTATTTAATTCTTCAATCATTTTCCTTCTTAATTCATTTATTTCTTTTAAAGGTATAAATATATCATCATCAATACTTATAGTTAATTTAGAGTATTTATATACACTCCCTCCTAATTTATATAATTTTTCTTTTATTTCCTCTTTAGTAGTTGGATTATTTTTACTTTTTTCTACAATATTTCCATATAATATAACATTATTATTACCATCACTTGCTTCCAATTTTAACTTATTACCTATAATTCCACTTAAAGTAGCCACAATTGAAACTTTTCGCAAATTAGAATCAATTATAGAATCTATTTCTTTATTTAAACCACTATCTAACGTTATTAAAACAGGGCTTCCCACTTTAACAATATCTTTAACTTTAATTGATATGATTTCTCCTTTATGTGCTTCTTTTACAAGTTTATTTTTGATATAAAAATCATTAACACTTATTCCAACATCAGGATTACCAACTACTCTTAAACCACTGCCAATAGTAAGTGTATCAAACAACTTAATCTTAGCAATATTATTACTATAAGAAATAACTTCACCTATTTCCACACCTTGATGATTTGGTCGATAATCATTTATTAAATCATTATTTTTAGTATTCATTATAAAACCTTTTGTATATTTTCTATTAAATATCTTCTTTAATTTTATCAAATCAGATTTATTTACTTCTACCTTGCCTCTTTCATAGTATGAATCAATTGCATGTCTATATAAAGATACTACCATATATACATATTCTTTAGATTTCATTCTACCTTCTATTTTTAAGCTAGAAACCCCACTATCTATTAAATCTCCAACGTATTCTAAAGTATTTAAATCTTTTGTAGATAGTGGATAATCCCCTCTATTTAATCGCTTGTTATTAGAATCAACAACATCATATCTCAATCTACAACTTCCTGCACATTCCCCTCTATTTCCACTTCTACCACCAATTAAAGAAGACATAAGGCACTCTCCAGAATAACTTATGCATAATGCTCCATGCACAAAAACTTCTAACTCTACATTTGAATTAGATTTAATTTTTTTTATTTCATCTATACTTGTTTCTCGCGCTAATACTACTCTTCTAACTCCTAATTTTTCCATAAATTGTACACCATCCAAATTATGAATATGCATTTGAGTAGATGAATGTATTTCTAAATTTGGATATGTTTTTCTAATTAAATCTAGCATACCTAAATCTTGTATTAAAACTGCATCAACATTATTTTTATGTAGAAAATCAATATATTCAACAAATGAATCCACTTCATTTTCATATATTATTGTATTCACTGTAACATATACTTTTACACCATACAAATGGCAATAATTAATTGCTTTTATTATTTCCTCATCACTAAAATTTTTAGAAAAAGCTCTAGCGCCAAAACTCTTGCCACCTAAATATACAGCATCACACCCAGCTTCTACTGCTGCTACTAAATTATCCATATTACCAGCAGGTGCAAGTAATTCTATTCTTTTCATACTACCTCACAAACTTAATATAAACTTTATAAATCCATTCTTTTTATCAATCATACCTGTCTTTATTTCTTCATCTAGTATTGATAATTTTTTAAGATACTCTAAACACTCATCCAAACTTATACATACAGCATTAGCAAGCTTTATTCTAAATGGATGAATATCTAATTTTTTAGATATATCAAATTCACTATACCCACCTTTAAACATAGTTTTAACTTGATATATCAGTCTAAATTGATTAGCTAATGTTACTATTAATTTAATCTCTTCTTCATTAATTATAACTAAATCATCATATAATCTTAATGATTTATCAATATCTTTTTCAACAATACTATTTATCAAATCAAATATATTAGTATTTATTACTCTACTTGTAATATCCTCTATATCAGATTTAGTAATTATTTTGTTATTCTTATATATAAATAATTTTTCTAATTCACTAGTAATTATATATAAATCATTTGTTAATTTTTCTAAAAACAATTTAATAGCATCTTCTTCTATTTTAAAACCATTATGCTTACAATAATCAATAACAAATTTCTTTACTTCAAACTCTTTTAATTTTTCATATTTTACTACATTAAATTTATTTAATTCTTTTACTATTTTCTTTCTATTATCAACTTCGCCATTTACAGTAAGTATAATTATCGAATCATTTTCATTTTTCATATATTTCATTAATGATTCAACATCATGTTCTATATCACATTTTATAGCAGTTAAAAAATAGCAATTATAGCATATTATAAGCTTAGTTGATGAGAATAATGATATCATTGATGCATCTTCTATTGCATCAGAAATATTTTGCTCCAACATATCATATGTAACAATATCATATCCTGAATACTTATCTTTTAACTTATTAATTTCATTATTTATTAAATATTCTTCCTCACCATAAATCAAATAGATTCCATTCATAGTACCACCAATATAATTATAAAAGAAAAACAAAATAAAGTAAAACAAAAAGAGCTCATATGAGCTCAAAATCTATATAAACACTTTTCCAGTGTCAATATATATTATGTACAACATTTAAAATAGTTACACTTATTTTTTAAAATTTAATACACAAACATATATTTGTTTAAACTTAACAGTATACTTTGTTTATTATAGAATGTAGACATAAGGATTATACTAATTATGATAGAAGAAAATATGAATATCAAACAATTTATAATTAAATATCACGTTGCTTTAATTTTTACTTTTTTATTTACTTTATTAATTTATAGCAGTAGGTTGATATTTTTTAGTCTTTCTATTGATACCGAAATATTAATAAACTCATATCATAATCAAATACGTTTATGCATATGAATTTTGGTAAAGAAAAAAACACTTAATTGTGCTTAAAATCATTAAAATTATATGATTATTTTATTATTCTTTTAAGAATGTTTATTATTACTGCTTGAATATATGGCAAAAAAATCATTATAACTACAACAGCTATGATAAATAATAGTATAATTGCTTGTCCAAGAGCATCTCCCTTTTCATTAAGAGTAGTAATAAAATTCTCATAAACATAAAGAACTATCACATATATAGTTAAACAAATTAGCAACAAAATAATTGGTAAAAATACGTAATACGCTATTTTTAATAATTTATTATTTATCTTATCTCCAATTTTAATAATTTTTTTAGCAAAGATAGTACTTGGAAAACTCAAACCAAACACTATTAATGCAAAAATTAATGGAACAATTTTCCAAGATGAATCTTCATTGATTATCATAATACTAAATAGAATAAAAGTTATAATCATCATAATTACTCTTGATATCATATTTATTTTTTTCATATAACCACATCCTAACGTCATTATATCACGTTTTTTCTATTTCTCTTAAACTTTTATCTGGTGTAGGTAAATCTTCTGGCATAGTACCACCTAATCTTTTAATGCTATTTCGTACTTCTCTGCCTACTTCATAATGAATAGAGTTTGCAGTATATTCATTATCTACATTATCTCTTTTTAATTTAGCATCTGTTTGAGCAATTCTAAATATATTATCAGCTAGTTCTTCACTCCCCATATTATCTAATATATCTTCTCTATATCTAAGTCTCTTTCTTTTAAAAATATCGTCGGCTGTTTCACCATTGTAAAGCCCTTTATATCCTGCATTATGAAATCTAGCTAAATCTTTTACCCCACTATTAACTGCAGTTTTATTTAAATTATAATTACCTTTTCTTGCTTGATTTCTTCGATATAATCTTTTTTCATCTTCAGTAAGTTCGTTATACTCTTTTTCAGATAGTTCCTGTTTTCTTGTTTGGATAGCAAAGTAAGTTTTAGCTAAAGCAATCACTTTCTTCCTGGAATCACCATTTTGTGCAATTAAATAACATGCATATCTTGACAGTTTGTAATCAGTTATTTCTACAATGGCATTATTTGATCTTTTTGACAACTTGCCAACATTGGCAAATTGTTCATTAACATTTAAATCTGAGTTCTTACATGTTATCTTTGCCTTATCTACTACACTTTCAAACCTTCTCCATTGAGAATAATCTAAAACGTGTTGTAATTCTCTTGCTAACCAATATTCACTGCCAAATTTATCTATATGTTTAATATCTTCAAATATTTTTTCAGTATAATCATTTATTTCATTCATTTTATCAGCTTCCTTTCTATGGATTACATGTTTCTATTTTTAATTTATTATTTTTAATTTTAAACATAATACTTCCATCCTCGTCTGTTCTATATATTTTTGATTCATTTAAATTATCTAATACTTCCTTATTTGGATGACCATACCTATTATTTTTGCCGACACTAATAATGGAATATTTAGGATTTATTTCATCAATAAATTCTTTACCACTACTTGTTTTACTTCCATGATGTCCTACCTTTAAAATATCTATATCTGGTAAATTATATTTAGATAATATTTCTTTTTCAGTAGTTACACTCGCATCGCCCATAAATATAAATCTATAACCATTTAACTCAGTATAAATAACATTACTATTATCATTCTCATTATTATATTCTATTGTTTGCAAGAAATATAATTTGTTATTATCAATATTTAATTCTTTAATGCATGAATAATATTTAATATTCTTCTTATCTAATACTTTAATTAATTCTTTTTCCAATTCATTATAGTTTCCACAATTAAATATTACTTTTTCAACCTTAAAATTATTAACTAAATTAATAGCTTCTCCCATATGATCAAAGTCTCCATGAGTAAGTATTAAATAATTTATCTTATTCATACCAATTGATTTTATATAATTAATTATAATGTTGCTAGCAATATAAGATTTATCTTTTTTTAATATATTACCTCCTGTATCTATAACAATACATCCTTTATTATTAGGTAATTTTATAAAACTACTATCCCCTTGTTCAACATCAAAAAACACTATTTTTGAACTCATATCAAAGTATGGAATCAAAAAATGAATTAAAAATATTATCATTAATAATAAGAATCCATAGTGTTTTTTTAATCTAATTTGATATAAAGAATAGAATATAATCATATAATATACAATAAAAAGAATAATGCTTAATTTCGATAATGGAATTATGAACATTTTTATTTGTGAAAAATAAACTGAAGATTTTTCTAAAATTAATAATACATATTTTAAAATCGGTATTGGAATAAAAAAATCTAAAATTGTTAATGGAAATACAATTGTTGAAACATAAGGAATATATATAATATTTAAAATAATACTTAATAAATTTACTTGATAAAAATTATTTGCAGTTATAGGTAATGAAGCTAAAAATGATATTATTGATATAATAAATGCTTTTTTTAATTTATTATTAGTAATATTTATAACATTCTGAAATAAAATTAATGTAAATGATATTAAATATGAGTATTGAAAACCAATTTTATATATTATAAATGGATCAATAAATATGCAAATCGATAGTAATATAAGCATTAAATATACATTAGGAATTCCTAATTTTAATTTTTTATTTAGTATTAATAAAAAGAAAAATATACCTGCTCTCATTATGGAAGGAGAAAAATTAGCTAAAAATATATAAATTAATATTATTATTGCCACTATCATTTCTTTATATTTTGATTTATTAAATATTTTATAAATTAGTAATGTTATTAATGATATATGCATACCTGAAATTGCAAAAAGATGACTAATTCCATTTGTTTTATAACTCTCTAACACATTCTTACTAATATATTTTTTCTCACCTAATATAAAAGTGTATAGATAGTCTTTATTGTCATCTTCATTTATTCTATCTATTATAAAATTTTTGAGTTTATACATATATTTATTATTATTTTTTATTTTTTTTATGTTTGTTACATTAAAATAATAATTAATTTTATTGTGTTGAAGATATTCTTTATAATCAAATGTATTAAAATTTGTACTAATTTTTATTGGCTTTAAATTACCATCTAATTTTATATAATCGCCTAATTTTAATTTATTTATTTCTTTTATATCTTTAAAATAATATATACATATTATTTTTTCTTTTGAATTTAATTCTATTGTTAATTTGCTATCTTCAATTGAATAATTATCTATGTAACCATATATTTTAGTTTCATTACTAAATTTACTCTTATAATTAATAGCATATATAGTAGCGTAAACAAATGCTATAAGTAAAATAAATAGAATTTTATACAGTGATATATGCCTTAATTTTTTCAAACAATGCATTCCCAATCCCTGCTACATTCATTATATCTTCAATATGTTCAAAATTATTGATATTGCGATATTCAATTATTTTTAGTGCTTTTGATTCACCAATACCATTAATTGTCATTAATTCTTCCAAAGTGGCAGTATTAATATTTACCAAAATATCATTATTTTGTGCGATGGTATTTTGTTCTTCAGCTTCCTTATTATTAACAATTATTTCTTCATTTGAATCATTTATACAAACATCATTTTCTTTACATAAGCATTCTTTTTCTACTTCTACAATTTTTTCTACTTCTTTTATTATTTCAACTTCCTTTGGTTCTTCAATTATAGATTTTTTTGCATTTTCTATTTCTAACTTTGAATATATTTTTATTGTCATTTCATCTTTTAATTTCATACTTAAATTAATAAGTGATGTGTCCGCATTTTTTGTTAATCCTCCAGCCATATTTATTACATCTATCACTCTTTTAGTACTATCTATTTCATATACACCCGGATTTTTTACTTCACCTTTAATATCAACATAAAATAAATCTTGATTGCAATTTTCAATTGCTTTTGTTTCAATAATATTATTATCTTCAAGATTAATTTCTTCAAAACTCTTTTTTTCTTCTAGTATTACTTCTTTTTCATCTTCATGATTAGATAAAAATATTATTCCTATAATGCATACTAATATAATTAATATATACCAATACTTTCTAAATATATTTTTCATAAAAAATAACCTCCTAAGAGATTATTCTACAACATATAATTTATTCCTCTATATTTCTCTAATTTTATTTTTTAGTTTTTCTTCTTGCTTTGTTATTTCAGTTTCAGCTTTGATTCTTTGAACCATAGTAAGTGCTATAGTAAGACATAATGAATAACTTCCACCATAACTTAAAAATGGTAATGGAACACCAGTTAAAGGCATTAATCCAAGAACACCAACTAAATTAATAAAAATATGAACCAATATATATATTGCTACACCATAACAAATAAGTCCTTGTGAAAGATTATAGCATGATTTCGCAATCATTATTATTCTATATAGAATTATTGCATACATAAAAATTATTACTATTCCAACTATAAGTCCTAGTTCTTCTATTATTACTGGAAATATAAAATCTGTATATGATTCTGGTAAATATAAATATTTTTGTGTACTATTACCTATTCCAACACCAAATAAACCACCATTATTTATTGCAATATATGAATTGCATACTTGATATCCAGTACCAACTTCAGTATATCTTTTACATGGTTTTAAAAAATTAAATCTTTGTAATTGATATTCATATAAACCCGTTTTACCTGTTACAAATAATACTGCTAATATAGCTACACCAAAAATAGCTGTAAGAATAATTTTAGACCATATTTTCTTCTTTACAGTTGGTAATAAAGGAACACCAATAAATAGTAATGCACTGATTATAAATATAATTAAAGCACTACCTAAGTCTGGTTGCATTGCTATAATTATACAAATTGCAATCACTAAAACAAAAGGTTTTAATGCTAATCTATAATCATCTTTATTATCTTTATGCTTTTCATAATACACTGCCATATAAACAATAATTGCTATTTTTGCTAATTCAGAAGGTTGGAAATTAAGAAACGGTGTATGTAACCAACTTTTCGCACCATTTACAGTTATACCAAAGGGAATTAAAGCTAATAATAATGCAATTGAAAGATATACTATGGTTTTATAGTGCTTTTTATATTTACTTGATGGTATATTTATAAAAAACAAAAATACAAACATACATATAATTAATATGATTCCATGTCGTATTAAATAATAATATGCATTCCCTAAAGATGTAATAGCCTTAACGTATGATGCACTAAAAATCATCAATAAACCAAAAATAAACATGATGATTGTAATAAAAAATAATGGTTTATCAATTTTTCTTATTATTTTCAACATAATGCACCTCTACTATTAAATATAATATCACATTTTATAACTTTTTTGTTTATTTTTAGGTTATTAATATAACAATTTACACATCTTTGTAATACATTATATTAGAAATGTAAAGGAGGAGTGTATTATGTATTATTACGGATATAATAGCGGATATAGTTATGGTTCACCTTGCTCTATGCCATACGCATATCCACAATATGGATATGGCGGAATTGGTAGTGGTGCTGCAATCATATTAGTATTATTTATTCTCTTAGTTATTGTGATTGGTTCAAGATTATTAAATAACTAATAAAAAGGATTATTTCCTTTTTTTTATTTTTGACTTTTATATCATTTTATGATAGAATAGCAATGAATTTAGGGGTGGTAGTATGCTAAAAACTAAAGATATTCTAGATGAAAAAGATAAAAGATTACGTGAAGTAAGCAAAGAAGTTATATTCCCACTAACAGAAAAAGATAAAAAAGCCATTCATGATATGATTGAATATTTACATGATAGTCAAATAGAAGAATTGGCTGAAGAAAGAAATTTAAGACCTGGAATGGGAATGGCGGCTATACAATTAGGAATTAAAAAACGCTATTTTGTAATTGTATATGAAGTTACTGAAGAAAATGATATAGAGCAAAAATTTGAGACTTATATTGTTGTAAATCCGACAATAATTAGTCATTCAGAAGAAGAAATATGCGCTGATGCTGGTGAAGGATGCTTAAGTGTCAATAGAGAAACTGAAGGATATGTAAAAAGATATGCAAGAGTTAAAGTTTCTGGATATGACATGGATGGAAACAAAATAATAATAAGAGCTCGTGAAGAGTTAGCAATAGCATTTCAGCATGAAATAGATCACTTAAATGGAATATTATTCACAGATAAACTTACGTTTAATATTGATGGAATTAGAACAATATAAAAAGGCTTTAAAAGCCTTTTTTATTTTAACTCATTTCCACATATATAACATGTTTTGCTATTTGCATCATTCATAGCACCACATATTTTACATGTATTACCATATTTAAGTAATTTACTATCATTACCTTTTGATTTCTTATTAGTTTTATGCTGCTTTACTTTTGGCTTTTTTGGTTTATTTCCACCTCTAAATATTATATAGAGTAATAATACCAATATTGTAACACCTTCTGCTATAAGAATTATCCATTTTATAGATATATTACTAAAATCAAAAATATCACTAATATTAAATGCTGATTTTTTTTCATCTTTGTGTACTATTATTGTATATTCTCTTATACTTCCATTTTCATCACTAACTTTAATAATAATTTTAGAATTATTAGTTAAATTATTATTACCTGTGATACTATATGTTGCATTCTTTTTCTCTACTTTTGCTATTATTATTAATGCTTTTTCATCTTTTATCTTCAAATCATATTTATATACATCTCTCTTGAAATTTATATCATAATTAGAAATTTCAATATCACTTAAATAGTTATCCTCTGAATCATAATCCTCCCTAGTAATATTTAATGTATACTCTTGCTTACTACCAGATTCAGAAGAAACTGTTATAATAACTTTATTTTCTCCTATCTTTAATTTTGAAGTAATACTATTATTAGATGTCTTAGAATCAATATCAGTTACTGTTACTTTAGATAATGGGCTTTCTGCGACACCTTTAACGTCAATTGCATCAACATTTGTCGCAACTGTAAAATTATAATTATATACATCTCTACTAAAATCTATTTTACCAACTGACAATTCAATATTTGCTAGTTTGTTATTTGCATCAGTACCATCACTACGCATTACACTAACAAAATATGAACATATTGTTCCATCCTGTGCCTTTATTTTTACATCTATTGTATTAGTACCATTCTTAAGTTGAACATCTCTTGGACCATACCCTTCTACAAATTTTGCACTTTTATCTAAAACACTCGCATTTACTCTAACTTTTGAAACTGAATTATTAACTACTGCATAATAAGATTTAACTTTATTATCAAAAGAAAACTCTCCTTCACCTTTCTTTAAATTTGCCGCAGTCAAAAATAAAGATGATAATTTACAATTACTACTTTTCTTTACAGTTCCACCATCAACTGATACTAGATACTTTTCAGTAATTTCATTACCAGATACTTTTGCTTTCATTGTTATATACGTTGAACCAGATTCTAAGGGATATACCAAATCATTTTCAACTTTTGCAATTTTTGGATTTTCAATTATATAAGTTTTATCAGTAATTGCAAGTGATTGTGGTAAATTTAATTTACTTACTAGCTTACCATAATTATTAGAAAGTTTTAAAGTACCTCCCAAAAAAGTATTACCACTTAAATTCAATGATTTCAATGATATTAATTTATTTAAACCAGTTAAATCTTCAATTGAACCTTTATATTTAGAGCAATCCAAACTAGTTATTTCATTTAATTCTTCTGGTAAAATATCATAACTATAATCTTTCTTATCTTCTTTTCCTTGATTGTATGCATCTATTATACAATTATATAAATTGTCATCTAAAAAAATATCATTTGCTGGTGAAGCATATACTTTACAAGAAAATAATAATATAAATAGTATAAATATAGTACTTATGTACTTTCTCATATCATCATCCCTATTCTAATAATAGAATATCATATTTTATGTCTTTTATCAATATAAAAAGATGCCTAAGCATCTATCCATTCAATTAAATCATTTAATGACAAATAACCAATATGTTTCTTAATTTGTAATCCATTTCTATATAAAACAACTGTTGGTATAGTCATAACCCCATACCCCCTAGCAATACTTGGATGTTGATCAACGTTTATCTTATATATATCAATATTTTTAATTTTAGACAATTCATCTAATACTGGTGATAACATCTTACATGGACCACACCAATTAGCATAAAAATCTAGTAGCACATAATCTTTATTCACATATTCATTAAGCTTTAATTCATCAATATCATGAAAAACCATTATGCCTCCGTATATTTAGTTATTAACTCATTTATATTACTAACTTCTATTTTACCACTATCACTTAATATCTTAATGTTTTCGGTAGTAACTACTTTATTCTTTAGCATTATATCAACTATTTTTGTATTTGTATTTTTTACATCTCTGAAATCTACATCATTAGTAGTAAACTCATATATTTCATTAAAAGTTTTCACAGCATCATTAGTTATAGCAGATACAATTGGAGTTTTAGTAAGAATCATATTTGCGCCTTGTGATTCATTAATATATGGTACTTTAAAAACAGGTAAAGATAATATAAATAATACAACATACAATATTACTATTGATTGTATTACTCCTACTACCATTCCAAGTAACTTAGATGGAAGAGCCAAAATAACTGTTGCTTTAAGTATGTTTTCAATAATACCTGTTAATTTTATTATAATTCCAAGTACTAATGTAAATACAACTAAACATATAATAAATGCCAAAATCTCATACATTAAAATATTTAATGAAGTAAGACCACCAAATTTAAAAAATGGTAAATTTTTATATAGTATTAATGACAATGGATTTTTTAATATAAATGATAGTATTACAACTATAAATATTCCTACAAACATAACTGTTTGTTTAAAAAAACCCCTAATAAATCCAGTAATTGCACCTAATAATAATGCTACAATAATTATAATATCAATTATATTCATATAATGCTCCTTTTCTTTATTAATATTATATTACAATAAATTAGAAAAATAAACATAAATATGATAAAATATAATTGGTGATATTATGAATAAACAAAAAACTTTTAGTTTTAAAGTTAGTGATGAATTAAAAAATGAAATGATGGAATACTTTGAATTTAAAAAAAGGGACAAAACCCCTCCATATGCATTATTTCAGGCTGATGAAGAAGATACTGTTGTCACTCTTTATGAATCAGGAAAAGTTGTTTTTCAAGGAATAAGTGCTGACATAGATGCTGATATGTGGAAGCAAAGAGAAAAAGCATTAACTGGTAAAGATGTCATAGAAAAAGTAAAAAAAGATAAAGAAGAAAAAAAAGATAATACTGATTACTACTTTATTAATTCTATTGGTAGTGATGAAGTTGGTACAGGTGATTATTTTGGTCCTATAGTTGTAACTGCTTCATATGTAAACAAAAAATACATAGGTTTTTTAGAAGAACTAGGAGTTAGAGATTCTAAAAAAATAACAGATGAAAAAATATATAAAATAGCACCCGAAATTATTAAAAGAATTCCACATGTTACTATTATTCTTACTAATAAGCAATATAATGAAATATATAGTGATAACATAAATATGAATAGAATTAAAGCTATACTTCATAATAAAGCACTATGTACTTTAATTAATAAAGAAAAATTTGATTATGAAATGATAGTTGTTGATCAGTTTGAAATTCCAAAGAGTTACTATAATCATCTAAAAGAAAGCAAATACATAGTAAGAAACATTAATTTTACTACTAAAGCTGAAGATAAATGTTTATCAGTAGCATGTTCCTCTATTATAAGTAGATATATATTTTTAAATGAAATGAAAAAATTATCAAATGAGTTAGGAATATTTATACCACTTGGAGCAGGTCCAATAGTTGATGATACTGCAAAAAAAATAAAAGACAAATTTGGTATTAATAAATTAAAAGATATTGCTAAATTAAACTTTAAAAACACAGAAAAAATACAGTAAAAACTGTATTTTTTATTAATCATTTAATTCTCTAGCTACACTATAAAATTCTTTAGATTTTACTTTACATTGAATACATTCAGAACATTCTATACAATCATCGGGATCATCGAAATCACAAAGATCTTCACATCTCTCAATTAAACGTTTATATTCTGGATTATCAGCTTTTCTTCTTTCTAACTCTTTTCTTGTTATATGTAAAGTATCTTCTTCACTTAATTCTTTTTTCATTTTTTCATATAGTGTTCTCAATCTTTCTTTTTCGGCATATAAATCTTTTTTCTCTTCTTTCAGCATTTCCATTTCTTCATTATAAAATTCAATTTCTTCTTCATCAAATTTTATTTTCTTTTTACTCTTTTTATCATCAATTATTGTTAATACTATAATAATTAAATCAAGTGTACTAACAGATGATAAAAAGCCAATATATAATGCTAATTTAGTTTTATATCGTTTTTCATCAAACGTTTTTGAAACTGGCTTATCAGAATATGTTACTCTATCAACTGTCATATAAGATTCCCTACTCTCCTGTGTATCCTCATAATCGATTAATTTAGTATCTCCATCTAATGAACTTAAATCATATTCAGTATATTCTTTGGTACTATCTAATGATATATCACTCATATCATAAGTTGTTAATATACGTTGACCACTAGATGATACTTCACCATATTCTTGTAATATAACTGTATTACTACCTTTATCATAAACCATTTCGCTAGTACTATCTTCTATACCTGAAATAGTACTATATGTAGAATTTATATTTTCATAATTATTAGTAGTACAACTATTTTCAAATGTTCTTTGTGTTTTAGCATATATCATTGCAAATGTAAAATATGCGACAAAAATTGCATTAATAATTTTTTTCTTTTTGTTTTTTCTCATTTGTTCTGATAATTTGGCTTTTTCTCTACTTGCTTTATAGCTCTTTTCATATGCATTATATTCTTTATAATATGTTTCATCATATTTTTTCTCTAATTCTGCAATCCTACTTTCCACAAATTTGAATATTCTTGAATCTGTTTTAAATAATATAGCAAGTATTAGTTTTTCATCCGCATAATTTAATCCATCTTTTAATAATTCATTTAATCTAACTTTGATGGATTGGTTTGATAAATCTTTCATATCTATTTTTTCTAAATCTTCTCTAACAAAATCATTTATAAATTCTATGCCTTTATTATTTTCTTTAATATATTCTAATAGTTTTGATTTACCATGTTTAATTAGTTCAATTTTTATTACCTCATATGCAATTTGATATACTTCATGAATTGTATTATTAGATATATTAAAATCATCTTTTATATTGTGTGCATCATTAATTAAGCTCTTTAAAAATTCATATAATTCATCAGTATCTGCTTCATCATCATTTAGTTTAGTTTTTATAGTTTCACATTTAAAACTAATCTTTGACAATTCTATCATTTCAGAAGTCTCATCTAATAATACTGCTAACTCTTTAAGTGCTTCTGTATAGTACATATCTTTTTGCATACTTTGCACTGCTTTACCACTGGTTTTAATAACACTATGCATACTATTACTAGTTGAGTTCATTATATTTTTCAATCTTGCATCATATAATGATATATCTTTCCCTTGTCTTCTAAGTATATCTATATTATCTAATACCTTAGATACTCTTGAATTATATTCATATATTACATTCATATTAAATACCCCCATTATCTATGTTTTTTCCCTTTTTTATGTTTATGATGTACTTTTGTAGTATATTCATCTACTTTAGTACTATCACTTATACCTTTCAATTTCATATCTTTTAATTCACTTATTTGTCTTCTTATATCAGCACATTCACCATATAAAAAATCTTTTTCATTATCAAGCGTAGATATTGTTTTTCTTAATTTTCTATCTTTAACTTTAGTATTCAAATATATTGAAATATATCTTAACAACATTAATAATTGAATACCACTTAAAGACATCATTCCATACATTAAAATTTTTGTTATATTATTATAAGATTTTTCATTAAAAGTAGTTGTAGGTTCTTCCGAATAAGATTTACTTTCTACTATTGTATACTCATCTTTTGATAATTGCTCTGCCATACTATAATCAATAGTACTAGATGTAGTAGCTGTCTCACCAGATGTATCATAATTAACAAAGTCTTCTATATTATCAAATTCAGTATAATCCAAATTATATGTTTTTACATTTCTTTTACCATCTCTTCTTACTTCACCATATTGTTTTAATACCACTATATTATCACCATGCTTATACTCTAATTCAGAAACAGATTTAGTTTCATTATTAACTGTATCATATACTTCTCTTGTAGTCATGTATTGAGTATCAGTACATGCATTTTTTGTTATTGCTTCACCTGCTTTGTATAATCCTAAGTTTAAAAACATCATAATCGACATAACAATACTTTTTATTCGATTTTTTCTTGCTTTATCAATATAATGTAAATGCAACTTATCTAAATCATATTTATCTGCTACAGCTTTATCTTTAGATTTTAGTAAACCTTCCAATCTTGATTGTAAGTGTTCCATTTTAACGTTAATACTTTCTAAAACTCTTGAATCAGTCCTCAATAAAATAGATAATATTAATCTTTCATCAGCATAATTATAATTGATTCCTACAGATGATAATTCATCTACCATAGCTTTTATATCACTATTTTTCTCATCATTTAAATCAATATTTTGCAATTCTTCTCTAATAAAATCATTTATAAATTCTATACCATCCTGATTTTTAATCATATGCTCTAATAATTTAGATTCTCCATTTTGAATAAGTTCAATTTTAATTATTTCATATGCTGTTTTATATATACTTATAACAAGTTCACTACCTTTAGCTATTGATCTAATATTTATATTTCTCGCATCTATTAATAATTTCTCTATTTCTTTTCTATAATCACGAACATTATCAATTATAGCTCCCTTAGATAATTCATTTTCTATACTTTTATTTTTAAAATATAATACTAAATATTTTGTATATTCATCTAATTCCTTTTCTATTTCTCTTAACTGATTTAATGCTTCAGTATATTTTGTATCATTTTGTAATCTTTGCACAGCTACATTACCTGATGTACTAACAGGATCATCTATAGATTCGGCAATAGCTATAGCGGATTCAATTCTTTCTTCAAAATCAGTTACATCTTCACCATATCTTCTTACTATATCTAATTTGTCATAAATAACTGATAATGTAGATGTATATAAATGTACTTTGTTCATTTTAATACCCCCTTTTTTTGACTATTTATTATACATATTTTAACTTTTTTGTCAAATAAAAAGGATATTGCTATCCTTTTATTTTCTTTCCATTTTTTCAATTACTGCTTTAATATTTCTTTCATTAAATGGTTTTGATAATACATCGATTATCGGATACATAAGAGCTTTTGTTAAATCCGCTTTATCATCTACTCCTGTTATTATTGCAACTGGTATTTTATCAAACATATTATTTTCTTCAAAATATTTTAATACTTGATATCCATCAACATTAGGCATATTAAGATCAAGTAGCATACCTATTATCTCTTTTTCAGTCTCAGTATTTATATAATTTAATGCTTCATTACCATCTTTTGCTATTTTAACATCATACATATTATTAAATATTTTTTTAATAAAGTTCGTAACTATATCCGAATCATCCACTACTAATACTACTTTGCTACTATCCATTGCTTTAGAAGTCTTAAATACACTTTCAGTATTTATTCCCATATATTTAGATACTATAGCTACAATTCTATTTGTTTCATTAATTAAAGCATCATAATTATTATATATATATGTGACATCATTATCCTTGCCAGCCATTTCATGATTATATGCTAATTCAGCAAGATCTGTAAATCCCAAATATCTAGCATCGCTTTTTAATGAATGCGCTAAGATTGCATAATTATGTGTATCACTTGCTTCCTTATATGCATTCAAATCACTTACTTTTTTTTGAACTCCTTTTAAAAATTCATCTAAAGTTTCATCATACATTTGCATATCACCAAATAGTTCTAGGCTCTTGTCAACATCAATACCATTATTAATCAATAAATTTTTATCTCTCATATTATCACCACTTTAATTATAACATTATTTATTATTTAAAGAAAGACATATATATCAAAAATAATATTAAAAGAAATAACGCAATGCTTCCATTTCTTTGTTCACTATTACTTGTTTTATATTTCACTCCAACTACTATACTTGAAATATAACCACCTATTAATCCACCTATATGTGCATAATTATTTATTCCAGTTGATGTAAATCCTATAAATAAATTAAGTATAATAACTGGTAAAATTTGGTTTGTAATAGAATTATTTAATGTTGCTCTATAATTATATCCAAAATATAATAATGAGCCCATTAATCCAAATATAGCACCAGAAGCACCTGCAGACACAGAATATTCACTCATAAATACCATTGATAATAATGAACCAATTAATGCACTAGTTAAATATATAAATGCATACTTTACCTTTCCATAATAACTTTCAATATCTTTACCTAATATGTATAAAGCATACATATTACATACTAAATGCATTATTCCAATATGTAAGAATGCACTAGTAAGTAATCTAAAATATTGACCATTTAATACTAAATCTTTAGCAAGTGCACCAAATTTAATTAAAGTACCAATATCATTACTTCCATTTCCCAATATATACATAAGAATAAATATAATTGTATTTACTATTAGTAAACCATACGTAATAATTGGTGTTTTCTCTTTAAATACCTCTTCTGCTTCTTTAGCTGATTCCATATTTTTCTTATTTATATCACTAGTCATCTTTACAAACAAAGCTATACCCTTTTCATTAAATTCTAATTTATCTTTTATATCAGGATACGCATCAACTATTTCTTTAGAAGATTTAATATCTTTTTCACTAGTTACTTTTACACAGTCAATTGCATTATTAGAAGTTAATTCAACACTTTCACCTAAATCTAAAAATAATGATAATGTATTCAATGAGAATGAAAATGTTTTTAATTTTATTCTACTCATTATTCTCTTTGTTTTAAACATATCAAAATCATATTGCGCTTTATTATGTATATAACCAGTATTTATCCTTACAATTCTATAAGGAGCATCCATATTTTCAAGCCATATTTCATTATCTATACCACGCAATATAATTGGATTATAACCTTTTTCTGTTATAAAGTAATGAAGTAATTTCATCACTAGAACATCCTTATCTTTAAATGAAACCTCATTCATATATCCTCCTATTTAAATGTTTCTAATATTTCATAAAATTCTTTTGGAGCATCTTTACTAAATTCCATATACTTATTTGTAATTGGATGACTAAATCCTATTGTTTTAGCATGCAACATCTGTCCAAAATCATTTATAGTTTTTTTCTTACAATATACTGGATCGTTAACAATAGGATAACCTATGTATTCCATATGTACTCTTATTTGATGAGTTCTTCCGGTCTCAAGCGTACATTCAATTAATGTAGCGTTTTTATATCTTTCTAAAACTTTAAAATGAGTAACAGCATTTTTACTATTTATATCAGTCACCATCATCTTTTTCCTATCAAATATACTTCTACCTATAGGAGCATCTATTGTACCAGTATCATTATTAATAACACCATATACTAGTGCTATATACTTTCTATTTACTTTTCTTTTACTTAATTCTTCACTTAAAAACAAATGCACATCATCATTTTTAGCAACCAATAATAAACCACTTGTATCTTTATCAATTCTATGTACTATACCCGGCCTCATATCATTATTGGATAAATTAGTATGATACATTAAAGCATTTACCAAAGTTCCACTATAGTGTCCCAATGCTGGATGCACTACCATTCCACTAGGTTTGTTTACTACTAATAAATATTCATCTTCATAAACTATATCAAGAGGTATATTTTCTGGTAATATATCTGTATTTTCAATAATATCATTAACTTTTATCATATCATCTACTCTTACAATGTAGCTATTTTTTACTGTCTTATCATTTACCAATATATTATTTGATTCAATTAATTTTTGTATTTTACTTCTACTAATATTTAATATATCTATTAAATACTTATCTATTCTAACATCTGCCAAATCATTATCTACGGTAAATATTCTCATCACTATCACCCTTTATAATCATTATGTAGATAATCATTAATATTCCAATAACTATACACATATCTGCAAAATTAAATATTGGCATATCATAAAATGGTAAATTGATACTTATATAATCAATAACACCACCATAAAATATTCTATCTATTAAATTACCAGATATACCAGCTAATACTAATGAATAACTTATACTATCAAACCTCGTTATTTTTTTATCCAATAATATAAATCTAATTAAAACTATTAAAGAAATTATACCTAATATTATGAAAAAAATCCTTCCACCTTGTAATATACTAAATGCTGCACCAGTGTTTTTAACATATGTAAGATTTAAAAAATTAGGAATTAATTTAATACTACTATATACATCCATCGATTTAGTTATAAACACTTTTATTACTTGATCAATAGATAATAATACAATAGATAATATTAATATTAGCTTCTTCATAAAATCACCTATTTTATTATAACATAAAGAAAAAAATTATGAAACATTTCATAATTTATTCATTTACATTTTCATCATAATTTTCTAACTTTTCAATTACAACATCAAAATCATCAATATACTTATCTTTAATATTAAATATTAAAGTATACTCATCTGATGTAAGCTCCACACTATTATCCATATTTACACATATAGAGACATTTTCTTTTCTATTAATATAGCAATTTCTATCATTTCTTGTAATTATATCACTAGTCATACTTAAATCATTGATATACTCAAATAATATATACTTATTATCTAAGCCTTCTATTAATTCATTTGAACCAAAATTAGAATACGTACCATTTGAATTTTTTCTTAAAAAATCAGTATATTGTAAAAAATAAATATTTTTTTCATCATCTTTATTTAATTCAATTAAATGTTTAGAATCATATTTCTTTACAAATAATTTTGCTATTTCAACATCATCTTTTAAAACTTTTATATCATATGAATAATCTGTAGCCATTCCAACTACTTTACTAGGAATTACACATTCTTTTGGTTTATTTCTATTGTTAATCGATGTAATAATTAGTACAACCAATATAAATATCATAATTATAAGAAATACTATATTAGAATAATTCTTATTAAATTCTCTTATTTTATATAACATAACTACACCTACTCAAATATTCTACCAACCAAAACTTCTTTATTTACAACACCATTCACAAATTCATTAGCACTCATTCTTCTTTTTCCTTCTAATTGAAGCTCAGTAATAATTATTTCTCCATTTTGAGTTTTAACACCAATACCATCACTATATAAGTTAGTAATTTGTCCATTTAAAGCATCACTATAATAATTATTACCATATCTTGCATTCCATATTTTTACAATTCTTCCACTAAGAAGCGAATACGCACCCGGCCATGGATTTAAGCCTCTTATCTTATTCACAATTTCTCTTGTTGTTTCTTGATAATCAATTCTCTCATCTTCTTTTTTTATATTCCAACCATAAGTTGCCATACTCTCATCTTGTTTTGTATATGTCGCAGTTCTGTTAATAATTGATGGTATTGTTTCCATTAATAATTCTTTACCAACAATGCTCAATTTGTCATGAAGAGTACCTACATTATCAGTATCTTCAATTATGACCTTTCTTTGTGAAATTATATCTCCAGCATCAAGCTTAGATGACATTTTCATTATAGTTATTCCTGTTTCATTATATCCTTCCATAATAGCTCTATGAATAGGTGCTCCACCTCTTAATTTAGGTAATAATGATGCATGTATATTAATGCATCCATACATTGGATATCTCAATAAATCATCTGGAATTATCTGCCCGTAAGCACATGTTATTATCAAATTTGGATTTTCTTTTAATATATCAACAAAATCTTCACTTAACTTAATTGGTTGATAAACTTTTATATTGTTCTCAAGAGCATACTTTTTGATCGGTGAATAATTAATTACACCTCTATTTGATGGCTTATCAGGTTGACATACAACAGCCTTAACTCCATACTTCTCATTCAATTCCTTCAATGCTGGTAAACCAAACTCAGGCGTACCCATAAAAATTATTCTTAATGTGTCCATATTACACCTCTATATCCATCTTGTTGTTACAATTGGTTCATCAATTTCTCTATCATTATATTTATTAGAAAATGCTACTGCATAATCTAAAACTGCATCTGTTAAATCTATTTTACTACGCAAAATAGATGATATATCTACTGAATTCCTTAATTTCTTAGAAAATGCATAATCATCGATATATTTTTTCATAACTTTATCATACATTGCTAATTTTTTTAAACTATTCTCATCAGTACTAGAAGTTTTATTAATTGCATTTTTATAAAAATCAACTAGTTTTTTACTAAACAAATCATCATCTAAGAATTCACAATTAACAATAATATTATAATTTTTACAAAAATTCTTTAAATTACCATTCATAATATCCTCCTAAAATAATTTAATAATATCATTTACAGTTATTAATACTACCAATAACATTAACAATGCAAAACCAATTGTATGAATTATATTTTCAGTTTTTGCATTTATTGGTTTCTTCGTAATAGCTTCTATTATTAAGAACAAAGCTCTTCCACCATCAAATGCTGGAAAAGGTAATAAATTAACAAATCCAACATTTATAGATATGTACGCTGCTAAATAAATTACATTTTCAAAACCTTGCTTAGATTGTTCACCAATAACATTATATATACCAACTGGGCCAGATAAACTATTTATACCTAATCCACCAGTTATTAGCTTACCAATTACTTTAAATAAATTTCTTACTATAGAACCAAATTTAGAAAAAGTATATCGTATTGATCTAAAAAATCCTCTATGAATATCAGTATCAAATCCAATACCATAAACATATCTATCATTACCATCTTCATTAACTTTAGTTGGAATTAATATTCTACTTTTTAAATTACCATCCTTATCTACTAATTCAACGCTAATTGATGTTCCAGGTTTAATAAGCTGAAATTCAAGCATAACATCATCTATACTTTTCATTCTCTTACCATTTAATTTCTTAACCAAATCACCTTCACGCACATCTACTTTATACGCATTATATGCTTTATCTACAGTTTTTATATATGGTTTTGTTTCAGGTGCACCATATATGAATGCCATCAATAAAAGTAAAATTATTCCCAATAAAAAATTATTACATATACCTGCTAATACAATTGACAATTTTTGTGGAATTGTTTTTGATTGCATTCTATTTTTTTTCGGTATATTTTTATCTTCTTCTATTTCTTCACCAGCCATTTGTACATATCCACCAATTGGAAATAATCTTAATGAATATGTTGTTTCATCATTTTTTCTATTGAATGAATATAACTTAGGGCCCATTCCTAAAGAAAATTCATAACAATATACTCCATTTTTCTTTGCTATTATAAAATGTCCAAATTCATGTATAAATACAGTTAATCCTAGTATTAATACAAAATATATTAATGTCATATTTCCTCCTATAAAAAAATTGTAAAAATAATATATCCAAACAAAACAAATATAATACTATCTAATCTATCCAATATTCCTCCATGTCCTGGCATAATATTAGAAAAATCCTTTATATTAAAATGCCTTTTCATTGAAGAAAATATCAAATCTCCCATTTGACCAATTACGGATAAAACTAACGTAATAGCTATAGTTAACATAATACTAGATGAATCTATACAAAATATGTAGAATACTGTAGCTATCAAAGTACCACCAATAAGACCTGCTACAAATCCTTCAACACTCTTCTTTGGTGAAACATTAGGTAATAATTTATGTTTACCAATCTTACTACCTATTGTATATGCAAAAGTATCTGTCATTGTTGTAATTAAAAGTAAATAAACAAGAAGCATTAAACTCTTTGATCTAATAACTATAAACAAATTAAATGCCGCACTCAAAAATATAATAGCAGCCAAAATGTAAAACACATCTTCAACACTATATTTTTTTCTATCATTATATACAAGCAATGATGAGAATAAAATTATGAAACTTATAACAACAAAAGTAAAATTCATAAGATATATCTTGCCTGTAAATGTATAACCATATACTAATAACATTAAAAATAAAACATATGCAATTATTTTAATTATACTTGGTATATTTTCCTTAATTCTCAATAACTCCCATAACCCTATAGTTCCTAATATTGCTACAGATACATTAAAATATACTCCACCCAATAATACAAATGGAACAATAATAATTAATGCTATAATGGCACTTATTACTCTCTCTTTCATCTATCCTCACCCTATTAAAATTATATTACAAATACAAATTTATATCAATATTTAACAAAAAAAAGATAATATTTCTATTATCTTAAAATCATTGGCTGCCTCGGTAAGATTCGAACTTACGAATGATGGAGTCAGAGTCCACTGCCTTACCACTTGGCTACGAGGCAACAAAAAGAGATTAAAAACCTTCTATATTTATTTTTACTCTCTTGTTACCATTTAAATATGAACTAGCCTGTACAATAGTTCTAATTGAGTTAGCTATTTTTCCACCTTTACCAATTACAGATGCAATTTCATCTTCACTTACTAATACTTCAATTAAAATAGTGTCATCCTCTGTTTCAAACTCTTTAACAGAAACACTATCTGGATCTTTAACCAAAGATTTAACTAAATAACTTGTTAATTCTACTAAATCCATAATTATTTACCTTGTTTAGTATTATGGAACTTTTCCATAACTCCAGCTCTACTTAAAATATTTCTAACTGTATCAGTAGGTATAGCACCATTCTTTAACCATTTCATAGCTTTTTCTTCATCAATATTTATAGAAGCATTTTCATCAACAGGATTATATGTACCTACTACTTCTACAAATTTACCATCTCTTGGGTATCTAGAATCTGCTGCTACAACACGATAAAAAGGTCTTTTCTTAGCTCCCATTCTCATTAGTCTTAATTTAACTGCCATAATATCCCTCCTCACAAATCAATAATATCACTAAAGTATACTGTTGTCAACCAAAAAAGTTAACAACTATTTGATTTTACTTTCTTCTTTAATTTTTAAATATGCTAATAATTTATCTAGTTCATTTAATTCAATACCATCTAAACTAGGATTATATTTCTTATTAAATTCTTCATCTACTACATATACTTGAACTAAACTATCTTCATCAATTCTTGCACTTTTCCACAAATTAAATACATTAGATAAACCATCAATCATTCCTTTAGTGATTATGTATGGCAAATCAATAGTTATCTCTGTGTAATCTTCAAAATCTACATATCTAATAAAAATACAATAATCTTTATATTCATTATTAAAAAACATTACTTTATCTTTAAACTCCTCATTGCCTGTCAAATCATATAAAATATGTGCCAAAGAATTAAAATGATATTTTTCATCAGGATTTGCATACCTAGTAACAATAGCATCATTTGTAATACAAGTTACAGCTATATTGCTTTTTACTTTCCTATTAAACAATTCTTCAAAATCAACATTGCACTCATTTCTCTTATTATGAGTTTCAACATTAGTCATATTATCAATTCTATTAATTAAAACGGATAATTCTCTTACTTTATTTTCATAATAAATATTATATTTAACTGATCCTGGTATTAAATTCCTAGCCTCTTCATCATTTGTTATGATTTCTAATCTACTTAATAAATCAGTAACATCAATACCTCTTTCATTCAATACCATAATCTTTTCATTCAAAATATCTAATAATGCTTTATATCTTTCCATATAACCACCTACCATAATTATACTATAATTATATGTATAAAAAAAGAACTAGTATTAACTAGCTCTATAGTATTCTTTGATTTTAGTAATTATTTTTTGCTCTTTACGTGATACTTTTGCTTGTGAATATCCCATTATCTTTGCTACTTCACTTTGCGATTTATCATGTATAAATCTGTCTACCGCTATTATTTTTTCATCATCTTCTAATGAATTAAATACATCTTCTACTTCAACATTACTTTCAAAGCTATCATTGGTTGGTATAACATCTTCTAGTGTAATAATTTTACCTTCATAATTAATTGGTTCATCAATACTTCTTATACAATTTCTAATACCTATTGCTTCAACTATTTTCCATGAATCAATACCAGTTTCTAAAGATAGTTCTTCTACTGTAGGCATTCTTTTATGCTTTTGATATAATAATTCAATCAATTTATCTAATCTATTAGATAAATATACTATTTCCCTACTTACTTTTATACCTCTATTTTCTCTTATGAACCTTTTCATTTCTCCTAATATAAAAGGATATGCATATGTAGAAAATTTTACATTATACTTAGGATTATAATTATTATATGCTTCTATAAGACCAATTACACCAACTTGATATAAATCCTCTTTATATGATTGATTAAAACTACTAGCAAGCTTATAAATTAGATTCTCATGTTCTTTTACTACCTCATCAACAATTTTTATCATCTCCTTCTTAATATATTTAATCAAATACTAATATAAAAAAAGCACTTCTTTTGTCGAAGCACTATAAATTAAAACTTAAAATATCTTTTAAATACCTATAATATATTTCAAATATTCCAGCTTTCTTAATTGATTTATCTACAGTAACGTCAACTGTTGTAAGTTCTTTACCATCTTCTTTTATGGTCAATGTACCAACTTTTTGCCCTCTATATACTGGTGCTTTTAATTTTTTTACATTAAGATCATAAGTTATATTTCCAACTTTATGACCTTTTTTATTTATACTTGATACATCTTTAACAACTACAATATTAGCAAATCTATCTTTTCCTAATTCTACATCTTTACTACCTAATATTTCTTTACTACTTACATATATTTCATTTTTATACAAGTTAAAACCATAATCCAACATAGCAGTTACTTCAGCATTTCTAATATTACTTGTAGGTTCACCCATAGCAACAGCTATAAGTCTCATATTATCTTTTTCTATTGTGGCTGTCAAACAATATCCGGCTTTGTCTGTATATCCTGTTTTAAGCCCGTCTACACCTTTATAAAATCTAACCAACTTATTTGTATTTACAAGCCAAAATTTATTATTTGTATTCTCTCTTAAGTACGTTTCATATATAGATGAAAATTCTAATATTTTTTTATGCTTTACTAATTCTTTTGCAATTATACTCATATCATATGCAGATGAATAATGTCCATCTTCATCTAATCCTGTACAATTTTTAAAATTTGTATTTTTAAGTCCTAACTTTTTTACTTTATCATTCATTATTTTTACAAAAGCATCCTCACTACCAGCAATTCTCTCAGCAAGTGCAACAGTAGCATC
>JAFRQS010000010.1 GCA_017428495.1 Bacilli bacterium | reverse complement strand
TAGGTAAAGTAGGATTAATATATCCAAGTGACTATGGATACGCATCAGGAAATAGTAATTGTGCAACAAATATGAGAACGGAAGGCAATTGTGATAGTAACTGGATGAGTAGTTATGGATGGACAAATTCTCCTGCGCCTACCTCTAGCAATGCTAATTATGTGTGTTATGCCTATAGTGCGCTTGTGCGCCTCAACTACGCGTACTACGGCGCTAATGTCGTCAGGCCTTCTGTATATCTAATTCCAGGAGTACAAATGAAAGGATCTGGAACAACTGCTGATCCATATGTTTTTGCAGAGTAAATAAATTAAAATCAAATTGAAAGATTTGATTTTTTTAAATGAAAGTAGTAAATAATTTCTAACACTCTATATATTAATAAATTAAAAATTATAGTATAATTATTATGAGGTGAATTATGTTAAAAATAGAGAATGTATCTAAATCTTTTGGTAATAAGAAAGTAGTAGATAATATTTCTATATGTATGGATAAACCTGAAGTATTTGGACTTTTAGGTACAAATGGTGCGGGTAAAACTACTACTATTAGAATGTTACTTGGAATATTAAAAAAAGATTCTGGCGATATTACATGGAATGGTAAAGCTGTAGATAGGAAAAAAGTAAATTTTGGTTATTTACCTGAAGAAAGAGGAGTTTATCCAAAAGTTAAAATAATTGAGCAATTAAAATATTTTGCAGAATTAAAGGGAATGAGTAAAGATGATGCAATAAAATCTATAAATAAATGGGCTAAGTTGTTAAAAGTTGAAGAATATTTAAATATGCCTGCTGAAAAATTGTCTAAAGGTAATCAGCAAAAGATACAATTTTTGACTGCTGTTATTCATGACCCAGAACTTATAGTTCTTGATGAACCTTTTAGTGGATTAGATCCTGTAAATACTGAAATATTAAAAAAAGTAATAATTGATTTAGTAAAAGAAGGTAAATATATAATAATGTCTGCACACGAAATGCATACTATTGAAGAATTTTGTACTAATGTAATTATATTAAATAAAGGAAAAACAGTATTAAAGGGAAATTTAAGAAGTATTAAAGAGTCATATCCTGCTAATAGAGTATTAATAAGTACAAATGATAATATTAGTAATATAATTAAATCTTTAAAACTAGAGTTAGAAAATAGTGTAGATAATTCATATGTAATTAAAATTAAAGATGAGAATGATGGTTATAAATTACTTGATAAGGTGATTAAGAGTAATATTAAGGTCAATAAGTTTGAAATTGAAAAGCCAACATTAAATGATATATTTATAGAGAAAGTTGGTGGTAAAAATGAATGATATGTTTGTTGTTGCAAAATTTACATTAAAGGATATGTTAAGAAGAAAAGCTTTTATAATATCGACTATAATAATATTACTTATGATTATAATTGGATGTAATATCCCCAATATATCTAAATCTTTTAAAGGAGAAAGCGTAAAAGCTAAAATACTTATTAGTGATAAAAATAATATATTTGAAAATAATTTGAATATGTTATCTAATGATGATAATGAAATAATTACTGATAATTTATCAATAGATGAAATAAAGGAAAAATTATTAAGTAATGAAATTGAAGAGGCTGTAATAGTAGATAAAGTTGATAATAATATTAATTTTAAATATATTGTAAAGAATGCAATGTATATGGATGGTAGTCCATATATAGTTGATTTATTATCAAATTTGTATAAAGAAATTCAAATTAGTAAATTAAATTTAAGTAATGAAGAAGTATTAAGTATAAATCCAGCATTTAATTATGAAATAGAACAAGCAGAGGAAGAAGCAAATGGTAATGTATTTGTAATGATGATATTATCGATTGTATTGTTTTATGCAGTATATTTTTGTGCATTTCAGGTTTCTAGTTCTATAACTACAGAAAAGACATCTAAGATAATAGAAACTTTAGTAACTTCAACAAGTCCTACAAATATAGTTTTGGGTAAAACAATTGGAATTGGATTGGCTGGATTATTGCAGTTAATATTGATAATATTGACTGCCATATTTAGTGTTAATATGTTCTTAGATTCAGAATTGGTTAGTAGTGTATTAGATATGTCATCGATAACAATACCTCTTGGATTAATAACATTATTGTATTTTATATTGGGTTATGCTACATACGCTTTATTGTATGCATTAACTGGATCAACTGTAAGTAAGCCTGAGGATATACAATCTGCAAATACACCTGTTGCAATGATAACTATGATTGGATTTTATATATCATATTTTACTATGTTGAATCCGAGTAGTAATATGAATATGATAGCAGGATTTATTCCTATATCATCTCCATTTTGTATGCCATTTAGAATAATGATGGGATTTGCAAATGTGAATGAGGTATTAATTTCGATTGGAATATTATTATTAACAATATTTGTAATATCTAGTATTACTATAAAGGTTTATTCAAATGCTATATTAAATTATGGTTCAAAAATGAGTTTTAAGGATATTGTAAAAATGTATAAGCAAAAATAAAAAATATATGTTAAAATAGTATAGAAGTAGGTGATAAGATGGACCCGTCTAAGATAAGTGCTTTTATAAAGGAAGTAAGGACTAAAAGTAATCTTACTCAAGAGAAGTTTGCAGATAAATATGGAGTTACATATCAAGCAGTAAGTAAATGGGAAAATGGTAAAAATATGCCTGATATTTCTATATTGAAGAAGATATGTGATGATTATAATACTAGTATAAATGATTTATTAGATGGTAATAATAAAGCTAGTAATAATAAAAAAATATATGTAATAGCTGGTATTGTATTAGCAATTGTAGTTATTATATTAGTAGTATTAGGTATAACCAAAAAAGAAAATTTTGAAATGAAAAAGATAACTGCTAATTGTGATAATTTTAAATTATATGGTTCTATTGCATATAATTCAAGTAAGACATCAGTTCAAATATCAAATATTACTTATTGTGGTAAAAAGGATGAGAATAAATATAATAAAATAGAATGTATATTATATGAATATGTAAATGATACAAAAAAAGAGGTAAAAAGTTTTACATATAATAATGAAAGACCAATACTGTTAAATGAGTATCTAGAGAATATTGATTTTACAATAGATCATTATTCAAAAACATGTAATATGTATAAGGATGGAGTTTTAAATTTAGAAATAAAAGCAACAAATGATGAAGGTACTGTATATTATGATGTACCACTTAAAATGGAAGATTGTTAGGAGGAATTATGAATAAGAGTTTATTTAAAAGAATTTTATGTACTATAATTTTTGCATTGGTAGTGTATTATTTTGCATTGCCACCAATTAATTTGCATGCATTTTCATTTTATATGTATATAATATTTGTAATGTTATTTTTTATAGCAATGAGTATACCAGATGTTGTTATAAATTTATTTAAAAATAAGAGAATGATTAGGGAAGTAAAATTAGAAAACAAGGTAATTAAATATATGTTTTTTAGTGTAATTGGAATAATACCAGTAATAATATTAATTAATATTGTTTTTTCACCATTATTTAATTCAAAAGCTTATTATGAACGTATTAAGATAAATGAAGAAGGTAATTTTACCAAAGATATTAAGGAAGTGGATTTTAGTCATATTCCATTACTTGATAAAGCATCTAGTCAAAAATTAGGAGATAGAACAATGGGTGAAATGACTACTTTAGTATCTCAATTTTATGTATCTGAATTATACACTCAAATAAATTATAATGATGAAATAGTAAGAGTTACACCACTTGAATATTCTGGATTTATTAAATATCTTACTAATAGAAAAGATGGTATACCAGCATATATAACAGTAAATTCTGTTAATGGTAAAAGTGAATTGAAGAAATTAGATAAAGGTATGAGATATGCTCCAAGTGCTCATTTCTTTGAGAACTTACAAAGAAAGTTAAGATTATCATATCCAACAAAAGTATTTGGTACTGAAAACTTTGAAGTTGATAATGAAGGTAATCCATATTGGATAATACCTACAATTAAATATACAAGTGTTGGCATGAGAAGAGATGTAGATGGTGTTGTTATATTTAATCCAGTTGATGGAACATCAAAATGGTATAAGGTTGAAGATGTTCCAACTTGGGTTGATCATGTATATAATTCTGATTTAATACTTGAGCAAGTAAATGATTGGGGAGCTTATAAACATGGATTTTTAAATACAATATTTGGTCAAAAAGAAGTAGTGGCTACAACAGAAGGTTATAATTATACAATATTAAATGATGATGTATATTTATATACAGGTATTACATCAGTTGTAGCAGATGAATCAAATATAGGATTTATTCTTACAAATATGAGAACAAAAGAAACAACATTCTATGAGATAAGTGGCGCAGAAGAGTTTTCTGCTATGGCAAGTGCAGAAGGCCAAGTTCAACAAATGAGTTATAATGCTTCATTCCCACTTTTAATAAACTTTAATGGAAAACCAACTTACTTTTTATCTTTAAAAGATGCAGCAGGACTTGTTAAGATGTATGCATTTGTAGATGTAAAAGATTATCAAAAGGTAGTTGTTACTGATTCATCTAAAGGCATAGATGTTGCAGCATCAAATTATTTGGGTGATGAGAAAGTAATTGATAAAGAAAAATTAGTAACTAAGGAAATAACTATATCTAGTATTAAAGATGTTGTGATAGATAGTAATACATATTATTATATAGTTGATACAAATAATAATAAATATATTGTGTCTATTAAAAAGAATAGAGAATTGATTCCATTTTTGAGTAATGGTGATAAAGTGACTATTACTTATGAGGATTCTAAAAAAGTACATGATATAATTGAAATAAAGTGAGAAATCACTTTTTTCTTTTTAAATTTTACTTGAAATAGCATCGATATAAATTGTATAATGTATATATAAAATAGGAGTGGGCGTATGAAGAATAAAAAAGGTTTTTTCTTAGCTGAGACAATAGCTGTTATAGCTGTAGTTGGAGTGGTATTAATATATGTATTTAGACTATTTTCTGGTGTATATATAAGCTATAGACAAAGTGAAAAGTATAATACAGTTGCATCAGTAAATGCTCTTGCTAATGTGCAAAAGTATTATGACAGTGTTGCGAAGATAGATACAACGGGATTAAATTCTTCTAATCCATATGTTGATTTAACATACTCTGCAATATATGATTCAACTTATTATACAAAGTTGAAAGAGGAATATAAGGTAACAAGAGTATATCTAATAGATTTAGACAATTTATTAGATCATATAAATGACTTTAATATAAAGTTGAGAAGATATATAAAAACTATATTAAATAAAACAGGTATTGTGTTAGTAATTGAAGTAAATAATGATGAATATGCATATTCAAAGATAAAAAAAGTAAAAGGTAAAATATGTACGTTTAATGGCGAATTAGTACAAGGAGCTGAATTTATAGATGGACAATATACATATAGATATATGCAGCAGGGTGCATCTACAGATTGGGAAAACATAGAGCAAGATGGTTGGGGTGTAATTTTGACCGATAAAACAGCTACTACTCCTGTAACTACAACTTTATGTAATTATATAAATAATAAGCCTATAGTATCTATGGCTAGAATGTATGCAAATAGTCAAGCATCTTCAATTAATACAAGTAGTTTTGACACTTCACATGTAGTAAATATGCAAGCTATGTTTTATGCGGCTAAGGCAAGAACAATTGATTTAAGAGGCTTTGATACAAGTAACGTGACAAATATGAATGTAATGTTTTCACAAATTGAAGCAGCAGAATTACTAGGATTGGAAGACTTTAATACAGAAAATGTAACAAGTATGGCACAAATGTTTGCACTTAATTATAATATTTATGATTATTGGTTTTTAGAAGACTGGGATGTTGGAAATGTAACAGATATGACTGGTATGTTTATGCTTCACACAACATGCTTTAATAATTCAACATGCTTGGAAAAATGGGATACAGAAATAGATTTTACTTCACTTCAGGGGTGGGATACTAGTAGTGTAACTACTATGGAAGGAATGTTTCAGCATTTGATGGTTAAATCATTTGAACCTTTTAGAAATTGGGATACGTCTAATGTAACAAAAATGAATAATATGTTTAATATATCAGGTACGACAGTAAATTCAACTGTAACTAGTTTAAGTGGTTTAGAAGGATTTGAGGTAGATAATGTAACCACAATGAGAAATATGCTTAGAAATTATGCGAGTCTTACTGATGTGAGTGCAATAAAGAATTGGAATATTGCTAATGTAACAGATATAAGAGATATGCTTAACGGCTCAAATAATATAACAAATGCAACCGAACTTAATGGCTGGACTGCAAGCCAAATAACAACAGCAAATAAGAAAAATGCATTTACATGTAATCCAAAACCATCTTGGTTTTAAATAGATATCTTTTAAGATATCTATTTTTTTGATAAAATATAATTGGTGATATTATGAAGAAAAATGTGCGTGAATATAAGGTCGATAATAAGTACTTATTACAAGAGTATCTAATTAATCATGTAAATGATTCTAAAAATAATATTAAATATTTTCTTAAAAATGGTAATGTATATGTTAATGATAGATGTATTACTAAGTATGATTATATAGTTAATAGTGGTGATACTATTGTAATTAAAGCATATCATACTGATTTAGATATTCTTTATGAAGATAATGATTTAGTAATTGTAAATAAGGATAGTGGACTACTTACTATAAGTGATGGTAAGAATGATAATACTTTATATAAGCAAGTATCTAGTTATGTTAAGTTAAATAATAAGAATAATAAGGTATTTATAGTTAATAGATTGGATAAAGATACAAGTGGTATTGTTGTTTTTGCTAAGAATGAAAAAATTAAGAAGATTTTGCAAGATAATTGGAATGATATAGTACTTACTAGAAAATATGTTGCTGTAGTAGAGGGTATTACTGATAAGAATGGTATTATAAAAAGCTTTTTAAATGAAAATAGTGAACATATTGTATATAGCTCAAATAAGGGTAAATTAGCTATTACTAAGTATGAAAGAGTTAAGTATAATTCTAGTTATAGTATGCTTAATATATACTTACATACTGGTAGAAAAAATCAAATAAGAGTGCATATGAAGGATATTAATCACAGCGTAGTAGGAGATAAAAAGTATGGTTCTAAAGAAAATCCTATAGGTAGATTAATGTTGCATTGTGAAGAATTAGAATTTAAAAATCCTGTTACAAATAAATTAATAAGTATTACTTGTAAATATCCTACTAGATTTGATAGTGTATTTTAGTTATAATTAAAGAGGTGATAATATGAAAAAATTATTTGTATTAATATGTATGATATTCTTACTTACTGGATGTAAGACTAATATGTATAAAAAGAGTATGTTTTATATGGATACGCATATAGAAGTTAAATTATATGATATACCTAATGAAACAAGTAAAAAATTATTAAAAGAAATAGATAATATTTATAGTGAATATCATAAATTGACAGATAGATATAATGAATATGAAGGAATAATTAATGTTTATTATTTAAATAATGTATTAAAAGTTAATGAAAGCATAGAAATAGATTCTAGATTGAGTGATATTATTAATTATGGTATAGATGCTTATAATAAGACAAATGGTTATGTAAATATTGCTTTAGGTAATGCAGTAGATGTATGGAAAAAATATAGAGAAGAAGGTAAAAATATACCTAAAACATATGAATTGTTAAATTTAAATGTGGATATTAAAAGTATTAATTTAAAGGATAATACATTTATAAAAAAGAAAGATGTTAAATTAGATTTAGGATCTTATGTAAAAGGATATGTTACGGAAATAGTAGCAAAATATTTAGAGGATAATGAATGTGAGAAATATTTGATAAATGCTGGTGGTAATGTAAGAGTAGGAAAGAGTTATAAATCAAGTAAATATAGTGTTGGTTTAGAAGAACCATTTAATGTAACTAATATTTATGATACTTTATTAGTAGAAAATATGAGTGTTGTAACTAGTGGAAGTTATCAAAGATATTATGAAGTTGATGGTGTTAATTATAATCACATAATTAATCCTAAAACATTATTTCCAGATAATTATACAAAGAGTGTGACAGTAGTTACTAAGGATAGTGGTTATGCAGATATACTTTCTACTTATTTATTTTTATTGCCAATTGAAGATGGGATTAAAATAGTTAATAGTTTGGATGAAGTAGAAGCTATTTGGTATGCTGATCAAATATACTATTCAGAAAGTTTTAACATATATGAACAAGTATGATATTAGATTGATAGGTATAGTATTAGTTATAATTTTATTGATATTGTTTTTTACTAGAAAAGATAATAATTATGCTAATGTATATTATAATGATAAATTAATTCTTAAGATAGATTTAAGTATTGATAAAGAATATAGTGTTAATGGATATAATGGTATTGTTAAGTTAAAAGTAAAAGATAATAAAATAAAAGTTATGGAAGAAACATCAAAAATGCATATATGTAGTAAGGTAGATTGGACAAATAGTGGAGTAATAGTATGTTTACCAAATAAAATAGTAATTAATTTTTCTAATGATGAATTAGATACAGTTTCAGGATAGGTGATTTTATGAATAAAAAAATTGCTAAAATAGCAATGTTACTTAGTATATCTGTTGTACTTGCTTTAATAGAAAGTTTTATTCCTTTATTCAATATGATACCTGGAATAAAATTGGGTCTTGCTAATATAGTAGTAGTATTTGTTATATATGATTTGTCTATTAAAGATGCTTTATATGTTTCTATACTTAGAGTAATATTAATAGGTATTCTAAGAACAGGACTTTTTAGTATTAGTTTTTTCTTTAGTTTAATAGGGGCGTTATTGAGTGTTGTAACAATGTATTTAGTGAATAAAATTACTAAATTATCGGTAGTTGGTGTAAGTATTTGTGGTGCTATTGCACATAGTATAGGTCAAATAATTGTTGCTATTATATTTTTATCAAATGTTAATATAGTATATTATTTACCAATATTACTTATTAGTTCAGTAGTAACTGGATTAATAGTTGGTATGGCTGCAAAGAGATTATTAGAATATTATGATAATAAAAGTATTTATTAATGTTAAAAAATATTATATAATTGTATATAGATAGGAGGATGTATGAAAAAATATTTTGGTATAGCATTTATGATAATGTTATCAGTATTATTGCTTTCTGGATGTGAGAAAGTTAGTGAAGGTAAGTATAAGGAAGGAACTTATTTAGGAACTTATACGGATAATTATGGTGGTTCTAAAAATACAGCTATTGCTGTTGTATATGTTGATAATAATGGATTAATTAAATCAGTATATTTAGATACAACATATGTTAAAGATTCCGTTAATACAACTAAAAAAGCATTAGGAAATGATTATGGAATGAAAGCAAGAAGTGAAGCTGGTAAAGAATGGTATGAACAAGTTAATTTGTTGGAATCTAAGATAATAGAGAACCAAGATTTATCTTTTATTAAATTAGATGAAAATGGTAAAACAGATGCAGTAGCAGGTGTTACAATGAAAATTGATGCATTATATAATGCTATAGATCTTGCTTTAAAGAATGCAAAAAAATAAGATATTCAAATGAATATCTTTTATTTTGCAAAATAATAGAAATCTTTATCAAATAAGTGCTTATTATCATCTTCTTGTGTAGTTTTTAAAAAATTATCATGATATAGAAAATCTTTATTTAGATTATTAACTGGATCATCCCATGTTAAGTCTAAATGCAACCATTTACCATTTAAATAAACTAAATTCCATATATGTGGTTCAGTATACTCATCACCAACAGATACAATTCTAACATTTTTAATATTTAATCTATCCATAAATAATGCAGCAGCATCAGTGTATCCATTACACTTTGCAAGTCCTAGGAATAAAGCACCAACAGCTGTATTTGCTTTCTCATTAGAACCATATTTTTCATCATCATTATATTTAGTATTATTTATTATATAATCATGTATTGCCAATATATTATCTTTGTCACTTTTATTTCTATCTATAATATCTTTTTCAATATCATCTAATTTTTCATTAATCATTTTTATATCATAATCACTATAAACTCTACTTATATATAAAGTGATTTTACCATTGCTAGTATAAGAAGTTTTTATACTCTTAAAACTATTATATACACTTACTAAACTATTTATTTGTGATAACAAATCTGCATTATCATTAATTTCTATCATATCATTTATACAATTTATATATTGATTACTACAATAAAATGTAAATTCTTTCATTCCAGAAGATATTATTGTATAGTATATGTTTAATAGCTCGCTTCTATTAGTAGGTATAAAATTATTGGTTGGTTTTACTATCCCAACATCTAAATCTTTTACATATTCATTATTAACTACTTTTGATGGAGTTCTATCATAAAATTGTATTATTGTACTTATAACTTCTTTATCACTTAAATATCCATACGCAAAAGTGAATGATGCAAATATAGTTAGTAATACTACTAAAAATTTTAAAAATTTCATACAATCACCAATCATATTATACTATAAAAAATAATAAAAATAAAAAAAGAAGTAAAACTTTACTTCGAATTTACTTTTTTCATTAGACGTGATTTTTTTCTAGCAGCAGCATTTTTAGTAATAACACCTTTACTTACTGCAGTATCAATCTTTTTAACTGCATCGTTTAATAAACTTTTATTTTCTTTATCTTTAGTAGCTTTTTTTACTGCAGTTCTCATACTTCCTCTTACTGGAACATTTTCTTCTGATTGTCTTTTTATTACATTAACACGTTTCTTAGCACTTTTAATGTTTGGCATACTTTCACCTCCGTCATTTAAACAAATCAATTTTAACAAATATATATTAAAAAATCAATCATTTTATCAAATAAAAATGCAATTACTCTAAAATTGCATTTTCTCTTTCAATTAAATCTTTAAACTTTTCCTTAAATAAAGGTTTAAATTTTTTAATTACATCTGGATATACTGCTTCTGTTGTACTAATAGCATCCCAAAAATGTTTAATGGATACAAATCCAGTATTATCAAATATTGCATAACTAAATGCTTTAGTAACAATTCCTAAACAAACATCAGGATATCTAGAAGCAGATTCAAAAACTCTATTATATTCTACAGTCATATCAACTATAAAACTCATTATGCTTTCTTTAACAAAGTTTGAATAATTAAATTTTACACCAGTTTGTTTTTCTATTTTAGGTATAGTACCAACTAATATTTGAATAGTAGCATCTTTATCTGGTTCTGCGACTTCAATTTTTTCCAATCTTCTTAAAAAAGCTTTATCTTTAACAATATAATAATCATATTCATCGGATGTAGTTGCACCAATCATTTTAATATTTCCCCTTGCTAAAGCAGGTTTTAATATATTAGCAAAATCCAGTCCACCCTCAGCTTTATTACCAATTAATGTATGAGTTTCATCAATAAATAGTATTACTTTATTTAAACTTTCTAATTCTTTAACTAATACTTGAAGTTTCATATCAGAAGTACCTTCATCATTACTTATATTTCCAACTAAAGCAGCAGTATCTATTTTTAAAATAGTATAATCTTTTAATGCATCTGGAACCATTCCATTTTGTATTCTCCACGCAAGTCCTTCAACTATAGCAGTTTTACCAATACCAGGTTTACCAACTAATATTGGAGATTTTTCTGGAGTAAATAATGTTAATATTATTTTTTTAAGTTCTTTTTCTCTTGCAATGGATGGATCAGTATAATATACTTTCTTTGTTAAATCTTCTGCATACTTTTTTATTAAAGATACGTTGTAATCTTTGCTTACATCGACCATTTCATTCATCATCATCACCACAAACATTATAACAAAAATATCTATCTTATTCAATAATTGAATGATATAATTAAGTGGGTGATGTTATGCAGTGGTATATGGTGAATAATAAAGATTTAAAAATAGATGATGATGATAAAAGACATATTATAAATGTAATGAGAATGAATATAGGTGATTGTTTTAATATTGTTTATGATAAAACACTATATACTTGTAAAATAACTAATATTACAAAAAAAGATGTTGAATATACAGTAATTAATCATGAAAAACTTATTGATAATAGAAAATATAAAGTTATATTAGCTACTAGTTTAATCAAAGAACAAAAAATGGATTATTTGTTACAAAAAGCAACTGAATTGGGTGTAGATGAAATAATACCAATTATTTCAGAAAGAACTGTGATAAAAGTAAATAGTAAAAAAGATAGATGGGTTAAAATATTAAAAGAATCAAGTGAACAATCTCATAGATCATGTATGCCTATAATGCATGAAATAATAAAACTTAAAGACATAGTAAATTATAGTGCTGATTTAAAAATGATTTGTAATACTATGGAAATGTCGAAAAATATCAAAAAAGTGTTACAAGATAATAAAAAAAGTGATACAATACTAATAGCAATAGGTCCAGAGGGTGGATTTAGTGATAATGAGGTTGAGTTTTTGACAAAAAATGGTTTTGTAAGTGTAACTCTTGGAGATAATATATTGAGAGCAGAAACTGTACCATTATATTTATTGAGTATAATAAATTATGAATATATGAGGTGAACTTATGATAGCAAATATTACTAATTATTTTACAAATTTGAATGATGCTGGACGCGCTCTATTTATAGTGGGTGTTTTATTAGTAATTACATTTATAATTTTATTAATTGTAGTACTTAAACCAGAAAAGAATAAAGTAAAAAAGATATATGGTGAAAGTGAAGTAACGGATCGAGAAAATGCATTTGAAGAAAAGATGAAAGATATAAACAATGTAAGTGTAAGCGACATAAATTTGGAAAATGATAGAACTCGTAATTTAAAATCTATTGTTGATGAACTAAAACATATTGAAAGTAAAAATAATGCTAGTGCTATGGATAAAATTCAACAGTATGAGGATGAGCAAGAAGATACAGCAATAATAAGTGTTGAAGAGCTATTGAAAACTAATCAACCAGTTACATATGCAAAAAGAGAAGAACCAGTAAAATATGTTGAACCAAAAAAAGAACAACAAGCAATTGATGATGATTTCTTAGTAATAGATGAAGTAGAATACCAAACTGGTAGAATACCTATTGTAAAAGAAAATAAAAGAGAAGCTAATGAAGAATATTTAAATTCTTTAAAGAGGTTTAGAAACAACCTATAAGGTTGTTTTTTTTATGATTTATGATATAATAACTCCCCAAAGAGGGATTTTGGTTATGGAAGAAAAAATTGAAGAGTTAAGAAATAAAATTATACATGAACTTGATGGATTAGAAGATGGAGTACATATAAGTTTAGATTTTGAACCTAGAGTTATTGAATTAATAATATTTGATACTATTAAAACTGATTCATCTGTATATAAGGTATTTGGATTACCAAAAAGAGTATTAAAACATATAGATTTTTCAGATGTATCATTTGATAAATTCAAAGCCAGTGAATATGATTTTAAAGGTTTACATAATGTCAAATTAAATCCACAAACTATTCATGATAATGACTTATCTAGTTCTATATTAAATGGGGTAACTTTTATTGGACCATTTGATAATGTAAGATTGAATCATACAGATTTTACAGGAAGTACAGGAGCAGTTATAAATCCAAGAAAATTATATATTGGAGAGTATAATTATTATTGGGATGAAATAAGTTATCATCATGTACATAAATGTTATAGAATTAATATGAATGATTGTAAATTTTATGGAGTTTCCTTTATAAAAAAAATTAAATCTTTTAAGTTGGGAAGTTATGTGAGTCTTGGTGATCGAATATATTTAACAGCAATTCCCAAAATAAGTGGGTCGGATTTTACAGGAAGTACAGGAGCAGTTATATATCCAGAATCAATTGATTTAAATGATACTATATTGAAAGATACATTAATAGTTGGTGAAGTAAAAGATGTTGAAATTAAAGGAGCTAATTTTAAAGGAGCTACAGGTATAAATTTTGGTAGTAAATCTAGGATTATGATAAATCCTCAAAAAATAGCAGACAAAGATGTATCTAATTGTGTTTTTGAAGGGGTGCAATTTACTGGCCCATTCGATGGTGCTGAAATAGAGAAATCAGATTTTACAGGAAGTATAGGAGCAGTAATAAACCTTGAAACAATTAAGAAATTAAAAAATAAAGAAAAAGTTAATTTTTCAAATGCTAGAGTTATCGGGTATGATGGTTCTAAAATGTCTATATCAGAAGATGGAAGAATTGGTAAAGACCTTGAAAGTATGATTGATAAATTACTTGGTAGAGAAAAAGAATCTGTAGTATTAAGTAAGAGAAAGTTAGAAGAAGCAAAACAACAATTATTAGAAGAAAATAAAAGAAAAGTACAAGAAAAGATTAGTGAATTATTAAGATTAGTAGAAACTACAGAAAAGTTAGGAGTAGATCCAAAAAATTTATATTGTTCTATTCCAATAGGAAAAGAAGAATTACTTGTACAAATAGATGATCATTATGAAATAAATAGAAATTTTGTTGAATATCTAAGATTTTTAAATTTATCGATGATAGATTTTGATAATGTAAAAGTAAGTGGTATAGATTTTAGACATAGTGGAGCAAGAATTAATCCACAACTTGTTTATAAAAAAGATTTAAGTAATGGAGTATTTGATGCATTAAATATTAAGTTTTTTGATGACTTTACAGGAGTAAATATAGAAGGTGCAGATTTTTCTGAATGTGAAGTAGATCCAAAATTAAAAGAAAAGAGGTAAAGTATGGATAAAGAAAATGAAGTTCATATAAGCGATACAGTTATTAGAAATGTAAGAGGGTATTTAATTGCAAACATAGATAGGATACAAAGAGAATCAGAATCAGGATTAGTCGATTTAAAAAAATTCTTTTTATATAATCGTAGTTTTCAAAATGAATATGAACGTATTTATGGTGTTAATTCTGATGGGATTTATAATTTAAAATATGGATATGTAAACATGGAAGAAATACTATTTTATGATGATTATATTAAAGGATTTCGTACCTTTGCATTGCCAAGAAGTGTTTTAGAAAAGATAGATTTTTCAAATATTTCTTTTGAACGTTTTAAAGCTAATGATTTTGATTTTACAGGACTACATAATGTCAAATTAAATCCTCAAGAAATTTATTTAAGAGATTTAAGTGGTGCTAAATTAAATGGTGTTGAAATAACAGGATCATTTACGTCAGTAAATATAGTACATGCTGATTTAACAGGAGCTATAGTAGCTGATAAAGAAGAATACAAAAAAATATTATTAAGGCAAAAATTAGTAAGTGAACTATCAAAAGTTGAACCTGGAGTATATGTTAAATTAAAGTATGATTCACGTATAATTGATGCTTTATTATTTGATTATGAAACAAGAGATAAGGGTACGCGTAAATCTTTTGCAATTCCTCTTGAATTAGCATCTAAAATTGATTATACAGGCATAGATTTCGATAATTTTAATGCTAGACATTTTGATTTTAGAGAATTTTATGGAGTAAAAATAAATCCACAAACTGTCTATGATAAGGATTTAATATATTGCAAATTTAATGGAGTAACTTTTATAGGACCTTTTCACGGAGCTAAGATTGATCATAGTGATTTTACAGGTAGTAGTGGAGCATACATTGGACCTATGCAATTACATCATGAGCGTGATTGGAATCATGAAGAAGTAATTGATATTAATTCTTGCAAATTTACAGATGTACACTTTATTGGTACTCTTGGAAAAGACAGTAAATATAAATTGAAAATGGATTTTTGTGATTTTACAGGAAGTAAGGATGCAAAAATCGATTTATCTGGTATAGATCCATATAGTGGATTTAGAAATTGCGTATTAAATGGTGCAACTATATATGGCGAATTTAGTGAAGATTTTAATTTAAAACAAGTAAACTTTACCGGTGCAAAGAATGGTAAATTATTTTCAAGATATATAAAAATAAATCCTCAATGTGCACTAGATAAAGATTTATCTAATTCTATATTTAGTGGAGTAGAATTTGTAGGTACATTTGAAAAATCTAATATTAATGGAGCAGATTTTACAGGAAGTAAGGGAGCAGTTATAGATTTAAGAACTATTGAAGGTGACTATGAAAGTACTAACTTTAGTGATACTAAAGTGATAGGTACAAATGGAAAAGAAATGTATGTTTCAGAAGATGGTAAATTAGGTACAGATATATCACTCATGATGAGTGAATTATTAGGAATAAATGATGATGAAGTCTTAGATAAAAAAGCATTAGAAGAAGCTAGAATTAGATTAATAGAAGAAAATAGAAAAAAATTTCAAGAAAAATTAAATGAACTACTAAAATTAGTAGAAGCATCAGAAAAATTAGGAGTAGATCCAAAGCATTTATATTGTTCTATTCCTATAGAAAAAGATGTATTTTTAGTGCCAATAGATGATCATTATGAAATAAATAGAAGTTTAGTTGATTTATCTTTGTTGAGATTTTTAAATTTATCAATGATAGATTTTAGTAATGTAAAAGTGAGTGGTTTAGACTTTAGAGGAAGTGGAGCAAGAATAAATCCGCAAACTGTCTATAAGAAAGATTTAAGTAATGGAATATTTGATGCATCTAATATTAAATTCTTTGATGATTTTACAGGTGTAAATATAGAAGGTGCAGACTTTACTGAATGTGAAGTAGATCCAAAAGAAAAGATAAAATAGGGTGGTTATATGGAAGAAAAAATAAAAGAATTAAGAAAAAAGTTGATAGAGCAATTAAAAAAATTGGAAGATGGTAGTCATATAATGTTAGATTATGATCCAAGACTTTTAGAAATGGTACTATTTAAAAAAACTATTTTAATTAAAAAACAATATAAACAATTTGCATTACCAAAAGAGGCATTAGAAAAGATAGATTTTTCAAATGTTAATTTTGATGATTTTTATGCTACTAATTTTGATTTTACTGGTTTATATGGTATAAAGTTAAATCCACAAACCATATATGATAAGAATTTGAATTGTAGTATATTAAATGGTGTAACTTTTATTGGACCATTCGATGATGTGAGTATTCAATGCACTGATTTCACAGGAAGTACAGGAGCATATATTGACCCAACTAAATTATATTTCGGAGATGAAGATGATGAGAATGAAATTAATATGACTAATTGCAAATTTAATGGAGTAACTTTTACATCATCAATAAAATCTCTTAATATAGGTCGTGTAAGACATTATAGTTATTATAGTAGTTACATAGTAAAGAAAGTGGCGTTACCAAATATAAAAGGATCAGATTTTACAGGAAGTAGAAATGCTATTATATATATGGATTATATGAATAAATATGATATGAGTTTGGTTGGATGTACACTTACTGATACAACTATTATTGGAGAAGTTAGTTGTAGAATAGGAAATACAGATTTTACAGGTAGTAGAGGGCAAAATACCTTAGGGATTGAGACTAAAGTCTCAATTAATCCTCAAAAATTGTATGATAGAAGTATGAAAAGTTGTAAATTTAATGGAGTTAAATTTACAGGATCATTTGATGGAGCAATAATAGCAGGATCAGATTTTACAGGAAGCGTTAATGCTACAATAGATTTAAATAGAATAGATAAAGAACATAATTATGATGATGTTAACTTTACTGATACTACAGTAATTGGATATGATAATGAAGTAATGGCTATAAGTAGTGATGGTAAATTAGGAACAGATTTAGAAAGCATGGTTGATAAACTATTAGGAATAGAGCATGAAACTGAAATGTTTACTAAAAAAGAACTAGAGGCTACCAGAAAGAAACTTTTAGAAGAAAATAAAAGAAAAGTACAAGAAAAGATTAGTGAATTATTAAGATTAGTAGAAACTACAGAAAGGTTAGGAGTAGATCCAAAAAATTTATATTGCTCTATTCCAATTGGTAGAGAAGAATTATTTGTAACAATTGATGATCATTATGAAATAAATAGAAATTTTATTAATTATCTAAGATTCTTAAATTTATCGATGATAGATTTTGATAATGTAAAAGTAAGTGGATTAGATTTTAGAGGAAGTGCTGCAAGAATAAATCCACAAACTGTTTATAAAAAAGATTTAAGTAATAGTATATTTGATACATCTAATATTAAATTCTTTGATGATTTTACAGGAGTAAATATTGAAGGTGCAGATTTTTCTGAATGTGAAGTAGATCCAAAGGTAAAAGGAAAGGAATACTAATATGAGTATAGAAGAAAAAAGAAACTGGATTGTGAATGATATTAGAACTTATTGTTCTTCTCATAATGGGGAATTAATTGATTTAGGGAATTTTTTATCTAAAAAATTTAATATACAAGATTATAAAACAAGTAGTGCTTGTGCTAAATTTACAGAAGAAGTATTATTTAATCATCCTGATGGTTATAAAGAGTTTGCATTACCAATTGATATATTAGAAAAAATTGATTTTACTGATATTGATTTTGAAGGTTTTAAAGCTAGTGGATATGATTTTAGTAAATTACATAATGTAAATATTGATGTTGAAAAAGTTTATAATAAAGATTTATCTAATTCAAATTTAAGTGGAGTAGACCTTTTTGGTGATTTTAGTGAAGTAGACCTTGCAAATGTTGATATAAGTAATGCTACAATTGAAGAAAGTAAATTAAAATTAATATTAATGAGAAAAAAATTGATGGATGAACTTAGTAGGTTAGAAGATGGTATGCATATAACTCTTCAATATAATCCAATGTTAATTGATTATATACTTTTTAAATATGAAGATAAGGGCACCTATAAAGAATTTGCGTTACCTAAAAAGTACTTAAAGAAAATAGATTTTTCTAATGTAGATTTTAAAGATTTCAAAGCTAGTGAATATGATTTTACAGAATTATATGGAGTAAAGATAAATCCACAAACAATTTATAAAAAAGATTTATTTGCATCTAAATTAAATGGAGTAGAGTTTATTGGACCATTTAAAGACGTAAGAATTCAATCTACAGACTTTACAGGAAGCGTGGGTGCGCAAATTAATCCAAATGAACTTTGCTATATTAATACTTACGCAAAACATTTAAAAAGGGTAGGAAGGAAAGTTATACGTCAAATACCTATAGGACTATATGGATGTAAGTTTAATGGAGTTACATTTACAGATGAATTTAGAAGTACTAAATTAAGTAGAACAGAAAAGCTTAGTGAAGTTACAGGAATGTATATAGATGATATTAAGGAAAGTATTATATATAGAGCATTTGATATAAAAGATTCAGATTTTACAGGAAGTGTAGGTGCAATAATACATGCAGACTCAATATATGCTGGTACTGGGCTAAAAAGATGTGTATTAAAGGATGCTACTATAGAAGGAGATATATTTAAATATTATGGATTTGATATAGAAGGAGTAGATTTTAGAGGAGCAAAAGTGTTATTACCAGATACTTTTACTAATAGATTATATGGTTATGATGAATATGAAAAAATGATATTAATTAATCCTGACAAAGTAAAAGAAGGTATGAGTGATTGTAAATTTGAAGGAGTGTATTTTACTAGACCAATTAAAAAAGATATACATAATTCAGACTTTACAGGAAGTAAGAATGCTATTATAAATTTAAAAGATTTAGAACCTAGTTTTTATGAAGGTACAAACTTTACTGATGCAAAAGTAATAGGTTTAGATGGGGAATATATGGTCATATCAGAAGATGGAAGGCCTACAAACAAATTAGATAGCATGATTGATGAAATCCTTGGATTAGAGCATCAAAATGTATTGATTGGTAAACAAGAATTAGAAAGCGCTAGAGCTAAATTGATAGAAATAAATAGGAGAAAAGTACAAGAAAAGATTAGTGAATTACTAAGATTAGTAGAAAGTACTGAAAAGTTAGGAGTAGATCCAAAGAATTTATATTGTTCTATTCCGATAGGAAAAGAAGAATTACTTGTACAAATAGATGACCATTATGAAATAAATAGAAACTTTGTTGAATATCTAAGATTCTTAAATTTATCAATGATAGATTTTGATAATGTAAAAGTAAGTGGAATAGACTTTAGAGGAAGTGCTGCAAGAATAAATCCACAAACTGTTTATAAAAAAGATTTAAGTAATAGTATATTTGATGCATCTAATATTAAATTCTTTGATGATTTTACAGGAGTAAATATAGAAGGTGCAGACTTTACTGAATGTGAAGTAGATCCAAAAGAAAAAATTAAATAAGGTGGTTATATGGAAGAAAAAATAAAAGAGTTAAGAGATGATTTTATAAAAAAATTAAGTAGTATAGAAGATGGTGTACATGTTAAATTAGATTATGATCCAGAAATACTAGAATTAATTATATTTTGGTGCGCTATGTATCCATATTCAGAAACTAATACTGATTGCAAACCAATTGTAGATGAATATGGGAATAGACAAAAACCTAAAACATTTGCTCTTCCATTAAATATTTTAAAGAAAATAGATTTTTCTAATATAGATTTTGCAGGCTTTTTAGTAGATAATTATGATTTCAGCCCTTTATATGGAGTAAATTTAAATCCACAAACTGTATATAATAAATCATTAACGCATGCTATTTTTAAAGGAGTTAATTTTACTGGGTCTTTTGATGGAGCTGAGATTGATCATAGTGATTTTACAGGAAGCAAAAATGCAGTTATAAATCCATCAAAATTATATGGCGTAGGATCAAAAGAAAATGGTAAAACAATATATATGCGTAGTTGCAAATTTAGTGGTGTTACATTTACATCTCCAATAAAGCGTAGATTCTTAAATTTAGGACTTGATGGGGAAAATTGTTATATTAGTTATACAATTTATGATATAACTAAAGCAGATTTTACAGGAAGTACTGGTGCAGAGATATATACACAATATCTTGATGGTGGGCTATTTGGTTGCATATTGAATGGTGCAACATTAGTGGATAAAATTGATGCATGTGTTACATTTGCAAATTTTGAAGGTGCAAAAAGTAAGGTATTAAATAGAACGTTAGATTATGTTATACTTAATCCAAATGATTTAAAAGATAGAGATTTTGCTGGTACAAACTTTAATGGTGTTCATTTTACAAATCCACTTGATAAATGTAAACTAGTTAATACAAGTTTTAAAGGAAGCAAGGGAGCTGTAATAGATTTAAGAAGTCAATATTCTTTATATATTCCATCAGTTGATTTTACTGATGTGGAAGAAGTAATTGGATATGATGGCAAAGAAATGATAGTATCAGAAGATGGCAAACCATGTAAACCATTAGAAGATAAGATAAATAAATTTCTAGGTATAAGAAGTGAAAATAAATTAGTAACAAAGAAAAATTTAGAAGAAGCAAGAAAAAGATTGATAGAAGAAAATAAAAGAAAAGTACAAGAAAAGATTAGTGAATTACTAAGATTAGTAGAAACTACAGAAAGGTTAGGAGTAGATCCAAAAAATTTATATTGTTCTATACCAATAGGTAGAGAAGAATTATTTGTACAAATTGATGACCATTATGAAATAAATAGAAACTTTGTTAATTATTTAAGATTCTTAAATTTATCTATGATAGATTTTAGCAATGTAAAAGTAAGTGGTTTAGACTTTAGAGGAAGTGGAGCAAGAATAAATCCACAAACTGTTTATAAAAAAGATTTAAGTAATAGTATATTTGATACATCTAATATTAAATTCTTTGATGATTTTACAGGAGTAAATATAGAAGGTGCAGATTTTTCTGAATGTGAAGTAGATCCAAAAGAAAAAATTAAATAATATGTTATAATTAAATAGGAGGTATTATGGCAAATAAATATAATAAAAATTATTTTTATGTAGACTTAAGTGATATACATATGTTAAATCCAATGAAAGAGGAAGCTGATTTAAAAGCATTAGCAGATAAATATGAAATACCAGAAAAATTTCAAAAAATAGTAATGGTATATAATAAAAAATATAGTAGTACTAGTCATGGACTTTATGAACTTGTTTCTGGACATCCATTTAATCATTATAGATATGAAATGTTTGTGCCTCCTAAAAAAGCAGAAGATGGAATTGCTAAATTTTATGGTGTTCAGTCAAGTTTAATGTGCCTATTACGTATAGATAGCAAATTAGTTTTTAGAAGTAGTGATGAGATAATACGATTTTATGAAGAATTAATAAATAGTGATTTATTTGATAAATATCAGTCTTTTATGTATAAGATGTTTGGATCTACTCATAAAAACTATGCTCCATCATTAGATGAAAGACTAATTGAACTTGTAAAGGGTGAAGATGCCGAAAGATATGACTCCATAGTATTAAGTAGGTTAGATAATAAGCATAGAGAAAAAATGAAAAACAAGAAAAAGAAATAGAAGGTGGTAGTGTGAAAGTATCATTTTATACTTTAGGATGTAAAGTTAATTTATATGAATCTGAAGTAATTATGAATATGTTTAAAAATAGGGGATATGAAATAGTAGACTTTAATGATAAATCAGATATAGTTATAATTAATACTTGTACTGTTACTAATACTAGTGATAAAAAGAGTAGAAATATTATAAGACAAGCAGTAAGAAATAATCCTAATAGTATAATTGTTGTAATGGGTTGTTATAGTCAAGTAAGAAGCGAAGATATAAAAAGTATTCCTGGTGTAGATATAATAATAGGAAATAGTAATAAATCTAGAGTAGTAGATTTAGTAGAAGAATATATAAATGATAAAAAGAGTAAGACCATAATTGAAAATATAATGAAGATTCCTTTTGAACCTATGGAATTAGATAGTTTTGAAACTAAAACAAGGGCATTTGTAAAAATACAAGATGGTTGTAATAACTTTTGTTCTTATTGTATAATTCCATATTCAAGAGGTGGAATAAGAAGTAAAGAAAAAGAAGATGTAATAAAAGAAATTACTTGTTTAGTAAATAATGGTTATAAAGAAGTAGTGCTTACTGGTATTCATACGGGTCATTATGGTAAAGATAAATATGACTATGATTTTAGTGATTTACTTAATGAATTATGTAAAATAGATGGATTATTAAGAATACGAATATCATCTATTGAAATAACAGAATTAGATGATAAATTTATGAAAGTATTAGAAAATAAGAAGATAGTAGATCATATACATATACCACTTCAATCTGGTTGTGATAAGATATTAAAATTAATGAATAGGAAATATAATACAGAGTACTTTTATAATAAAATAGAAAAGATAAGAAGTATACGACCTGATATATCTATTACAACAGACTTGATAGTAGGATTTCCTAATGAAACTGATAATGACTTTAATGATACATATGAATTTATTAAAAAAGTTAATTTTACTAAAGTACATGTATTCCCATATTCAAGAAGAAAAGGTACTCCTGCTGATTTAATGCCTAATCAAATAGATGAATCTATTAAGAAATTAAGAGTAAGGAAAATACTTGAACTATCTAAGAATTTAGAAATGGGTTATATGAAAAAGTTTATTAATACAGAAGTAGAAGTACTTGTAGAAACATATGAAGATGGAATAATAACAGGTCATACATCAAATTATATATGTGTTAAAGCAGAGGGAAAAGAAAGTGATATAAATAAAATAATCACTGTAAAAGTAAGTGAAATAGATTATCCAAACATGAAATAAGATATAGAAATATATCTTATTTTTTGTTATAATAATCAGTAATGTGCATATCTGATATTAGTATGAAAGGAGGTATAAAATGAATGATGTAGTTATAAAAAATGATATTGAAGATTTAATTTATAAAATTCGTGGAGTTCAAGTTATGTTGGATTCAGATTTGGCAAAATTATATGAAGTTGAAACAAAACAACTTAATCGCCAAGTAAAAAGAAATATAGAAAGATTTGATAAAGATTTTATGTTTCAATTGACTAATATAGAATATCAAAACTTGAAGTGCCAAATTGGCACCTCAAATAATTATGGCGGTAGAAGAACATTACCATATGTATTTACTGAACTTGGAGTTACTACACTTGCCAGCATATTACATAGTGAAGTTGCTATAAAAATGAGCAAAAAGATAATAAAAGCATTTGTAATGATGAGACGTTATATATCCTCAGATTTAATTGAGCAAAAATATATAAATAAATTAGTTTTGGAAGATCATGATAGAATTGATGCATTAGAAAATTCTTTTAATAAGTTTGAAGAAAATAAAGTAAATAGCGAAATATATTTTAACGGGCAAATATATGATGCATATTCCAAAATATTGGATATATTTAGTAATGCTAAAAAGCATTTGATTATTATAGATTCATATAGTGACAATACTACATTAAATATAATAAGAAGATTAAATATTAATGTAATAATTATTACAAAAGAAAATGGTTTATTAAGTAAGCAAGATATAGAAAAATATAATAAACAATATTCTAATTTAAGAGTTATGTATGATAATACTTTTCATGATAGATATTTTATATTAGACGGAGATATTGTTTATCATTGTGGAACAAGTATTAATAGAATTGGTTATAAAACTTTTTCTATTACTTTAATTAATGATGATGATATAATTAAATTGTTAGTAGGTAAAGTAAACAAAATTATAAATAAGGATGAGTGAGCAGTATGAAGTTAAGTGAAGTAGATAAGAGTAAATTATCACCAGGCATGTTACAATATGTTAATATTAAAGAACAAAATATGGATGTAATTTTGTTCTTTAGGCTTGGAGATTTTTATGAAATGTTTTTTGAAGATGCTTATACTGCTTCAAGGGAACTTGAACTTACTTTAACAAGTAAAAATGCAGGACTTGATGAGAGGGTACCAATGTGTGGAGTGCCTCATCATGCTGTTAATATATATTTAGAAAAGTTAATAGATAAAGGATATAAAGTAGCTATTTGTGAACAAATGGAAGATCCTAAATATGCTAAAGGAGTAGTAAAAAGGGAAGTCCTTCAAATTGTATCTAAAGGTACTATGATGAATAGTGAATTTTTAGATGAAAAGAGTAATAATTATATAGGTAATATTATTGATTTAAATCATGCTTATGTAATTAGTTATACTGATATATCTACTGGCGAATTCAATGCTTTAATGATAGAAGAAGATGAAGATAGATTAGTATCTGAAGTTCTTTCTTTAGGTCTTAATGAAATAGTATTAAAAAGTGATTTTAATAAAAATATAGTAAGTATATTAAAAAATAAATATAAATTAAATATAAGTATATTTGATGAAGAGGAAAATGTAGATGATTATAGTTATATTTATGAAGATGTTAATGATGAAAGATATAAAATAGCTATTACTCATTTATTATCATATTTATTAAATACTCAAAAAAGGAGTTTAAGTCATTTACAAAAAGTTGTTATAAAGAAAAGTAATGAATATTTAAAGATGGATATTTATACTAAAAGGAATCTTGAATTAACAGAAAGTTTAAGATTAAAATCTAGAAATTATTCACTATTATGGTTACTTGATAAAACTAAGACTGCTATGGGTAGTAGGTTATTAAAAAGTTATATTGAAAGCCCATTAATAGATAAAAAAGAAATAAATAAAAGATATGATATTGTTGAAAAGTTATTAGAAGAATTTATATTAAAAGAAGATTTAAAAGGATTATTATTTGAAGTATATGACTTAGAAAGATTATCTGGAAGAATATCATATGGTAATACAAATGGTAGAGATTTATTACAACTAAAAAATTCATTAAAAGTATTGCCAGATATAAAGAATATTTTAACTAAATTAAATTTTCATTCTGATTTAGAAACATTACCTGATTTGTATGATTTATTAGAAAGAAGTATTGATTTAGATGCACCTATTACAATTAAAGAAGGTGGCATAATTAAGACTGGTTATAGTAAAGAATTGGATGAATTAAAACTTGCTAAAACGTCTGGTAAAGATTTTATATTAAAGATGGAGAATGAGGAAAAAGAAAGAACAGGTATTAAGAATTTAAAAGTTGGTTATAATAAAGTTTTTGGATATTATATTGAAGTATCTAAGGGCAATATATCTTTAATTAAAGATGAATATAATTATGAAAGGAAACAAACTCTTGCTAATTGTGAAAGATATGTAACACCTTTATTAAAAGAAAAAGAAGCACTTATATTAGGTGCTGAAGAAAGGATTATTAATTTAGAATATAATCTATTTGTTGAAATAAGAGATATAGTTAAAACTTATATTAGTAGAATTCAAAATATTGCTAAAATAATTGCTGAAATAGATGTATTACAATCTTTATCTACTGTTGCAGAAGAAAATAATTATGTAAGACCTACTATTACTGATGAAAGAATAATTGATATAAAAGATAATAGACATCCAGTAGTAGAGAAAGTATTAGAAACTACATTTGTACCTAATGACATAGTTATGAATAAAGATACAGATATATTAATAATAACTGGGCCAAATATGGCTGGTAAATCTACATATATGAGAGAACTTGTAATAACTGTTATTATGGCTCAAATAGGATCTTTTGTACCTGCAACTAGTTGTACACTACCTATATTTGATAAGATATTTACGCGTATTGGAGCGTCTGATGATTTAGTAAGTGGGGATTCTACATTTATGGTTGAAATGAAAGAAGCTAATGCTGCTATATCTAATGCTACTAAAAATTCATTGATTATATTTGATGAACTTGGAAGAGGTACTGCTACATATGATGGACTTAGTCTTGCACAATCAATAATAGAATATATACATAACAATATAAAATGTAAGACATTATTTTCTACTCATTATCATGAACTTACTAAATTAGAAAGTCATTTTAAAAGAATAAAAAATGTACATGTAAGTGCATTAGAAGAGAATGGTAAAATTACATTCTTACATAAAATAAAAGATGGTTCTATTGATAAAAGTTATGGTATACATGTTGCAAAACTTGCGAATTTGCCAGATTCATTAATAAATAGAGCTAATGAAATATTAAGTGGTTATGAGAATAAGAATATTGAAGTAAAGAATCAAATGTCTTTTGAACTTGTTGAACCAAAAGAAAGTGAGATAGAAAATAAGATAAAGGAATTAAATCCATTGGAAATGACACCAATTGAAGCTTTAAATACTATTTATGAATTAAAGAATAGTTTAAAAGATTAGTACTAGTAAACAACCAATTAATGTGTTATAATTTTTTAAGTGTGGTGATATTATGGCTGAAATTAATAGAAGTGAATTGAGAAAAATTATTATGACTTGTTTGTATCAAATAAGTGTATATAAGTCTAATAAAATAAAATATGAAACAAAAAAAGTAATAAAAGAATTGCAAGAAGTAGAAAATGATTTTGTTAATACAATTGTATTTGGTGTTGAAGATAACATTAAAGAATTAGATGAAGTTGCAAATAAATATTTGAAAGGTTGGACTATTGATAGATTAGGTAAAACAGATCAAGCAATACTTAGGATGGGCATATATGAACTTTTATATACTGATACTCCAGATGTTGTATGCATAAATGAGGCTGTTGAGCTTGCTAAAGAATATTCTGATGATAAAGTGAAGAATATGATTAATGCGGTATTAGATGGTGTGATGAAAGATAAGGAATAACTTATCTTTTTATTTGTGATATAATACTTAGATAGGAGAGTATATGAAGAATGTAATATTAAAAAATAAAATTTTATTATCTATATTACTTATAGTATCAATTTTGATATTAGTTTTTGTATATAATGATTATTATTTATATAAAACACCAATACTAAAAATAACAAAAATAGAAACAAAAGAGAAAGCAAATGATAGAAATAAAGAAATAATATATGAACAAAAGATAACAGGTATTATATTAAATGGTAAACATAAAAATGAAGTTTATGAATTGGAAAATATTACATCTAAATCTGGTGTATATGATGAACAAATAAATAAAAATAGTGAGTTGTTTTTGGATATAAGTAATGACAAAATATCTATAATTGGAATAAAAAGGGATAAATATATAGTAATATTAATTGTATTATTTATAGATTTGATTATATTAGTAGGTAAAAGTAAAAGCATTAGAATATTACTTAGTTTATTAGTGAATGTAATTGTTTCTAGTATAGTTATATTTTGGTATCAAAATCATTACAATGATATTAATATATTGTTTTTATTTCTACCTATATCAGTAATGTTTATAGTATTATCTTTATTTATAACAAATGGTAAAAATAAAAAGACTTTAGCAGCAATTATATCAAGTATTATTTCATTATTTATTTCATTTTCATTATCGATAATAATATTAAAATTATATAATAATACAATACCTTATTGGAATATGGAATATATAGAAATAATTACTGATTATAAAAATTTATATTATGTAAATATATTGTTATGTGGTTTAGGCGCAATAATGGATATTGCAATAACTATGGCATCATCTATAAAAGAGTTGATTGAAAAAGATAGTAATATCACATTAGATTCTCTTTTAAAATCAGGTAAAGAAATATCAAAAGATATAACAGGCACAATGACTAATGTAATGCTTTTTACATGTTATACAGCAGTTATACCTATGTTTTTATTAGCACTAAAAAACAGAATGACAATAGCAAATACAATCCATATGTATGGACAATTGGAAATGATTAGAGTACTTACAAGTTCTATATCAATAGTTCTTTGTGTACCAATATCATTATATGTATCTGTATATATATTAAAGAGGTGGAAACATGATTAAGATATTATCTTTGATATTATTTTTACTTCTTTTATTAGTAGGCAAGAAACAAGGTTTAAAAACATTTATATGTTTTTATCTAAGTTACTTTTTATTAATTATATATATTGTATTTATGGGATATGGATTTAATGCTATAATTGTTTCTTTAATAATATGTGTGATTGAATCATTGATATCGTTATTCTTATTAAATGGTTATAATATAAAGACAAAAGCATCATTTATGTCTATAACTATAGTACTTATAATTATGTTTATCATAATATTTTTAATTGGAAAACATGCAAATATACAAGGATTTTCTTATGAATCTATTGAAAGTATAGGAATATTTATGTTTGACATAAATTATAATATGACAGATGTTATAATTGGAATGTATTTAGTATGTACTATAGGTACAATAATAGATACGTCTATATCTATATCATCATCGATAAATGAAATATATGAAAATAATAGAAAGTTATCTCAAAATGAATTGTTTGAATCTGCAATGAATATAGGAAGAGATATACTTGCAACGACAATAAATACTTTATATTTTGCACTTATAGCATCATTTATAGCATTTTTTATATGGCATAGAGCCGAATCAATAGAATACATTATAAATTATAAGGTATTTGCACAAGATGTGATAGAATTATTACTATGTTTTATAGCATCAATACTTATAATTCCAATTACATCATATATATGTTCAAATAAATTGATAAATAGTGATAAACAAAAGTAAATAATTGTTTATATGAATATGTATTAATAAAAAGCGTAATAGTTAAGTTAAAACTTAACTTTTTTATGGTATAATATCTTTGGTGATAATTATGGATGATATTAAGTATTTATCTATAAGTGAATTAAATAGAATTATTAAAATGAAATTTGATGCAAGTTCATTCTTTAATAAAGTATTTATAAAAGGTGAGATATCTAATTTTAAAGTACAAATGCCTAGTGGACATTGCTATTTTACTATTAAAGATGAAAATAGTAGAATATCTGCTGTTATGTTTAAAGGGACTGCTTTAAAAGTAGGTAATAATTTTAAAGATGGAGATATGGTAAATGCTATTGGTAAAATAAGTGTTTATGAAGCAAGTGGATCTTATCAAATATATATCGAATCTATGGAACTTTCTGGTAGTGGTGATTTATATAAAAAGTTTTTAGAACTTAAAGATAAATTGTTTAAAGAAGGGTTGTTTGATTTGGATAAGAAAAAAGCTATTCCTAAATTTCCAAATAGAATAGGTGTAGTAACTGCAAGTACAGGTGCAGCAATAAGAGATATAATTACTACTATTAAAAGGAGATATCCATTATGTGAGATAGTATTATTCCCATCACTTGTACAAGGAGTAGGTGCAAAAGATGATATTGCAAAAAAGATAGGAATGGCTAATGAATATGGTAATATTGATACATTAATTGTAGGTAGAGGTGGTGGATCTATTGAGGATTTATGGGCTTATAATGAAGAGGTAGTTGCAAGAGCAATATATAATTCAAAGATACCAGTAATAAGCGCAGTTGGCCATGAAATAGATTTTACTATAGCAGATTATGTTGCAGATAAAAGAGCAGCGACTCCTACAGCAGCAGCAGAAATTGCAGTACCTAATATATTAGATATATCTCAAAATATAGATTCTATTCAAAATAGATGTACAAATGTTATATTGAGTATTATTGATAATTACAAAGTGTTATTAAATAAAATAAAGACTAGTAATATATTAATAAATCCAATTAATATGTATAATGTGAAAATGCAAATGTTAAATATGGATAAATTGAAGCTCAATAATACATTTAATGAATTGTTAACTAATAAATCTATTAGTTTGTTTAAATTAAAAAATAGCTATATAATTACTAATCCAAAATTATTATATGAAAAGTATATTGCTGAAATTAATAATAATATTAATAAATTAGAATTGTTAAATCCATTAAATGCATTAAAAAGAGGATATGGAATAGTAAAAAAAGATAATAAATGTATAGAAAATATTACAAATATTGAAATTAATGATAAAATAAGTATTAGTTTGAAAGATGGAAATATTAATGCAAAAGTTACTGATAAGGAGGAAGTATGAGTAAAGTAAAATCATTTGAAGAAAATTTGGAACAATTAGAATCAATAGTAAAAGAATTAGAAAGTGGAAATGTTAATCTTGATGATGCAATTAATAAATATAGTGAAGCAATGAAATTGGTTAAAGTTTGTGAAGATAAAATTAAAAGTGCAGAAGAATTAGTAACAAAGATAGTAAAAGATAGTGGAGTAGAAGATTTTGAGGTGAATGAATAATGAAATATATGACAAGTAATGAAATAAGAGATACTTATTTAGAATATTTTAAAGATCATGGACATACTATAATGCCAAGTGCATCACTTCTAATACTTAATGATCCAACATTGCTTTGGAATAATGCGGGAGTAACACCATTAAAGAAATATTTTGATGGTTCTATGATGCCAGTAAATAAAAGAATGACTAGTTCACAAAAGTGCATAAGAACAAATGATATTGAAAGTGTAGGAGATAATACTCATCATACTTTCTTTGAAATGTTAGGTAACTTTTCAATAGGAGATTATTTTAAAGAAGAAGCAATACATATGGCTTATGAGTTACTCACTGATGAAAAGTATTTTGGGTTCCCTATAGAAAAGTTGTATTTCACTGTGTATAAAGATGATGATGATGCATATAACTTATGGGTTAAGGAAGGTGTAGATCCTACTCATATAGTAAGACTTGCTACTAACTTTTGGGAAATAGGAGAAGGACCATGTGGACCAGATTCAGAGATATTCTATGATAGAGGAGAAGAATATGATCCAGATAAATTAGGAATAAAATTATTACAAGAAGAAATAGATAATTCGCGTTATGTAGAAATATGGAATAATGTATTTAGTCAATTTAATTCAAAAGAGGGAGTAGAAAGAAAAGATTATAAAGAACTACCTAGTAAGAATATAGATACTGGTATGGGTTTAGAAAGAATGACATGTATACTTCAAGGAGTTGAATCAAGTTATGATACAGATTTATTTAATATAATAATTGGTGAAATAGAAAATTTAAGTCATAAAAAATATGAAGATCAAAGAGAATTTAGAATAATAGCAGATCATATACGTACACTTACTTTTGCAATATGTGATGGTGCAGTATTCTCTAATGAAGGTAGAGGATACGTAATAAGAAGATTACTAAGACGTGCAGTAAGATTTGGTCATAATATTGGTATAAAAGGTAAATTTATGGATAAGTTAGTTCATTCAGTAGTACAGACTATGAGTAGTTATTATCCTGAACTAATTGATAAAGAGGAATATATTAAAGAAGTAATTAGTAAAGAAGAAACTTTATTTGAAAAAACTTTATTGAGTGGTGAGAAGAAACTTAATGAAATGATTGAGCATTCTACTAATAATAAATTATCTGGTGCGGATGCATTTAAATTATATGACACATATGGATTTCCTTTTGAACTTACATTAGAGTATTTAGAAGAAAAAGGATATGAAGTAGATAAAGATGAATTTGATGAATGCATGAAAAATCAAAAAGAAATGGCTAGGAATGCAAGAAGAGATGAAGCAAGCATGAATGTACAAAATGAGGCTTTATTAAAATTTAAAGATGAAAGTGTATTTACAGGCTATGAAGATTATCAAACTGATACAGAAGTAATAGCACTTATTAAAGAAGATAAATTGGTAAAAGAATTAACAGGTGAAGGATATGTTATATTAAAAGAAACACCATTTTATGCAGAAAAAGGTGGACAAGTATCAGATACAGGATATATATATAATGAAAAGTTAAAAGCTGAAGTAGTAGATGTTATAGTATCTCCTAATAAACAGCATGTACATATAGTAAATATTGAAGAAGGTACTATTAAAGTTCATGATAAAGTAACAGCAAGAATAAATGTAAAAAGAAGAGAAGCAATAGCTAAAAATCACTCTGCAACACATTTATTAAATCAAGCATTAAAAGAAGCATTAGATTATGAAGTAACGCAAGCTGGATCAAGAGTATCAGAAACCACTTTAAGATTCGATTTCACATATCCAAACAAGATAACTGATAATGAAGTTATTATGGCAGAAGAGTTAGTAAATGAAAAAATTAAAACTAATGTAGATGCTCATACTGAAATAATGAAATTAGAAGATGCTAAAAAGAGTGGCGCAGTTCATATGTTTGATGAAAAATATGATGATATGGTTAGAGTTGTGACTCTTTATAATTCAGTTGAATTATGTGGTGGTACTCATGTAAGAAATGTTGGAGATATTAAATCATTTGCAATTATATCTATTGAATCTAAAGGTGCAAATGTATATAGAATAGAAGCTACTACAGATACAAATATAGAAAGAGAATTATTTAAAGTAATTAAACCATATAATGATGAAATGATTAAACTTCTTACTAAGGCAAAATCTATAATAGATGAAGCAAAAGAATTAGGAATTAATCTTGATTTTGATGTACATATAGATAATTCAAATCCATTAAATTATAAAGATATACTTTATAATAAACAAGAAGTGCAAATGGTAAGAGATAAAGTAAAAGAACTAGATAAATTATTTAATACTAAGAAACAAGAAAAATTAGTAAGTAATAATAGTGAATTTGATAATATAGAAAGAATTAATGGTAAAGAAGTAATAATTAAAAAAGTAGAAGATTATGATATGAATGTACTTAAAACATTAGTAGATAATGCATTTAATAAGATTGATTCTGGATTAGTATTTATAGCTAATGTAAAAGGTAATAATGTTAACTTTATATGTAAATCTAATACATTAGATGCAGGTTCGTTAATAAGAGCAGCTGCAGCTAGAAGTAATGGTAATGGAGGAGGATCTAGTGTATTTGGCCAAGGTGGAGGAACTGATTCATCTAAAGTAGATGAAATCCTAGAAAGTGTAAGAAAACAATTATGAAATATTTGGGACTTGATTTAGGTACTAAAACACTTGGTATATCTATTAGTGAAACAGGAATAATTGCAAATGCGCTTACAATACTAAGACATGATAATAATTTTGATTATTTAATAGAAGAATTAGATAAAATAATTAAAGAAAAAAAGATAGATGTATTAGTATTAGGACTTCCTAAAAATATGAATAATACAATTGGAGAAAGAGGACAAATGATTCTAGATTTTAAAGAAAAATTAGAAGTATTTAACTTACCAATTGTACTTGAAGATGAAAGACTTACTACTAAAGTAGCAGAAAGTATTTTAATAAATGCTGATGTAAGTAGAAAAAAAAGAAAACAAGTTATTGATAAAATGGCTGCCAATGTAATATTGCAAAGTTATTTAGATAGAGGAGGATATAATGGAAGAAAAGAAAATTAATAATGAATTTGAAATATTTAATGATAAAGGTGAAAAAATAACATGTAATGCTTTATTTACTTTTGAATCAGATGAAACAGGTAAAAATTACATAGTTTATACTGATAATACAATTGATGAAGAAGGAAATAAAAAAGTATATGCATCTACATTTGATCCAACAGAAGAAAATCCTATCCTTGGACCTATAGAAACAGAAAAAGAATGGAATATAATAGAAGATATATTAAATAAATTACAAAGTGACAAATGATGTCACTTTGTTTTGTGATAAAATATTAACATAAGAAGGGATAACATGAATGAATTTGAAACAATTATTAATGATATTATAAATAATAAAACTGTATTGGAAATGAAAAAGTATAGGCAACATTTTAGTACAGATTGTTTTAATCATTGCTATGATGTTGCTTATAATTGCTATAAAGCTGCTAAGAAATTAAAATTAGATTATGTTTCTATAACTAGAGCTGCTATGCTACATGATTTGTTTTTGTATGATTGGCGTATTAAAGGTGATAGGAAAGGATTACATGCGTTTACTCATGGTAAATGCGCATGTGATAATGCATCTAAATTATTTGATTTAAATGAAAAAGAAATGGATATGATAAAAAAACATATGTGGCCACTTACAATAATTCCTCCTAAAAGTATAGAAGGATTTATACTTACTGGTATGGATAAGTACTGTGCATCTAAAGAAATGCTTAAATATGTATTTAGATAAGGTGATAAAGTGAATATAATTGAATATGATAATAAATATATTGAAGATGTTAAAGATTTATTGGTAGAATTAGAAGAATATATTGTATCTATTGATAAGGATAATCTAGATATAGTTTCTAGTGATTATAGGGATAAAATGTTTGAGTATGATTTATCTAATAGTGATATTTGTTATATAGCTGTTGATAATAATAAAGCAATAGGTCTTATAATTGGTAAAATAAGAAAGTATGATGAAGTTGATTATTTGGATTATAGATGTCCTAAAATGGGTATAATAACCGAATTAATTGTTACTAATAAAGTTAGAGGTAAAGGAATAGGTAAATTACTTATTTCTAAGATACATGAATATTTTAAAGATAAAGATTGTGAATATGTAATTGTAGATGTATTTAATTATAATGATAATGGTATTAAGTTTTATTTGAATAATGGATATCATACTAGAATGATTACTATGATAAATAAAATAGATATATAATATATTGACAATACATATAAAATATATTATATTTTTGATAGAGGTGATAGTATGAACAATTCAGTAAATATGAGTTTTAGAGTAGATAAAGATTTAAAGAAAAAGGCAGATCAGTTATTTAAAGAATTGGGTTTAAATACAAGCGTAGCGTTAAATATGTTTTTAGCACAATGTGTAAGGGAACAATCTATACCATTTACTGTAACAACAGAAGTACCAAATAGTAGACTTTTACAAGCTTTAGAAGAAGCAAGAAAAATTTCAAATGGTGAAATTAAAACTAAGGGGTATACTGATATTAGTGAGTTTATGAAAGTAATGGAAGATGACTAAATATATAGTAAAAGAAACTACTGCGTTTAAGAAAAGTTTTAAAACAGCTAAAAAGCGTGGTAGGGATATGAAAAAATTGGAAAAATTATTATATATTTTAGCAAATGGTCAAGAAATCCCACTTACTTATAAAGATCATCAATTAATAAATAGCAAAAGGTATATTAATTGTAGAGAATGTCATATAGAACCAGATTGGTTATTAATATATCAAATTATTAATGGTGATTTAATATTGTTACTTGTTGAAACAGGTAGTCATAGCGACTTATTTAAATAGATTAATTTCTATTTTTTTTAATTTGTGATATAATCAGTACTTGAAAGGAAATATCTATATGAAAATATTAGTTGAACCATTAAGTTTAAATCATTTATATGAATTAGATAAAAAAGATATTGGTGGATTTATAGTTGGTATAGAGGGTTTTTCTATATTTCAAAGTTTAAAATTAGATGTAGATGATATTAAGAATATTAATACTAATAAAGAGTTATATGTATTTATTAATAAACCAATTCATAATAATGAGTTAGATAGTGTTAAAGATATATTAATATCGTTATCTAAAATGAATATAAGTGGAGTATTATTTGAAGATATAGCTATTTATAAATTAAATAAAGATTTAAAATTAAATTTAAATCTTATTTGGGCGTCTAATCATTTGCCTACAAATACTTATAGTTGTAATTATTGGAATAAAAAAGGTTGTAGTGGGGCACTTTTATCAACTGAATTAATGGTTAGTGATTTTATAGATATAAAGAAGAATACTAATATGAATATATTTGTATATCTTTATGGATATATTCCTATATTTGAATCTTCTAGAACACTTATAACTAATTATTTAAAACATATTAATAAAGAATGTAATAGCAATAAGTATTTTATGTATGAAAAAGAAAGAGATAGATATTATCCAATATATGAAGAGTATGGTAATACGTTTATTACTGAGGATATATTAAATGGTATAAATGTAGTTAATAAGTTAAAAGATATAGATTATATAGTATTAAATAGTTTAATGCATGAAAAAGATACTTTTAATAATGTAGTAGATGAATATATTGAAGCATTAGATGGTAAAATTTTTAATAAGAAAGATGTATTTACTGGATTTTTATTTAAGGAAAGTATATTTAAGGTGAAAGAATGAAAAGAATTGAATTACTTGCACCAGCAGGGAATTTAGAAAAAGTTAAATGGGCATTTATGTATGGTGCGGATGCCGTATATTTAGGTGGTAGAGATTATAGTTTAAGAGCTAATGCTACTAATTTAAGTGTTGATGAAATAAAAGAAGCATGCCTTTATGCTCATAAATTAAATAAAAAAGTATATGTAACAGTAAATATAGTTTTTCATAATGAAGATATAGATGGTTTAAAAGAATATTTAATAAAATTATATGAAATAGGTGTAGATGCTGTAATAGTATCTGATCCATTAGTTATTACATTAATTAAAGAAGTTGTACCAAATTTAGAAATACATATAAGTACTCAACAAAATAGTTTGAATTATGAAGTATGTAATTTTTGGTATGAAGAAGGTGCTAAAAGAGTAGTACTAGGTAGAGAAACATCTAAGAAAGATATGGAGTTAATACTAAAAAAATCCCCAGTTGATATAGAAGTATTTATACAAGGTGCTATGTGTGTAAGTTATAGTGGTAGATGTGTACTTTCTAATTATTTTACTAATAGAGATTCTAATAGAGGTGGATGTAGTCAAATATGTAGATGGAATTTTGATTTATATGATGAATATAAGAATAAATTATCTACTGATAATGATTTTGCAATTACTGTTAAGGATTTAACATTAATACCTCATATTGGAGAATTAATTGATATGGGTATTACTAGTTTAAAAATAGAGGGTAGAATGCGTTCAATATACTATGTTGCAACAGTATTACATGTATATAGAAAAGCAATAGATGAGTATTATAAAACTCACAAAATAGAAAATATTGATAAATTAACATATGAATTATTTAGATGTGCAAATAGAGATAGTGTAGTACAATTCTTTGATAAAAAACCAGGCGTAGAAGAACAGTATTATGCAAATAGGGATGAAGTATCTAATAAGGATTTTTTAGGTATAGTACTAGATTATGATGAAAAAGAACAAGAAATAATTTTAGAGCAAAGGAATTATTTTGAAAAAGGTGATACTGTTACTATTTTCGGACCTTCTATTGAAGATTTTGATTTGAAAATAGATTATATTAAAGATAAAGATGGTAATGTAATAAATGTTGCAAGGCATCCTCAAGAAATAGTAAGAATACCTTGTGATAAAAAAGTATATAAAAATGATATTATAAGAGTTAAATATTAACTCTTTTTTATTAAAAATTTGAAAAAAAATAATTTTTAATGTAAAATATAAATGATTGTATTAAAGGAGAATAGTTATGGCAGCAAAATATGATGAGAGTTCAATAAAAATATTAGAAGGTTTAGAAGCAGTTAGAAAACGTCCGGGTATGTATATTGGCTCTACTGATAAAAGAGGATTACATCATCTTGTATGGGAAATAGTAGATAACTCAATGGATGAAGTAATTAATGGTTATGGTAACTATATAAAAATAATAATTCATAGTGATAAAAGTATTAGTGTATCTGATGAAGGAAGAGGTGTACCTGTAGGAATGCATGAAAGTGGTAAAAATACTATGGAAGTAATTTATACTATACTTCATGCTGGAGGTAAGTTTCAAGAAGGTGGATATAAAGTATCTGGTGGACTTCATGGTGTAGGTGCATCTGTTGTCAATGCATTATCTACTTGGATGGAAGTAACTAGTAAAAGAGATGGCGGAGAATACTTTATTAGATTTGAAAATGGTGGACATGTAGCAACACCTGTAAAAAAAGTAGGAAATACTAATAGAACAGGTACTACTGTTAGATTTATGCCAGATCCAGAGATATTTTCATCTACTACTTTTTCATTTACTACAATATGTGAAAGGATGCAAGAAAGTGCTTTTTTGTTGAAAGGATTAACAATTGAAGTAATAGATGAAGAAGATAAAAAGCAAGAAAAATTCCATTATGATAATGGTATAGAATCATTTGTAGAATATATAAATGAAGATAAAAAGACATTACATAAAGTAATAAATTTTAATGGTGTAAAAGATAGAATAGAAGTAGAAATAGCAATGCAATATACTGATAGTTATTCTGAAAATATTGTATCATTTGTTAATAACGTTAAAACAATAGATGGTGGTAGTCATGAGGTTGGATTTAAGACTGCTTTAACACGTGTATTTAATGATTATGCAAAGAGTAATAATTTTCTAAAAGCAAAAGATAAGACATTTGAAGGCACTGATGTTAGAGAAGGATTAACAGCTGTAATAAGTTTAAAAATACCAGAAGATTTATTACAATTTGAAGGTCAAACAAAAGGTAAATTAGGTACTCCTATTGCTAGAAATGTAGTAGAAAGTATTGTTAGTGAAAAATTAGAATTCTATCTAGAAGAAAATAAAGAAATAGCTACTAATATAGTAAATAAAGCATTAAAGGGTAAAAGTGCTAGAGAAGCTGCAAGAAAAGCTAGAGATGAAGCAAGAAAAGCAAGTGGTACAAAAAAGGAAAGAATATTAAGTGGTAAATTAACTCCTGCTCAAACTAAGAATCCTAATAAGAATGAATTATTCTTAGTAGAGGGTGATTCTGCAGGAGGATCAGCTAAACAAGGAAGAGATAGAACATTCCAAGCTATATTACCTTTAAGAGGTAAGGTAATAAATACAGAAAAAGCTAAATTAGAAGATATATTTAAGAATGAAGAAATTAATACTATGATATATACAATTGGTGCAGGTGTAGGTAATGATTTTAATATAAAAGATTGTAATTATGATAAAGTAATAATTATGACCGATGCTGATGATGATGGTGCACATATTCAAGTACTTCTTTTAACATTCTTTTATAGATATATGAAACCATTAATAGAAGCTGGTAAACTATATATTGCTATGCCTCCACTATACAAATTAGATTATTCTAAAGGTAAAAGCGAGTATATATGGACAAATGAGGAATTAAAAGAAAAATCCGGATATACTAATATTCAAAGATATAAAGGTCTTGGTGAAATGAATGCTGATCAATTATGGGATACTACTATGGATCCTAATAAGAGAAGTTTAATTAAAGTAAATATAATTGATGGAGTATTAGCAGAAAAAAGAGTAAGTATTCTTATGGGAGATGCAGTTGAGCCAAGAAAAGAATGGATAGATGAAAATGTGGAATTTACATTAGAAGATAGTTATAGAATAAAAAAATCTGCATAGTTATGTAGATTTTTTTATTAATAATTGATTATATAATTTTTATGATGTATACTAAAGTAGTAAGGTAGGTATGATTATGAAGAAAAAACAAGTGAAAAAACAAGGTAAAAAAGCATTTACTTTAGTGGAATTATTAGCAGTAATAGTGATATTAGCAGTAATATTAGTTATTGTAGCTCCTATGATTGGTGATACATTAACTTCATCAGAAGAAAAGGTATTTAAATTAAATGCAGAGCAGGCAGTTAAAATGGCAAAGATGCATTATCAACAAAATTTTAGTGGTAAGTTAAATTCTACACCAGTTACTTATGTAGTAGAAAATAATAAAATAACTCAAAATAATGTAGATATAGATTTATCTTCAGGTATAAGTGATATGGATGGCAAGATTATTGTTGATGCAAATGGTGATACAAGAGTAACATTACAAAATGATGAATTTTGCGTAACAAAAGATTTTGATGGTTCATTAATTGTGTCGGAATTATCAGAAGGTAGATGCGCTGCTAGTGCTGTTGAAGACTATTTTTTAGCTAAAGTTGGTACAGGTGGTTTAATACAAGATGATCATGGTGATTTGAGATATCAGGGAAATAGTAGTGCTGAAATAAATAACTATGTAACATTTAATGATGAAGTAGCAGGTTGGAGAATAATAGGATTATTTGATGTGGATGGTGTAAAAAGAATTAAATTAGTAAAAGTTGATTCAATAGGACAAATTGCATGGGATACTAATGGGGTAAATGAATGGAGCCAATCAAGTTTAAAAACAAGACTAAATGGAACTTATTATAATGGATTAACATCAACTGCTAAAAGTCTAATAGGTGATGCCACTTGGTATTTGGGAGGTGTTAGAGATGCTGAAACCTCTTTGATGAATATGTATAATGATGAAAGAGGAACAACTCATATAGAAAATCCAAGTGATGGCGTAACAAGGACAAATACTTGGAGAGGAAAAATTGCTTTGATTTATGGCAGTGACGCTAGGTATGCTTCTAAGATCATAGACACGTGGGCTGGCTCTTGTCAAAATTTCTTGCGTGATTATATGCAATGTAATAGTTGGCTTGCACCAGGGTTAACATTAGATGCACTTTCTAGTGATGCTGTCAGTGTTATATATACATCAAGTGGTGGATATACATATACAGCTGGTGCGGCAGGGACTGCTTACCAAGCTCGCCCTTCCTTATACTTGATTCCAGGTGTAAGTATAAGTGGTTCTGGAACAGAATCTGATCCATATGTATTTACTAAGTAATTAGATTATTAAGAAACCATGCATATGGTTTCTTTTAATTGTAATTGATTATGATTATTTAATGTTGTATAATAATGTAGTAAGGTAGGTAAGATATATGAAGAAAGGATTTACGTTAGTGGAATTATTAGCAGTAATTGTTGTTCTTGCTATAGTTCTTACAATTACACAAACAAGTATTAATAAAGTATTAGGTAATGCTAAAAAAGGAACGGCTGAGGCTACTGCATATGCAATAATAAGGGCTAGTTCTATGTATTCACTTGATAATAATTATTATGAACCGATTAATGTGTTAGATTCTAGATTGAGTTATGATGGAGAAAAACCAACTAGTGGGACAGTCCAAACAAATTCAAATGGTGATACTAAAATAGCTATTTTGTTTGGTGATTGGTGTGTTATAAAAACTTATAGTGAAACAGAAGTTTCATCATCTAAAACTGAAACATGCACATTACCATAAACAACTTAGTTGTTTTTTTTTCTATATTTTGATAAAATACGCTATGGAAGTGATGTTATGAAAACACCTAATTTAGTTGATGCAAGGAAAAGAAATTGCGATAGAGTTAATATAATAAGGAATTTTAAAGTAGATTCTGATTTAAAAAACATTGGTAAGAATAAAAAGTATGTTGTTAAAACATATGGATGTCAAATGAATGAAAGAGATTCTGAAAATATATGTGCAATATTAGAAGAGATGGGATTTATTAGAGGTATTGATATTGAAGATGCTGATTTGGTGCTTTTAAATACATGTGCAATAAGAGAAAATGCGCATAATAAGGTATTTGGTATGTTAGGTAGATTAAAGCATATAAAGGAATCAAGACCATTATTAATTGGTTTATGTGGATGTATGGCACAGGAAGAAGTTGTAGTAGATGAAATAATGTCTAGACATAAATATGTAGATTTTGTATTTGGTACACATAATATACATGAACTTCCTAATATATTAGGTAGAGCAATTGATAATAATAAACAAGAAGTAGAAGTATGGAGCAAAGAAGGGGATATTGTTGAAGATATTCCTATAAAAAGAGAAAATAAATATAAAGCATGGGTCAATATAATGTATGGATGTGATAAGTTTTGTACTTATTGTATAGTTCCTTATACCCGCGGTAAACAAAGAAGTAGACTAAAAGAAGATATACTAAGGGAAGTAGAAGAGTTAGTTAATGATGGTTATAAAGAGGTTACATTATTAGGTCAGAATGTAAATGCATATGGTAAAGATATAGAAGGTTATAATTATAATATGGCTAACTTACTTAGTGATGTAGCAAAAACTGGTATTGAGAGAATTAAATTTGTAACTAGTCATCCATGGGATTTTACTGATGATATGATAAGTGTTATAAGAGACAATCCAAATGTACTTCCATATATTCATTTACCAGTTCAAAGTGGTAGTAATAGAATATTAAAATTAATGGGTAGAAAATATACAAGGGAATCTTATTTAGAACTTGTACATAAGTTGAAGGAAAATATCCCTAATATATGTTTAACTACAGATATAATAGTAGGATTTCCTAATGAAACAGATGATGATTTTAATGATACATTAAGTATAGTAAGAGAATGTGAATATGATTCAGCATATACATTTATATATTCACCTAGAGTAGGTACTCCTGCTGCTAAGATGGAAGATAATATATCACTAGAAACTAAGGAAAAAAGGTTACAAGAGTTAAATGATTTAGTAAATTATTATTCGAGAAAATCTAATGAAAGATTAGATAATAAGATAGTAAGTGTGTTATTAGATTCTAAAAGTGAAAAAGAAGGTATGCTATCAGGATATACTACTACTAATAAATTAGTAAATGTAAAAGCAGATAAGAGTTTAATTGGTAAAATAGTAAATGTAAAAATCACATCAGTAAAAACTTGGAGTTTAGATGGAGAATTACATGAACAATAATGTAATAGATGAAATTAATAATTTAATTAATTCTATTAAAGACAGTAATATATATAAAGAATATAAAGATTTAGAGTTAAAAATAAGTAAAAATGAAGATATCAAATTATTAATTGGAGATATAAGAACATTAAATAAAAGGTTAGTAAAAACTCCATCTATTGATTTGGAAAATGAATTAAAATTAAAAATGAAAGAATTAAATGATATACCATTATATAGTGAATATAAAGAAAAGTTAGATGAATTAAATAACTTATTATTAGTAATAAAAAATAAGATGGATAGTTTTGTTAAAGAATTATTAATAAATTAAAAGATACTGTTTATTTAGTATCTTTTATTTGTTTTAATATCATATTTCTTAATTTTTCATTGGCTTGTTCTAAATCCATATTTTTAACTTTAAATGGTTTTAGGAAAGTAATTGTAAGTTTATTTTTTAAAAATTTATATTCACCTGTTATAGCAAATGGTACTATGGTAGCATTTGTTTCTTGTGCCATTTTAACTGCTCCCATCTTAAATGGTAATAATATATCATTTGTTTTATTTCTAGTACCTTCTGGAAATATTCCAATTGCTTCATTTTCTTTTAATAATTTGACTGCTTCTTCTTTAGCTTTATGTGCTTCTTCTTTGTTTTGTCTATCTACACTTATGCATCCACTTGATTTAAAAAACCATGCAATTTTTTTATTATCAAAATATTCTTTTTTTGCCATATAGTGAATCATTCTATTTGTACATATGATAGGTAAGCATTGATCATATAAATGCTTATGATTACCACATATAATTATTGGACCTTCTTTTGGAATATAATGCTTATTTACAAATTTTGGTCTGTAGTAAATGAGAAATGGTATAGATAAAATATACTTATATATGTTATATAATATTTTATTTTTCATTTTTATTTCCTAACTTGTTAAATGCAACTTTACCAACTTTAGTTTTAGGTATTTCTTTAACATATTCATATTCATAAGGTAGTGAGTATTTAGATATTGATTTTTTGCAATATTCAACTATATCATCTCTTAAATTTTGATTGTCATCAAAATTTTCTCTTAAAACAATATATGCTTTAGGTACTTGTTGTTTATATGGATGGGGTATACCAATTACTGTGCATGTTTCTACTGCTGGATGACTCATTAATATTTTTTCAATATATTGAGGATATATATTGTAACCACTAGATACAATCATTCTTTTAAGACGAGATTTAAAGAATATTAAACCATCTTTATTCATATATCCAACATCACCTGTATGTAACCATAATTTTCCATCTTCATGTCTTTTTAATACTTTTTTTGTTTCTTCAATATCATCTAAATATCTTTTCATTACAGTAGGACCAGATATACATATTTCTCCATCTTCCCCAACTTCAGCTTCTTCTTTAGTACCAATTTTAATTATTTTATATGTCATATCAGGGAATGGAGTACCAATACCACCTTCTTTGTAGTAATATCTTGGAGTTACACAAGAAGCTGCTACACTTTCGGTAAGTCCATATCCAACTCTTACATTCGCTTTTGAACCATGTTCTTTTAAGTAAGTATCAACTCTTTCTCTTAAAGCTTCATTTAGTATATCTCCACCACATATAGCATTTACAACACATTTTAAGTATGTCTTAGATTTAATATTAGAGTTTGCTAATGCTTCATACATAGTAGGAACTCCTGCTAAGAATTTTGGTTTATATTTTTTAATTAATTTTGCAAATTCTTTAGAATTAAATCTAGGTATTAATATTATATTCATTCCAGAAATAAGTTCTGTATGAACACATACTCCAAGTCCAAAACCATGAAATATAGGCATAATAGTTAGCATAGAATCACCAGCTTTAGCTGGATCTACCATTTTAAAGCATTGAGTAGCGCTTGCATTAAAGTTCATATTTGATAAAACTACACCTTTAGGATCACCTGTAGTACCACCACTATATAATATTACTGCTTCATCATATTTTCTAACTCTTTCTTTATATTCACCAGAATACTTATTACCAGCTTTTTTAAATTCTTTGAATGTTATAACCTTGTTATTATATTCAATCTTTGTTTGTTTATTAGTAAGTTTATACATTGTTCTTAAATACCAAGGCATTCCATTAGTAATTTTAGAGATTATAACTTTCTTAACTCTAGTATTTTCTATAATTTTTTCTACTTTTGGATATAGCATATCTAAACATAATAAATATTTACTTTTGCTTTTATTTAAATAAAATTCTATTTCTTTTTCACTAGATAATGGGTGAATCATATTAGATATAGCACCCACTAAATTAATAGCATAAAACATTATAATTGCATCAGGTGTATTAGGCATACAGATAGTAACTCTATCTTCTTTTTTTACTCCAATATTTTTTAAACTTTTTGCAATTTCTATTATTTGATGATCTAGCTCCATATATCTTCTTGATTTCCCGTAATATGAATATGCTCTATATAATGGATATTTTTTAGCTGTATCATGAAAAGCATCATATATTGAACCTTCAGGATAATCTAGAGTGTGAGGAATATTATTCCCATAAAAATCATACCAAGGTTTATCATCATCTCTCTTAAAAATATTTATTAAATCATCAATTCTATCAAATAAAAAATTCATATTACACATCCTTAATTAATAAATTCTTAACTTTTTTTTCTAAATACATATTACTTTTTTCCAAATTATCTTTTGCTATAATTGGTGTATCAAATAATATTGTAACACTTTTCCTTAAAAATTTATATTTATTTTTAATAGCAAATGGTATTATTTTTGTATTTGTTTCATAACTCATCTTAACTGCACCATATTTAAAGCTCATAATTAAATTATTTGTTTTATTTATAGTACCTTCTGGAAATATTCCAATAACGTGATTATTTTTTAAATATTTAATGCCATTAATTAAAGAATTTTTATCTTTAATAGCTCTATTAACTGGTATAATTCCTAAACCCTTAAATATTGGTTTTTTAATACCTTTATATAAACTATCTTTTGCAAAGAAATGTACGCATCTTTTAGTTGAACTTGCAACTAATAAGGGATCTAAGTAACTAGTATGATTTCCTGCTAGTATAAAAGCACCATCTTTAGGAATGTTTTCTAATCCAATATATTTAGGCTTATATAATTTTATTATTATATATAAAATTGGTCTTACTAATTTATATAAAAGCATATATATCACCTTAAATATTATACATTAAAAATATATGATTAACAAATAATATTATTTTAATTATTTTGTGTTATTAAGTAAAAAAATATGGTATACTTATATCATAATAGGTGATGATATATGAAAAAGGGTTTTACGTTAGTAGAATTATTAGCAGTAATAATAATATTAGGAATGTTGGTTGTTTTGTTAGTACCAAATGTTATAAGTATATTAAAATCAAATAATTTAAGGGTATATAAACTTAAAGAAAAAGAATTATTGCGTGCAGCAGAAGATTATATTGAATATGATGAAGAGTTTGTAGCTCCAACTAATGAGGCACCTGTAAAATACTTGACTATACAGTCTCTTATATCCAAAAATTATATAAATAAAATTTTAGATAATTCTTCTGGTGAAGAATGCCCCGCTTTTGTAAAAATATCAAAGGATGGAGATAATTATAATTTGGATCCATGTATTATATGTAGCGAATATAAAACAGATAGGGATTTTTGTACATCTTCTATGTATCAAAGTTTGTAGGTAATACATGAAAGTTATAGTAATTATTTTAACTTTATCAATGGCATGTATAAAAGAAATAAGAAATTATATGACATTGATTTTAACAATTTTTTGGGCATTGTATACAATATATCAAATTATAAAATTATTAAAAATTAAAGATAAAAAGATAGTTTCAAAAAAAGTATTAAATCATCTTCCTAATGATAATTATCCATCACATATAAGATATTTATATAAAAGAAAAATTGATGCCAAGACATTTGTGTGTACTATTTTTGAACTTATATTAAAGAATTCTATTTCTTTAAAAAGAAGTAATGAAGAATATTATTTTATTGATAATAAGATAAAGGATGAAGAATTAACAAATAATCAAAATAATGTAAAAAAGATACTTTTTATGGATATTGGTAATAAAGAAAATGTATCATTATCATCGATTAAAAAATGTTGTAAAAAGAATATAGGATATATGTCATCTGTAATAAAAGAATGGAAGATGACATGTGAATATGAATGTATAAAAGATAAGTATTTTAAATCAATAAAGAATATATTGGAGGATTATTTATTTTATTTGGTAATATCATTTATTATAGCATTTTATAATGTGGTATTTACAAAACATATATTTATAGCAATAGTTATATTTTTAATTGCTGCTATAGTAAGTGTAATTACAAATAATTTAAAGAAAATTAGTGAAGAATCGATTGAAGAATATAAGGAATGGTTAGAATTTAAGAATTATATAGATAAATCTAATGATTTGAATATGTTAGATAATAATACATTAGAATTATTTTCTTTATATGCATATGTATTAGATTCATATTATCCATTTAAAAAAGTATTAATGGAAAAATATTTATTAGATAATAATGTATTTGCAAATAATATGATACTTTCTATAATGAATGCATCTATATTTGATGATATAGAAAAGATAATACGTAAAAGTATCAATAGTGTTAATATAAAAAGTTGTATATATGCAAAAAATAATGGAAGAAGGGTGTAAAATGATAGGTAAAGTAATAGAGATAGGAAAAACAACAGTAACTGTTGAATTAACTATAGATGATAATATAAAGAAAGATATAATAAATTTCCATGTTGCCTTCGATACAAATGATAAGATAATAATAGGTGAGATATCTTCGATAGATAAAAGCTTTGCTAAGGTATCATTAGTAGGTGAAATAGTAAATAATAGATTTGTGCCGGGAATTTCTAGGAAACCTTTTTATAATGCAATATGTCGAATAATAAAGAATGAAGAATTGCCAATAATAATTGGCAATACTAATGAAAGAAGTGTATATATTGGAACACTTCCTCAATATGGAAATTATAAAGTATATGCAAAAGTGAATGATTTATTTAGTAATCATTTTGCAATACTAGGTAATACAGGTAGTGGTAAATCTCATGGATTAACTAGATTGATACAAAATTTATTAATGCAAAATGAATTCCCAAAGAATTCTAATTTCTTCTTATTTGATGCATATGGTGAATACAATAAAGCATTTGCTATGGAAAATAAGAATGTATTAAAAGTTTATACAACAAAGACAGAAGAGTTTCAAGAAGCAGGTACTGAGTTGCTAAAAATACCTTTATGGTTATTAGATGTAGATGATTATGCATTATTACTTGGCGCAACTAAATCTACTCAGTTACCAATAATTGAAAAGGCTTTAAAATTGGTAAGCATTTTTGCAAGAGATGAAGCAGAAGTAATTACTTACAAAAATGATATAATTGCAAGAGCATTAAATGAACTATTGTATAGTGGAGGAACTCCTTCACAAATAAGAGATCAAATATTTGCTGTATTAACTCAATTTAATACAAAAGATTTGAACTTAGATAGTAAGGTTGTAGTACCAGGTTGGACTAGACCATTAAGACAATGTTTAATAATTGATAAAGATGGAAAATTACCTGAAATGCAATTAGTAGGCCAATTCTTTAGTTCATTCATAAAAGATGGGTTAGAGTTGTCATTACCAGATGGGACTTACCCTTATACATTACAACATTTGAGTCAAGCATTTGATTTTGCATTTATATCAGAAGGATTATTAAAGAGTAATAAGGTATATGATGATAATCATGTATTAAAAGTAAGATTAGAGTCATTAATAAATGGAAGTTATAGTGAATATTTTAATCTTGATACGTATATTACTAAAGAACAATTTATTCAAAGCTTAGTACATACAAGATTAGGCGAAAAAATACAAGTAATAGCGTTTAATATAAGTTATGTAGATGATAGATTTGCTAAAGTGTTAGTAAAAATTTTATCAAAGCAATTATTTGAATTCTCATTAGAATTAGAGAATAGAGCATCATTCCCAGTACATATACTTTTAGAAGAAGCACATAGATATGTACAAAATGATTCAGATATAGAAATACTTGGATATAATATATTTGAAAGAATCACTAAAGAAGGAAGAAAATATGGTGTAATACTTGGGATGATAAGCCAAAGACCATCAGAAATAAGTGAAACAGCAATAAGTCAGTGTACAAATTTTATGGTATTTAGAATGCAGCATCCTAAAGATTTAGCATATATAAAAGAGATGGTGCCAAATGTTACTGAAGAAATAGTAGATAGATTTAAAGTATTACAACCAGGAAATTGTATGGCATTTGGAGTAGCATTTAAATTACCATTACAAATTAAACTAGATATGCCAAATCCAACACCACTTTCACAAAGTATAGATGTAAGTACTTCTTGGTATTAGAGTATGAAAAAGTTAATATTAGTATTATTACTTATATTTCCTTTTTTTGTATCTGCAAAAGAAGTTGTAAAATATAGTGGATGTGTAGATGGAGATACAATTAAAGTAATTAGAAAAAAGGAAGAAATAACTGTACGATTACTTGCAGTAGATACTCCAGAAGTAAATAAGAAAGAATATTATGCAAAAGAAGCTAGTAATTATACATGCAATTTAATAAAAAAAGCAAAAAAAATAGAATTAGAATATGATTCAAAAAGTAGTGAAACGGATAAATATGGAAGAGTATTAGCATGGGTATATGTAGATGATGAATTATTAAATGATGAATTAATAAAGAATGGATATGGTAAAGTAGCGTATTTATATGCTAAATATAAGTATGTAGATATATTACAAGTTCATGAAAAGAAAGCACAATCTTCACAACTTGGTATTTGGAATAATGAAAAAGTAGAGAATAATAATCTAAGCATATGGATAGTATTACTATTAATAGTAGTAGCAATATTATATGCACTATATGAATTTAGAATGAAAAAGCAGTTGAAAAGGATTATAAAAAAGTGTAAAATATAACTGGTTTGAGGTGATATTATGGGTAGAGCTTATGAAGTAAGAAAGGCATCAATTCAAAAAACAGGAGCAGCAAGAGGTAAAATATATGCAATGTATGCAAAAGAAATATATAGTGCTGCTAAAAAGAGTACTGATCCAGATGCTAATCCAACATTAAAAAGATTAATAGAAAAAGCAAAGAAAGAACAAGTACCAAGTGATATAATAAATAGAGCGATAGATAAAGTAAATAGTGGTGTAGATGAATCATATGATAGTTTAAGATATGAAGGATTTGGACCTGGTTCTTCAACATTACTTATAGATTGCTTAACAGATAATGTAAATAGAGCAGTTAGTGATGTAAGAGCGGCATTTTCAAAAGCACATTGTAAATTAGGAGTATCTGGATCCGTATCTTATATGTATGATAATCTATGCGTATTAAGTTTTAAAGGACTTACTGAAGATGAAACATTAGAAGCACTTATTAATGGTGAAGTAGATGCAGAAATAGAAGTAGAAGATGATACTATAACTTTATATGGTAATCCACAAGATTTATTTAAAATAAAAAATGCAATAACAGATTATAAAAAAGATATAACATTTGATGTGGATGAAATAACTACATTACCTAAAGAAAAAGTAACATTAGTTGGTGAAGATTTAGAAATATTTAAGAAACTATTAAAACTATTAGATGACGTAGAAGATGTTCAAAACGTATATCATAATGTAGAATTAGGGGAATAAGTAAATAACTTATTCTTTTTTTATTGTATTTTAAATATTATGTGTTATAATACAAGTAGCAACGAAGAGTGGGACAAAGTCCTGCTCTTTCTATTAATTGGAGGTTATATGAGTATAGAAAGTAAAGTTAAAGATGCTATTTCAAAACCTATTAATGATTTGGGTATTGAAATTAAAGAAATAAAATTAGAGAAAGAGAATGGCACATTATTTTTAAGGATATTTATAGATAAAGAACCATTTATAAATATTGATGATTGTGTAGAGGTTACTAATATAGTTAATCCTATATTGGATGAAAAAGATTTTATTGATGAATCTTATATACTAGATATATCTTCAATAGAAAAGGGAGGAAATGATGAATAAGGAAGAATTTATTAAAGCAGTTGATATAGTTGCTAAGGAAAAAGGTATTGAAAAGGATTTGATATTTGATGCTATGGAACTTGCTCTTACTAGTGCTTATAAAAAGAATTTTGATTCTAAGACTAATGTAAGAGTAGATATTAATAAGGATACTGGTGAAATTAAAGTATTTAGTGTTCTTCATGTTGTTGATGAAATAAATGAAGAAGATGAAGAAAAAGATAGCAAGATATTACTTCCTGATGCAGTTAAAATGGTACCTGGAATTACTATAGGTGAAACTATTGAAACTGAGGTTACACCAAAAGATTTTGGTAGAGTTGCTACAAGTACTGCAAAACAAGTAGTTACTCAAAAGATAAGAGAAGCTGAAAGAAATAGTATAATGAGTGAGTTTGAGGGTAAACAAGATGAATTATTAGTTGGTCAAGTTTCGAGAGAGGATGCTCTAAATTATTATATTGATTTAGGTAGAGCTCATGGTATATTAGCTAAGAAAGAATTAATACCTGGAGAAAAGATAGAGATGGGTTCATCTATTAAGGTATATGCTACTAAAATAGAAGATACAGGTAAAGGACCATTAATACTATTATCTCGTGCTCATTATGGATTTGTTAAAAGATTACTTGAACTTGAAGTACCAGAACTTGCTGAAGGTATAGTTAAGTTATATAGTGTTGCAAGAGATCCAGGAAGTAGAAGTAAAGTTGCAGTATATTCAGATAATCCAAAAGTAGATGCTATAGGAGCATGTATTGGTGAAAAAAGTTCTAGAATATCTAGAATAATGAAGGAATTAAATGGAGAAAAATTGGATATAGTATTATATGATAAGGACCCAGTTACATTTATTAAAAATGCTTTAAGCCCTGCTAAGGAAGTTAATGTTATAATTATGGATCCAAAAGAAAATGTTGCACTTGCAGTTGCAGATGGTGATCAATTATCTCTTGCTATTGGTAAGAAAGGTCAAAATGTACGTCTTGCAGCAAGATTAACTAAATATAGAATAGATGTTAAAACAAGTGCTGAGTTAAGGGAATCTGGTATTAATATTGGATTTGAATAGGTGATTTATGAAACAGAAAAAAATACCTATGAGAAGTTGTGTTGTTACAAGAGAAAAGTGTGAAAAGAAAGATTTAATAAGAATTGTAAGAACACCAGAAAATAATGTAGAAATTGATTTAACTGGAAAGAAGAATGGTAGAGGAGCATATATTAAGAGAGATATTGTTGTAGTAGATAAAGCAAGAAACACTAAAGTGTTAGATAAACACTTGGAAGTAGAAGTTCCGAATACTATTTATGAGGAGTTAAAAAATATAATAAATAATTAGAAAGAAGGTGTTTAATATGATGACAGTAGAGGAATATGCAATTGATGTAAATAGAAGTATCGATGCTATATTAGGTAAATGTAAAGAACTAGGATTTAATATTACTAATAAAGATGATATGTTATCAGAAGAACAAGTAATAGATTTAGATAATGCTGATTATGAATCTTATGAAGAAGAAGAATTGATTGATAAAGCAGAAGAAATTGTGTCTAATATGAAAAGTTCATTTGATACTGTAAAGGTACAAAAATTAAAGAAGAAAAGTGAATTAGTAAGTGCTAGTGATTTTAAAAATAAGAAAAAAGAGATGTATAAGCATAAAGAAAAATTAATATCAAATGCACCTAATAAAGAGGATAATAAGATTGTATATAAAGAAGGTATGACTCTTTCAATGTTAGCTTCAGAATTAAATGAAAATCCTATTAATTTAATAAAGAAGTTTATGTCTTTAGGAGTTATGGCCAATTTAAATAGTACTGTATCATTTGATGATGCTGAATTAGTTGTAATAGATTACAATAAAGAGTTAAAAAAAGAAGAGACAATGGATGCATCTAATTTTGAAAAATTAGAGATAAATGATGCTAAAGAAGATTTATTACCTAGACCACCAGTTGTTACTATTATGGGTCATGTTGATCATGGTAAAACAAGTTTACTTGATGCAATTAGAAAGACTAGTGTAGTAAGTGGAGAAGCAGGAGGTATAACTCAACATATAGGTGCATATCAAGTAGAAAAGAATGGTAAGAAGATAACATTTATAGATACACCAGGTCATGCGGCATTTACTGAAATGAGAGCAAGAGGTGCTGCTATAACTGATGTTGTAATAATAATAGTTGCAGCAGATGATGGTGTAATGCCTCAAACAAAAGAAGCAATAGATCATGCTAAAGCTGCTAAAGTGCCTATAATTGTAGCTGTAAATAAGATTGATAAACCAGATGCTAATATAGAAAAAGTATTAACAGAAATGACAGAAGCAGGTCTTACTCCAGAAGCTTGGGGTGGAGATACTACATTTGTTAATATTTCTGCAAAGACAGGACAAGGCATTGATGAATTGTTAGAAACAATAATTTTAACTGCAGAAATGGCCGAATTAAAAGCAAATCCTAATAGATATGCTATGGGTACTGTAATTGAAGCTAAATTAGATAAAAATGTAGGAGGAATAATTACATTACTTATTCAAAATGGTACATTAAGATTAGGAGATCCTATAGTAGTAGGTACTTCATTTGGTAAAGTAAGAACTTTGAAAAATGATTTAGGAATGGATCTTGTTGAAGCATTACCTAGTACTCCAGTAGAAGTAACAGGTATTAATGAAATACCAAGTGCTGGAGATAAATTTATGGCTTTTGAGACAGAAAAACAAGCTAAACAAATAGCTGATACTAGAAAAGAGAAAGCTAAACAAAAACAAAATATGAATACTAATTCATTAACACTTGATGATTTGTTTTCTAAGATTGAAAGTGGTGTTAAAGAAATTAATATAGTTTTAAAAGCTGATGTTAAAGGTAGTGAAGAGGCTGTTAAAAACGCATTAGAAAAGATAGATGTAAAAGGTGTTAAAACCAATGTAATAAGGAGTGGAACAGGTACTATTACTGAAAGTGATGTAGTTTTAGCTAATGCAAGTAGTGCTATAGTAATTGGTTTTAATGTAAGACCAAGTTCTAAAACTAAGGAATTAGCAAAAGAGTATAATGTAGATATAAGACTTCATAATATTATTTATAAAGTAGTAGAAGAATTAGAGCAAGCTATGAAAGGTATGCTAGATCCTGAATATGAAGAAAAAGTATTAGGAGAAGCAGAAGTAAGAAAATTATTTAAATTTTCTAAAGTAGGTATAATAGCGGGTTCTTATGTAACAGATGGAGTAATAAAAGCAAATAGTAAGGCAAGATTACTTAGAGATGGTGTAGTAGTATATGATGGAAGTATTAATTCTGTACAAAGAGAAAAAGATTCAGTAAAAGAAGTTAAACAAGGATTTGAATGTGGTATAACTCTTGTAGATTATAGTGATATAAAAGAGGGAGATGTTATTGAATCTTATGAAATGGTGGAAATTAAAAGATGAAAGTAAAAACAGAAAGATATGCTAATCTACTACTAAAAGAAATAAATGATATTTTATATAATGAAATAAGAGATGAGGATATAGTTGGAACTACAGCAACTTATGTTAAACTTGCAGATGATTTAAGTTATGCGAAAGTATATTGTTCAGTATTTAATACTGAAAAGAAAAATAAAGCAATTCATGATTTAAATAATGCAGAAGGTTATATTAAAAGTATTCTTTGTAAAAGAAAATTACCACTAAGAGTAATACCAGAATTAGAATTTGTATATGATGAATCTATAGAATATGGTATGAAAATAGAAAAAATAATAGAAGAAACAAAATAAAAACAATTGACACTAGAATTATACTGTGTTATAATTCTACTTGTCTTGGGGAATTAGCTCAGTTGGCTAGAGCATCTGCCTTGCACGCAGAGGGTCAAGGGTTCGAGTCCCTTATTCTCCACCAGATGAAAAATAACGAACATTAAGTTCGTTTTTTTTGTTATATAGAAATAATTGTGATTATTTTTTTATTAATTCTTTAATATTTAATACAATTGCAGCAATGCATATTAATAATGGTATAAGATGTGAAATTATTTTGAAATCTACAACAAATATAATGAAATATATACATAAAATTATTAATATTGCTATAGATAGCCATAATAAGCATTTACTTATAATATTCTTTGTTTTACTTGGATTTCCAATTTGAAATAATCTAGCAATAATTTGAATTATTATTGATGAAAGAATAATAATAATTGGTAAAAAAATTAATAAATAATAATAAGTTACAATTGATGTAAAATCTGTAATTAATCCTAGTGTACCAGCAATCAATAAAAATTCTCCAGCCCCAGGAGTACTTTCACTAGAAATTGAATTATATATTTTGCTAGTTATAAATAATTCCCCTAATTTTTTACTATATATTTGGGCTGAAACAAAACATGCTATAGTTATTAACAATAAAACAATTATAGTTGTAATTAAAATCTTTTTTGTTTTTGTTTTCATATTATCTCCTATTCTAATTGTAACATATTATTAGTTATATTACACAATAAAAAAATAAACATTAGCTGTTTATTTTTATATATATATCTTCAATATTAATTTGATTTTTTTGATGAGAAAATTCAATATTATCATTTTTATATCTAGGTATTAAATGCAAATGATAATGTTTGATTTCTTGCCCATAGCCATTATTTTGAGTAAGAGTAAAACCATCACAATCTAATTTTTCCTTATATACTTTATATAAATCTCTTGCAACTCTATGAATATGAGATAATGTTTTTTCATCAATATCTAATAAATTTTCATAATGCTTTTTTGGCAATACTAATGCATGACCATTAGTTACAGGGTTAACATCTAATATAACTTTAACTATATCATCTTCATAAATAGTGTATGAATTAATTTCTCCTTTAATAATTTTACAAAATATACAATCCATAAATACCTCCATATACATTTTATCACAAATAAAATATAATGTGTGATATAATAATATGTGTTTTGAGGTGATATTATGCTTATAATTAAGAATTTAAAAGTAAGTGTTTTAGATAAGAAAATATTAAAAGGATTAAATTTAGAAATAAATGATGGTGAAATTCATGCTATTATGGGCCCAAATGGGACAGGTAAAAGTACTTTATCTAAGGTCATAATGAGAGATGAAAATTATAGCGTAGATGGAATTGTTAAGTATAATGGTGAAGATATATTAAAAATGACTACTGATGAGGTTGCTAGATTAGGTATATTTTTGGCTATGCAATATCCTATATCAATTGAAGGGGTATCCAATGCTGATATGCTTCGTACTGCTTTAAGCATAAGAGAAGGTAAAAGTATTAACTTATTTAAATTTGTAAATGAACTTGAAAATGCATATGATGAATTAAATTTTGATAAAAACACAATCCATTCTTCAATTAATGAGGGCTTTTCTGGTGGTGAAAGAAAGAAAAATGAAATAATTGGGATGAAAATGCTAAAACCAAGTTTAATAATATTAGATGAAATAGATTCGGGAGTGGATGTAGATAATTTAAAAATTATATCTAAAAACATCTTAAAGTATAAAAAGGAAAGTAATGCTTCATTATTAATTATTACTCATTATCCACATATCTTAAAATATATAAAACCAGATTATGTTCATATAATGAATAATGGTAAAATAGTTAAAACAGGTGATTATAATCTTGCATTATCTATTTTAGAAAATGGATATGAGGCAAGTGTTGTGAAGGAAGATAATACTTGTGAATAAAATATTAATGAATAAAAAAGTAATAGATAAAGATGAAGTAGTGGATAATATAGATAATAGTATTTATGATATAAAGGATAATTGTAAGTTAGTTATTAATGTAGATAATAGTATAAATAGTTCTACATTTAATTTAGGAAATAATAGTGAATTAATAATAAATAAAAATTATAAGTTAAATGAGAATGAAGAAGAAATAACTATTAATTTAAATGGTGTAAATAGTAGAGTTGATTATAATTTTAGTACATTAGTTTATGATAATCAAAAATATACAATAAATGTTAATCATAATAATATTTCTACTATTAGTAATATAATTAATCATGGAGTAGTAATGAATGACTCTAAATTGGAGTTTATTGTTAATAGTAGTGTATTAAAAGGTAATAAGAAATCAGTATTAAATCAAGAAAGTAAAATAATAGTATTATCTAAAAATAATAGTATTATTAAACCTAATTTATTTATTGATGAATATGATGTTGATGCTAGACATGCTGCTACTATTGGTAGATTTAGTAGTGAAGATATTTTCTATTTGATGACAAAAGGAATAAATAAAGAAGAAGCTATAAAACTTCTTATAAATGGATTTTTAAATATAGGGAGGTGAATTATGAACATCAAAGATGATTTTAAGATGCTTAATAAAAGTATAATTTATTTTGATAGTGCTGCTACTAGTTTTAAACCTAATAGTGTTATAGATAGTATTGTAGATTATTATACAAATTATACTGCTAATGCTCATAGAGGAGACTATGATATTAGTTATGAAGTAGATACTAAATATGAAGGGGTTAGAGATAAGGTAAAAGATTTTATAAATGCAAAAAGAAAAGAAGAAATAGTATTTACTAGTGGTACAACTGAATCACTAAATATGATTGTGGATGGATTTTTTAAAGATTATTTAAATGATGGTGATGAGGTATTACTTACTAAAGCAGAACATGCATCTAATATACTTCCTTGGTTTAATATTAATAAAGATATAAAAATAAAATATATTGATCTTGATAATGATTTAGTAACATTAGATAATGTAAAAAATGCAATAACACCTAATACAAAAGTAATATCACTTGCACATATTACTAATGTAATAGGGGATGAAAGACCAATTAAAGAAATAAGTAAACTTGCGCATGATAATAATATTTTGCTAGTGCTTGATGCAGCGCAAAGCGTACCACATATAAAAGTCGATGTACAAGATTTAGATGTAGATTTTATGGGATTTTCAGGACATAAAATGTGTGGACCAACAGGTATAGGCGTTTTATATGGTAAATATGATTTGTTAAAGAATTTAAAGCCTCATAATGTTGGTGGTGGAATGAATAATGATTTTGAGAGTGATAAGAAATATAAGTATAAAGAAATACCATATAAATTAGAAGCAGGTACTCCAAATATTGCTGGTGTAATAGGACTTGGTGCAGCAATAGATTATATAAATAATATTGGTATTGATAATATAGAAAAATATATTACTGATTTAAGAAATTATGGAATAAAAGAATTATCTAAATTAAATAATATAGACATATATAACAAAGATATTAAATCAAGTACAATAATTTTTAATGTAAAAGGAGTACATAGTCAAGATACAGCAACATATTTAAATAAAAATGGTATATGTGTAAGAGCAGGTAATCATTGTGCAAAGATATTAAAAGATGAAATAGGAGTAACTAATACTTGTAGAATTAGTTTATACTTTTATAATACAAAAGAAGATATAGATACTTTAGTAAAAGTATTAGATAATAATGATATATTGAGAGATTCATTATTATAAAAAATAACTATTTTAAAAAAATAGTTTATTTTTTTAATAAAGTATGCTATAATTTCTCTTGCATGGGGCGTTAGCTCAGTTGGTAGAGCAACTGACTCTTAATCAGTGGGTCTAGGGTCCGAATCCCTAACGCCCCACCATTATAAAATATTGACTCTTAGGAGTTTTTTTTATTAATTTTGATATTTTAAATATATATGATAAAATTAATTTGAGGTGAAATAATGATTAGTTTAATAATACCTTGTTATAATGAAGAAGAATCAATACCATACTTTATAAAAGAGATGAATAAAGTAATGGATAAGATGAATGAAAAATTTGAACTTATATTTGTAAATGATGGTTCAAAAGATAGGACATTAGAATTATTAAAAGATATTTCAAAAAATGATAAAAGAGTAAAATATATATCTTTTTCTAGAAATTTTGGTAAAGAAGCTGCAATGTTAGCAGGTCTTGAAGCATGTAGAGGAGATTATATTGCAATAATGGATGCTGATTTACAAGATCCACCAGAATATTTAATAGAGATGTATAAAGGCATAGTGGAAGAGGGTTATGACTGTGTTGGATTAAGGAGAACTTCTAGAAAAGGGGAACCAGTAATAAGAAGCTTTTTTGCAAGATGCTATTATAAATTAATTAATAAAATATCTGATGTAAAAGTTGTAGATGGTGCTAGAGATTTTAGACTTATGACTAGACAAATGGTAGATTCAATATTAAGATTGCATGAAAATAATAGATATTCTAAAGGTATATTTTCATGGGTTGGATATAATGTAAAGTATTTGGAATATAAGAATGTTGAAAGAGTAGCAGGTACTACAAAATGGTCATTTTTCAAATTGTTTAAATATTCAATAGATAGTATAGTGGGATTTTCTACATTTCCACTTGTTATATCTGCAATAATTGGTATATTATTGATGTTTATATCATTTGTAATGTTTATTGTATTATTATTTGGAAAGAGTTCTTTATTTGGAATTATTACATTAATGTTGTTCTTAAGTGGAATGAATATGCTATTTATTGGTATAGTTGGGATATATATATCTAAAATGCATATTGAATTACATAATAGACCAAAATATATAGTTAAAGAACATAATATAAAGTGAATATTATGTTCTTTTATTCATATAATGTAAAAAAGTGTTGAAATTATTAGGAATATATACTATAATACAAACATATTAAATTTTAAAAAAAGTATTGCATTTTTTAATATTTTAATATAAAATGAAATAGTCAGTTAAATTTTGGTTTGAAATGGGCTTGTAGCTCAGGTGGTTAGAGCGCACGCCTGATAAGCGTGAGGTCGATGGTTCAAGTCCATTCAGGCCCACCATTTAAACGCCTCAATAGCTCAGTTGGTTAGAGCACTTGACTGTTAATCAAGGGGTCCTAGGTTCAAGTCCTAGTTGGGGCGCCATTTTTTTGGCCAGTTGGTGAAGTGGCTTAACACACCGCCCTTTCACGGCGGCATTCACGAGTTCGAATCTCGTACTGGTCACCATTTGTTTATAACCCATTAAGGGTTTTTATTTTATGGCCAGTTGGTGAAGTGGTTAACACATCACCCTCTCAAGGTGACATACATGGGTTCAAGTCCCATACTGGCTACCAATAAAAGTAATCGATTTTAAATCGATTTTTTTGTTAACAAATGTACAGAGTATTGAAAGTATATAAAATATATATTACAATTTAAATTGGTGGTACTATATGGAAGTAGATATTAAAAAAGGATTAAGTGCTAAAGACGTAGAAAACAGAAAAAAATTAGGATTATATAATTATAATAATGCACCTAAAACTAAGACAATAAAAGAAATAATTAGAGATAACTTTTTTACATATTTTAATTATTTAAACTTTGCATTGGGTGCAATGGTAATTATTGCCGGGATAATTAATGGTAATATACTAAATGGACTTAAGAATTGCTTATTTATGGGAGTAATATTGACTAATACAATAATAAGTATAGTAGAAGAAATTATATCAAAAAGAATTATAGATAAATTATCAATGGTATCTGAATCAAAAGTAAATGTATTAAGAGATGATTCAATAATAGAACTGCCACTAGATGAAATAGTAATGGATGATATAGTTAAACTATCATTAGGACATCAAATTGTTGCGGATTGCATAATATTAGATGGAGAAATAGAGGTTAATGAATGTTTAATAACTGGTGAATCAGATGCTATATATAAAAGAAAAGGCGATGAATTATTATCTGGATCTTTTATAACATCTGGAAATGCTACTGCACAAGTAATACATGTAGGTAAAGATAATTATATTTCAAAGATAACTAATGAAGCTAAGTATAAGAAAGATGTAACTTCTATAGTTATGGAATCCTTTACTAAAGTATTAAAAGTATTGTCTATTTCTATAATACCTATTGGTATAATAATGCTTATTAGTCAGTACAATGTAACAGGTAATTTTGGTGAAAGTATATTTACAACAGTAGCATCATTAATAGGAATGATACCAGAGGGATTAGTACTTTTAACATCATCAGTAATGGCTGTGGGTGTAATTAAATTATATAGAGTTGATGTATTAGTACAACAATTATATTCTATAGAAATACTTGCAAGAGTAGATACTATATGCTTAGATAAAACAGGTACTTTAACAGATGGTAATATGAAAGTTAAGAGTATTGTGCCAAATGATAAATATACTAGAAGTGAATTAGATAAATATTTAAGAGAATATACTTTAGCAAGTGATGATACTAATCAAACTATGAATGCGTTAAAAGATTATTATGAGGGAGATAAATTAGAAGCTAAAGATAAACTTTCTTTTTCATCAAGTAGAAAATATTCTGCTATAGAATTTGATGATTATTCATTATATTTAGGTGCACCAGAAGTAATAATGAAAGGCAAACTTGATGATAAAATAAAAGAGTATATTAGAGAATATCGTGTAGTTGCACTTGGAATTAAAAGTGGTAAGATAGAAAAATCTTTAGAGGATATTAAAGTGGTGGGGTATGTACTTATTGAAGATATAATAAGACCTTCTGCAAAAGATACGTTAGATTATTTTAAAAATAATGATGTGTTAGTAAAAATAATATCTGGTGATAATATAGAAACAGTTATGTGTATAGCTAGAAAAGTTGGTTTAAAGGACATAAAAGGAATTGATATTGGTAATTTAACTGATGAAGAATTAATTAGCGCTATAGATGAATATGATGTGTTTGGAAGAGCTAAGCCTGAACAAAAAAGAACTATAGTCAGATATTTAAAATCTAAAGGACATACTGTTGCTATGACTGGTGATGGAGCAAATGATGTACTTGCATTAAAAGAAAGTGATTGTGCTATATCTGTTAAATCAGGAAGTGACGCAGCAAGAAATATTTCTCAATTAATACTTCTTAATGATGATTTTAACTCACTACCTAGAGTAGTAGCTGAAGGAAGACAAACAATAAATAACGTTGAAAGAAGTGCTTCATTATTGCTTGTTAAAACACTATATACAATTATGTTAATAATATATAGTATTGCATCATTTCAAAAGTATTTCTTCATACCAATACAGCTTACATTTATTACTGCATTTACAATAGGTGCGCCATCATTTATACTTGCACTTGAACCAAACAATGAATTAGTAAAAGGAAATTTCTTATTTAAAATATTATCAAAGAGTTTACCAACTGCATTAACTGTAGTATTAAATATAATGGTTGTGTCAGTATTTGCAAGAGTATTTACTTTATCATATGAAGTGCAAAGTACAATATGTGTAATATTAACTACAGTAGTAGGTTTATATAATTTATTTAGAATATGTTATCCATTGAATTTATATAGGGGAGCATTATTCTTTGTAATGTTTACAGGATTTATATTAGGATTATTTATGATGCCAGAGTTCTTTAATATATTACCGTTTGATGAAGCAATATTTATAATAACTCTTGTGCTTACTATAAATTCATTCTATATATATAAATTATTAACATATTTTATAACATTCATATTTAATAAACTTGATGATTCAATAGAAGTTGAATCAAATATATATGCAATCAAAAATAAGGCAGAAAAAGTAAAAGAAGTATAATAAAAAGAACAAATTAATTATTTGTTCTTTTTACTTTATTAATTGAAATTATATATAATTTCTTTTATAATACTCTTAGGTGAAATTTTATGGATATTAGTAAAATTAGAAATTTCAGCATTATTGCACATATCGATCATGGTAAGAGTACTCTTGCAGATAGATTATTAGAGAAGACTGGTGCGATTAATGAAAGAGATATGAAAGATCAACTTTTAGATTCTATGGATTTAGAAAGAGAAAGAGGAATAACTATTAAATTAAATGCAGTAGAATTAAAGTATAAAGATTATGTACTTCATTTAATAGATACTCCTGGGCATGTTGATTTTACATATGAAGTTAGTAGAAGTTTAGCAGCATGTGAAGGTGCTATTTTAGTTGTGGATGCAACTCAAGGAATAGAAGCACAAACTATTGCTAATTTATATCTTGCATTATCTCATAATTTAACTATTATTCCTGTTATAAATAAAATAGATTTACCTAATGCAGATGTAGAAAAGACAAAAAAAGAAATAATAGACAATCTTGGTTTTAGGGAAGATGAAATACTTTTAGTAAGTGCTAAAAATGGAATAGGAATAGATGAATTATTAGATGCAATAGTAGATAGAATTCCTAGTCCTAAGAGTGATAGTGATGAACTACAAGCTTTAATATTCGATAGTATATTTGATTCTTATAAAGGTGTAATAATATATACAAGAGTAGTAAATGGTAGTATTAAAGTAGGAGATAAAATAAAGATGAATGCTACAGGTGCCATTTATGAAGTGGTAGAAGTTGGAGTTAATACACCAAGTCCTATGAAGAAAACATTAAATGCTGGAGATGTTGGATATCTTACAGCATCTATTAAAAGTATAAGTGATGTTAAAGTAGGAGACACTTTAGTAAGTGAAAATAGTAATGTTGGGTCTTTGGAAGGATATAAAGAAGTAAAACCAATGGTATTCTGTGGATTATATCCAATAGATTCTAAAAAATATTTAGAACTTAAAGAAGCGTTAGAAAAATTAAAATTAAATGATGCATCACTTTCTTTTGAACCAGAAACATCTAAAGCATTAGGTTTTGGATTTAGATGTGGTTTTTTAGGTATGCTTCATATGGATGTAATTGAAGAAAGAATTGAAAGGGAATTTAATATTGATTTAATTGCTACAAGTCCATCTGTTGTGTATGAGGTAATACTTACTGATGGTAATGTAATAAGTGTAGAAAATCCTACTAAGTTACCAGATAGAACTTTAATTAAAGAAATAAAAGAACCATATATTAAGACAAGTATATTTGTACCTACTGAATATGTTGGTTCTGTTATGGAGTTATGTCAAGATAAAAGAGGCACATTTATAAATATGGAATATATAGATCAGGCTAGAGTAAATATTCATTATGATATACCTTTATCTGAAATAGTATATGATTTTTTTGATAAGTTAAAAAGTTATACAAAAGGATATGCTTCTTTTGACTATGATTACATTGGTAATAGAGTTAGTAATTTAGTAAAAATGGATATATTAATTAATGGAGAAAGTGTAGATGCATTAAGTATAATTGTACATAAAGATTTTGCATATAAAAGAGGTAAAGTAATAGTAGAAAATTTAAAGAAGATTATACCGAGACAAATGTTTGAAGTACCAATACAAGCTACTATTGGTAATAAAGTAATTGCAAGAAGTGATATTAAAGCTATGAGAAAGAATGTACTTGCAAAATGTTATGGTGGAGATATTACTCGTAAAAGAAAATTACTTGAAAAGCAAAAAGAAGGTAAGAAGAGAATGAAAGTAGTAGGTAAAGTTGAAATACCACAAGAAGCATTCTTATCTGTACTTTCGGTTGATGAAAAAGGTGACAATAATTAGTAAAGAGTGTTTAAAATAACATTCTTTTTTGTTATAATTGTTATGAGGTGATATCATGAAGAGCGTTTATATACATATTCCTTTTTGTCATGATATTTGTTCCTATTGTGACTTTTGTAAAATGAAATATAAAAAAGATTGGGCAGATGAGTACTTAGAAAGTCTAAAATATGAAATTAAAAATAAATACAATGGTGAAAAAGTAAGAACATTATACATTGGTGGAGGAACTCCTAGTGTACTTGATATAGATGAATTAAATAAATTATTTGAAATAATAAATTTATTTGATTTAAGTGAATTAGAAGAGTTTACTATAGAATGTAATATAGAAAGTTTAACTAATGAGAAATTAATATTGTTTAAAAAGAATGGTATAAATAGATTAAGTGTAGGAGTTCAAACTTTTAATGATAAATATATAAAATTATTAAATAGAAATCATACTAAAGAAGAAGTATTTGAAAAAATAGAGATGGCTAAAATGATAGGATTTAATAATATAAATGTAGATTTAATGTATGCTTTACCTAATGAAACCATTGAGGATTTAGAATATGATGTAGATAATATATTAAGGCTTAATGTAGAACACATATCATGTTATTCTTTAATGATTGAACCAAATACTAAATTATTTATTGACAAAATAAAACCAATAGATGAAGATTTAGATTATGATATGTATAGATATATAGAAAAAAGGTTAAATAATAGAGAGTATAATCATTATGAAATAAGTAATTATTCTAAAATAGGTTATGAATCTAAGCATAATTTAGTATATTGGAATAACAATTATTATTATGGTTTTGGACTATCTGCATCTGGGTATTTAGAAGGCTATAGATATGATAATACTAAGAATTTAAATAAATATAATGCACATAATTATGTAGATAATATTGTGAAAGTAAGTGAAGATGACAGATTAAAATATGAACTTATATTAGGTTTTAGAAAGATACATGGTATTAACAAGAAGGAATTTAGTGATAAATTTGGTAAAAATATATATGAAGTATTTAATATTAAAGAGTTATTAGATAATAAAATGTTGAATGAAGATGAAGATTATATATTTATAAGTGATGAGTGGATATATAAATCTAATGAAATATTAATTAATTTTGTGTAGGTGACTTATGAAAAAGAAAAAAGATGGAGATTTAATTGTAGTTTCTGGTCCTAGTGGTGCAGGGAAAGACACAATAGTAAGTGAATTATTAAAAAGAAATAAGAATATATATTTGTCTATATCTATGACTACTAGAGATAGAAGAGAAAAAGAAAAAGATGGAGTAGATTATTATTTTGTAGATGAGGAAAAATTTATAGATAACATTAAAAAAGATAATTTTTTGGAATATGCAAAAGTATATGATAAATATTATGGTACACCTAAAGATGAAGTAGTAAAAAGATTAGAAAAAGGAATAGATGTAGTATTAGTAATAGATATTACAGGGGCATTAAACATAAAGAAAATGTTTAAAGATGCAATATTTATATTTATAATGCCACCAGATTTAAAAACACTTATGAGAAGAATAATAGATAGAAATAGAGATCCAAGAGAAAAAATGTTAAAAAGATTTAAAGAAGATTATAAATTGGTGAATGAATTTAATAAATATAATTATGTAGTTGTAAATGATAATATAAGTGATGCAGTACATAAAGTAGAATCTATTTTATTAGCATCTAAATGTAGTGCACAAAGAATAGAAGATTTAGAGTTAGATAATGAAGAGGAAATTATTCATGAATTCTTAGTTGATTAGAGGTAGTATGAAGTTGTTAAGTGAAATTAAAAATTTATTAATTGATTTTATTAAACCTTGTGGAATAGATGATGAGGTAGTAAAAATACCTAAAAATGTAAAAAAAATGGGTACTAAAGTAGAAATCTTTAGTTTTGTTTCAACATTAGTAGCATTAATATTCGCATTTACTCTTAAACTTACAAATATGATGATAGAATTGAGATTATTATTTCTTGGAGTAATATTTTTCTTATTATATAAAGGTGAAGATGTATTAAGAGATGCATTTTATATATATGAAGATAGTGAAAAAACTAAATTTGATTTAATATTTGATGATGAGATAGTATATAGAGGTAGTAATATAATAGGGAAAACTAGGGATAAAGTTTTAAAATATGATGATAAAAATAAAATATATAAAGTACTTAGTAATGAATCATCATTAAATACAATTAAAAATTATTTAAATAATTTATGGAGACAAGAAATTAAACATAGATTTGATATATTACAAATATTAAGTGTAATATTAATGCTTATTACAGCAATATTTACTAACAATACTGTACCAAATACAATATTTATACCTTTAATAATATTCTTTAGTTTTATATCATTCTTATCGAGTGCATATATAAATTTAAATAGAAATACATTTTTTAAAAAGCATAGAGAATATAATAATGAACAATCATTAATAGTAAATGATTTACTTAGAGTACCTTCTATTGTAAATAAAGATTTAGATATGAGAATAAATAAATTTAAGGATACTGTAATAAATAGTAATAAAAACGTTAAGAATTTTTATAAAAAAATGAATATATCTAGATTCTTTGTAAGTTTAGTAGAAACATTATGTAATTATGGAATAATAATATTTTATATAGCAAGTATTAAATTGTCTAATTTAACATTAGCTAGTATAACTGAGATAACAGCAACATTAGTAATTATAGAAACAGCAATGGGATATATTAGAAGATTTGTATATGCTCTTGATTATAATAGTGAAAGAATAAATAAAATTAATACTGAAGAAGAAGATATGAAATTAATATTGGATATATATCATTCTATAACTAATGAAAAACCTAAAATTGTAGATAATATAATTGTAAAACCATTCACTATAAGTTATAAAGAAGAATCAAAAAATGATATACCATTTACATTAAAATCAAGAGAAACTATAAATATAAATAGTGGCGAAGTAATAATACTTTATGGACCATCTGGTAGTGGTAAATCTACATTTATGAATATGATTACAGAAAGAATTAAATTAGAGAAAAACGTAGAAATACCATCTACAACTAGATTCTTATTTTATGATGAAAAGCTAAGATTTGGAAGCTTAAATATGTTTGATGAGTTATTTTGCTGTGATAAAAATCCGGATTTAAATAAGATGGAAGATATTCTAAAGAATTTACATTTATGGACTGAAATAGAGTCAAATTCACATGATGTATGGAAATATTTTAAAGAGAAGCAATTTGAACATTCTTTGTCAAATGGTCAAAGGCAAAGATTAATACTTGCAAAAATGTTATATTTTTTAGATGATGATATAGATGCATTAATATTAGATGAACCTACTTCAGGATTAGATGATAAGAATGATATTGGTATAGATGCAGAAAATATTTTAGAATATATAGTTAAATATGCAAATAAAGATAAAAAGAGAATTATAATTATTTCTACACATCAAAATATAGATGGGTTTAAAAATAATATTAGTAATAAATATAAAATTAGAAATTATATATTTGTAAATGAAAATAATGAGAATATATTAAAGGAGATTTAATTATTATTGTTTCTGATAAATTCTCTTAAGAGCTTAGTTAAAGCTCTTTTTTCTATTCTAGATACATAGCTTCTACTGATATTTAATTCTTTTGCAATTTCTTTTTGTGTAGTTTCTTTTTCATTATATAACCCATACCTTTTTATTATTATGTTTTTTTCTCTAGGATTTAATATGTCTATATATTTATTTAATTTTTTAATATTATCTTTAGTAGTAATATCAGATATAAAATCAGGTTCTGGAGTTTTAATAATATCTACTATTGTTATTTCATTTCCTTCTTTATCAAAACCAATTGATTCATCTAGACTTATATTTTTACTATTTTTTTTGTTGTTTCTATAATGCATTAGTATTTCATTTTCAATTATCACCTAATGGAAACTTAGTTAGTTTAGAAGACTCCCTTGTACCAGTCAAATTTAAGAATAGATTTTCACCATCGCTATATGCAGATGATATTAATAATTTAATAACAGTTCTTTTTTGAAGTAAATCTAAATCATCAAATTTTTTGCAATAAGTGTCTAATATATTTAAAACTAGTTTAGCATTTTCAGAATCTTCAATAATAGTTGATTTATTTATATCAAGTAATTTTATTTTATCATCTATTTCAAGATTTGCTTTTTTTAGTTTTTGAATTTCTTTTGCTAAATCATCAACTATATCAGCAGGTACAATTTTAATTTTCTCAATTAAAGATTCAATATCTTTTTCATTTTTCTTTTTTTCATTAGTTAATGTATATAATTCACTAGATTTTTCATCAAACATATTTAATTTGCCATTTGCAAGATTTCTTAATGAAGTATAGTATTCTCCCTTAGTATCAGTTAATTCTTTTATTACATTAGTAACTAATCTATCTGCTTCATTACCATTTAGATTTTTATGATCACATTTTGTTTTTCTACTTTTGTCTTTTAATTCACAAAGATATGTAAATTTAACTTCATCACCAGATGAATTACTTCTTACTTTAGGTCTCATAAAACTATTACAATAACTACAACGAAGTAATCCAGAAAGTAGAGCATTATTAATATTGGGTTTTCTAAATCTTTTGTTAGAACCCAATTCTAGCAATTGTTGTACTTCAACATGTTCTTTACCAGACCAAAAACCTTTATGTTTACCAATTGCAACAATCCATTCACTTATATCATTATCTTTTTTACTTTTACCAGTCATTTGATTTGTTTTATTATAAACCATAAGTCCATACTTACCATCATAATCTTCTTTTTCGCCGATTACTAATGCACCTTTTTCAGTAAAATAATTATAAGCATCTATATCAGCTTTACAATAAACAGGATTTGTTAAAATATTAACTAAAGCCCATCTAGTAAATCTCTTGCCATTTTTAGTTTGAAGATTATTTTGAATAGTATAAGTTTCAAGACCAGTTTGAGATTTAATTTCTTTATATTTATTTTTTAGTAATATAATTAAATTTTTTTCATCAGATATTTCTTCAAGTTTAAATAATTTTTTCTTTTTTCCATCTTGATTAAAAGTTTGCACTTCTACAGATTTAAATCCAGTAGGAGGAGTTCCACCAAGCCATCTACCAGTTTTAGCAAGTTCCATCATATTATCTCTAATTCTCTCGGCAATTGTATCTCTTTCAAGCTGAGCAAAAACAGAACAAATTAACATCATTGCTTTTCCCATAGGTGAAGTAGTATCAAAATCTTCTCTTATAGATATAAATCCAACATTATATTTTTCTAACTCGTTTATTAAATTACAAAAGTCACCAACATTTCTACTAACTCTATCTAATCTATAGCATGTAACTGATTCAACTTTATTGTCTCTAATTTCATTTAATAATTTTTGAAATGCAGGTCTATTCGTATTCGCACCAGTAAATCCTTCATCAGTAAATACTTTAATGTCATCGTCAGTTAAATTTGGATATTTAGCAAGTATTTTTTGTTTACATAGATCAACTTGATTTTCAACACTTTCTCCTTTCCCAGTATATTTAGATTTTCTACTATAAATAATATGCTTTCTTGATTTTTCCATAATCCCTCCATGAACCAATAATTATATATGTGTTATAAAATAACTATATCACATAAAGTCCATATAATGCAATAATCAAATAACAAATTACATACAAACAAATGTTCATATTTTAAAAATTTGTGTTATAATACTTTTTGAAAGAAGGTGTGAGAGTGAATAGGATTTATATGTGTATTGATTTGAAAAGTTTTTATGCTTCAGTAGAGTGTGTAGAAAGACATTTAAATCCACTTACAACTAATTTAGTTGTTGCTGATGAATCAAGAACTGAAAAGACTATTTGTCTTGCAGTAACGCCTTCTTTAAAACAATATGGGTTGTCTGGTAGATCAAGACTTTTTGAAGTTATTCAAAAGGTAAATGAAATAAATAGACAAAGAAGAAATAAAATTAAATCTAAATTTATAGATAAATCATTCGATGATAACGAATTAAAAGATAATCCTAAATTAGAATTAGATTATATTATTGCTCCACCTAGAATGAATCTTTATATGAAATATAGTGCAGAGATATATAATATTTATTTAAAATATTTATCAGAAGAAGATATATATGTTTATTCGATTGATGAAGTATTTTGTGATATTACTAATTATTTAAAATTATATAAATTAAAACCAAAAGAGCTTGTAACAAAAATGATTCAAGATGTATATGAAACAACTGGAATTACTGCAACTGCTGGTATAGGTTCAAATATGTATTTAGCAAAAGTAGCAATGGATATAGTTGCAAAGCATGTAAAAGCTAATGAACAAGGTGTAAGAATTGCTACATTAGATGAAATGGCATATAGAAAATTATTGTGGGAACATAAACCACTAACTGATTTTTGGAGGATTGGAAAAGGAATTTCTAAGAAACTAGAAGATAATGGTATCTTTACAATGGGAGATATTGCACTTACTTCAATAGAAAATGAAAATAAGTTATTTAAGTTATTTGGAGTAAACGCGGAATTATTAATAGATCATGCATGGGGATATGAACCTTGTACAACAAGTGATGTTAAAAAATATAAACCTAAAAATACCAGTATATCTTCTGGTCAAGTATTACATGAACCATATAGTTATGAAAAAACAAAACTAATAGTAATGGAAATGACTGAATTATTAACATTAGATTTAGTAAACAAAGGTTTTTTAACAGATCAAATAGTATTAACGATATCTTATGATTCTTCAAATTTAGAGAATATAGATATATTTAGTAAATATATAGGTGAAGTAAAAAGTGATTATTATGGTCGCTTAGCGCCAAAACCAGCTCATGGAACAATTAATATAAGTCATAAAACTTCTTCAACAAAGTTGATAATGGAAAAAGTTCTAGAGCTATTTAAAGAAATAGTTAATCCGATATTACTTACAAGAAGAATAAATATATTATTTAGTAATTTAATTAAAGAGGTTGATGCAGTAAATAAACCTATATATAAACAATTTGATTTGTTTTCTGATAATGAAAAAGAATTAATAGATGAGGAAAAAGAATTAAATGAAGAATTAGAAGAAAGGAAGATTCAAAAAACAATTTTAAATATAAAAAATAAATATGGTAAAAATGCTATATTAAAAGGAATGAATCTAATGGAAGGTGCTACTACAATAGATAGAAATAAGCAAGTTGGAGGACATAAAGGATGAGTAAATATGATAGTATAATTAACTTACCATATTATGAATTAAAATATCATAAAAGAATGTCAATAGATAATAGAGCTGCACAATTTTCTGCTTATGATGCTTTAACTGGATATAAGGAAATAGTAAAAGAAACAGCAAGACTTACAAAATCTAAAAAAGAATTATCTGAAGATAATAAAAATGATATTGATAGTAAATTGCATATAATAAAAAAATACATTAATGAGAAGCCAAAAATAACAGTTGTATATTTTAAAAAAGATATAAGAAAAACAGGTGGTAATTATTTAGAATATACAAATATTGTAAAAATAATAGATGATATAGAAAAAGTAATAATTTTTATGGATAAAACAAAAATTAAAATAGAAAATATAATTGATATAAAAGGTGAAATTTTTGAAGAATATATGTAACTAATAGTAGATTTGTATCTACTATTTTTTTAATAAAAGGAGGTAGATATGTCAGTATTTAAAATAGAAAAAAATAAAGATTATACAATAATGAGTAATTATCATTTGAGAGATAAAAATTTATCATATAAGGCAAAAGGTTTATTATCATTTATGTTGTCATTACCAGAAGATTGGGATTATTCTTTAAATGGATTAGTATCTTTAAGTAAAGAAGGTATTAAAGCTGTTAGAAATATATTACAAGAATTAAAAGATTTAGGATACTTAGTTATTGAAAAGAAACAAAATGAAATTGGACAATTTGAATATAATTATTTGATATATGAAATTCCACATAGCCCAAAAGGAGATATGGATAAAGCAGATATGGGAAAGGACATACAAATAAATACTAATATACAAAATACTAAAGACAAAGAAGATATAATAGATAAACAATCTTCTTGTTTTTTTATTCCAGAAAAACATAATGCTCTTACATTAAGTTTAATTAATAATAAATATATTCAAGAATATGACTTAAAAAGATTTCAGTATGATGATTTATTTAATGATTACCTGAATAATGGAATAACATACAAAGAATTAGCAATTATAGTTAATTATGTTTGTTCTAAAGCTATTAAAAATAATTTTAAAGATGAGTATGGTAATAAAATCATAAATAAATATTCATATTTAAAATCTGCAATTGATAACAATTTAAATAAAAGTAATTTAGATATAGAAAGTCTTTGGGATGATGACTATTTACTTAACTTATTAGATGAAATTATTAATGATGAATTTGAGAAAAATTTGTAAAATTAAATAAGATTTATTATTAAGATTGTTTTAAAGAAATAAAAAAATACCAGATTAATCTATTGGATTTAATTATTATTGATTCACCATATGAAATTGGAACTAGAAATAATAGTAAATGAAAAAGTGATATTGCAAATTTAATATAAAAAGTAGAAAAAATTGGTAAATTAATTATAATGGTACAAGGTAGTATAAATATAAATATATATAGGTTTAATAATTTTTACAATGATTCTAACAGGTCATATTATATATATATCAAATTATTAAAAAATAGATGTAAAAAAGTTGATTGAAATTAGTATATAATACTAATTTTTATTTATTATAAATTTACCATTCATACAGAAAAAAACACATTTTATACAATAATTGTAAAAATATATTGTTATTATTATTATTATTAT
>JAFRQS010000001.1 GCA_017428495.1 Bacilli bacterium | reverse complement strand
TAACAGGAAATGCAACATATACAGCAACATATACAAGTGCAGTAAGAAATTACACAATAAAATTTGTAGATGAAGATGGAACAGAAATATCAAGTACAGAATATGAATATGGAACATTAGCTAGTGATATAGAAGTACCAGCAGATCCAGAAAAAGCATCAACAGCACAGTATACATATACATTTGCAGGATGGACACCAGAAATAGCAAATGTAACAGGAAATGCAACATATACAGCAACATACACAAGTGCAGTAAGAAGTTATACAGTAACATTTAAATCAGATGATTCAGTATTAAAGACTGAAACAGTTGAATATGGACATGGCGCAACAGCACCTGCCAATCCAACTAAAGAAAATTGGACATTTAAAGAATGGGATAAAGATTTCTCTAATATTACAGGTGATTTAACAGTAAATGCTGTATATACTCCAAATCAAATTGGTATTAGGGTAGAAGAATTACCTAATGTTAACTGGGTATTCCAAAAAGGAACATCAGTAAACTTAACAACATTGATTATAGTATTTGAAGTTTATGCTGATGGTTCTGAAATAGCAACAACAAACTATACAAATGATTTAAGTACAGCTGAAGTTGGTGATGATATCCCATTAACAATCACAGAAAATGGATTTACTGATACATCAATTACATATAAAGTTCAAAATGAAGAAGCGTCACAAACTAAATTTGAAGTTATATTAAAAACTGATAGTAAGTTTAACAGAACAACAAGATCTAATTGTACAAAAAATTGTAACGTTTCGCCTAATGTTACAGAAGTGACATTAACTCATAAAGTATTTGAAGTAATAGAACACTATGACCAAAACATTAAAGTAACTAGTGTTGTTGCAAACTATAATGATGGCTCAAAAACATTAACTAATTTATATGCAGGAACTTATCAACCATTTGGTGAATATAATTCATATGGAGTAGTTAGATGGTCAAGAGTTGTAACAAGTGGTTCATGGTGGAATCAAACTGAGTCTAGTTATGATCCAACATATATCTATGGTATTGGAACTAGATATGATAATTTAACAGATGATGTATCAAATGATACTAATGTAGCTAATACTGTAGAAATTACATATATTAGAAGAGGTTATGGAACATATAAAGTTACATTTAAACCAATAAATGGTGAATATAAAGCAATTGATGAAGAAAAAATATCAAATGTTTCTACATGGTAGTAGAGACAAATAAGAAAGGAGAAAGTTAAAATATGGCATATATAAAATATAAAGAAATAACTAAATATTTTAACTTTTCTTCTGTTCTTGATAAGAATAAGTTGCCTAAGTATGTAAATGATTATGTATTTGATGATGAAAAGATACTTGCAGCTTATAAAACAAGTACTGATCACGGTATATTCACTACTGAAAAAATAGTGTTGTTTGATAACTATAGTTTAATGGGTATTAAAAAGCAAATATATGTAATACCTTATGAATCAATATCAACATGTTCAGTAATATTTCATCCGAAAAGTGCTGAAATAAGTTTATTTTTAGATAGTGGATATCCAGTAAGACTTAAATTTGCTAAAATGAATAGTAAGGATAAATTGAGGTTGAGACTTTTATATTCTGCAATACTAAAGATTATATCTAATCAAAAATTATCTTCAACAGAACTTAATAGATTAATAGAAGATAAAATATCATTTGAAAGTGGTGAGAAGTAATGGATAATAAAGAAAAAGAAACAGAAGAAATGGTTAAAAAAGAAGAATTCTTTGATGAAAAGAAAAGCAAAAAATCTTTGTTCAATAGAATTATGAATGTTATTTTATGGATAATACTATTTGCATGGATGGCAGTATGTTTAGTAGATTTCTTTAGAACTACTAATGATAAAGAACCAAAATTATGTATTAAACAAGAAAGAACAACATATAGTGATGGTTATGTAGATACTTGTACTGGTTTGGGATATAAAGTAATTAATTATAGAAGAAAAAGTATCAATGGTAATCAATATGGACCATTCTGGATTAAAGATAAAAGTGCAGAAACTAAGTAATTAGATAGGAATAATTCCTATCTTTTTTTTGACATTTTTTTGCATATCTATGTGATATTTTAGAATTGGTGATAATATGAAACTTGGGAAAAAGAAATTTATATTTATTAGGGTGTTCTTTTTTCTTTTTTTTATGATTGTAGTATGTATTTCTACAATTAGTTATTTATATTATACAAATAACTTAAGTTCTTCTGATTATTTTAAATTAATAATGAGTGACGCATATTATAATAATTTTTATAATAATCTAGTAGAATTTGTATCTAATAATTTAAATCCTATAAAATTTATTGAATTTAATAATAATGAATATAAATCATTTTCTACTATTAAAGTAGAGGATCCAATTATATATATTTATAATAGTAATCAAACTTTAAGCTACAAAATAGAATATAATAATAAGACTACAGTATATACTTCTGCATATTATTTAAGTAATGAATTAAATAATATTGGTATTAATAATATATTTGAAGATACTATTATTGATAAGTATGAGAATAATATTGATATTATATTATCTGATAGAATAAGTAGTTATGAATCGATTAAGTATATATTAGATATAGGTAGGAGTAATTATAAAAATTCAAATATAAAAATTAATAATATGGAATATGGAGTTATAAGTTTATATACTAATAAAAAAAATATTCAATTTATAAAGAATTTGCATTATGCATTGAATAATAATTGTAAGGGAATTAGTAAAATATATTTTAGCAATTCATATGATGATAATATAAGAATTGACATTGGTGGATATGATAGCAGTTTTTCTGAAGTATTGAGAAGTATAAAAGTATTATCTATTTCTATATTGGAGGTAATAAATGGATAGTGAAAAAGTTTTTAGAACAGTCATGATATTTTTATTTGTAATATTTTTAACTATTTATTTTTCAAATAGTATTGGTTATTATGAATATGGTATGCATAAAAAAATAGAATTGACAAATGAAGAGATTAAGAGATTTGAGGATGATGTAAAAAATAATAAAGAAATAGACGTAGAAGATTATCAAAAAAATACTATTAAGGATTATTCTAATGAAATATCAAAAATTAGTCTTTCTATTTCAAATTTTGCAAGTAAATATATAAAGAAAGGAATAAATGGAGTATTTAAAGCTATAGATAAAATGATGACATAGACTTGCATTATTTAAAATAAATTGATATAATTAAGGTATCCTATGGATGTGTTATCATAAATCCGAACTAAGCGAGTGAAAGGGAATCTAAAGTGTAGTTGGTGTCGAATACTTACCATTAAGTGATTAAGGATCCAAAAAACTACATGGGGATGCCCACCTGATATAATATCGGGGTTTATCGCTATAACACGTTTATGGGATTTTTTTATGTATTTTTTTAATATTTATAGTATAATATTTTTGGTGATATTATGTGGTTATCTAGGTTAAATAAGATATTATCTAATGATGAAATAAATGAAATTAGAAATAAGACAGTTCTCATAATTGGAATAGGTGGAGTAGGAGGATATTCATTAGAAAGTTTAGTAAGAATGGGTATTAATAACTTAATAATTGTAGATAATGATGTTGTAGATATCGCAAATTTAAATCGACAAATAATAAGTCTTAATTCTAATATTGGAGAAAAGAAAGTAGAAGTTGCTAAGAAAAGAATATTAGATATCAATAAAGATTGTAATGTAATAACTATTGATAAATTTATCACTAAGGAAAATATATTAGATTTATTTAAATATCATATTGATTATGTAATAGATGCTTGTGATACGGTGAGTACAAAAATAGAAATTATTAGAGAATGTTTAAATAGAAATATAAAAATAATTAGTTCTATGGGAACTGGTAATAAGTTTCATCCAGAAATGTTAAAAATAACTGAATTAAAGAAAACTAGTTATGATCCTCTTGCAAAAGTGATTAGAAACAAATTTAAAGAAGAAAAAAGAAAGATAATGGTTGTATCTTCGACTGAAAAGGGTATAGATATAAATGATAGAACGCCTGGTTCTACTTCTTTAGTACCATCAGTAGCAGGGATATTATGTGCTAGTTATGTAATTAATGATATATTGGAGGGTTTATGGCAAAGTTAGAATTTACATATGGATCAATGGGATCATCTAAAACGGCGCTAGCACTTATGAGGAAATTTGCTTTAAATGAAAGTGGGTTTAATGTGCTTTTATTAAAGCCAAGTACTGATAATAGAGATGGTAGTGTAATAATTAAATCAAGAGTAGGCATTGAAGCTGAAGCAAGAACTTATGATACGCATGATAGAATATTAGTAAAATTTATGGATGAAATACTAGATTGTGATTGTGTCATTGTTGATGAAGTACAATTTTCTACTAAGACACAAATAATAGAATTAAAGAAAATAGCAGAAGAATTCAATAAACCTGTATATACATATGGCCTTAGAACAGATTTTCAATTAAGATTTTTTGAAGGATCAGAAGAATTGTTTAAGCTTGCTGATGTGGTAAATGGATTAACTAAAAAATGTGAATGTGGTAATGAAGCTATAGTAAATGCTAGGTATGATGATAATGGAATAATATATGAAGGTGAGCAAGTATTATTAGGTAGTAATGATAAATATAAATCATTATGTTACTCATGTTATAAGAAGGGTAGATTAAATGGTAGAAGAAATTGAGTTAGGTAAAGGATTAAATATAAATACTGTTAAAACAATATCTAAATTAAAGAATGAACCAAAATGGATGACTGATTTTAGGATTAATTCATATAAAGCATTTGAAAAAATGAATATGCCTAGTTTTGGACCTAAATTAGATATAAATTTTAATAATATTCATTATTATAAAAGAATAAATGATAAAGTGTTTAATAATTGGGAAAGTGTTAGATGTGATGTAAAAAATACATTTGATAAGATAGGTATAATAGATGCTGAAAAGAAGTATTTGGGTGGAGTTACTACTCAATTCGAAAGTGAAGCAATATATCATAATATGTTAGATGAAATAAAAGAAAAAGGTATAATATTTACTGATACAGATACAGCTTTAAAAGAACATCCAGAGATATTTAAAAAGTATTTTAATACATTAGTAAAATATAATGAAAATAAATTTACAGCATTAAATGGTTGCGTATGGAGTGGTGGAAGTTTTATTTATATTCCACCCAATACTAAATTAGATAGACCATTACAAAGTTATTTTAGAATAAATACAAAAGATATGGGTCAATTTGAAAGAACATTAATAATAGTTGATGATAATTCTGAATTACACTATATTGAAGGATGCACAGCACCTACTTATACAACAGATAGTTTACATGCTGCTGTAGTAGAAATATTTGTAGGTAAAAATGCAAAATGTAGATATACAACAATTCAAAATTGGGCATCTAATATATATAATTTAGTTACAAAAAGAGCTATAGTAGATGAAAATGGATTGATGGAATGGATAGATGGTAATATAGGTGCTAAAATAAATATGAAGTATCCAGCATGTATTCTTAATGGTAATGGCGCTAAAGGAACGTGTATTAGTATTGCTATGGCAGATGAAGGGCAAATTCAAGATACAGGAGCAAGGATGATACATAATGCTCCTAATACAAAAAGTAACATAATTGCAAAAAGTATAGCTAGACATACTGGTAATGCTACATATAGGGGGACAGTTAGAATAAAAGAAGGTGCAATAAATTCTATAGCTAATATAAAGTGTGATACAATTCTTTTAGATGAAACTGCTAAAAGCGATACTATTCCAAAAAACATAATATTAAATGATTCATCAACTTTAGAGCATGAAGCTACAGTATCTAAGGTTAGTGATGATAAGTTGTTTTATATGAAAACCAAGGGAATAGATGAAGATAAAGCAAGGGAAATGATAATAATGGGGTTCATAGATGAGTTTAGAGATGAACTTCCTATGGAATATGCTGTAGAATTAAATAATTTGTTAAAAAATAAATTTTAGTAATAGAAAAAATACAAAAATGATGTTTTTGTATAACAAAAAAGTAAAAATGGTTTTATTGTTTTTAATAAAATCATTTTTTTGTCATTTGCATGCATTTTTTATTTGAAGTATTATCACTTTTGAAAGGAGAAATTTTATGTTGAATCAAATTGTAATTGTTGGAAGATTAGTTAGAGACCCAGAATTAAGACAAACAGAAGGAGGTAAGAAAGTAACCAATATAACTTTAGCAGTACCAAGAAGTTATAAAAATGCGGAAGGTGTTTATGAAACCGATTTTATTGATTGTGTTTTATGGACTGGCATAGCAGAGAATACTACTGAGTATTGTAAAAGAGGTGATATATTAGGTGTTAAAGGAAGGGTTCAAACAAGGGTATTTGAGACAGAAGATGAAAAGAAAAGATATACAACAGAAGTAGTAGCAGAAAAAGTTTCATTCTTATCACCTAATCATAAAGCAGATGCATAGTCTGCTTTTAATATGTAAAGTAATAATTAATATATATTTTTAATATTAATATGTGATATAATTAGTAATATAATATAGGAGGAAAATATGAATCAAAATAATTATGGAGGGTATAATAATCAAAACAATGGTTATGACAATCAACAAAATGGTATGCAAGGATATAATAATTCAAATATGCAGCCAAATTATAATAATCAAGGCAATTATATGAATGGACAATTTCAACAGGGATATGGCATGAATAATAATGGTAAATCTAATAATGGCGGAAATAAAGTGTTCATTATAATTGTAGTAGTAGCAGTTATTGCAATAATTGCACTAGTATTGTTGTTAGTATTAGGAGATAAAAAAGGAAATAATCCAGCAAAAACAGCTGAAGAACGTATGGCAGATTATGAAAAGAAACAAGAAGAAGAAAAAGCAAAATTAATTAAAAATATATCATATAAAGTTGAAAATGAGTATACTGATGATAAAGATACAGATATAATATTTTCTTTAAGTTCTACAAATAATGATTTTGTAAATATAACTATACCAGTTAAATTTTATGATGAAAATAATGTTCAGGTTACTGAAGAAAATTTATATTTTACTTGTGTACAATCAGGTGTGAAGGTGTATGATGTAGCATCATTATATGATAAAAAGTATTCAACATATAAAATTGTTGATAGTGGTATAGATGCATATTCACCAATTGATAAATCACAATGTGTAGATTATAAGGATAAAATTGAAACAAAGGTAGAATTAGCCACTAGTGGAGAAGAATATAATGTTTTAGTTACTAATAAAACTGGTAAAAGTGTTGGTTTATATGGATATTTAGTTTACTACACAAATGATAAAGTTGCTGGACTAAATTATATTTCTTTCAATTCAATTGATGTTAACGGAACTGCAAAAGAAAGTAGTTATATTCCATATAATCATGATGATTATAAGAGAATAAAAGTAGATAAAGCAGAATTTATATTATCTGAAGTAGTAGCAGCAAAGTAGTATTAAAATAAATAATAATAGATATAAAGTACCTTAATAATTGATATACATAAAAGATGTGTGATAAGATTAAGTCAATTAATGGTACTTTTTTATTTTTATAAAAGTTACTTTTTAGTTAATTCGACAAATATGATATTTTTAATTGTTTATAATTTTTTCAAGGTGAATATTATGTTTGTTGGTAGTAGACTTAAAGAATTAAGAAAAAAGAACAATATGACACAATCTGAATTAGGTGCAAAATTAAATGTAACAAAAGTAAGTATTTGTTGTTATGAAAAAAATGTAAGAGTTCCAGGTATTGATACATTAGATGATATATCAAATATTTTTGGAGTTAGTACAGATTATTTACTTGGTAAAGATATACCTGTAATCATGGAAGATACCGAGGAATATCATACTTTTATATCTAAAGAAGAGTTTGAATTGTTAAAACAAGTTAGATTAAATAAAGATTTATATTATAAATTAATTGAAGATCCAAAGAGAATGGTTGAATTAATAGATAAGAAATTGAAATAATGCTATGCATTATTTTTATTTATATTCATATTTTAATAATTATATGCTATAATATATAAGAGTAAAAAGGTGATTTTATGTATATTGTTGATTTGATAAATAAGAAGAGAATGAATGGTAAATTTAATAAAAATGAAATCAAATACATTGTGGATTCATACGTACAGGGTAAAATAGAAGATTATCAGATGTCTGCTTTATTAATGGCTATTTGTATAAATGGTTTAGATAGTGAAGAAACTATATATTTAACTGATGCTATGCTAGATAGTGGAGATAAAATTGATTTAAGTAGTATACCTGGTATAAAAGTTGATAAACATTCAACTGGAGGTGTAGGTGATAAGACAACTTTAATTGTTTTACCAATAGTGGCATCATTAGGTGTTCCTGTAGCAAAAATGAGTGGAAGAGGGTTAGGATATACTGGTGGTACTATTGATAAGTTAGAATCTATACCTGGATTTAATGTAAATTTGAATATAAGTGATTTTATAAATCAAGTTAAAAAATACAATATATGTATTGGTACTACTACAAGTTCTATTACACCTGCAGATAAAAAAATATATGCTTTAAGAGATGTTACAGGAACAGTTAGTTCTAAATCTCTTATTGCTGCTAGTATAATGAGTAAGAAACTTGCTACTGGCGCAGATAAAATATTATTAGATGTTAAATATGGTAATGGAGCATTATTAAATGATATGAATGATGCTATTGATTTAGCTAAATTAATGGTTTATATAGGTAATAGTCATGGTAAAGAGACTAGAGCATTAATTACAAATATGAATTATCCACTTGGTAATATGGTAGGCAATGCTTTAGAAGTAAAAGAAGCAATTGATGTTTTAACTGGTGGTGGTAATAAAGACTTAAGAGATTTATGTATTACTCTTGCTAGTTATATGGTAAGCATGTCTAAAAATAGTGATTTTATGAGTGCTCAGGGAGAAGTTTTATCATCTCTTAGAACAGGTAAAGCATATCAAAAATTCTTAGAATTAGTGAAGTTACAAGGTGGAAATATAAACTCAATTAATATATCGTCTAAGATTATAGAAATAAAATCTACAAAGTCAGGATTTATTAATAATATAAGTGCAATTTCGATTGCAGAAGCAGCATTGAAATTAGGTAGTGGAAGAATGACAAAGAATGATACTATCGATATGAGTGTAGGAATTGAAACACTAAAAAATGTTGGAGATTATGTGAATATTGGTGATTCATTAGCCAAGATATATGTTGGTAGTAAGGAAATAGATTACAATATAGTATTGAATGCATTTGAAATAAGTGATAGTAAAATTGAGAAAGAACCAATAATATATGGAATAATAAAATAGTTAGAGATTTCTAACTATTTTTAAATATTCTTCTAATGTTATATTATTGTCATATATATATTTAGCACTATTGCCAACATATCTAATATGCCAAGGTTCAAATTTGTATCCAGTAATATTTTCTTTGTTTTTATTATATCTAATTATAAATCCATATTTATGACAATTATCCTTTAACCAAATGTATTCACTTGTATTTATAAATTCAATATAATCTTTTTTATCTGTACATACATCTATTGCAAGACCAGTTTGATGTTCAGAGTGGCCTGGTTTTGCAGAATAGGTATCAACTATTTCTTTTTTATCAAATTTTAAATATTCATTATATAAATTTTTTTGATATTCATAATCTCTATATCCAGACATAGCAATTATTCTTAAATTATTATTTAATGCATCATTACACATTTTTTCAAAATAATATTTTACTTTTTTACATATAAAAATTTCTTTAGTAGAAAAATTATTGTTTATTTTAACTAAATTATTAGGTACATAATTTTTATCTAATGCATAATCTTTATTTACTAATATTAAATCTGTATTTAAATTTATAGCATACATATCATCACCTAATAAATATAATGCATAAATGTATAAGTTATTCATAAATTAAATTAGAGGTGTAATATGAAAAAAATTATGTTGATATTATTACTTTTATTTACATTTGTTTCAGTTAAAGCTGAGGAAATAGCTATAAATGCAAAAAGTGCAATATTAATAGAGGCATCAACTGGAAAAATTATATATGAAAAGAATGTGCATGAAAAATATGCACCTGCTTCTATGACAAAAATGATGAGTTTACTTATATTTATGGAAAATATTGATAATGGTAATTTAAAAATGGATGAGGTAATAAAAGTAAGTAAAAATGCATCAAGTATGGGTGGCAGTCAGATATTTTTGCAAGAAAATGAGGAAATGAAAGTAGAGGATTTGTTAAAAGGAATAAGTATAGGATCTGCTAATGATG